>JAPORQ010000010.1 GCA_026710155.1 Paracoccaceae bacterium
CCGGTTTGACCGATACCTTGCACGATATGGAATGGCTTGTTGACTTGATTGATGCCAATGCTCCAAAACCGAATAGACCGAAAACCTACAAAAAATGATTTTCAAACTGAGACACTACCAAAATTTTGCTTGATTTGATTGAAATATTATTGTAGTAATAACATAGACAATTTTGAAATTTAGGTAGACAAACATGAAAAGACTGATAAAGACACTCGCCGCCGCGACGGTGGTGACGGTTATGCTTATGATGCCTGCTTTGGCGCATAAGTACAATAGTGATGAGAACCAAATTTGCACAAATAGGGATGGATTGAATACCGAGTGCCCCGATGACTCCAGTTTTGTTGGCAAAGGCAAAGTAATAAAGTGCAAAACCGACAACCCGGGAAATCCTCAGAATGGAACTTGGCGAAGCGTTTATCCGGAAAAACAGAGCGATGGTACACATACCGTGAATAGACATGGAAAAGCTTTTCCACGGCATACTCACGATTGCATTGCAGTTTGCTATATCGGCCTTCAAGAGGTGACATATACAGTCCAGCACTGGCAATCCTTAAAGTGCCCAGCTACTGAAAGTGATACTGTGCGTAATTGAGCTAAAAAAGTCACCCCGTGATGTGCCTTGTCCAGAAAAGTAACAGTAATCCGGGGATGCATCGGGGCGGCATTGACCGCCCTTTTTCATTTCACACAATACGATTTCCTTACGCAAAATTTCGGAGGTGTCCCCCCAAAATACCTCCAAGCAATTCTATGACGCCTGAGGGCAATCTGTGGGGCAGGTTTTCGGGGTAATTTCAATCTGATTCCAGCAAATAGGCCATCCAAGCCCTTTTTTCGGCCAGACCAGGATTCTCAGCTTCGGTCTTTTTTCCATGACAGGATTAGCATAGCGATTGAAGGTTTTGAAGATCATACTTAAGATCCATTTTTTGAAAGTGGAACGATATGATCAACCTCCAGGCGTCCAGGACGGCCGCAACTGCAACACCGGTAATTATCCCTCGCAAGCACCTGCAACCTGACGGCTCGCCATAGCCGTTGATTTAGTTTTTTTCTGAAGTGGGGCATTATACGATTATCAATTTTTGACGGGGCGGGCAAGCTGTCTTTTCTCTATATCATGAAGACCAACGGCCAAGGTGAAAGCAAATCCAATGTCATTTTTCAAAAGCGATTGTTGAATTCTACAATTGCCCTGGTCATCGGATTTGATCGTGGTGAACGCCAAACTGGTTCTCATCATCAACCTTGATTCCTCCGAACATTAGAAGTCCTTTTCAACGCAATATTTCCAGGTGCTTTCAATGTCGCTGGTTGCTTCCGACCATCGACTAACAAGGGGCAAAAGATTCCAGCTCGGGGCTGCGTCCTTCAATTCGTCAAGACGAAACCGATCACAAACGCAACATGATGGCGGCCCCATTTTACCATTATCAGTTCTACGACATCCTGCAGGTCAGGTATGCGTTTGCCGCCGGCAATCTTCAATGTGCCGTTTTCAACAAGGCGTTCATAGAGACCGCTGGCAAACTTGTCAGTCCGTTCCTGTTCCCGTATATCAGGTATACCCGGTGCCATAGCAAGGCATTCAATCCTTCCATTCTCAAAAATGCAGACAGCGGCCGTCCGGGAACGATCTTGATATCATCCATCTGAGTACCAGGGGGGCGACTTCATTAATCATTTTTCCTGTCTTTCCAACCAAATTCCAATTTGGTCAGGTGGGTAATTATTTGTCATAACAAATCCTTTGTTTTTTTCATGATATTAAATTTGTTTGAGTATTTAGAAATGAAGGTACACCCCATTTGGATAGGGAATTATATCCTTGATTGAATTTCCCATTCACCGAAAATACAAGGGGTGTTCAGACACCTCGGGGGGATGCCATTGCACTCCAGGGGAACATGCGTGGGAGGTTTTTTCACAAAATGGCCGGAAAACCAACAATGCCTCCACAAGAAAATGGGGAAATTCAATCAAGGATATAATTCCCTTTGGATATGAGGCAATTTGACGGGGGATTATATGCTTGCCCCCCCCCACCTGCAACAATCAATCGACCAGTTTGTCAGGATGGTCTTCAAACCGGTCCTGTCTCGATGTCATGTTCCCTCGTCAATATTGCCTTGGCCGCACAGGTGAAGCTGGCGGCATGTGCAGGGCGGGCTGCACAAAAAAACAACATGTCCACTACCAGTAGGAAGATGCCTGGTTTTGCTTGATCAAGGATGTAATCCCCATTTAAAAACTTGATATTCATGTCCTGCTCAGCGGTAAAAACCGTTTTTTGACTGGTTAAGTCACAACTGTTCCATGCACGGAATTCAAAGTGAATTGCAGGAATCTGAAAAGTCTAGTTGCAAATCTGATTTATAAGTTGTAATAGAGAATACCAATTCTTCAAATAAACTACAGGAGTATGTTAATGAATGAAATTAAAGAAAAGTTTCCTAGTGCCGTACACATGTATGCCCAGGAATGCCTTGATGGCAAACTCTCTCGAAGGGAGTTTATGACCAGGGCAACCGCACTTGGTGCTACTTCGGCGACCGCCTATAGCCTGATTGGTCTATCTGCACCACAAGCTGAAACCATGGCCATCCAGGAAGGTGGAACAGTAAGAATTCAAATGAATGTTCGGGCTCTTAAAGATCCGCGAACCTATGACTGGTCTGAAATGGCCAATTTTAGCCGCGGTTGGCTGGAGTACCTTGTACAACTCAATGTCGATGGTTCTATAGAAGGTAGACTGTTGGAAAGCTGGAGTGCCAATGAAGATGCTACCCAGATTACCCTGAATTTACGAAAAGGTGTGAAATGGAACAATGGTGACGACTTCACTGCTGATGATGTTGCCAGAAACATTGCTGGTTGGTGTGAAAAGGATGTGCCAGGCAACTCCATGGCGGGCCGTATGGGCACCCTGATTGATCCTGATACTGGCATTGCCAGAGACGGTGCAATCGTTGTTTTGGATAAGCATACCGTACAACTTAATCCCTCCCAACCTGACATAACTCTTATTGTTGGCATGTTGGATTATCCAAGCGCAATAGTGCATTCATCCCATGACGCAGCAACAATGCTTGACAATCCAATTGGTACTGGCCCCTACCTGCCTGAATCCTTTGAAGTGGGTGTCAAGGGAGTGTTGGTAAAAAATAACGATCATGTATGGTGGGATGCCGGTAACGGAGCCTATCTGGACCGCATCGAGTTCCTGGACTATGGCACGGACTTTTCGGCTCATGTTGCAGGTGCTGAAGCTGATGAGTTCGATGTGTGTTATGAGACCACGAGTGAATTTATCGAGCTTTATGAAACACTTGATGGCTGGACCAGATCCTCAGTTGGTACAAATGCTACAGTGGTCTGCAGGTCACGTCGTGATGGTTTGGTGGACATGGAGGACGGAACTCAGGTTCAACCCTACGCTGACGTGAGGGTTCGAACCGGTTTTGCCAAAGCAGTCGATAATGCCGTTTGTCTGGAACTTGGTTTCAACAATAATGGCGGATTGGCCGAAAATCACCATGTATCTCCTACCCATCCCGAATATGCAGAATTGGCACCCTTGACTGTTGACAAGGACGCTGCCAAGGCAATGATTGAAGACGCAGGGATGCTTGATTTCGAGCATGAATTGATTTCCATCGACACCGATTGGATCAGTGCAACTGCAGACGCCATTGCCAGCCAGATGAGGGAAGCTGGAATCAAGGTCAAAAGAACCAATCTGCCAGGCGGTACATTTTGGGAGGGTTGGCAAACCCACCTTTTCAGCATGACCAACTGGAATCCAAGACCACTTGGCGTCCAGATTTATGTATTGGCTTACCGTTCCGATGGTCCTTGGAATGAAACTGCCTTTGCCAGTGATGAGTTCGACACCCTTCTGGGAGAGGCCTTGACATTGAGCAATGCTGACAGCCGACGAAAAGTCATGGAACGATTGCAAACCATCATGCAGGAAGAGGGTGTGATCATTCAACCCTATTGGAGAAACCTCAACCGTTTCCACAAGTCCAATCTGGTTGGAGCCGATATGCATCCTTCGTTTGAAATCCACAGTTTCAAATACGGATGGGCTGCGTAAACCATTTACCCCAATAAAAGATGTGAACGGAGGGGAATTCCTCTCCGTTCATGAATTTCAACCTGCTCTGCTTCAAACAGATTGAGTTTTTACCAAAATGTTACGGTTCATATCAAGACGCCTTGGGATTACCATCCTCTCGGTTTTTTGCCTGACTTTTATTGTCTTCATTCTAACCAATCTTGATGGAAATCTGGTTAAACTTGCCAAGTTCCTTGGCAGCCAGCGCATGTCGTCTGAACAGGTTGAAACCTGGCTTGAATTGAACGGTTTCAATCAGCCTGATGTTGTCAGGTACGGAGAGTGGCTTGGTGTCTTGCCATCCTATCAATTGGTACAGGATGGCGGCAAGATTTTGGGTCGGTGTGCCCGTCCTGGTGTTTCCCTTGAAAACACACCGAAATACTGTGGAATTTTTCAGGGCAATTGGGGATGGTCGGTTATTTTCAAGGAAGAAGTCGATTCAATCATATTCAAGCGACTTGCCCTTACCGGATGGCTGATGCTTTACGTCATGTTAATCATGGTTCCAGTTGCATTGGTGATCGGGATACTCGCCGGCATGCGGGAAGGTACCAGAACAGACCGTACCCTTTCCACTTTTTCAATAATTTCCACGGCAACCCCAGAGTATGTTTCCGGTGTATTGCTGGTAGCCCTTTTTTCCAGCAATGCAGTTGGTTTGAAATGGTTCAAGGGATCCTCTGCCTCCGCCATGGAAAACATAACCTTTGAAAACTTTACCCTTCCTGTTGCCACCATGGCTCTATACGGTATGGGTTATATCGCAAGAATGACCAGGGCTTCCATGGCTGAAGTCATGACTTCCCAATACATAAGGACCGCCCGTTTGAAGGGCGTCAGCTTTACCGCCATAGTATTGAAGCACGCAATAAGAAATGCCCTGATCGCACCTTTCACGGTAATCATGTTGCAATTTCCATGGTTGCTTACCGGTGTGGTGATTGTCGAAACACTTTTTAACTACAAGGGCTTTGGCTGGACCCTTGTTCAAGCAGCATCAACCAATGACATCAATCTTCTGCTTGGATGTTCCATCGTAGCCGTTGTCGTCGTACTGATGACTCAGCTCATATCAGATATCGGCTATGTCTTCCTGAATCCAAGAATTAGGGTCAGTTAGGGTCAGCACATGGAACGATTGTCATATTTCGAGATATTCAGCCAGATCATTGGGCATTTCTGGCCGGTCTGGATCGCTCTGGTTGTGTTTTTTATCGTTTCCTACTTAATCAGAAATCATACGGGGCTTTACGGCAAGTTGTTTGCCAGTCCAATAGGATTGATTGGGCTCGGTATTGTCATGTTCTGGGTATTTACGGCCATTTTTGCCGATGTGATCATTACCTTTGATCCCTACGGACAGATATCAGGCATGAAAAACAAGGTTCCGGGTACACCTGTACGTGGTCTTGAAGGAGAATATTACCTCCTTGGTGGAGATCGACTAGCCAGAGATGTTTTCTCCCGGGTAGTCATGGGAAGCCGCAGTGTATTGACGATAGCCCCTGCTGCGACAATGTTTGCCTTCATGGTTGGAATAATGCTTGGGCTTGTAGCAGGATACCTTCCAGGCAAGTTTGACACCATGGTCAGTTTTCTGGCCAATCTCGTATTGGCCTTTCCAGTCATCCTGCTGTTTTACCTCATGGTTTCTCCAGCAATTCAGGAAACGGGACTGCCGACCATGCTCGCGGCCGTAATGTTCCTGTTTCCGATTGCGTTCTTTGCTGTCTTGGTCAATTCGAAACTTTATACCCAGCCCATGAAACGTAATATTATCGTTGGTTTTATTCTGGTGGTCGGCTTCTGGATTTATCTAGGTCTTGCCTTTGACAGCGATCCCCTTGGAGTATTCAGCATGGATCCAAATCTCCTGAATGTGTTTGTTTCGGTGGTATTTGCGAATTCACCGACAATTTTCAGGATTGTTCGAAGCCTTGCCCTCGAAATCAAAACACGGGATTATGTTGCTGCTGCACAAACCAGGGGTGAAGGCACTTGGTATATTCTGCTTTGGGAAATCCTGCCCAATGCCAGAGGCCCCCTGATCGTCGATTTCTGTTTGCGCATTGGCTATACCACCATTCTTCTGGGGACCCTCGGATTTTTTGGGCTTGGGGTGTCACCGGAAAGCCCCGACTGGGGTTCAACAATCAATGAGGGGCGAAAGATTTTGACACTTTACCCACATGGCGCTGTCCCCCCTGCTCTTTCACTGATGAGCCTGGTATTGGGATTGAACCTCCTGGCTGATGGCCTCAGGGAACAATCACTAAAGGACTGAGAGGATAATGGCTAGCAACGGCAAAGAAAACAAAACACCAATCCTCGAGATAGAAAATCTGTCCATCTCCTTTTTTACCCGGGCGGGTGAAATACCTGCCGTCATGGATTTTTCATGTACGGTCTACCAAGGTGAGGCCATGGGGTTGGTTGGTGAATCAGGCTGTGGCAAATCCACGGTTGCACTGGGCGTAATGCAGGACCTTGGCGTAAATGGAAAGATTGTGGGGGGCTCCATCAAGTTCAAGGGCAGGAACCTGCAGGAATATACCCCAAAGGAATTGCGGGAATTGCGAGGTTCCGAAATTGCCATGATCTATCAGGAACCAATGGCATCCCTGAATCCGGCCATGAAAATTGCGACTCAACTTATGGAAGTACCAATTATACATGATGGACTTTCCAAGGCCAAGGCCAGGGAATTGGCACTCGAAGTTGTTGAATCGGTCAGGCTACCCGATCCTGAGAGAATTCTCGACTCATATCCACATCAGCTTTCAGGCGGGCAGCAGCAAAGAATCGTCATTGCCATGGCCCTCATGTCCAAGCCCTCGTTATTGATACTTGATGAACCAACGACTGCATTGGATGTTACGGTTGAAGCAGGAATTGTCGAACTGGTCAAGGATTTGGGCAAGCAATATGGAACCTCGATGCTTTTTATAAGCCATAATCTGGGTCTCATACTTGAAACCTGTGGTAGAATTTGTGTTATGTATTCAGGTGAAGCAGTTGAGACGGGATCGATCAATGATGTTTTCGACAAGATGAGACATCCCTATACGGAGGCCTTGTTCCAATCAATACCACTGCCTGGAGCCGATAAGAATTCACGTCCCCTGGTTGCCATTCAAGGCAATTTCCCCCTGCCCCACGAAAGACCTCCCGGTTGCAATTTTGGACCACGCTGCAACTATTTTGAAGATGGAAGGTGCAATACCGGGGCCATTCCAATGAGTGATGTTCCGGGATTTGAAAGACACGGTTCACGATGTCTGAAATTTGAAGAAATTGATTGGGGGCAATTTGAACAAGTTTCGGAAGGTGATGAGGAAAACAATTTTGGCAAGGAAGTCCTCAAGGTCAGCAATTTGAGGAAATACTATGAAGTTGCTGCCAATGAACTTTTCGGTGGTGGCGAAAAAAGGGTTGTCAAGGCCAATGAAACCCTGACCTTTACTGCCCGGGAATCTGAAACATTGGCCATAGTTGGTGAATCAGGCTGTGGCAAATCAACATTGGCAAAAGTCCTGATGGGACTTGAAATTGCCACTGACGGTGATATTGAATTGAATGGCAAGTCCATTCAATCGGTACCAATCGAAAACAGGGATGTTGGAACGGTTTCATCCATTCAGATGGTTTTTCAAAATCCCTTTGATACCTTGAACCCTTCAATGACCGTTGGTAATCAAATCACAAGGGCCTTGGAAATTTTCCGTGTAGGCAATTCACCCAATGAGCGGGAAAACAGGATGCTTGAATTGTTGGATCTTGTCAAACTGCCAAGGGAATTTGCCAATCGGTTACCAAGACAATTGTCAGGTGGTCAAAAACAGCGGGTTGGCATAGCTCGTGCCTTTGCGGGATCAGCACAGATTGTGGTGGCTGATGAACCGGTATCCGCATTGGATGTCTCCGTTCAGGCAGCCGTTACTGACCTTTTGCTCGAAATCCAGAAAAAAAATCTTACAACCCTACTGTTCATCAGTCATGATCTATCCATTGTAAGATACCTGTCTGATAGGGTCATGGTCATGTATCTGGGACATATTGTCGAAATGGGATCAACGGACCAGATCTTCTCACCTCCCTATCATCCCTATACCGAGGCCCTGCTTTCAGCCGTACCGATCGCCGACACCAGCGTGTCGAAAAAGCATATCGTGCTGGAAGGTGAAATACCATCAGCCCTCAATCCTCCTTCCGGCTGTCCTTTCCAGACAAGATGCATGCACAAGCACAAGGTTGAAGATAATATGTGTGAAAAGTTAGTGCCTGAAATGCGAACCCTTGCGGATGGGCTGCAAATCAAATGTCATCTGCCCAAGGAATTTCTGGATGAAATGGAACTTGTCATTCAGATCCCCGCTTCTGAAAACTCAGTAGCAGGTCAACTTTCCTGATGTCCTCAAATCAATCCGGATTTACTGTTCCAGTTCAACATCCCAGTACAGGAAATCCATCCAGGTTTCATGCAGATAGTTGGGCGGAAATTTCCTTCCGGTATTTCTCAATTCCTGGTTGGTCGGTTCAACAGGTTTCTTTCGCAGTTCCATACCAGCCAGCTTCAGGGACTTTGAACCCTTCTTGAAATTGCATTCCTGACAGGCTGCAACCACATTCTCCCAACATGTGGTCCCGCCCATAGAAATCGGTTTGACATGGTCAAATGTAAGATTACCGGTACTCCTGCAATATTGGCAGGTAAATTCATCCCTAAGAAAAAGGTTGAATCTTGTAAATGCAACGCTTTTCTGGGGTCGAATATATTCCTTCAGGGCAATTACCGATGGCAGCCTGAAGGTTGTTGAGGGCGATTGAACAACATGGTTGTATTCATAGATCACGTTTACTCTGTCTAGGAATACGGCCTTCAGGGACTCCTGCCATGACCAGAGGGACAGCGGGAAATAAGACAATGGTTGGTAATCTGCATTCAAAACCAATGCAGAAAAATTATTCTGTCCATTGGTTCGTTGTAACATAATTCTGACCAGCCCTACTTTGATATTCAGCAAATCTTACTCAATGTTAAATTTAGGAACTCCCCGACAAATCTCCTACAAATTAAACTAAAATTAATTTTATTGTTATTTTTATGTCTCGGTATGGGTGTGTTTTTTCTATTGCGGTCAATTTTGCCATGTAATGACTGAATTTGGTGTTTTTGACCTTTTCCGGTTTGATTCGTTCATCGTCCATTTCAGTTTTGTCCGTTTTCAATCCCCAAGGGGCAGAAACGTGCAGGATCGTGGCTTTTCAGGGAAGGGTTGGGAACACCGCAATCGTATTTTCCAAGCATGGGGAAGGAGCATTCCCGATGACTGGGAAAATGGACCGGAACAATGATTTTGACAAGGGCAGACTTGCACTGGAGTTGCCAGGGGAAATGCATGAGGCCATCAGCCCAACCTGCCGGGTTTTGCTGGGACATTCTGGTGTCCGATCACCCGGGTGCCGATTTTGCCGAGGGCAGGGAGAAGGCGGTTTGAGCCTTCGGCAGGTCGTGGTACCGTACCAAACCCTCCACGGGAACCTTCCTCTGTCTTTTCGGCAAGGTGGAGTACCAGAGTTCCCTTTATCGGAACAACACGGTCGGGAACTCCGTCTGTCCCACCGGTGAAGGCCTTTGCCTGCTGTCCCGGCCGGACAATGGTGTTCGCTTAATCCAGTAATTTGAATAAAAACAAATCCTGCCGTTCCAGCCCCTTGTCAACAGGGCGGATAATTTTTTTTCACACATTTTCAAAAAAAGGGTTGACAATCCCCCACCCTTCATGCATCACACAATCGGACCATTGTCTTCTGGAGGGAATCAACGGACCCGCCCATCGGGAATCCCGAGTCGACGACCTTTTTCGGCCGCTGCTTCACCCGCCGGGAGATCAGCGACATCTGGTAGACGGCCGCCCTGTTTCCGGCCAACAGCCGCAACGAGCTGGCCAGGACCATCTGTGAAAACCTGGACTGGCACCCCCCGGGGAGACCAACGCAAGGATGCCGCCCCCAGGGTATTGGAACAACGCAGGGAATTCGGCATCCCGGCCCTTCCACCCAGACGCAACACCATCGCCGGCAGGAGGTCTCCCATTGTCCATACCACGGCTTCGGAT
>JAPORQ010000079.1 GCA_026710155.1 Paracoccaceae bacterium
ACGCCGCCGTCACCTACAACTGGTTCAGAACGCCGGCCGATCCCAATCCGCCCGCTCTCCCCGCGTGGATGCCGAATCCGTCCAACACAGGCTGCGGAACCGAGACGACCCTTGCCCTTGTCAGACAGTGCTTCCAGTGCAAAGGCGGAGGGGGAAGCTGGTCGATGTCCGCCAATACATGTGGCAACTAGCCAACCATATCAAAACACACACAGGGCGGTCTTCGGGGCGCCCTTGTTCCTGTTTTTATTGACTCATGCCAAGTTCTGTAATAAAGGTCAGGCATTCGATAAAGTCCAAGAGGACAGACACATGAAACGAATAATACCAAAGTAACTAATTAATAACAGATAGGCCAATCATAATCATACGGTTTTTGATACCCTTTTCTTGTTTGAGTTTAGCCCGGAAACAGAGTCCAATTGTGATGATTCTGGGGTTCCAATTTTACCGGTGGTTGGTTAAAGGCCATGGGTCTTTAATTAGTTGCTTTGGTATGACAACAATGGCCGTGGCGATGATGATGCTGATCGGGCCGGTCTGTGGGTACAGGTGTCATCGGCTGGTGAGACAGGGGCGGGTACCTGCACAATACTGGCGCAATATCTCCACGACTTTATGTACGTCTCGGATGGACTCAAAAGCGACAGGCTATCAATTCAGATAAAACCCATTGGATTTTACCAAGTCCGATCCACACGATTCCAAATATGATTTTAACCCAAACGTCACAAACTAACACGAAGTTAATTTCGTTCTGTTGGAAGATGGTATGATTACAGTAAAAGGGTCAAAAAACTACCCGTTGGACAGGTCAGTAACGTTCTCAGATGTAATTTAGCGTTCAGGATCGAACGAATCACGAATCTGGAACCAGATTCACCTTATACGGCCGTTCTTTATGTCGGGGATCCGTCAGAATCTGTTTCAAGGCTTTGCTTTAAGACGGCAGTTGATCCGAATATCGATATTGGTTCTGAAGGGATTATTGACGGTTGAGCGGAAATTCTGCTTTTGGCGGAACGCATGATGAAGCAAGGACGGTGCCTGTGCGGTTCGCGGTTAATTTCTGACCGGACACGACAGATAACGGACACAAAGGATCTGCCTTCGACCGTTTTTTCTTGCTTCCTGCAGGTTTCTGTGCTAAAGGAAGGGTATTCGAGTAAACCGGCAATAATGGAAAGGTAAAAAAATGAAGAAACTGATCATGACATTCCTGATTCTTTTTCTTGGATCAGGAACTCTTACGGTTGTTCATGCAAACTGTTTCCAATCTGTTTCTCTTGGTGAATATCCACTTGGCGAATGGTCTGATGCAGGGCGAACCTGGGTCGTATCCGACACTGTCGGATCATTTTCTGATGCCATCACAACACAATCCGCATTGGAAACACATAAAAACACGCTAATAGCCCAGTGTTCCACAAAAGGAAACGCAGTCATCGCAGCCGTTGAGCAGAGACTGAATGAAAAGAGAGCGGGTCTTGGTGCTGAATTTGATAGAACCTGTACTAATTCCCTGTTCTGCTCAATGATTCGTGACATTACAATCCAGTCTAGAGAATACGAGATTGACCGGGAGATTAGCAAAATGAAATCATGGTATAAATTAAGTATCGAAAAGTGCGTAATGCACTTCAACTACACGTTCGATGTTTTGAATCCAAGGTTGTGTGCGACTGAGTGATTCATTTGCCCGGAGTGTGAGCCAATGAAAAGATTGAATTTTATGGGAATTATATAGTTTTCTTTTAGGCGATAATGTGCCAGCCCTATACTGGCAAAGACAACATCAGGACGATTGCAAATGTTGTTGCCATTGCTAGCAACTTGGAACGATTACAACTGTGGAATTGTCAAAACCTAATAGCATTTCTCAAAAGAAATGACTCATGGCAGATCATAGTAGGTGATCGGGGCTTCAACCTCAAAAAAATACCCTTGAGGTCATTGACAAAAGTATATTAATACATTACCGGACAAAGTTAACAGCATGATTTGGCGATGTCCATTGATTGTTACTTTTGAGAAATGCTATTACACAGGGTGATATCGATTCACTGAGGTCTGATGTGAATTTCAACGTCCCCTCCGGAGTGGATTGAGGGGCAACCCTGCAGCTTTCCGATTATTTGCAGTACTACTAAAGTCACAAGTCACGGGGGTGTTGCATTCACACATTTTCCACCAGGTCATGTCCAACAAATTTTGCCATGTTCAAACCGACCCACTACCAAAAATCCGGATGGGAATGCATAATGCGTTTCAATTCAATCCTTCAATGACAACATCACTTGAAGAAACTCAAATCAATTTTTATTAAATCATCAACTGGATTCTACCGCAAATTGGTCAATCGACAAGTTTCATCAATTCCCTTCCAATCAGCATTCTCCTGATTTCAGAGGTCCCGGCACCGATTTCCATAAGTTTTGCATCACGAAACAATCGACTGACCGGGGCTTCCGACAAAAATCCTGCCCCGCCCATAGCCTGCACGGCCTGATGTGCCTGTTTCATTGCCTCCTCCGAGGAGTAAAGGACACAGGCGGCTGCATCCTGCCTATTAACTTCACCACGGTCACATGCCTTCGCGACTTCATAAACATAGGCCCGTGCCGAATTCAATGCTGTATACATATCAGCAATTTTTGCCTGCATCAATTGGAACTCACCGATCGGTTGACCAAATTGCTTGCGAAATTTGATGTAGGGCATGATTTCATCCAGGCATGCGGCCATGATGCCAATTCCGATTCCAGCCAATACAACCCTTTCATAATCAAGTCCGGACATTAGAACATGAATACCCTTCCCCTCCTCACCAAGTACATTTTCAAAGGGTATTTCCACATCATCAAATATCAATTCACAGGTGTCCGATCCCCTCATGCCCACTTTTGAGAAAGGCTTGGATACTGAGAAGCCTTTCATTTCCCTTTCGACGATAAAAGCGGTAATTCCCTGCGTCCCCTGGTTGGGATCCGATTTTGCATACACGATCAGGGTATCGGCCGAGGGTCCGTTGGTAATCCAGTATTTGTTTCCGTTGACAAGATAATATCCATTTTTCTTTCCTGCTAACAGTTTCATGGCAACAACATCAGAACCGGCACTGGCTTCTGACATGGCCAATGCACCAACATTCAAACCGGAAATCAAGCCTGGGAGATATTTTCTCTTTTGATCCTCGTTGCCATTTAATCGGATTTGATTGACACACAAATTTGAATGTGCACCATAGGACAAGGAAACACTGGCTGAAGCCCTTGCGATTTCTTCAACACAGATCACATGAGCCAGATAACTCATACCGGCACCACCATATTCCTCCTCGACGGTCATTCCCAAAATGCCGAGGTCACCCATTTCCTTCCACAATGAATGTGGAAAAAGGTTGTTCTTGTCTATTTCTCCAGCCAGTGGTTTGATCCTGTTCTGAGCCCATCGGTGCACCAACTCTTGCAATTCGACAATTTCTGTTCCCAGGTCAAAATTCATGGAAGCTGTAAACATCTCTTCAAATCCCTTCAAATTTAGGCATGGAAGTCAGTCCAACTCGCCGGTTTCCTCAACAATTATTGATGCAATAATCTCACAATCGGCAAGTGTGAAAGACAATGGAATCCTCATATCCAGAAGTGTCGACAGGATAGTTTTGGTATTGGGGCAATCCTGTGGTGCAATATATTTCCAACTATCGAATCTGGAAGTGTAACCATGAGGTTCCTTATCACCAAACCATTTCAGTTCAATACCTCTCTTCTTACATTTGTCCACGAATTTTGTAATTCCCTGACCGGATATGCCATCAAGGTAAAATTGGATTGAAGACCCGACATAACCCTCTTTTGAAGGTCGCTGAATCAATCCAATTCGATTGCTTTTTCCCACAATACTCTCGATAACTCCATAACGCTTGTTCCATTCTCGGCATTTAATCGAAAGTTCTCTCAATTGAGGCCGTAATATTGCAGCCCTGAGATTATCCATCCGACCGGAACAATTGGGAGAATAATATTTGGATTCTCTAAAATCTCTGGTTTCAGGCCGGGCGATATGCCGATCATAATGCATGTAACTACCAGACAATATGATTGCCCTCGACATAAGGTCGGGATCATTCGAAACAAGCAAACCTCCCTCACCAGAGTTCAGGTGTTTGTAGGTCTGGGTTGAATAACAGCCAACCAAGCCATGTAATCCGGAGTTGGTACCATTCCATGCACCACCCATTGTGTGGGCGCAATCTTCAATTAACAGCACTTTTCTTTTGTTGCATAGCAATGCAAGTTCATCCATATCACAAATGTGACCCCGCATGTGGGAAATCAGGAGAAACCTTGAATTGCTTTCGTCTATTTTTTTGTTCAAATCGTCAAAATCGATCACCAGCTCCTTGGTTATTTCTACCAGCACAGGTTTGGCACCCAAACTTGCAATCGCACCTGGCACGGGTGCAAGCGTAAAGGCATTGGTCAATACCGGATCATTTGGCTCCACCCCCGCTGCCCTGAGAGCACAGGCAAGAGCATACCCGCCGGAGGCCACTGAAAGACAGTATTTTACTTCCATGAAATCGGCAAATTCCTTCTCCAGAAGTGAAGTTTCCGAATCCTCATTTCCTGTGACATTGTATCTGTGAAGCCGACCATGCCTGAGAACCTTGATGGCTGATTCAAGTGCAACCTCAGGTAAAGGTTCCTGTTGTGTAAAGCTTTTTTTAAAACAACTGTTCAATGTTTCCTGCCAGTTTGTTTGGGGCACATCATGGATTGTTCAAATTGCCTGTTTAAATCAAAATAATAAGTGAGTATCACCAACCTTTGGTGAATTCTGCTATTTGTTTGGGAAAATCCCCATAACTCATGAATATTTCATCGGGCTCAAGTTTGAAAGAATTTTTACCCTGTTGGTCAAATCCCACCAGAAAAACCGGTATGTCAGCTGCCCTGCCCGTGTTCAGGTCGGTTTTGGAATCGCCCACCAGTATCGCTTTGTCATTTGTTCCACCCATTTTGTGAATGGTACAGGTCAATGCCCTGGGATCGGGCTTTCGAAAGGGATAGGTATCAGCCCCTGTAAGGGCCTTGAATTGGCCCATTATTCCAAGCCTTTCCAAGAGTTTCACTGCCAGTTTTTCTGGCTTGTTGGTACATACACCGAGTATCCATCCATCAGTCTTCATTTCTTCCAGTGTGTCTTGTACCCTATCGTACAGGGTGGTGTACACATCCAGTGCAGATTCGTAATGGTCAAGCAAATGCTGGTATTGTTTGTCTATGAGTGATTCCGAAACTGAACCCCGGATACGGTCATAACCCAGTTTCAACATAGCCTTGCCGCCATTGAAAGCTGTCAACTTGTCCCTTTCATGATCTAGCGGAGGTTCAATTCCCTGACTGATAAAACATTTGTTCGTAGCACAAATAAGGTCCCTGCTCGTATCAGCGAGGGTACCATCCAAATCAAAAACCAACGATTTCATATTATTCAAACTCCAAATTATGCACCAAATCCCTGATTCGAATCAAAATACTGACCCTGATTTTCAAATGTTGGATGACCCGAATTAGATTGTTTCAGATTATCTTGGTCCGGTATGAAATATAAAACTGAAACATATTTTTATTACCAACACTTGGTATAAATACTGAGGATTGATTGCAAGTGTTAACCGAATTTATGTTTCAAAATCACCAACACTGGTTATGGATTTGAAAGGATTGTGAGTTGGAAATTGCCATTGTCATATTAGCTGCAGGAAAAGGGACAAGGATGAAATCCAGCCGCCCCAAAATCCTTCATGACTTGGGCGGCTTCCCACTTTATTACCACACCTTCCATACGAGCCGGAAACTACAACCTGACCGCCATTTGTTGGTAACAGGAGATGACAAGAAACAAATCCTGACATCGCTCGACTGGTTCGGCTGTGATCCGGAAATTGTGGTGCAGGAGAAGCAACTCGGTACCGGTCATGCCGTCAAATGTGCCTTGGATCACTTGGGTGGTTTTGACGGGATGGTGATTGTCCTTTATGGTGACACACCCTTTGTCAGAAAGGAAACACTTGATAGGTTGGTTGCCAAGACAACTGAAAACAATCCCATTTCCTTCCTTGGTTTTCAGACACAAAATCCGGGAAATTATGGTCGATTGATACTGGACGATGAAGAGACAATCGCCCGAATTGTCGAGGTCAAGGATTTGAAACCCGGTGAAAAAGATATAACCCTTTGCAATAGTGGCATAGTTTGCTGCAAATCCGGGATTTTAAGGCACCTCGTGGCACAGCTTGATACCAGAAATGCCAGTGGCGAATATTATTTGACTGATATTGCTGAACTGGCCAGACGGGAAAACCACGGCTGCTCAGTTACGATTTGTGATGAAGAGGAAACAATCGGTATCAATACCCAGGAAGATCTCGCCATTGCAGAAGGAGTGTTTCAGCAAAAAAAGCGTCGGGAAATGCTTGAAAACGGTGTTTCTCTCCAGTCCCCCGGGACTACTTTTTTCAGTCTGGATACCATTATCCACAATGATGTTGTTATTGAACCCAATGTCTTCATTGGCACTGGAGTGACAATAGGGTCGGGAGCAAGGATAAAGGCATTTACCTATTTGGAAGGATGCATCATCGGGGAAAGTTCGGTGATTGGACCATTTGCAAGAGTAAGGGAGGGAACGACCATTGGCCAAAACTGCCGCATCGGCAATTTTGTCGAAATTAAAAAGGCAAACATCCAGACAGGCACCAAAGCATCACACCTGACCTACATAGGAGATGCTGAAATCGGTGAAAACACCAATATCGGAGCAGGTACCATATTTTGTAATTATGATGGAATGCATAAACACAAAACAACCATAGGTAATGACTCTTTCATAGGGTCCAATACATTACTGATATCCCCGATCGAGGTGGGCAACAATGCCATGACAGCAGCAGGCTCGGTTATCAATAAAAATGTACCGGATGATGCTTTGGGCATTTCTCGAACAACGCAGAAGAACATAGAAGGGTTTGCCAAAACCCGTCAGGATAAGAAAAAATGAAGAAGAGGCAGTTATTATGTGTGGAATTATAGGTTATCTGGGCAAGAATGAAGCATCACCCATACTTTTGGAATCTTTGAGGCGATTGGAATACAGGGGTTATGACAGCGCTGGCATAACCACAATTCATAATGGAAAACTATTCGTAAAAAAAGCCGCTGGGCGATTGGTTAACCTTGCCGATTTACTTGTTAAGGAACCCATAAGGGGAAAAATTGGTATCGGTCATACCCGTTGGGCCACTCATGGCAAGGCCACCACAATCAATGCCCATCCGCAAAGTTCAAATAACGTCTCTGTTGTCCACAACGGAATCATAGAAAATTACAAGGAAATCAAGAAGCAACTCATTGAAGAGGGTTATTTTTTCCGCTCCGAGACTGATACGGAAGTCATTCCCTTACTTTGCCAAAAATTCCTTGACCAGGGTTATTCATATACCGATTCTGTACATCAGACGGTGGACTTGCTCAAAGGTCAGTATGCCATCTGCTTTTTGTTTGAAAACAATGATGATTTGATTTTTTTGGCTCGAAGCGGTTCGCCCCTGGTAATTGGTCACAGCAGATCCACGACGTATGTAGCCTCAGATGCTTTGGCTTTGGCAGGTTTGACGAAGGAAATAACATATCTGGAGGATGGTGATACTGCAGCCATCTCACGGGAAGGTACAACTATATTCGATAGTTCACATAAGAATGTCCACCGGTCAAAAACCTTCGTTTCCATCAATGCCATAGATTTGCAAAAAGGTGGATTTAAGCACTACATGTTGAAAGAGATTCACGAACAACCGAAAGCTCTTGCCAAAGCAATACAGACAGTAACTTCTGAAAATTGGCTGGATGAGGCTTCTGTTGGCAATCTGCCACTTGATGAAATCGAGGGTGTCAACCTATTGGGATGCGGGACTGCCGAATATGCCTGCATGATTGCGTCCTACTGGTTCGAAAATCTTGCCAAACTACCCGGAAGAACCGAAATTGCCTCGGAGTTCAAATATCGGGATCCGATAATCAAACCCAATGATTTATCAATCTTTGTCAGTCAATCGGGTGAAACGGCAGATACCCTTTCTGCCTTGAGGTATGTCATCAAAAACAAAGGGCATAATTTATCCATATTAAACAATCTGGCAAGTACCATGGCCAAGGAAAGCACCTATTCACTACCCATTCATGCTGACCTCGAACTAAGTGTGGCCTCGACCAAGGCCTTCACTTGCCAATTGGTGATTTTGGCAGGCTTGGCATTGGAGTTGGGCAAGATTAGAAAAAACCTGTCTCGGAAAGAATATGAGCAGTACAGAGAAGGCTTGCTCAATCTTCCAGGGTACATCAACATCATTCTGGATTTAAGCGAGGAAATTCGAAAAATTGCACAATTTCTAACCGAATGCCCCAATGCCCTTTTTATTGGAAGGGGATTGATGTTCCCAACTGCCCTCGAAGGAGCCCTGAAGCTCAAGGAAATAAGTTATATTCATGCCGAGGGAATGGCAGCCGGTGAGTTGAAGCATGGGCCTATTTCCTTGATTGAGCGAACCTTTCCGACCGTCGTACTTGCGCCGAGTGATTATTTGTTTGATAAAACCAAATCCAACATGGAGGAAATCCAATCTCGGAATGGTCCAATAATCCTTCTTTCAGATGCTAGGGGTATTGATGATGTAGGAAAGGATGTTGATTTTTCCTTGACCCTGCCCAAGGTTCACCCCCTGCTTACACCAATAATTTATACCATCCCCCTTCAACTGCTTGCCTATCATTCTGGAGTAATCAAAGGATTGGATGTTGACAACCCAAGACATTTGGCCAAATCGGTAACGGTGGAGTAATAATTCGGATGAACCACCAATCAAAAAGTACAGGATGAAAATCAATTGAGTAAAAGCATTTTGGAATACAAAGGCGATTTGAATACGAAAACACCAATTGAACCAACTACTTTATTTTCTCCTTTTTTGATTTGGGGCCTGCAAGGATGGGCTGGTGGATGTACGATTTTCCTCCCGGTCCGAACCATCACCCGGTTCCTGAGAGCCTTGGAAACGGCGGGAGGTGGCGTGGATGGACTGGATGCCTTGCAGGAATTGGTGGGAGTGCATGGATTGGGGCGGGGCCGGTTTGAAGGCTGCCTTGACAGGCTGGTGGATTGATTCGTGGTCAACCTATCTTTATAAGCCCCATTATTAGGGCGGCTTCAGCTCAATTCGTGCATCCGCTGTCTTGAACCGCCAATTTATACTCCTGGCATCATGATTGCGACAAGCAACCCACGCCCCGACTTCCACTAGAATCACCCCTACCAGATGGGCGCCATCAGGTGTACATAACCTTTTCGCTGGGCTGGTATCAGCAGTTGCATTTCCTGAAACTAGGCCAATGGATTGTGGTCTTCTTGCTGTTGCTCCAAGGCATTCGCAAGATCCACCTTTTTTCTTTCCAGAGGTTGTTTTGATGTTGTATCGAAATCATCTGGAGTGCCACCGACATCGGTGAAATCTATCATCAACGCTGAGCCATCAAGGAATTGTACATTATTTCCAATGTGACCATCGGTGTCGACGCCTTCTACGGCCAGAACGAATGGAATGTCCACCAGGAAATCCGTGTCCGAGGAAGCAGGCATGCCATCCCCTGAACCCTATCATATTCACACATCTTTTTTCCAGCCGGTTCCGCTGCCAGGAACGGCGACCGCCAAGGCCATCACAAGGCTAAAAGTGTGTGTGGGGGGGGGTCAACAACCGCTTCCTGTGTCCGTTCTCCCCTGGATGTTTGCGGATGCCTTTCCATGCCGGCCATCATGC
>JAPORQ010000019.1:0-8503 GCA_026710155.1 Paracoccaceae bacterium
TGCATGACTCCGAACCAGGTCGCTTTCAACTTTCCTGAATTATGGAACAAACTCTAAGTGGGAAAAGGAACAATTCCTATATCAACCAACTCAGAACCCTCCTTATGAGGTTGGCATCGCCACCACGAACCCTTGACTGTTTTTTGCAGGATTTTGAGGAAAATTGATGGAGCACACTTTGTTTGAATGTACCGCTGTTAATAGACTAGACCTTGCATACAGAACAATCAGGAAAGATGATGAGGTCTGTTTGTATAGGGTTGTACGCAAACAATGTGAAAAAATGTATCAGAATTTTTATCCTTGTCTTGACTGTGATTTTCAAAAAGAATTCCAGAGAAATTTTCATAACCGTTGGTTTGAAATGTTCTTGATATCGTCTCTGCTTGAAGCTGGAATTCAACCTGAAGAAAAAGGAAATGATGAAGGGCCTGATGCAAAATTGATTATCGGAGCCCAAACCATATGGGTTATGGGGACAGAATGTCCTTGAAAAAGCCAGCTGCAATCCTTGCAGTGCAGAAACCTCCAAGATTGAGGGAAGTGTTCTGAAAGGAACACTAGACACTGTCCGTGAGTTCCTAGATGCGCCCACCCGCCATTCAAAAAAACGTGGGAAGTGGACAGGAAGAACCATCATTCAAAATAAGGAAGGTGATAAAATGGATGTTCCTTTGAATATCCTTTCCAAGGTTCTTCCTATGCCCGTGTTTGGCTATCTTCCCCGCAAACTTGCCCATGAATACAAGAAAGACAAGCATAGGAAATTTGATACAAAGATGCTTGTTATGCAAGATAAACAGGATCCGGTTGCCGCCGGATATTGGGATAAAGGATTTAAGATAAACTCAAATCCCTAGGCTCGCTTTCTTTCTGAGATTGCCTACGGTGAGTACATCCGACAGCATGACCCTCACTTTAGGTCTGAATCTGTCAAAATTCATTGTGGATGGTTATGGAAATAATAGTAGCTTTGTTGGTAGCAGAAATTCTCCGCCATCGGTCAATTCCATGTATAAAATCTGAATGGTCAGTAACAATCTTTGGCCCAGTTACCACCAGGACAAAATTATCGAGGGTGGTCCCCTGACTGGATCAATGATGGATTGATCTGCACTGTGGCTTTCTGATCATATGAACCATAATTGACCAGCTAAAAATATGACTGGAGATTCTTTTACCCGCTTCAGGCCAGAACACGTAAAAGGGCATCGGGTTCCTTGTCCAGGACCCGCAAAAGGGAACATGATGCCCTGTTTGGGAACCGCTTGCCTTCTTCCCATTGCCTGACGGTATCGGGCGAAATCCGGAGGCGGTGGGCAAACTCCCTACGACTGAGATTCATCCGACCTCGGAGTTTGCGTATATACCGGGCCATCTCCTGCAGATCCTCTGCTCGGTCTTCTGCGATATGCCGATCAATATCTTCTTCGGTCGTTGCATCCACCTTGGCATAGTCGATTCTGCCCTTGGTATGGGTTGAAGGATCATTGGGATCAACCTTGATTCTGATTATCGTCATACTCTCTGACCTCTCTGGGTTTGGCTTTGCGTGCCGAAATAATTCGATAGATGGAACCACGCATCGTGTAGACAACGACATAAACCCGGCCCTCAATCATGCCGTAAGCAAGGAAACGATCTTCTCCATAATCAATACGTGTGTCAGGCTTGACAAATCGCTGCAGATCATCAAAGACCCGCTTTGCATAGTCAAAATCAAATCCTCGAATAGCCAGAACGGCACGGTCTTTGTTGTAGTCCCATTCGAACTCCATTAATGGATTATAATATTGGATGGGTTCTTATCAAGTCATTATTTCCATAGTTCCTGGATATCAAAATTCTTTGTGGGTGATCTCGGTAATGTTTCACCCGTTTTCTTCCCAAGGTGGCTTTAGGTCCAATGAAATTGCCTTTTCCCATTCACTCTTCGGCTGTTCCTCCTGTTCTTTCCTGAATGATTTCAGCCATTTTTCAATTGCCGGTCCAATCTCTCTAATTGCCTTGACAATTCTATCAAGGATTGCTGTTAATTTCCCATACCGGTTAATCGTTTGTCCAAATCGTTCAATTGAGCATTCAAATTCTTCTGATTCCCTAACAATATCTGCACAAGCTTGGTCAAACATGCTTCCCTCTCGTCCCAATCCTTCTGCATTCTGCTGATCTGGTCCAGCAAGGCCTGCTCGATACCTGTTCGTGCGTCCATTTTGTTCTCCTCTCTCTACTTGTCGATCCGGATGTACCATCGGCCATTCCGGTTTAATATCCACTCCTGGGTCTGCTCCCAGTTCCCGTTCATTTGCAACCACCGGTTGCCTTCCTTGTCCCTGGTGATCTCCACCACCCCATTCTGGACGAGGGACCAGATCCAATCCTTCAGCCCAATCCGGTCCAAGGGTATATTCTCGATCGCCAATTGGAAGAACACCACCAGGATGGCTGTTGTCAGAGCAATACACCAACTCCGGAGCTGCAACCTCCGGAAGGGCTTCCGGTTCTTCTCCAATTCCTGGTTTATATTTTTGAAGATTTCGTTCACGCCTTCTCTCGCATGCATCTCGAAATCTCTTCTCTACCCGTCGAACATCTCCTGCAGTCGATTTTGGTCTTCCTGCCGCCTTTTCCGCAATGTCCTGGACAAGTCGAGGGGTGAATTCCCTTTCATGGATCAATCCTTTCAGCCTGATGGCCCGTTTGCTTTCCGGAAGCCTGACACTGATCAATGTATCGGTTTCCCTGGTAATGGTGCCGAGTTCGGCCAGGTTAGCCCTGATCCCGTCACGATTCCCGACCAGTCCACCAGCCATTCGGTAATTTCTTCCCTGGTGGACGGTTCACTGATTCCGGCCCTCCTGGCCGTGCAATGGTGTTTCCTTAAGGAGTCATGCCTTCCCTGCCCGCGGTGTGTTGACACTCATGCTGGATTGTTTGCGGGCCCGTCACCTTGCCGGCCGTTCGTTGGAACCGACGGCAGCGGTCATAGGCAGCCAGAGTGTCAGGACAACCGGAAGTGGGGGTCCAAGGGGTTGTGATGCCGGCAGGAGGATCAAGGGGAGGAAGCGGCATGTCATGACGGCCGTTGACGGATCGCCGCCGGTCATGGTTTGCCATTCGGCAGATATCCGGGACCGTGATGGAGCTTCCGATGTGACATGCAGGATGCTGGGCACTGCCCCGACGGTTGCCAGGCTCTGGGCTGATGGCGGTTGTGCCGGTCCCGGGCTGAAGGGGGAATTGGAACGGATGGGGATCGGTCCGGAACCCGGGATTGTCCTGAAGCCCAAGGACAGCAGGGGGGGTCAGGTCCTGTTTCGGCGTTGGGTTGTCGAGCGTACGTTTTCCTCTACTGTGTCGGTGTCGTCGTTGGTCGAAGGATTGCGGGAGGAGCCTGGCGAATTCCCCGGGTTGGTCACACTTGGCGGCATGTCGTTTCCTGACGCATCGAATGGCCCGTGAACAGGGGAAAAACAGCATCGAATGCTCAGCTGTGTGACTTATGATTCAGGCTCTTACAGTTACCATCGGCGAACAGTCTCCTGAACTAAGATCACTACTCGATAACACAAATTGACGCGGTTAATGCTTATACTGTCACAGGACATATGTTTGGCTACATTTCATTGCAAAATCACAGGTACCAAATCCAGCTGGCCTTTAAGAGATTTGGAACTGCTCATAGCAAGAAGGGTCTTGAAAAATTAATTCCTCCTCCAACATTTTTATACTTTGACCCCGCCCCAAAAAGATAATCAGTGAATTAACCAGGAGGAACCATCAATGGATGGACAAAATTTCAGTCAAGGAACCTACACTGCACTTCAGAATGCCATTCAGATTGCCAATGTTTCCAATCACCAGTTCGTCGATTCCGTGCATTTGCTGGAAGGAGCCATCAATGAATCACAAGGATTGGCAATAAATCTCATCCAGAAGGTGGGAGGAGATTTGGAATCTCTAAAACACTCCATCCATAAAGAAAAGGAATCAATACCAAAGGTAACGGGTGTGGGTACCAATCTGGGATCAGAAGGTTCGAAAATCTTGGCAAAGGCTGAGAAACTTGCCGGTCAGTTTGGAGACAAGTATATCGCCGTGGATATTTTGTTTCTGGCCCTTGCCAGCGAACCATCTTCGGCAAGCATTTTATTGAAAAAGGCAGGAATCAATTCTGATGCACTCAAGCTTGAAATAGAAAAAATACGAAAAGGCAGAAGTGTGGATAGTCCCACGGGTGAAAGAAATTTTGAAGCACTTGAGAAATATTGCCAGGATTTAACCGAGAGGGCAAGACAGGGAAAGATAGATCCGATTATCGGAAGGGATGAAGAAATTCGTCGAACCATGCAGGTCCTGAGCAGGCGGACGAAAAACAATCCTGTGCTCATAGGAAACCCCGGCGT
Source organism: Paracoccaceae bacterium (assembly GCA_026710155.1). Lineage (GTDB taxonomy): Bacteria > Pseudomonadota > Alphaproteobacteria > Rhodobacterales > Rhodobacteraceae > MPNP01. The sequence continues at coordinate 4,407 of JAPORQ010000019.1, forward strand.
GGGTAAAACGGCCATCATTGAAGGTCTGGCCCTTAGAATCATCAAGGGTGATGTTCCAGAAAGCTTGCGCAACAAGCGTTTGCTTTCACTTGATATTGGATCGCTTGTCGCAGGCACTGGTGTCCGGGGAGAATTTGAAGAAAGAATGAAAGCGGTCCTCAAGGAAATAACCGATGCAGCATCCGAAATCATTCTTTTTGTTGATGAATTGCATACTCTGGTGGGGGCTGGCAAGGCCGAGGGATCTGTTGATGCTTCAAATTTGATGAAGCCGGCACTGGCAAGGGGTGAATTGCATTGTGTTGGAGCAACAACGCTGGACGAATTCAGAAAGCATGTTGAAAAGGATGCGGCACTCACGCGACGATTTCAGACTGTATTCGTAAAGGAACCAACGGTCGAGGATACGATTTCAATTTTGAGGGGTATCAAGGAAAAGTATGAGCTTCATCATGGGGTTGGTATTTCAGACAGCGCCCTCGTTTCTGCCGCAGTTCTATCCAACAGGTATATTACAGACAGGAATCTGCCTGACAAGGCGATAGACCTGATTGATGAGGCAGCAAGCAGGATGCGCATGGAGATCGATTCAAAACCCGAGGAGCTGGATAGTCTGGATCGGGAAATTCTTCAGAAACAGATTGAGGTTGAAGCTTTGAAGAAGGAAGAAGACAACAGTTCCAAGGAAAGGCTGGCGGTCATCCAGCAGGAATTAATTGAATTGATTGAAAAATCTTCTGTTCTTACTTCAAATTGGCAACTCGAAAGAGACAAACTGTCCAAAGCCAGACAAATCAAGGAAGAACTTGACGAGGCCAGGATTGAACTGGAAAAGGTTAAGCGGGAAGGGGATCTGGCCCGGGCAGGGGAGCTCAGTTATGGCATCATACCTAGACTTGAAAAGCAACAAAAAGAAATCAGCGACAATTATGAAACGAATTATCTTGAGGAAAAAGTATCAACAGAAAGGGTGGCTCTTGTTGTTGAAAAATGGACTGGAATTCCTGTTGCCAAAATGCTTGAGGGTGAAAAGGACAAGCTCTTGAGGATGGAAAGTGAGCTCGGCAAGCGAATTGTATCCCAGAAGGAAGCGGTCAGGGCTGTTGCGAATGCCGTAAGAAGATCCCGTTCGGGATTGAGTGATCCCAATCGTCCGATAGGATCATTTCTGTTCCTTGGACCTACTGGTGTCGGTAAAACTGAATTATGCAAGGCGCTAGCTGAGTTCATTTTTGATCATGAATCAGCGATGGTAAGGGTTGATATGTCCGAGTATATGGAAAAGCATTCCGTAGCAAGATTGATCGGGGCACCACCGGGTTATGTAGGTTATGAAGAAGGAGGTACCCTCACAGAAGCTGTTCGCCGCAGGCCTTATCAGGTTATTTTGTTCGATGAGGTAGAAAAGGCCCATCCAGAGGTTTTCAATATTTTTCTGCAGGTCCTTGATGATGGCATTCTTACAGACGGTCAGGGCAGACGGGTTGATTTCAAACAATCCTTGATTGTCTTTACATCGAATATGGGATCAGAAGAACTGGCCGAATTGGATGTAAATCATTCTCGCAAGGTGGCAGAGGAAGTCGTTATGAGCGCGGTCAGAAAAAATTTGCGACCTGAATTCATCAACCGACTCGATGAAATCATATTATTTGACAAACTCAGCCGGGAAGACATGGTACAGATTGTTGATATCCAGCTCAAGAGTCTTGAGGAAAGGCTCAAGGACAGGAAAATCAATCTGGTTATAAACCAGGAGTTCAAATCATGGCTGGCCCAAAAGGGCTATGATCCTGTTTATGGTGCAAGACCCCTGAAACGGGTAATTCAAAAACATCTTCAAAACAAGCTTGCTGAAGCCCTTCTACAGGGAACGGTCAATGAGGATAGCGTTGTCGAAATTTCCCACGATGATCTCAGGGGGGTTTCAATCAATGGCATATCCGTGGATGAGCCGGAGCAGGACCAGGTTACAATCCACTAATGAGTAAAAATTTAACAATTCTTTGAACCAATTGGCCATACCGCTTTTACATGTTAAAGTTATATAGGGGAAAATTTTATTTGGAGTTTGACAAATGGTAAAATTTAATTCAGAGTATACCTATGCCGATGTGACACCTAAATCCTATTGGTTAAACCGCAGGAAACTGATGATGGGTGGTGCTGGTGCGGTATTGGCTAGTACCTTTGCAGGCAATGTTTGGGGCAAGGCATTTCCCTCACCGATTGCAAGTCCATATTCCACGGATCAGGAACCTCATTCGTTTGAAGATATTACGACCTACAACAATTTTTATGAATTTGGGACAAGAAAGGGTGACCCTGCCAATAATGCCCATAACCTGACAACAGAACCATGGTCTGTCAAAATAGATGGGCTATGTGATAATCCTGGCGAATACTCAGTACATGAACTGATAGAAAAATATCCGATTGAAGAACGGATTTACCGGCTGAGATGTGTTGAAGCCTGGTCCATGATTGTTCCCTGGATCGGATTTGAACTCGGCAAACTCATCGAAGACAGTATCCCCTCAAGCAATGCAAATTATGTGGCTTTTGAGACTTTGGTACGTCCCGAAGAAATGATTGGGCAGAGATCCGGTTTCCTGGATTGGCCATATCGGGAAGGTTTGCGGATGGATGAAGCAATGAATCCCTTGACCATACTCAGTGTTGGTCTCTATGGAGATGTCATGCCCAAACAGAATGGCGCACCTATCAGGCTGGTGGTTCCATGGAAATACGGATTCAAGTCTATCAAATCTATTGTCAGAATATCTTTCACGGAAGAAATGCCCCCTACGACCTGGAATGATCAAAATCCCAGGGAGTACGGTTTTTACTCAAACGTAAACCCGAATGTAAGCCATCCGAGGTGGTCTCAGGCTTCAGAAAGAGTGATTGGAACTGGATTGTTTGCAAAAAAAATACCCACCTTGATGTTTAATGGCTATGAAGAGCATGTTGCCCATCTTTATGAGGGTATGGATTTGGCTGAGAATTACTGATTGGAAGTGCAAGTCTCCAGGTATTCTGACAGGCACCACAAGGTAATTTTATTCTAATGGCTATGTTGGGGAATTAATTTGGCGTACTCTCAGCAGATAAATGGTTGGCTAAGAAAAATTCCTGCCTGGCCACTTTATTTCCTCCTTCCAATACCGGGAATTTACACCTTTGCACTGGCCTTGTTGAATCAACTTGGTCCTGATCCTCTGTATGAATTAATCAGGACCTTTGGGGAAAGGGGATTGCAATTGATCATCCTTACCTTGCTGATTTCACCAATTCGACGCTGGACAGGGGTGAGTCTGCTGAAATACAGAAGGGCAATCGGCCTTGTCAGTTTCTATTATATATGTGGTCATATGCTGGTATGGATTGCCATTGACCAGGGTTGGAATGTCAACACCATTATTGAGGAAATCATAAAGCGCCCCTTCATTACGGTCGGAATGTTTGGATTTTTGACCATGTTTCCCTTGGCGGTAACATCCAACAACTATTCCATACGCAAATTGGGAGCCCTGATGTGGAACAAGATCCATCGTTTGGTATATTTGGCGGGTGCGGCTGGGGTCATTCATTATTTGCTTGTGGTCAAGGCCTGGCCAATGGAACCGATTGTTTATACAGTGATAGTGGCTGTATTGCTTGCTATCAGGCTTTGGTGGAAGATTAACAAGAAGAAAAAAAAACCTGCCTGAATTTTTTTGTCCCATTTGAAAATATTTTCTTGAAATGCTCTTCATACAATTCTATATGTCGCTTCCCGCTTCTTGGTAGAGAAGTTGGGCAATCAGGAAAGACTTGGGGTGTTTGGAAAATTCCAAATCAGCATCTTGTTGTCTTGTGCTCTTTGACATTGGTTCAACAGAAGAGATATGTGGGCTACTTGGTTAATATCGATTAACGAAGCAGTGGCATATCGGCCCAATAGGCTTACAGCCGATGATTTGGGTAACAGCTTCATGCCAATCCCTTGGGATTGGCGACGATGTGCTACGGTTCGAGCGTCAAGAACGCATTAGCGTTATAACTTGAGAGTTTGATCCTGGCTCAGAACGAACGCTGGCGGCAGGCCTAACACA
>JAPORQ010000019.1:8540-9082 GCA_026710155.1 Paracoccaceae bacterium
GATCCTGGCTCAGAACGAACGCTGGCGGCAGGCCTAACACATGCAAGTCGAGCGTGATTCCAGAACTTCGGTTCTGGATGAAAGCGGCGAACGGGTGAGTAACGCGTGGGAACGTGCCCCTTAGTATGGAATAGCCCGGGGAAACCTGGAATAATACCATATACGCCCTTCGGGGGAAAGATTTATCGCTAAGGGATCGGCCCGCGTCTGATTAGGTAGTTGGTGAGGTAAAGGCTTACCAAGCCTACGATCAGTAGCTGGTTTGAGAGGATGATCAGCCACACTGGGACTGAGACACGGCCCAGACTCCTACGGGAGGCAGCAGTGGGGAATCTTGGACAATGGGGGCAACCCTGATCCAGCCATGCCGCGTGAGTGAAGAAGGCCTTCGGGTTGTAAAACTCTTTCAACGGTGAAGATAATGACTGTAGCCGTAGAAGAAGCCCCGGCTAACTCCGTGCCAGCAGCCGCGGTAATACGGAGGGGGCTAGCGTTGTTCGGAATTACTGGGCGTAAAGCGCACGTAGGCGGGCTGGAAAGTC
>JAPORQ010000016.1 GCA_026710155.1 Paracoccaceae bacterium
TCCACCACTTCACCCCGAAGCACATGAACAGATACATCAACGAATTCGTCACCCGTCACAACATCAGGAAACAGGATACCATAGTGATGATGGGGGACACGGTCGGCCTGATGGTCGGCAAGCGATTGACATACAGACAACTTACAGGGGGTGTATCATGAGTGGTATGGGAGGTGGAGGAAATTTAGGAGCTCAAGGTGCAGACTTTCATGCCATCCGGTCCCATCTCTCCCAAGCTGAAGACCTCATCAACAAGGCCAAGCTTTATGGCATCCCGTGCATGTATGACTACAGAGGGGGAAGTTCCATCAACGGCCTGCAAAATCCTGTCAGTGACTTGCGTGCGGTTGCGGATGATTTTTTGGGCCGCATCAATGTCGTCACGGAGCCTTTGGACCGCTTCTCCGATGCGGTTGAGAGTTTGTCGTCCCTTGTTGAAGGGGAGGATCGGTGGCAATGAGATCGACCGATTCGGAATTCATTGTCCGCAGGAATTTTAAATTGTCTCCATGGAATAATGTTCTATTTTACCGGTTGGGTTGCATTTTGTATCCCTCTTGTTGTTAACGGGATTCAATACAATTGATCAAAATGCATAGTCAAGTATGTAATCCCCAAATAATAATTCCGTGGAGAAATTTGCTCAACCTAAAACCCATCTTAAAAAAAACCATAAAACATCTTGCTTGTTTTACGATTGGGCATGGCTGCCATTTTGGATGAAGAGCTGATTAAGTGAAGACCCAACATATTTGCTGTTAATTTGATACAATGGGCTTGACATTTTGCCGACCTTTGTGACACAAGGACCGGGAAGCAACCCCATCATCTTATATCAGGGAACTGTTGTTCAGATACCAGTTGATGAAGTCGGTTTCATTCCAGCCCACTTCCAATGAATCGGCCAGATCCCAGCCAGACTTTCTATTCGTTTCCGGATATACCCTTCTAATAGAAACCGTATCCATGTCAAGTTCGTATTGAGACATTGCCTTGCGTATCTCGTTTTGCCACTGGGAAACAAACTTTTCCTGAGGATCCATGCTTGTTCCGTCAAATTTTTCCAGAATCGCATCGGCATCTGGCCACAGGATGATATTTACCGGAGAGAAAAGGGATGAAGATTTCTGCAGGGCTTCCATCAACCATGACCAATCAATCTTGTTGATAGCCCCAGAGCTTCCGAGATTGCACAGGATCAGCACGCCCAATCGATCGAGCGGCAACATCCCGGCGGCAGCGTCTCTGGTTTTTTCACCCTCAACAATGAGGATATAGCGTGCCGCCTTCTGTTGCCAATGTGGGATATCCTCCATTCCATAAAGGGGTCTTTGACGATTGGGTTCAAAGGCTATTTGGTACCAATGACCCTGCAAGTTTGGATTGGAGGGGATTCCCCCTTTTTTCCATGTAACCTGATGAAAATACTTGCCACCCTTTTCCGTTGCAAAACGAAGTACAATCAGCAGGGGTGCACCCTCCGTATTCCGATAAACATGGACATGAGATGGGGTGTTTATATGGGTTGTTCCCTTTCCAGGGTTATGGACAAGTACCGGTTTTCCAACTGTAGGCAATTCTACATCGGAAGTTATGGCTGGCAAATCCCAGGGTATGGGCTTGTGATATTGGATTGCTGCTGCCGGCCGTTCGATGGCGGGTGAATACTCATCCAGTGGCATGTTTGCCAACTCCCGGGCATAGTCAAAGGCTTCCCTGAAGCCCATGCCCTTCCATTTCATGAGGAAAGTGATGACATTGCCCTTTTCACCACAGCCGGCGCCAAAGCAGATATAATTTGGTCGGGAAGAATTGTAGATCACGAAAGAGGGAGTTTTTTCCTGATGAAAAGGACATAGACCCTTGTAACCCTCCCGACTTGGCTTGAATACCGTACCCGCTTCCCTGGAAATCACTTCGTGAAGGGACACTTTGCTGATAACCTCGTCAATAAGGGATTGGTCGATTTTCATAAGGGATCAGTTCTAAAAAATGACACATACTAAACCTTTTCGATCACTAATCCAAGCGAAATTCCTCGAAGGTCAAGTGGAGATCGGTACCCGATTGCCAAATGGGATGTTCCTTGCAACTTGAACAAATGCGATTGCCTGGACCCATCGAAAAAAAGAGAGTCTTGCAGTTCAGGCAGGGTCTTACCCTTGCCTTCTTTCCCCTGGCAGTGCGAACAAGTTTCCGCTCGCTTTTTCGTGGTGCCAAGCCCAGGCGCAGTGCCTTTACCTCGATGGCATTTCCCGATCTTTTCAGAACCTTTGAAATATATGCCGCCGGTACGTCCTGAAGCCATAGATCGGTTAAAATCTTGACTTCATCATTGCTCCAGAATTGATGCCGTGACTTGAATTCAGCCAAATGTTTTTTTCTGTTTCCAACCATTTCCGAACCCTCCAATAATAAAAGACTGAGGGTAAATTTCCGATGGTTGGAAATATTTCAAGAACCCTCCAGAAAGGGAAATGACACAAGAATTGCAGGTGAAACACCAGCCGAAGGAACTGGAGGATTTTGTGAATGCCCTGTTTGAAGGACTCCATGGAAATACACGACGGAAATCATAAACCGGAAAGTGTGATCAGATTTATCCACAGGAAAATTTTTCTCGACCGGAAAAAAGTCTTCAACTTACACCAAACGGTGCATGTTCGACCCTAGGGCATCATAACCTGACCCAACGTAAATCCAATTTGTCAAAGGAAAAAACATGCATCTATTACCAGTAATTTTATCAGCATCAATTTATCCGTTCTGGATAAATCCGGCGTTGGCCCAGGTCAATAATATTGGTGACATGGCCTCGGAACTACAAAGTCAGGTAGGAGATATCGCTGATCTGATCGGTGCGGCGGCCTTCCTGTTGGGGATTGGCATTGCCCTTCTGGGTCTCCTTAAATTCAGACAGCACGCAATCAATCCCAATGATCCCTCAGCCCGATTATCAACCGCATTTACACTGGTATTTGTAGGAGCGGCCATGGTTGCCATACCTACCACCCTGGGTGTCGGCATAGGGTCCCTGTTTGGTAACGGCACCGCCAATGTTTCGGTCGATGGGTCCCTGAGGACCATCAATTAGCAACCATGGTCGGCTTGTTGGAGGGAATGCTTCAAATCAGTCCAGATGAGGCCTCATTCGGTTCAAGGTTTCATGCTCAATTGAACTGCGACTCCGTTTCTGGTATCAGGGAGGTATTCAATAGGGATGACTGGACCTGTCAAACATGCAAGGTCAGAATTCCTGATTACATGGAAGTTGATCACCGGATACACAAACCATTCTGCCATGCACATGATTTAACCACGATTTGTCAATTCTGTCACAATCTGAAGCATCCGGTCTGGGCCTCCTTGAGAGGAAGGTTGAGGCTTATCTGGTTGCCAAAAATACCACAAGAAATGGTTACCAGAATGGCTTGGGCGGTATATTTTTCTTCATATCATGAAAACATTCCCCTTTATGACGAAACTACGGAAAATATCCTTGCGGCAGTTGGTCGGAGAGAAGCAATTCTGGCTGAACTTCTGGGTAGTTCCGACCCTGAAGGATTATTCGAATCCCTTTATATTGCCAGCCGTTTCAGGGATGCCGACAGGATTGTGGAGAAAATCAGGAAGATTGATGAATTTCTCCGCATTTGGCCAAGGGCGGCAAATGGTTTTTACGATCATGCAGCAAGGGCATCGGCTTCATTAAGCTATTGGTCCGAGGGTAAATTTATTGATCTGGCCGAAAAATCCAAAATGAATTTTTGGGAGGATGTGGAACATCCTGACGAATATCTTGAAGGGCTGGTGGGCGCAAGACAGGTAATCCCTGACAAGGTTCAGGAAATCGGGAGGTTAGTGAATGAACAGGATTAATTCCAGCACGGCAATTATTCCTGAACCGGGAATATTGTACAGAACCCAAAAAGGTTCCATGATTGTTTTGCGGAACAGATGGTTCAAGGAATATAATCCGCAGTCTGGAGATTTGAACATCCCGACCGGTATTTGGTTCACTTGTGGTTTGAAACCAGGAAACCTGTTGTTTGAACCCTCCATTGACCACATTCTGCCGTCAGATGGTTGGCTTGGAATTACGATAGGGGAAATTGCTTATGAATGGGGATTGGACCCCACCAGGCAAATACATCACTTACAATTGATTTGCTGGATACTCAAGCGAATCCTGTTCCTGTCATTTCTGATGATTAATACCAGTACCCAAAAGCGAATTGTCAGGGAGTTTATGCTGGATGATATTCGGCGTATCTTGATGAGTCCAAGCCTCTACAAGGTAATAAGCCAACACCAGAAGGGGCTGCTGAAAAAAGAAAAAAATCTTTATCACAAGTTTCCACCAATGAAACTTGATCCAGTTCTGTTTGGACCGCTTGCCAACAGGTCTTCAAATGGAAGATGCCCTGATCAACCCATAACATGTGCCAGATATCCAAGGTTTGCATATGTATCGGAATTGGCGCGTATGCCCTTGCCGTGTGAAGGCAGTTGGAAGAAAATCCAGTTTGCTCCTGGCAGGAATTTGACCCCGGACTGCATATCGAGTCTTTCCAAAATAGATCTGCCGATTTTATGCCTTGGAAAATTTATACCAAAGACCCAATGCACCTATCCCTGGAATTTGACTTGGCAGATGGGAACGGACAGGCAAGTAGCATATACCTTCAAGGAAGTAAAAATTCTGATGGAGTATGGGTCATTCAGGATTGAATCTTTTTTTGCAGGTTCAGGATGGGATGAATCAACATCGGCCAATTCATACCTGGTACGCTCACTTGAAGAGCTGGCAAGGATTTGTGGCGGGACGAAGTTTGCCAATATGTCATGGTCTGCGGGCATTCTTGCCCAGTCGCTTTTCCATGGTTCTGTTGTTTATCCCTGTATGCTGAACCAACCTTTGTTCAGTAAATTTGCCTGGTTGGCTGCCGAGGACCGCATCAGGATGCTTCCGTTAATAAAATTGTTAATTCAGAAGGGTGCTTCCATTTTTTCGTCCTGTGGTGGTGAGGTCAGGTTTCAATTGCCCTTGGAAAGCTCGGAAATAAAGGAAATTGCAAGTGAATTTTCAGCACAGGGATTTACCCTTTCAGTTTGTCAGAAAGGCCATGGCAGGGAACAACAGCGAGATTACCGAATTGGTGTTGGCAAATTCATGGGCCCTTCGGGCAGACAAAGCTTGCAATACCTTATTCATTACCGGTTGGGAAAATGGATCTGGAGGTATGATTCCCTAATTGGATTGCCTCCCAAGGAAAAAGAGACACGGTTCAATACACTGTGTACTGACCTGGACAATCATCATGCTTAGTTTCATGGCCGGCTTGACAGATGGTTTGACCAAATTGGCAGGTGAAATAGCCAATCCATCGTTTCAGGAAATGATTCCATTGGAAGCAATTGAGGACAGTAAAACACTTTGCCTCAAGGATGGAACTCTCGCTTCAATGATATGGTTGAAATCAAAAAATGATGCTGTAGAAGAAAGATCTTCTATTGATTGTCTTTCCAGCTTGAGATTTTGCTTCATTCCCTTTTTGAAACGCCATCAGCATTCATTTGAAGTTTCATTCGTCAGGAACCCTGAACCTCATAGGGATAAACTGGAGCTGGTCAGAAAAATCAAAAGAGAAAAATGCCTGCAAATGGGATTGGACATTGAGGATTTGCTTGATGAACAATGCCGGTTTCAGGCTGAGAAACTTACCGAAGAGACAGTCATTCTGACCCTTTATACATGGAGTCCCATGGTTAAAGGAAAAAAACAATGTGGAAGGGGAGAGGATCAAGGTTCTGTAAAACTGCTGCATGAGTACGATTCCCATGAAAGGCACATTGCGATGGCGGATTGTCTTGCGAGGGATTTGGCCACAAGAGGTTATGTGATCCAGCGATTGAATGTTGATCACTATCTTCATCATGTCAGGATGGGATTGTATCCACAGCAAATGCCAAAAGCTGCAGGACTGTTTGAAGATCCGGCGTGCATTGAAAATCATGTAACAAGATATCGTAATTCGCTTGATGACGAGTTATCAAGGGAGAATATTCATATACTGGATGGCGATCTTGTTAAAATTGGAGATTATCTGTTTGGGGGATTTGATATTACCCTGTTTCCCGAATTCATTGTTCCATTCAACGAACTGATCCGATCTGTTGCGGATTCTCATCCCGAAATGCCCTTCAGATGTACTTTTAAATTCGATGGAATCAAACCAAGTGCCATGAAGGTAAAGGAACAGTATGTAAAATTCTTTGGCTTTACCAACCCATTGAGACATAAAAACATCAGGGCAGCATTTGAGCAGTTGAAGGAGGATGAAGTGATTTCCGAAGACTTGGTAAGACTTCGAATTGGTTTTTCCACATGGTTTGCCTGTACGGAAATCAAGCAGTTCCGAAATAATCTGTCATTTCTCAGAAATTCGACTGAACAATGGGGCAATATCACCACTGACAGGAACAATGGGGATCCCCTATCAACGATGTTGTGTACCGTTCCTGGTTTTGGACCCATCAGTACCGCTCCGGAAGTATTGGTACCCTTGGGGGAAGCGTTGAAGATGTTTCCACTGGCAAGGCAAAAAAGTCCATGGACAAAAGGTGAAACAATGTTTCGTTCCACCGATGGGGTGGTCTGGCCCTATCAAAGGGGATCAATGCTCCAGAGCAGTTGGCTGGAAATCCTGATCGGGTCTTCCGGTTCAGGTAAATCTGTTGCGTTAAACGCCTTGAACCTAGGCAGTGTACTTGATGGTACCGCTCTCGATTTGGCACGTTTGGAACTTCCCAAGGTGGTCATTGTAGATGTTGGTAATTCTTCAGCGGGACTAATCAGGGTATTGCAGGAAGCATTGCCTCCCGAGCGAAAAAATGAAGCCGTGCACCTGGAATTAAAGTTGTTACCGGAATATACAATCAATCCCTTTGATACACCCCTGGGGTTTCGCAAGCCACTCGGCAGCCACCGGAATTTTCTGATCAATTTCCTATCCATTCTTGTCAAGGAAACATCATTCGACACCGCCATTGACTTGGCGGGTGTACTGGGGATGTTGATTGATAAGACCTACGAAAGATTTGCAGATTGGGGGTCTCCCAAAAGATATTATCACGGGGAAGAAGGGAATATTGATCGCCTTTTGTATCAAACCTGCTTTGAATTCAGTGAGCATACATCATGGTGGGAGGTAACCGACTGGCTTTTTGCACAAGGGTATCTACGGGAAGCCAACCTTGCCCAAACCAAGGCTGTTCCAATTCTGACAAACCTGATACAAGTTCTTTATTCTCCCAATTTCACGGCAAGTACTGGAGGTCAGGACAATAGCAATCAAAAGGCAATGGGGGATTTGATTTCCTATCTGCAAATCAGGTTTTCAGAGGCAATGAGAGATTTTCCCATCATTGGGAACACAACCAAATTCGATGTAAGTGAGGCAAGGGTGATGAGCATGGATGTTGGTGAAGTGCTTGATAAGATAAAGGGTTTCGATTCACAACATAGTTCTTCGCTGATGTACATGCTGGCGCGTCAAGTGGCAATAGGCAATTGGGAGATAGATGAACAAGAGGTTCTTTCGATGGTTGAGAGGGAGGATGTTCCGGAAGCATATAAAGGGTATCATTTGCAAAGAGCCCAATCGGAAAGGGGACAACCCAAGGTCTTGTGTATTGATGAATACCATCGGGCAAGCGGCATCAGGGAAATCAACAACCAGTTGATCAGGGATGCTCGGGAAGGGAGAAAACGCAATTACCGCATTACCCTGGCGTCTCAATTCGTAAATGATTTTGATGAGGAAATTTTAAACCTTGCCTCGACAATTTTGATTTTTGGCAATCAATTGCCCAATGAGGTGAGGAACTTGAAAGAATGTTTTCCAATATCCAGGGATGCCGAAGAAATCCTGACCCATGAATTGAACGGCCCAACAAGAGATGGCTCTCCATTGCTCGGAATATTCCGCACGAAGGAGGGTACCATCATACAAAAACTGATCCTGAAACTGTGTCCTGGTGAATTGTGGGAGTTTTCAACTACTACAGAAGATGTGATGTTGCGTGAAAGTACCTATAAAGCATTTGGGGTTACTGATGGACGAAAAAAATTGAGTCGAAGATTTCCTGCAGGTACAGCAAGGAATAAAATTCTGGGTCTAAGCCCTCATTCCATCGCACATCCCCATATTGAAGGCTATCAACAAGATGTACAATCGACCGTGATTGAAAAAATAATCAAGGAACTCTATACCGTTGATATCATGGGAAAATCGAAAATCTGACCTTTTTCACATTGTCAGGAAAAATTTTGAAATCACCGTGACCTTATTTCAAATGCAAGTGTCAAAATTAGCAAAATCATGTTTGTAGCCGTCTGGACAGAAAACGCGCAAAAATCAAAAGAGCACACCGATAGAATCAATTCAATGATTCTCAAAAAAACACGGATATTCTCCTTTTTGGACTACCGTATTCACACATCTTTTTTGGGGGATTGCATGCCTGTTCCCCCAATTCCTGAAAAGCATCCGGCTTCACGGTGGGCCGCACATGGT
>JAPORQ010000082.1 GCA_026710155.1 Paracoccaceae bacterium
GGGCAGATGCAGTTTGAATATCATCCTGACAAAATGGTGGATTGATTGTCAAACCTTGTAGATTCAAATATGTAATCCCCAAATTTTATATTACCGTTTTTGTACCCATGTTGGGTTGAGGCCAGTTTATTTCGAATCACTTAGTCTGGTTCAAGCAATACCTTCATTGACAATTTTGTTTACAATTTCAAATTTCCAGACAATCCCGAAATCTGTTACGGGCTTAAATCCATCTTGGTTATTTTAAGGTATAGAATATTTCTGGCTTTTTTTTCAAGGTATTCTGAACGTTTCCGAATATAATCTCTAGTTTTTTCCCATTTATCTCTTGCTTTCGAATTTAAGAAAAATCTTTTTCCAATTACCTCCAACACATCAACAGGTTCCTTAAGTTGACGAATTGTTTTCCACAAAGAAACTTTTGTTTTTTTGTCAATTTCAGCAGACTTAAGCTCGATTTGAACCCCCCCTGCACCTGATCAGAAAAGTACTATCGCTAAGAATGAAAAATGGTTATTGTTTGTAGTTGATAATTATCTGCCAAATCTGAAAATACAAATGCTTGTCCTGGTGGCTTTATATCATCGATGCAATGATGTTGAGATGGTAGTTTGTTCAAAATCAGAACTCAATCATGCTTGAAGTACGGATTCAATTCAAAAAATTGGGAAATAGAAAGAAGAAACCATAAGCCACAATAAGTGCGGGTATCGCAGAAATGATGGTTGCCCAGAAGGCAACCTTGGGATTTACGGCAATTGCTGGAAACAAAGCATCCCCATCATTGGAAATGGCATTTCCCATCAAGGCTGCGAAGGGAATGAGGCCATTGATATACAGGGCAGTCACAAGGACTTGTGGTCCACAACCGGGAATAAATCCTATCAATATTCCTGCCAATGGAAGAAGAGGGGCAACAATCTGGAATACTTCATTCAAGTCCAATGGAGTGAAAGTGACCATGTATTCGTAAAGAAGATAGGCCCCAATGACCCATACCGATATGAAACTTGCTTCGACCGACATTCTGGCAATGGGAGCATCCTTGGGGTTGGACATGGCTTTGACCGGAGAAAACGTCCATATGTAAAGACCTGTAAATGTCCCAAGCAATGAAATAACCAGTGGCAGAACCCCGAATGTTTGATACAGGTCAACCTGGAAAAGTTGACAAATACCCATTATCAAGCCTGGAATCATACAGACCAAATATATGAGATGAATCCATTGGGTTTTGCCAATTCGGGGAATCAGGTCAGATTTGATTTCATTCGAATTGCTTTTGAAAGCCGGTCCCCATTTGTCAACAATCCAGCCAAAAATGACTGCGACCAGAAATGACATGGGTAGTACAACTGCTGCTGCATCAGGACGGGTGGCTATCAACAGAAAAGCGGCATCACCCATCGTAGCAATCAGGGTTGCGACAACAGCTCCGAAACTAGCATGACCAGAAGAATAGGCCGCCACAACGACTACGGCACCACCACAGCCAGGTGTAGCCCCAAGCAGGGCAGCCAAGGGGATTTCAAGTGTTTTGGAATTTTTCAACACCTCGCCAATATTGAAGCCAAAAAGTCGTTCAGCCCCATATACCAGCAACAAGGTAGCCGCTACAAATACACTCACCTGGGTATAGGCATCCACAAGCATTTCCCTTGTTAACTGACCCAAATGTCCGGGCCATACAGCAAGGACAATCAACAAAAGGGCAACCAGGGGACGCTTTGAACCTCTTGGGAATATCTGTCTGATGGACTTGCCAAATGGAATCTGGTTGGCGAAATATGTTTGTCTTATGAAATTCATTTTACTTGCAATTGAGAATCATTATCAACCAATCATTTAAAGTAACAATTTCCATTAATCAAGTAATCACTAATAAAAATAAAAAATTGACTTACATTTGCATGATGTTTCGAATTCCGTCAGATCTTGCCGAAGCCAATGAATTCATACAAAGGCTTCCATTCTCAAACGCTCTCAATATGCGGGTAGAGGAAATTGGCGAGAGCAGGGCGGTGATGGCTGTCCCATATGATTTGCAGCTGATTGGCAATCCTTCAACCGGTGTGATCGATGGAGGAGTTGTAACGGCATTGATGGATACATGTGGTGGGCTGGCTGTATTGATTCATCCGGAGACCAACACCTCAATGGCCACATTGAACCTTAAGGTTGACTATATGCGACCAGCCAATCCCGGACAGAAAATTTCAGCTGAAGCCTCATGTTACAATGTAACCAGAACCATAGCCTTTGTTAGAATCGTGGCCTTTGATGAAGACAGAAAAAAACCTGTGGCAACAGCATTGGCGGCGTACACGTTGAATTGAGTTATGAGCAGTTCAGACAAGGTAAATTTCAAGGAACAAATCCTACACAAAAATGTATTTGAGGGTATTCCATACTTGAAGTTATTGGGGATCAGGTTGCATTTTGTAAATGAAGAACTAAGGGTTGCCTTGCCCTACTGCAAGCAAATTATAGGTAATTCCGATCTGCCGGCAATACACGGTGGAGTAACAGCTTCACTTCTGGAGATTACGGCCAGGGTTACTTTGTGTCTTGAGATATTGTCAGAGGGTCCCCAATACGAAACCACCATTTTTGGTGAACAGGATTTGGAATTACCGAAAACAATATCCTTTTATGTGGATTATCTTCGAAGCGGTAAACCCTTGGATTCATTTGCAAGGGCTAGGGTGTACCGGATGGGAAGAAGATATGCTTCAGTCCAGGTGGAGGCCTGGCAGGATGACAGAAGCAGAATGTTTGCTCAGGGCACCGGTCATTTTCTCCTGATTTAAATCATGGAAAATTTTACAGGAAGTGAGATTACTCATCGGCGAGTTCTCAAAATCGCCATTCCGATAATGCTTTCAAATGCAACGGTTCCCATCCTTGGTGCTGTCGATACAGGGGTCATTGGTCAATTGGGTGAAGCTGCACCGATTGGCGCTGTTGGTCTCGGTTCAATAATAATCACAACAATTTACGGCTTATTTGGATTTCTGCGGATGGGAACATCAGGACTTGCCAGTCAGGAAAGGGGAAAAGGGGATGATTATGAATTGTCGATGATCATCTTCAGGTCATTGATGATTGGATTTGCATTGGGGATACTGGTTCTGATCCTCCATTTCCAGCTGTTTTATCTGGTAATGAAAATAGTACCCGCATCACCTGAAGTTGAACGGCTGACCGAAGATTATGTATCGATAAGAATTTTTTCGGCGCCTGCGGCAATTGCCACCTATGGCATCACTGGCTGGTTGATAGCCCAGGAAAGAACACAATCGGTCCTGGTACTACAATTGGCCATGAATGGCTTGAATGTCATACTCGACATACTCTTTGTATTAGGCCTGAATTATGGCGTTGAGGGGGTTGCCTATGCGACCTTGATTGCTGAGTGGTTTGCTTTGTTTTTGGGTCTCTACCTCTGTAAAAAAGCCTTGTGGATAAAGTTCTGGACAGAAATACACAGGATATTTGATCGGGCAAAATTCAACAGAATGGTCACCGTCAATTCCGATATCCTCATCAGGTCATTGTTTCTTGGATTGGCTCTGGTCTCCTTTTTATTTCTCTCATCAGACTTTGGTGATATTAGCCTCGCTGCCAACCAGATACTTTTGCAATTCCTGTTTTTCACCGCTTATGCCCTGGACGGTTTTGCGTTTTCATCCGAAACTCTGGTGGGACAGTCCATAGGTGCTAAAAACAGGCCGGCCGTACGAAAATCATCCATTCTTACCAGTGCTTGGGGTATGGTTACCGCCATCATTGTTGCACTTGTGTTTGCTTTGACCGGACCAATGATCATTACCATCATGACAACCGAGCCAATGGTTCGGACTGAAGCCATGAATTATTTGTGGTGGGTCGTGTTGGTGCCTATTATTGGTGGACCATCATGGTTTTTGGATGGCATTTTCATTGGCGCCACAAAAACCAGGGAAATGAGAAATGGCATGATGATTTCGTTTTTCTTTTACGTAATAGCGTTGGTCATAACAATCCCGACGATGGAAAATGCTGGTTTATGGCTTTCCCTCTATATCCTGTTTATTTTGCGGGCACTGACACTTGGACTCAAATATACAAGTCTGGAGAGGATGGATAGCTAGCAACCGTTCAATCAAGCCAATTCCGATGGTCGATACCCACAGCTTCGGCAATGTTTGAGAAACCGTCCTTTTCGAGTGAATGGCTTAAACCGCTGGCAATCTTTTTGATTAATCCTGTTCCCTGATAACACAGTGCGGTATAAAGTTGCAACGCAGATGCCCCAGCCTTGATTTTCATGTAGGCGTCCTCAGTTGTTGAAATTCCTCCAACCCCAATTATGGGAACACTCCCATTGGTTTGTGCATAAACCCGTGCCAAGGTTTTGGTCGAGGATTCAAAAAGATAAGGCCCGGTCAAGCCACCTCTTTCCTGATAAAGTGGGTTGTCTGAAACAGGTCTGGATAAAGTCGAATTGGTTGCAATAAAGCCACTCACACCTTCACCGAGGCAAACCGAGATGATTTCGTTCAATTGAGTTGGTTCATAATCAGGTGACAATTTCAAATAAAGAGGTTTGTCGAATCCCAAATCTTTTTGCTTCCATGAGATTTTTTGCAAAAGTGTTGAAAGTTTTTCCGGGGTACTCAAATCCCAATCCATTTTGATATTCGGGCACGAAATATTCAAGGCAAGGTAATCGGCATAAAGACCACATTCAGCTATGACATGTAGAAAATCCTGCATTGGATCATTTGAATTTTTGTTATACCCTACACTCAAACCGATTATTCCATTGCCCGACCATTGTTTTAACTTTCTTCTAATGGCCTCTGCGCCATGGTTGTTTAGTCCCATCCTGTTGATGAGTTCATGGGAAGATGCAATTCTGAACAGCCGTGGTTTATCATTTCCCGATTGTGGAAAAGGAGTAACAGTTCCCAATTCAAGGAATGAAATCCCTGTCTTGAACAATCCCTTGATTGAAGTTGCATTTTTATCCAAGCCTGATGGAATGCCAAGGGGATTGGCCAGCTCGATATTACCTAACCGGGTTTTCAGATTCTGCTGGTCAATCTTTGTTGTGATAAATGGAAACATTCCCCACTCAGTCAATTTGTGGGATATATCCCTTGAGAACTCGGCAGGAAATAATTCGAGGATGGATATTGAATATTTTTCTAATTCCAGCAATGGATAGCCCAAATCAGAGGAAGTAATAATATAAGTTAAGTGTATTCAAACGGTTTACCTGTACTTACATTATCTTTTCAGTAGTAAATTACCAGAACTAAATTTGGAATAACATTGACCAACCTTGACATTCAATTCCCTTCCATGGCGGACCTAAGGAAAGTTGCCAAACGTAAAATTCCCCATTTTGCCTTCGAATACCTAGATAGTGGTACGGGGAGTGAGTATGGAGTTAGGGAAAACAGGCGTCGATTGGACCAAATCAGGTTTCTGCCTGAAATACTGCATGGCGAGATAGCCTATGATCTAAGCCGCGAATTCATGGGTAAAACCTATCCATTGCCGATAGGAATAGCTCCTGTCGGAATGTCAGGACTGATTTGGCCTGGTGCAGAAAAAATTCTTGCCAACAAGGCTCGCAAGGCAAACATACCCTTCTGCCTCTCAACGGTAGCTGCCGTCTTACCTGAGGACTTGGCTCCGATGATTGGGGATAATGGCTGGTTTCAACTTTATGAACCTTACAGCGGTGAAGTCAGAAGGGATATATTCAAACGGGTACGAAATGCGGGTTTCAAGAAATTGGTGGTAACTGTTGATGTCCCCGAACAATCAAGAAGGGAAAGACAAAGGCGGGCAGGCCTTGTTTATCCTCCCAGAATCACTCTTTCTCATATCCTGTCGGCGATGATTTGCCCAAGGTGGAGTTTGGCAAGGATTCAGGAAGGTATGCCTAGGCTAAAATTGCTGGAAAGTTATGATGGGGATGATAAAAAAATCAAGGATGGCAGCACCACTGCAGGATCTCTCTACCGGGGTGACATTGATTGGTCAACCATTGGACATATCAGGGACGAATGGAAGGATGACATACTGGTAAAGGGCATCATGATTCCTGAGGATGCCTTGAGGTTGAAAAAAATGGGTATTGACGGGATTTGGGTTTCCAATCATTCTGGCCGGCAATTCGAAGGCGGACCTGCTCCAATTGAGCAATTGCCAAGGGTTCGGGAAATACTGGGAGATGAATTTCCCATAGCTTATGATTCAGGCATCACTGGAGGGCTTGATATTATAAGGGCACTGGCCAGAGGGGCAGATTTTGTTTTTCTGGGCCGGGCGTTCCATTTTGCCGTCAGTGCACTGCAGGGAAAAGGAGTCGAACACCTTCTCCATATCCTGGCTGAAGACATGAAATCCAACATGGGGCAAATAGGTGCCAAAGATATTGAAGCCATCAAGACCAAAAAAATAATTTTGCGAGATTGATTTTGATATTGACCGTATTTGGTGTTTTGATATTCAATACTATTTGCAAAATGTATTTAAATTGAATTCGGATTTGTTCATTTTTTAAGATTGAGATTACTTGATAAACGGGGGAAAAATGGATGTAGAAGCTGACAGTGACCTGCAACTGGTCAGACAGGCAGTCGAAGGTGCCAAAGGGTTGCCCAACACTCACTACATTGATCAGGCTACCTATGAGGAAGAAAGGGAAGTTCTGCTATTTGACAATTGGGCCGGGATTGGTCTGGGATCGGATATTCCCAATCCAGGTGATGTTTCTCCAGTGAATTTCGCAGGTATGCCATTGTTGATGGTCCGGAATCATGAAGGTGATATTCAGGTCTTTCAAAATACCTGTCGTCATCGCGGCATGATATTGGTTGAAAAAAATTGCAACCTGAGAGGCACCATCAGATGCCCATATCATAGCTGGAGTTACAATTTGGATGGATCGCTCCGGGCAACTCCCCATGTCGGTGGTCCGGGCATGAACATTGACAAGAACATAGTCCGGGAAGACCTGGGATTAACCAAGATCAATACACATGTGTGGCGGGACATCGTTTTCGTAAATGTTTCTGGGTCGGCCCCCACATTCAGGGAATATGCCTCCAAACTTCTGAAAAGATGGCATGAACATGAACAGCCGATGTATCATGGAGGGCCGGTTTCAGCCTTTAATTTTGATGTGGCCTGCAATTGGAAACTGGCGGTGGAAAATTATTGTGAGAGTTATCATTTGCCATGGATACATCCCGGCTTGAACAGTTATTCAAGACTGGAGGATCACTACCATATCGAGGAACCTGGATATTTCTCGGGTCAGGGTACCCTCGTTTACAGGCAAATCATAGGGGATCAGGGTGAAAAATTCCCTGATTTCAAGAATCTGAGCAAATTCTGGAATGCCGGTGCCGAGTATATTGTCTTGTTTCCCAATGTGATGCTGGCTACCCAGCGAGATCATGGTTATGCCATCATACTCCTACCACAAGGTCCCGAAAGAACGATTGAACGAAACGAGATTTTCTACAGTTTTGATCCAGAAACCAGACCGGACCTGAAAGCACTTATCGAAAAGAACTCGGTTCAATGGCGTGGCGTTCTTGAAGAGGATCTGTTTGTGGTTGAGGGAATGCAAAAGGGCCGGCACGGCATCTTTTTTGATGGAGGCAAATTTTCTCCCATCATGGATAGTCCGACCCATGTGTTTCATAAATGGGTTGGGGATAAATTGCACGCAAGCCGTTATGGCAATTCCTGAAACTTGCAAGGTTTCCATTTGTACCCACAAGGGTTGGGAATTTGTTAAATCCTGAATTTGAACACTATGATCAAAAGGTATTGGACCTGTTTGAGAAGGAACAATTTGAGGAGCTTGCCTGTATATATCTTGAATGGGGAAAAAGACTTTTGGAGCAGGGTAAATTGAATGAAGGATGTTTTTTTCTAACCCAGAGTTATGTATTGGCTCTGGAAAAAGGGATGGAAGAGGCAGTTGAAATACACCAGATCCTAACAAAACACAAGCGTGAGGATTAGGATTGAATTTGGGCGGAGAAAAAATCAATCAGCAAAAAATAAGGTTGAAATTTGACATTAAGACCTTAAATTTTACCGTAAAGTTAAGCGGGTGTAGCTCAATGGTAGAGCAGCAGCCTTCCAAGCTGAATACGTGGGTTCGATTCCCATCACCCGCTCCAATTC
>JAPORQ010000004.1 GCA_026710155.1 Paracoccaceae bacterium
GCGAATGTCCTGGAAGGTCCGGGGGCTGATCGAGAAGCAGCCGCTTGTGGTGTTGTCCACGTAGCCGGGCTGGCCGCTCTCGTTCGACGGCGTGTAGGTGCCACCAGTCATGAAGCAGCGTCGCACGAAATAGGTTTCGGGATTTCTCACCCGCACAGTCGCCCAGTAAGGCGTCCTTGCCGCTAATCCAGACCGCACCTCGCTAGTACCGCCATAATTGGGACTTGCCGAAGTAATGTTGCGAATGCCGGATCGCACCAAACGCGCCCCTGTCCTCGCGTTGTGAACCTCGTATTCAACGGAAAATGAAGTTGGCCCGCCATCGCCGACGCGAGAACGCAGATGGCTGTATAGGTTCGTGAATGACTTGAATTGAAGAGTTACGCTGCTATTGGTTACGGCCGTGATGCCCAGAAGATCAAGGTCGGACATCTCGTTTTGTCCCAAGCAAGCGGGCGAACCGATCAGTCCCGGGGCGGTGACGGTCTGTGTCCATCCCGGCGTGGCCAATACGACAAGCAATAAAAAGCTAGTTAGTTTAGCGAGGGGGGGGGTATTTGATGATTATTTTCATGATGTTCTCATTTGATAAAAATTGTTTGATCTGGTTTCAATTAAGGCTTTATACGTAACAAATAGTAAACAATCAAGAGTAACTTGGGGAAACTTGTTAATTATAAGTTTAGAACCTCCGTTAAACCCTTAATATATTTTTGGGGTAGTTATGTATATAATTCCAAAAAAAGCTGCCGGTAAAAGGAAAATTGATGGCCAAACCGAAATAATGTGAGAAATTGGATTTGGTTTATTGCAAAAACAACAATGGTTTCCGAACCCTTGTTGATGGCAAGGTCGCAGTGCGTGTTGTTATTTGACTGATGACCGGAATGACATCATGGATTTTTTGTTTTATTGTGATCCCGTATAAAGGGCACCTCTATTTATTGTCTTCAAGCCGCAATTCATCAAATCTGCCATATTCCCGATTTTCGTTGAAGATAGTGTCAAAGCCCCTATGGACAAGGAAAGAATTCATTCCTTGCCGACACTGGGTTGGGAAAATTCAATGCCTTGGATTTTGGATTCACCTTATTAAATGGAGGTGCCCTAAATTTAATTTTCCTGACAAAATCTAATCTCGGTTGTCCTCAAACTTCAGGTATCTGGTAATTTCGGGTAGGCTTTTTCCGTCAAGCAATTCCCGGGTGGGTTTGAAATATATTATTCGGCCCTTCTCCATGAAGGCTGAATTTTCAGCAAATCCAGCTAGATCCTCTGGAGTATGGGAAACCATCAATACTGTTAATCCATTCTCTAAACTCAGATCCTTGACCAGATTGAGCATCTCTGCCCTGAGAGCAGGACCCA
Source organism: Paracoccaceae bacterium (assembly GCA_026710155.1). Lineage (GTDB taxonomy): Bacteria > Pseudomonadota > Alphaproteobacteria > Rhodobacterales > Rhodobacteraceae > MPNP01. The sequence continues at coordinate 1,369 of JAPORQ010000004.1, forward strand.
AGGCAGTGAAGGGCTCATCCAGAAGCAATACCGGTCTCTTCATGACAAGTGTTCGGGCGATGGCAACCCTTTGACGTTCACCCCCGGAGAGATTTTTGGGGGTTCTCTGTTCCTTGGAACTCAACCCAACCTGATCAAGGGCTGAATATACCTCTTGTTCTGTGGTGTCAGTTACTTTAAGGCTTGGGTTGATACCAAGAAGTACATTTTGAAAAGCCGTGAGATGGGAAAACAGATTGTGTTCCTGAAAAAGAATGGATATCGGGCGTTTCGAGGGCGGCAATCTGGTTATTGTTTGATCATTGAACTTGATTGTACCGGAATTCACGGTCTGGAATCCTGCAATGAGGGATAGGAGAGTGCTTTTACCGGCCCCGCTGGCACCAATCAATCCATTGAGAGTGCCCTTGGGCAATTTGAGGGAAACATTCAGTTCCCACTCACCCTGCTGATACTCAACCGCAGCCAATTCAAGACCTGAGAAGCGCATTGCCTAACCTTTCAATTATTACAAATACCATTAGACACACCACTATTAGCAGCAAAGCCATAACAGCAGAATCATTGACACGATAATTTCCAAGGGCCTGATACAGCATAAGGGCCAATGTCGGATTACTGCCCGAACTGAAGAATACCACTGATGTCAAATCCCCAGTAGCCATGGCTGTCGACAGGGCAAAGGCCAGAATGATCTCCTTCTTGGCCAAGGGGATTTCCACAATTCTGATTTTGTTCCAACTTCCCAGACCCAAACTATTGCACAACGCATCATGTTTTTCCGCATTTTCCCTCAATACAGGACTAACCAATCTCAAGACAAAGGGTACGGCGATAAATCCGTTAATCAATGTGGCAAGATAAAGATTGTATTCGAATACCGAAATAAAGGGACTCAGGATAACGAACAAACCGGTGCCGAGTATTATGGGTGAAACAATCAGGGTCTGACTACCGGTCAGTTCCAGGCGATTTGCCAAGCCCGTGTTTTTACCCCTTACGGCAATATCCCTGGTTGTCGAGGACAACAATAAGCCCAAACTGACGGCAATCAGACCAGATCCAAATCCAACCATCAGACTTCTGATGGTTGCCTCCCACACAGCCTGATTGCCCAATACCTGAAAGACAGGTCCAAGGAGTCCCTTGGCAATAATACCGGCAATCGGAGCTCCTACCCACAGACAGCCTAATGCAATCCAGATTGCATCATTGATCTTGCTCAGTGGCGAGATGATATCGGGGCGGGCAGTTGACCGGTTTTCAGTAGCTGAACCCGGCTGGAAAAGGGCAAACTTCAATAACAGCAAGGAGATGCAGAAACATATCCCAACCTGTATCAGGGCCAGGAAAATGGCCTTGGGAATATTGAAATTTGATCTGACCTCGTGAAAGATTGCAACTTCGATGGTTGTTGATTGTGGACCACCCCCCAAAATCAACACGATGGTAAAACTTGTAAAGCAAAGGAGGAAAACAAGAATCACGAGACCAGGCAATCCATCCCTGAGCTTGGGGAGTTCAACATACCTGAACATTGATAGGGAATTCATGCCGGTCATGCTTGCAATTCGCCAATACTCACCGGGTATTGATTCCCATATAGGCAGCAATAAACGAACCATCAGAGGCATATTGAAAAAGGTATGAGCTATCAATATCCCCGTCAGCCCATAAAGCGGACTGAGACCATTGAAACCAAGATATTCGAGGAAACCACTTACCAGACCGTTTTGTCCCCAGATGGCAGTTATTCCGAACACGGTAACAACAATCGGTATGACCAGCGGCAGTCCAAATAATTTCAAAATGACTCCTCGACCCGGAAAGTTGGTCCGTCGGGCTAGCGCCCTGGCAACAGGTAGGGCGAAAAGCAAGGAAAAAAGGGTCGACAGGGTCGCCTGGAAAAGGGTGAATTCCAAGACATCAAATACATAACTGTCAATGATCAGCGCATTCAGGTTCCAGATGGATAGCCATGCCATGTATATTATTGCGACAATGGCGATGCCCGGGGTCAAGGCCAGGGCTATGAACCCCGGCCATATTAATGGTTTATGTCCCTCCATACATCATCAGTTCATGGATGCCAACCACTCGGCAATCCAGACTTCCCTGACTTTATCGGCTTCCTGTGGATCAAGCAGGAATACAATTTCGGGTTGCTCAAGGGCCTTCATGGCTTCGGGAACAGATTCACCAACATCAACAACTGGATACATCCAGTTGGTGGTTGGAATGAATTGCTGGGCCTTTTCGGAAATCAGGAATTCCAGGAAATCCTGTGCCAGTTCGGATCGATCCGAATAGGCCCCTATACCTGCTACTTCAACCTGCATGTAATGGCCTTCGGGAAAAATCAATGCCTTGTACCTTGAAGTCTCCTCAACGACCTCATGATAGGATTGTGAAGTGGTATAGCTCATCACCATGGGTGCTTCCCCGTCCATGAAAATACCATAGGCTTCACCCCATCCCGGTGTCACCGTCAGGATTCTGGATGATAAGCTCGACCAGGCTTCGGGTGTATCTTCACCATAAAGACTTCTCAACCAAAAGACAAAACCCAAACCCGGTGAACTGGTTCTGGGATCTTGGATGATAAGGTCCTTTTCGATACCACCTGCTACCAATTCCTCCATGCTTTGAGGAGGATTGGGTAAGGCTTCACTATCATACATCAGGGCAAAATACCCATAATCGTAGGGTACAAAATGAGGATCATCCCAATCCATTGGCAGGGTATAGTTTGAATCAAGGCCATGGGGTGCAACCAGACCGCTGTCAACAGCTTCGGCCATGAGATTTGTATCCAGCCCCAGAATGACATCTGCATTGGAATTTTTTCCTTCGAGTTTCAACAACGAAAGAAGTGCTGCAGCATCAACCCCTGAACGCCATTCGACCTTGCAATCGCATTCCTGCTCGAAGGCTTGGGATATCAGGGGGCCTGGCCCCCAATCACTGGTAAAGGAATCATAGGTGTAGATGGTAAGGGTTTCAGCCCTGAGAGTGCAGGCAAACATCAGGAATGAGATGGAAACGAAAAATTTACGCAACATAAAACAACTCTTTTGTCTGTGGCGTAGTATCAAGGAAGGGTTGGGGTTTAATGAGCTCCTCAATCCCTACGCCGGTATTAACCGGATCAGGTTCAACGGGTCGGTAAATGATACCTCTCAGCCAAATGGCTCCCCGAGAGAACTATCAATGTTATAGTTCAATTTGATGTCAAAATCAAGTGAAATATCTGGTTTTGTTCCAACAGGTAAGTAAATTGAACATCAATCCAGAAAATCTACCCCTTGCAAGAAATCCAAAGGATGGTAAATGATTGGTAAAAAAAAATCTCTATTAATCCTATAATTCAAACCAATTATTTGAACAAATACTTCATGATCAAAAATATCCGCAGGAAGAATACAAGTTTTGGATACCGAACGGTAACCGAGGAAGAAAAAACCGGACTGGTCAAAGAGGTCTTTTCCAGTGTTTCATCAAAATATGATGTCATGAATGATACCATGTCCTTCGGCATTCATCGTGTGTGGAAAGATGCTTTGATCGACTGGCTGGCACCTCAGGATGAAACCAGTTGTCTGGATTTGGCCGGGGGTACTGGTGATATTGCCAAGAGGATTCTTAAACGCAATGCCGGAGTGGACATCCATATTGTGGACCTGACACCCGACATGATTTTTGAGGGAAGAAATAAACTTGGTAATGGCAGTACCAGCAAGCCTGTTTCATGGACTGTTGGTGACGGTTTGCAACTTCCCTTCACGGACAACCAGTTTGATTATTGCACCATCGGTTTCGGGCTACGCAATTTCCGCAATTATGCCGATGCCTTGAAGGAAATATACCGAGTACTGAAGTTGGGAGGAAGACTGCTCATTCTTGAATTCAGCAATGTCTCCAATGAAGGGCTACGACAACTCTATGACAGCTATTCCTTCAAGGTGATTCCCAAGCTGGGAGGTATAATTGCAAGCGATGTGGATAGCTATCAGTATCTGGTTGAAAGCATCAGAAAGTTTCCCGGACAGGAAGAATTGAAGGAATTGATGGCAGAAACCGGTTATGAACAAATCAGCTATCGAAATCTATCCTTTGGTGTCGTTGCCATTCACTCGGGATGGAAAATCTAGTCCATGCGTGGTCCGCACAATATATTTCGCCTGATAAGAACCGGTGCAACTTTCCAGAGAACGGGGGCAATGACAATTGCCTTGAATTTTCTGGATATCCATCCGAATTTGCGTTTCATGGCCCGTTTTCTTGGAATCCCCTTTCTGCCTTTCGGATTGAAAGGGAACAAGGATCTCCCACCCGTGGCCAGAGCTCTTACGGCTCTGGGGCCAGCATATATCAAGTTTGGCCAGACCCTTTCGACCAGACCTGATATTGTAGGTGCCGAATTGGCAGCCGAACTTCAGGTTCTGCTTGATGGATTGCCACCTTTTCCCAAGAAAGTTGCCATCAAATCAATTGAAACAGAGCTTGAAATCAAGGTTGATGAGATCTTTTCCGAATTTAGTGAACCCATTGCTGCAGCATCAATTGCCCAGGTACACAAGGCGGTATTGCGGAATTCGGGCAAACCAGTAGCAGTCAAGGTTTTGAGACCCAAGGTAGAGAGGGCCTTTCAACGAGATGTGGATGCCTTTTATTTTGCCGCCTGGCTGATTAAATCGCTTTCACCAGCTTCCAGAAGGTTAAGGCCACATGAGGTTGTTGAGCATTTTGAAGGGGTTGTATTAAGGGAATTGGATTTGCGCTTGGAGGCTTCGGCATCTGATGAATTTGCCTCCACCACCAAAGACGATGAAGGAATCAACGTCCCAAGGATTCATTGGGAACTTTCAAGCAAGCATGTCTTAACCATGGACTGGGCAGAGGGTATTAACCTAAACGATATTGAAGAATTGAGAAAAGCGGGCCATGACCTTGAATTATTATCAACAAGATTGATCCAGCTTTTCCTCCAACAAGCACTGAGAGATGGCTTTTTCCATGCCGATCAGCATCCTGGAAACCTGAAGGTAGACAAGATGGGTGAAATAATTACCCTTGATTTTGGCATCATGGGTCGGATCAGTACCTATACCAGAAGGGTTTATGCCGAAATCCTCTATGGATTTATCAGTCAGGACTATCATCGGGTGGCCGAAGTGCATTTTGAAGCGGGCTATGTGCCACCTGATCAAAATTTGGATGATTTTGCCCAGGCCCTGAGGTCGGTAACCCAACCCATTCTGGGCATGGATGCAAGCCATATTTCCATGGGGCGATTATTGAGTCACCTGTTTGAGGTAACCGAACGATTTGGAATGGAAACACGCACAGAGTTGATTTTGCTGCAAAGAACAATGGTCGTAATTGAAGGGGTGGCTCGAAGTTTAAATCCAAAACTTAACATGTGGGACGCATCAAAGCCTGTCGTTGAAGACTACATCCGCAAACATGTCGGGCCGATAGCAGTTTTCAAGGATACAATGAAGACAATCAAGATACTGTCAAATATTCCTCCACAACTACCCGAACTTCTGAATAAAATCTCAAACAATCTCGAATCCGTTGAAGTTTCCTCATCGTTCCTTGAAACAAAAAGTGTTTTTGTAGGTATTCTAATCGGTATCATTGCTTCAATTCTGGGTGTTTACATACTTACACATTGATGGCTGGATTCCGGCTAAATCAATGAATTACCAACAATTCAGGAAGGGTAGATTGTGACCGAAATTGACAAAACCGTTTTGCTAACTGGTGCAGCAGGTGATATCGGAACCCGGCTTCGCCCTCTTCTCTCATCACGATATTCGCGTATCATTCTGAGCGATTTGCAGGAAATTACTGGTCTTGCAGATGGAGAATCATTTCAAAAAGCCGATCTCGTGGACAAGAATGCCATGGATGAAATCTGCAAGGGGGTGGATGCCATTGTTCATTTGGGAGGGCAATCGGTTGAGGGTGATTGGGATACGGTAAATCACTGCAACATCCAGGGAATGTTCACTCTGATGGAAGCCGCACACAAGGCTGGTGTGGAGCGTTTGGTCTTTGCCTCTTCCAACCATGCCATCGGAATGTATTCCCGTAATCGACGTATTTGTGTTGATTCCAAAGTCAGGCCGGATTCCCGTTATGGACTTTCCAAGGCATTTGGTGAGGCCTTATGTTCCCTCTATGCCGACAAGCATGGAATGAGGTGTTTGTCAATCAGGATCGGTAATGTAGCAGATAAGCCTTTGGATTTACGACGCCTTTCCATGTGGATACATATCGAAGATCTGTTTCAGTTGATACGAATTGGTCTGGAACACCCCGACCTGCACTATGAAATCGTTTTTGGCTGTTCCCAGAATGACAGGAGTTTCTGGGACAACGGACCTGCCTTTCGTCTAGGGTATCGGCCTAGGCATAAGGCTGAAGATCATGTATTCCATGCCATGACCAACCAAAAGGAAACCGAACCTGATGCAATTGGGGATAATTTCCAGGGAGGAACTTTCAGCAGTGCCGAATTTGATGGTGCCCTGGAGAGAACCCGTTGGTCCTGATCAAACTTAAGTTTGTTTAATTTTAGGCGATTATATACTTGTCTCCCCTGATTTCAGCCCCTTTTCCGGTTGACTCGCGGTTCCTT
>JAPORQ010000050.1 GCA_026710155.1 Paracoccaceae bacterium
GAAGGGTTTTGGGAAATAAAGGAATTGGCCGCTTGGCTGCAGCCAAGCTTGGGCAATTTTTGAAAATTGAAAGTACCACCCGAAAAGGAGAAAACTTTACTTCTATAGCAGTTAATGGAATAGACTGGAACTCTTTCTCGGAAAAGGAAAATACATACATCGATGATGTAAAATTTTTTGCCGAAGAATTTCCTGGCGGAGATGCTATCGGAACTACTTTGTTTATTTCGCAACTTAACCAGATTTGGAAGAAAAAAAAGTTAGAAACGTTAGTACGGGAATTGCGTAAACTTATTTCACCAATCGTAGAAAATGACAATGATTTCAATATTTATTTGAATTTAGATGCATTTACAGAAGAATTATACGGTTTTGATGGTGGTGTGCTTGTAAATGGTAGTGAATCATTATTCTCAAGGAAAAAGGGAAAAGGTCACGACATTAGAAACAAAATAGTATCTTTTCCACTATTAGATGCTTGTGATTATACTTTTGAGGCTGAATATTTAGGAAATAAACTTACTGGAATATTAAAAATCAATGATGCAAAAATTGATCACAAAGTCGAGGTATCAGGTAATGACAATATTTGCTTAGGCCAAGGGCTGATACAATTAAACATTTTTGATCGTGATAAAGATTCTTTACAAAATACATTCGTTAAAGCTGGAGTTATTAGTAAAGAGGATAAAAAATCTTTAAAGTTGAGGGATGCTAGAAGGCATATAGATGATCTCTCAGGAATTGCTATTTACCGAAATGATTTTCGTATCCGGCCATATGGTGACCAAGACTCTGACTGGCTAAACCTAGCCGAGAGACGTGTTCAAAATCCATCCAAATGTTTAGAACAAAAGCAAATATCAGGTTTGATTATAGTGGATACAGCCGAAAATTCAGGTTTGTTTGAACGCAGTAGCCGTGAAGGTTTTGAGCACAATGATAACTATATTTGTTTTAAGAATTTGCTACTAAAAGCTTTAAACCAAATCGAAGCTCTTAGATTCGCTCATAATGCTAGGACTGGAAAAAATAGAGAAAAGACTAGTACCACTGTAAAATCTGCTTTTTTCTCATTAAGAGAACAGGCAGATTTGAAAAAAATTGAAAGTTTTTCTGAAAACATTTCAAAAGAAAAAAGGCGTGAGTTTAAAAATGCTGTTAGTGGGTACAAAACTAGTTTAGATAAACTCATCAATATTATTCAGGAGAGGCAATCCATATTGGAGGCACGTTCCACCTTAGGATTTATTCTGGCAGAAGTAGTACATGAAGCAAAACATCCCACTAGTGCTGTGGGTTCAAACTTATTATCTCTCTCCAAGCGGGTAAAAAATAAATGGCTAAATGACATATCTGAAGAAGTATCCGTGACATTATTGGATAACTTTTCAAAGGATATAGAACATATTGTAAGTTTGGAATCACTTCTTAAAAGATTGGATCCATTAATTAATGTCAGAAGGAAGAAAGCTTACGAGTTTTCTGTTTATGAGACCGTGAAAACTTCCCTTCTTTTATATCTGGAACGGGCACAAAGAGCAGGCGTGGATATAATTCATGAAGATTTATCAAAGGATAAAAAAATGATTGGTCTTGAGGTAGACCTTTCTTCTGCAATAATAAATTTAATTGATAATGCACTTTACTGGCACGAGCAAAGAAGAACCAATAATCCATATATTTCAATCAATTATCAAGACAGTGATAATGCACTGGATATACTAATCTCAGATGGAGATGTTGCAGGGGGAAGGAAGCCCGCATGTTTCCACGATGCACCCGACCGGGAAGGCGGGACGATAGCCGTCGCCGGACCGGGAGCGCATGCGGGTTTCGCGAGTTGCCGGACAATTCCATTCTGCTGCGAAAACACCTGCATTGGTTTTTGAGAAGGAGGCGACACCACATTCACCACCTGAGAAAAGGTGCCGGGATTCCGCATGCATGCATTGGAGACCTGCAGACCATTCCCATGCACCCATCGAGGAACAGGGGAGGATTGCTGGCAGGAATTGATGGGGGAAAACGAATTGAGGCAGAGGCAGTTTGAACATCATCTTGACAAACCGGTTGAATAGCGTCGTCTCCGAGGCAATCCATATTCAGGGATATAATTCCCGAAAATATTGTCAAACCGTCTTTATAAGACCCATTTATTCCGATTCAATCAAGTATATAATCCCCTATATTTTTAATTTGTTATTAACATACTTCACCGATGGCTACCAAGCATCTGGGCTGATGGCAGTTTTATTGATCCCAAGCTGGTCGGGGAATTGGAAGGGATGGGGATCAATCCATACCTTGAGATTATCTTGAAAATCAAGGAGAGCAGAGGTCGGTTTTGTTTCGGCGTTGGGTTGTCAACAGATGTTTGCCTGGATGTGGCGTGTCGTTTTTTGTGGAAGTATTTTAAGAGAAGACTGGTGCACTGATTCAAACAAAAGCCTCCCATCATTTTTCCTTTGAATGCCTATAAATAAAGGGAAAAGATATTATTAATATTGTTACCATATGTAGTGGACAGTGCACTAACAAGCTCATAGGGTTCACAATTTGCAACATGTCGCTTCCTGCTGCGTTGAATAGACGACGAACAGGAGGAAAACAACATGAAATACTCAGTAGTGTGACTCATGATTCAGACTCTAAGAGTGAATCATATTCAGTTACCCTTGGGCATTACGCGATCGGATGAGTAATAAGAATACGAATACAGAACCGATGGATGTCGTGACTATCCCAATCGGTAACTCCTGTGGAGCGAGCAGGAATCTGCTTACGATATCGGAACCAGTCAACAGGAGCGCACCCACAATGGCAGCCGTTGGTAACAGGTCCCGATGAAGTGGCCCGACAATACCACGGGCAATATGTGGGACCATAAGCCCCACAAAGCCGATCACACCCGCAACTGAGACGAACACCGCCGTTGCAAGGGCTGATAGAAAAAACAACAAGAACCTCAACCTGCGAACCGGAACACCCAATGTGATGGCAGTTTGATCCCCTGTCAGGAGAATGTCCAGCCAACGATTTCGATAAAGTGAATAGGTTAGGATCAGGAGCAATCCTGAGCAGACCAGTGGAAAGGTCTCCCACCGTGCTAGCCCCAGCCCTCCCAGCATCCAGAAAATGGCTGAATGGGCAGCACGATTGTCGCCATAAAATATCAGGTAGTTGGTGATGGCGGAAAATAGAAAAGATACCGCCAATCCCGAAAGAATCAGTTTTTCGGGAGCACTCGTGCGTAAACCGTGAACGAGTGCCAACACGATTCCCGAGGCCACAAGGCCACCACAGAAAGCTGCCAAGGGTAATGTCCAGAAACCTAGAATATCTCCAGTAATTGTGATTACAAATACTGCTCCCGCCGCTGCACCTGATGAGAGACCGAAAAGAAACGGATCAGCAAGATCATTTCGAGTCGTGGTTTGAAGAATGACACCAACAATGCCCAATCCAGCACCGATTATTGCGGCAAATAATGTTCGAGTAAGACGCAGATCAAATACGATTCTATGCTGTAAGGTCATTTCTCCTTCAGTCAACCCCAATCCCAACGAGATGCCAACCATAACATCTGAAAGTGATATGGGAGTTGTTCCATAGACGATGGATACCAATAGCAGAGCGACCAGAATAGCCGCTCCGAGAATTGTTATTTGTACAGATCGGCTCAAATCAGTTGATCTCAGAATGCATGGCCTTGGCCAATTTTTCAATTGCCTCAATATTGGCTGGTCCTGGTGTCAATTCCTCGTAACGCAATCCGATCCAGCGATTGTTTCTGACAGCATCGGTCAATGACATTAGAGGATGATCTTGCAAAAACTGGAACGTATCCTTCGCTCCATTACCTGTCTGGTAATCAAGTAAGATAAGAAATTCAGGATTGGCACTGGCAACCGCTTCCCATGAAGTACGCCCCCAACTGGTATCCAGATCGTGGGTGACTGACTGGCCACCTGCTGCAGTAATCATTGCATCGGGAATTGCGAACTTTCCTGACGTAAAGGGGGCATCCGCTGGACCATCCAACAGAAACACCCGTGGTTTGGGCAGATGTGCGGTTCGCTTTTGGATCGAAGCCAATTGACTTTTCCAGCCAGCAACCAAGGCTTCTGCACGGCTTTCGACCTCCATCACTTGCCCCAATCTGATAATATCGTCAAACAGCAGATCCATGCTTGCTTCAGGCCGATTCCTGTCCAGATGCACACAGCTCTCGGTCAAAATCATTGTCTTAATTCCAAAAGGTGCAAGTGTATCGGGAGTGACTTCTCCACCTGGTCTCATTCCATAATACCAACCTGCAAAAAATAGGTCGGGGTCGACTGCTACAAGGTTCTCGACCGTCGGATATTTTGGTGCAAGTTCAGGGATATCCCCACGCAGGACATCAAATTCCGGACTTGCCTTGTACCAACCGGTGATTCCTGTCAATCCAACAATCCGGTTCTGCAGTCCCAATGCGAATGCCATGTCAGCCATGTTCATGTCGTGGACAACCACCCTCTCGGGAGTTGTTTCGAATACAAGCGGTTCACCGCAATTGTCGACTGTCAGTGCTTGCGCAGCAGCACCAAAAATCTGGATTATGCATAGGGTAAAAATCAAGTGTGATTTGATCATGGATTCCTCCTTTGGTTGGAAACTTTGGTATTACGAATATCAAGGGCCGGGATCATGCGGCCGTCACGGTAAAAACACAGATAGTCCACGCCGAAGGTTTCACGGACCCGCTCGGGAGTCAACACTTGGTTTACCGGACCAAATGCAGTCATTCTGGTAGAATGCATTAGTGCGACATGGGTAGCAAAGACAGGTATCATCACCAGATCATGAATAACCATCACCACAGTGATTCCAAGATCAACAATCAACGACAAAATCCGGCTCTTTGCATCTGGATCAAGATGATTGGTGGGCTCGTCGAGAAACAGCAGGAATGGATTCTGAGCAAGTGCCCTGGCAATGTGGGCACGTTGCCGTTCACCGCCTGACAGAACCTCAATTCGCTTTTCAGCCAATGAACTCAATCCCGTCAATTTCAAGATTCTGTCCAAATCAACTCCATGTTCCTCAATGGAACGGTCAACCCATATCGGAACCTGACCCAATGCGACGTAATCGCGTAACATCAATGAACCTTCCGGTTGTTCCTGCTGACTGACAACAGCGATGGTACGAGCACGCTCGGGGGCCGACATCTGTTTTATGCTTCGACCCTGAATCAGGACATCGCCTTTTGTTATATTCCTTATACCGCTGAGCAGGTTCAACAGGGTCGTTTTGCCAGCCCCATTTGGTCCGGCAATCGCAAGAACTGATCCTTCTTCCAGATCAAAGGATACATCCTGCAACAGAATGGTATCGTTGAGAATGTAATTGAGATTTTTAACGAACAGCAATGAGGAATTCATTTATACATCCTCAGACCAACGCTTTGCATGGCTTGGTCTCGTAGGCATCTACAGATTCTACAAGTGCCCACCATCCCATTTTCAGAAATTGCATCTGACGGGATAACATTAACATACCTCTTATGCCACACAACAAAGAAATACATACGACCCTGAAACTGCTGGATGCCACATGATTGAATGGCAATTGCCGCGAGAAACTCCAACTCGGATTTTGTACTTCTGGCTTTGAAATTGACATCGAATTTACCAAATCCATCGTGATCCGGGAGAATCCTCCCAAACCTCTAACTTGACCGTCCCTTAAAGGGGTTGAATATATCCTTGGAGATGGGGATGGAGCTATTGGCAATCCATTCAACTGCTGGCCCACCCCGGAACACCCCGTCCGGAAGACAAACTTCGATGGCAGGTCTCCTGACTCGTGTGTTTTGTTCCCTTGCACCTTCCCAACCTTACAGGCCAGTGGTTTCCACAAGGGTATCTTTCACTTACAGTTGCGGGGACAGCTACGGCCTTGGCACCTACTGGTTACACCTCACCGTATTCCCTATTAATCCCAGTCTTGTGACTTTATGGGAACCATCGAAGACAATATTGGGATAAATCAGGATTTTGTAAAGTGGATTTTGAAAATATTTTGGGCGCTTAGACCATCGAGTGGTCAATCAGTGTTTTCTGTCGTTATGTTTTTGATTTCATCAAGGGATACCGTATCCTTATCATTATCCAGAATGTCTTCGCTATCATCCTCGATGCCATCTTCTTTGACATCATTGTCATCCTTCATGGTGACATCGCTACTGTCAATTTCAAGATCAATACCTTCCTGATCCCTTGCATCAGGGATAACATCTTCCTTGAAAAAAACCTCCAGTTGATAGCCACAATTCGGGCACTCGACAGGGTAACGCTGCATGTCATAAAACTTTGTACCACAGCTATCACACCGATGTTTTGAACCCCAAACTTCCTTTGGCATTGAATTCCCCTTAATATTGATTGTTAGGTTGTTGAAATAGTATTACCGGTCAGAAATACTAGGCATGTATGGCACCATCACCACAAGCGAGTGCAGCCTCCTTTACAGCCTCGGAATATGTGGGGTGGCCATGACATGTCAAGGCAATATCTTCAGCCGAGACTCCAAACTCCAGGCCGAGGCATACCTCCTGTATCAAATCCGAGGCCGAAGGGCCAATGATGTGACAGCCCAGAATTTTATCCGTTTCGCGGTCAGCGAGCATTTTAACGAAGCCACTTGCCTGGAAAATCGACTTGGCCCGGGCATTGCCCTGGAATGGAAACTTGCCAATCTTGTAATCCACACCCTCTTCCTTCAATTGGTCCTCGGTCTTCCCGACCGCGGCCACCTCCGGTTGCGTATATATGACAGATGGAATGACATCATGATTGACATGACCCTTGTTACCTGCAATTTCTTCAGCAACCGCCATACCCTCATCCTCGGCCTTATGCGCCAGCATGGGTCCAGGTGTTACATCCCCAATGGCATATATTCCCTTGATATTGGTCTGGAAAATCGAATCTACTTCAATCTGTCCTTGTCCGGTCAGTCCCATACCGATTTTTTCCAGACCCAGACCATCCGTATAGGGCCTTCGACCGGTAGAGAGAAGAACAATGTCAGCCTTTATGGTTTCCGCCTTGCCGGTTTTTCTGATCTTGAATTCAACGGTTTTGGCCTTGCCCTTCTTGGCAACAGAGGTTACTTCCACTCCCAATTTGAAATCAATCCCCTGTCTTTTCAGTATTCTCTGAAAGGTCTTGGATACTTCAGTATCCATGCCGGGTGTGATTCCATCGAGATACTCCAGAACCGTGACCCTTGATCCCAGTCTTGCATAAACAGAACCCAGCTCAAGGCCAATGACGCCAGCGCCAATAATGACCAACTCCGCTGGAATGGCTGACAATTCCAATGCTCCCGTGGAGGTAACCACTGTTTTTTCATCAACTTCCACACCTTTCAGGGAATTGGGTTCCGAACCGGTTGCGATTACAATGTTTCTGGTTTCAAAGATTTGGTCTTCAACCCGTACCTTGCCTGGCTCAACGATTTCTCCCTTACCCTTGATCCAGTCAACCTTGTTTTTCTTGAACAGGAATTCTATGCCACCGGTGTTGGCATCGATTGTTGATTGTTTGTAGGCCAGCATCCTGTCCCAATCAATTGAAGTTGAACCAGTCACAATGCCAACCTTCGGAAAGTTATGAATTGCCTCGTGGTATTGGTGGGATGCATGGAGGAGTGCCTTGGATGGAATACACCCCACATTGAGACAAGTCCCACCAAGAGTTTCCCTGCTCTCGACACAAGCCACAGAAAGACCCAGCTGGCCGGCACGGATGGCACAAACATAGCCACCTGGACCACCCCCAATAACAATCAAATCGTAAACAGCCACCGTGTTTCCTTTTCAAATTTCTTCATGTGTTCAAAGGTAATCTGAATCAGGCCATGATCCTGCAAATCAGATGCACTCAAAACGGGTGATTTAGATATCAAGCAACATCCGTCTTGGATCTTCAAGACCTTCCTTGACCCTGACCAGAAATGTTACAGCACCCTTGCCATCCACGATTCGATGGTCATAGGAAAGGGCAAGGTACATCATCGGCCGGATTTCAATTTTCCCGTCAACGACAACAGGCCTATCCTGAATCTTGTGCATCCCAAGAATACCCGATTGTGGAGGATTCAATATGGGTGAGGACATCAGGGACCCGTAAATTCCCCCATTGGAAATGGAAAATGTTCCTCCTTGCATGTCATCAAGCGCCAGCTTGCCATCCCTGGCCTTCTTGCCATAGTCTGCAATGGCCAATTCAATTTCACCAAAATTCATGTTCTGGGTGTTCTTGATTACAGGTACGACCAATCCCGATGGTGTTCCCACTGCAATTCCCATGTTTACATACTTGCGGAATACAATATCGGTACCATCAATCTCACCGTTGACTTCCGGCACTTCCAGAAGTGCATTTGTACAGGCTTTGACAAAGAAGGACATGAAACCCAGCTTGATGCCGAATTTTTGACTGAAGTCTTCACTGTACTGCTGGCGCAGTAGCATGATTTCAGACATGTCAACCTCATTGTAGGTCGTCAGGATGGCCGCTGCATTCTGGGCCGCCTTCAACCTGCTGGCAATGGTCTGCCTCAAACGCGACATCGGAATGCGCTCTTCCGGTCCGCCAGCCGATTCAGCTGGCAACTGGCTTTGCATGGCAGAAATATCCGTCAGGTTAATGACATCCTGTTTCATGACACGCCCGTCCCTACCAGTTCCTGAAACTGTGTTTCTATCAATCCCTTTTGCAGCCATTATCCGTTTGGCGGATGGGGCATCTTCAGGTGCTTTTTCCCTTTGGGGTTGAACATTGGGCTGGGGTTCGGGATCCTTGACGGCGGTTTTCTTGGGAACAACAGGTTGTGGAGTTCCTTCGGGCATGCCCTCACTCAACATGGCCAAAAGGGCATCAACGGAAACATCCTCCCCCTTGTCTGCTAAAATTTCAGACAAGATACCACCTTTAGGTGCACGAACTTCAATGGCGACTTTCTCCGTATCAAGGTCACAAACAACCTCATCCTGCTTCACGACATCACCAGTCGACTTGTACCAATTTCCAACAGTGGCTTCAGTAATACTTTCACCCAATGTTGGTACCCTAATTTCAATGGACATAATTCAAATCCCTATTCCAAGGCCTTATCAATTAATTCTTGCTGTTCCTTGCGGTGTTGCTCCAGCAATCCGGTGGCAGGTGAGGCCGAGGCTTGTCTGCCAACATATTCCACTCTTTTTGTTTTTGCTTTTATACGGTTCAATACCCACTCCAGATTGGGTTCGATAAATGACCAGCTTCCCTGGTTTTTGGGTTCTTCCTGACACCATACCATTTCTGCCTTCTTGAACCTTTCCAACTCGGTAATCAAACTTCTCGCCGGAAATGGATAAAGCTGTTCTATCCTGAGAAGGTAGACATCATCGATTCCCCTCCTGTCCCTTTCATTCAGCAGGTCGAAATATACTTTTCCACTACTTAGTACAACCTTTCTGATCTTGCTGTCTGCAACCAGATTGGTATCTGAATTACCCTTTTCCGCATCATCCCACAGTAACCTGTGGAAGGTTGTACCTTCATGGAAATCCTCCAGATTGGAAACCGCCATCTTATGCCTTAGCAGGGACTTTGGTGTCATCATGATCAGAGGCTTGCGAAATTCCCGGTGCAATTGTCTCCTGAGTATGTGGAAGTAGTTGGCCGGGGTTGTGCAATTGGCCACGATCCAGTTGTCTTCAGCCGATAATTGCAGAAACCTCTCCAAGCGGGCCGATGAGTGTTCTGGTCCCTGTCCCTCGAATCCATGTGGAAGCAGTACAACCAACCCCGACATCCGCAACCATTTCCTTTCTCCGGAGGCAATGAATTGATCAAAGATTATCTGGGCACCATTGGCAAAATCCCCAAATTGTGCTTCCCACATTACCAGGGCATTCGGTTCCGTTAATGAATAGCCGTATTCAAAACCCAACACGGCGAATTCGGATAGCATTGAATCAATAACCTGCAATGATTTCTGATCATTATCCAGATGATTGAGGGGATAGTATCTCTCCTCCGATTCCTGATCAATAAAAGCCAGATGCCGTTGGCTGAAGGTACCTCGGGTACTATCCTGACCGGCAAGCCTGACTGGATATCCTTCAAGCAACAAACTGCCGAAGGCCAAGGCTTCTCCGATAGCCCAATCACATCCCCTGCCCGTTTCAAAAACCTTCTTTCTGCCATCCAGAATTCTCTTCAGGGTAGGATGGATATTGAAGTCATCGGGACAGCCGGACAACCCCTTGCCGATTTTCTGGATGACTTCCTCCCTGATGCCTGTTCGCCCTCTTTCATATTGTTCAGGCAGGGTACGAAGATGAGACCATTTTCCATCAAGCCAATCGGCTTCATTGGGACGGTAGGAATTGGCAATCTCCAATTCATTTTCCAATTTTTCCCTGAATTTGGTTTTCATTTCGAAAATATCTTTTTCGGGAACCAGGCCCTCCTGGGTCAGTTTCTTGGAGTAAATCTCAAGGGTGGTTTCATGCTTTCTTATGTTCCTGTACATCCTTGGTTGGGTAAACATGGGATCATCACCCTCGTTATGACCAAATCTGCGATAACAGAACATGTCGATAATGACATCCTTGTGGAATTTCTGACGAAATTCCGTGGCAACCTTAGCGGCATGGACCACCGCTTCCGGGTCATCACCATTGACATGAAAAATTGGAGCTTCGATCATCATGCCAATATCTGTGGGATAGGGTGAGGATCGTGAATAAAATGGTGATGTGGTAAATCCAATCTGGTTGTTGACTACAAAATGGATGGTTCCACCCGTTTCATGACCGTCGAGACCAGACAGGCCAAAGCATTCGGCCACGATACCCTGTCCGGCAAAAGCAGCATCGCCATGGAGCAAGACCGACAGTACCTTTGTTCGGTCATGATCTTCCAGCTGGTCTTGCTTGGCCCTGACCTTCCCGAGCACAACAGGATTGACGGCTTCAAGATGTGATGGGTTGGCAGTTAGTGACAAATGGACACTGTTGCCATCAAATTCGCGGTCCGAGGAAGCACCCAGATGATATTTGACATCACCTGATCCCTCAATGTCTTCCGGTTTGTAACTTCCCCCCTGGAATTCATGCAATATTGCCTTGTAGGGTTTGCCCATGACATTGGCAAGAACATTCAGACGCCCCCGGTGGGGCATGCCTATGACAATTTCCCTTATCCCCAGTGAACCACCACGCTTGATGATCTGTTCCATTGCAGGAATCAGGGCTTCACCCCCATCAATGCCAAATCTCTTGGTTCCGGTATATTTTACATGGAAAAACTGCTCCAGTCCCTCGGCTTCAACGAGCTTTTGAAGAATTGCCCGTCTTCCTTCCGAGGTGAATTGTATTTCCTTTCCGTAGCCCTCGATTCTTTCCTTAAGCCAGCCTGACTGTTCAGGATCGGATATATGCATGTATTGCAGGGCAAAGGTGCCGCAGTATGTCCTTCGGACCAATTCAAGGATTTGCCGCATGGTTGCTGTTTCAAGCCCAAGGACATTATCGATGAATATGGGCCGGTCCAAATCATCGTCGGTAAACCCGTAATTGTAGGGTTCAAGCTCGGAATGAGGTACATGATGATGTAGCCCAAGGGGATCCAGAGTAGCTATGCGATGTCCCCTTATTCTATATGCCCTGATAAGCATCAGTGCTCGTATGGAATCCAGGACTTTCTGGTGAATTTCCTCTTCGGCAATCCGCATCATACCGCCCGAGGCGATTTTTGTCCTCAGCTTGGTTTCTATCTTGTGCCCGAATGTTTCGATTTCCGACTGCCATTGACCATCCAGGGCCGATAGGGTTTCCGTGCGGGGAATGTAGGGCCAGTTGGGCTTGGTCCAGGAGGGGGTTGAGCCATTCGGGGTATCGTTTGAACCTGTTGCATTGAAGTAATCTCTCCAGGTTTTGTCGACTGATTCGGGATTGGCATTGTACTTTCTTTGAAGCAATTCAATATATTGAGCATTTCCCCCTGAAAGGAAACTTGTCGAATGTAAATTCTTGTTGGTTATTTTCTCGGTCATAATATCTCCAAGATCAAGTGAAATCCAGACTTCAATTAGCCCTTGATTGCCTCCATTACGGCTTCACCAAGGGTTGCGGGGCTATCAGCGATAATGATTCCAGCCTTCTTCATTGCCTCTATTTTATCACCGGCACCTCCCTTGCCACCGGATATCACGGCACCGGCATGTCCCATTCTTCGTCCCGGGGGTGCTGTCAGGCCCGCCACAAATCCGGCGATTGGTTTCCTTCTGCCTTTTTTTGCTTCATCACAAATATATTGTGCAGCTTCCTCTTCCGCACTGCCGCCGATTTCACCAATCATGATTATCGATTCTGTTTCATCATCGGCCAAAAACAACTCAAGTGCATCAATGTGTTCCGTTCCCTTGATTGGATCACCACCAATACCGATGCAGGTTGACTGTCCCAAACCTATATCGGTCGTTTGCTTGACGGCTTCATAGGTCAAGGTTCCCGATCTGGAAACAACACCAACAGTGCCCTTCTTGTGAATATGACCCGGCATAATGCCGATTTTACATTCATCCGGTGTAATGACCCCTGGACAATTGGGTCCAACCAGACGGGATTTTGAACCAAGCAAGGCCCTTTTGACAGGTATCATGTCCAGAACCGGTATCCCTTCGGTGATGCAGACGATCAGTTCGATTTCAGCATCAATGGCTTCCATGATTGCATCAGCGGCAAAAGGCGGCGGCACGTAGATTGCCGTGGCGTTTGCATCTGTACTTGCCTTGGCTTCATGTACGGTATCGAACACCGGCAGGTCCAGATGCTTCTCATCCCCTTTACCTGGTGTTACGCCACCAACCATTCTGGTACCGTAGGCTATTGCCTGTTCGGAATGGAACGTCCCTTGGGAACCAGTGAAACCCTGGCATATGACTTTCGTATCTTGATTAACCAGAACTGCCATCTATCATTCTCTTTCTTTTACAAAATCCATTGAAGGGATACCTATTTTACAGCCTCGACGATTTTTTGGGCTGCCTCACCAAGATTGCTGGCTGCAATGACATTCAACCCGCTCTCAGCAATTATTGCATTGCCTTCATTGACATTCGTTCCCTCAAGCCTGACAACCAAAGGCACCCCAAGACCGACATCCCTGACTGCTTCGACTATACCGTTGGCGATGATATCACACCGCATGATGCCACCGAAAATATTTACCAGAATTCCCTTGACCTTGGGATCGGAAGTGATGATCTTGAACGCCTCAACAACCTTCTCCTTGGAGGCACCACCACCAACATCAAGAAAATTTGCCGGTTCGGAACCATGGAGTTTGATTATGTCCATGGTGGCCATGGCAAGACCTGCTCCATTGACCATACAGCCTATTTCGCCGTCCAGGGCAATGTAGTTCAAATCATATTTCGAGGCTTCCAATTCCTTTGAATCCTCTTCTGATTCATCTCGAAGGGCCAGAACCGATGAGTTTCTGTAGAGCGCATTGGAGTCAAAGCCCATCTTGCAATCAAGGCATTTCAAGTCACCACTTTTGGTAACAATCAGGGGATTGATTTCCAGAAGTTCGGCATCCTTTTCAATAAATAGACCATAGAGACACTGGATAAGTTTGACGCATTGCCTGATCGCCTTCCCACTCAAGCCGAGGGCAGCTGCCGCCCGCCGTCCGTGAAATCCCTGAATGCCTGTTGCCGGATCAATCCGGAAGGTTACAATCCTGTCAGGTTCATTGGTCGCAACATCTTCAATATCCATCCCCCCTTCGGTGGAACAAACGAAGGAAATCTGCGAGGTAACCCTATCCAAGAGAATGGCCAAATACAGTTCCCTTTCGATTTCAGCTCCATCTTCAATATAGATACGATTGACCTGTTTTCCGGCAGGTCCGGTCTGGTGGGTAACCAATGTCCGGCCGAGCATTCTTCTGGCCTCAATTGCAGCAGCTTCAACTGATCGGGTTATCCTGACTCCTCCATCCGAACCGGCATCAGGTTCCTTGAAGGTTCCCTTGCCCCTGCCACCTGCATGTATTTGGGCCTTGACAACCCAGACCGGGCCATCCAATTCAGCCGCGGCCGTCTTGGCATCCTCGGCCCTTAGAACCGCCCTGCCATCTGCAACAGGTGCTCCACAAGTTCTAAGCAACTCCTTGGCCTGATATTCATGGATGTTCATTTGTTTTTCCTTAATCTTCTTCAGTTTGGGTAGTTGTCTTACGGTATTACAAAATATCCCTATTGGAAAGGTAACATTTCTCGATCAATTTTCTCCCCCAATCTATAACCCAAATGGTTTAACTGCCCAACGTAGGATCAATTGAACAGCAGGCATTCAACAGGTTCTTGACAGCGGTGACCGATTTCAAGAACAAATTTTTCTCTTCCTCGTTCATGTTGATTTCAATAACCTTCTCAACGCCTCCACTGCCAATGACCACAGGGACTCCAACATACAGGCCATCCAAGCCATAACTCCCGTCAAGATAAGCTGCACAGGGGAGCACCCTTTTTTGATCCTTCAAATAGGATTTGGCCATTTCTATGGCTGAAGCTGCCGGAGCATAAAAAGCTGATCCTGAACCCAGCAGATTGACAATTTCGGCTCCACCATCCCTGGTTCTTTGTATGATCTGATCCAGTTTTTCCTGGGTTGTCCAACCCATTTCAACCAGATCCGGCAACGGGATACCTGCAACAGTGGAATATCTTGGCAGGGGAACCATGGTATCACCATGCCCTCCCAACACGAAAGTGGTGATATCTTTCATTGATACATCGAATTCCAAAGACAGAAAATGACGAAACCGAGCCGAGTCAAGAATACCTGCCATACCCACAACCATGTTTGGAGCCAAACCGGAATAGTGCCGCAAGGCCCAAACCATGGCATCAAGTGGATTGGTGATACAAATCACGAAAGCATTGGGAGCATATTGTGCGATCCCCTCACCGACCGCTTTCATTACCTTGAGGTTAATTCCCAGAAGGTCATCCCTTGACATGCCCGGTTTGCGAGGGACACCGGCAGTGACTATACAAACATCAGAATCTTCGATACAGCTGTAATCGTTATTTCCAACCAGTTTGATATCGGATTTGATCACCGGGCAACTTTCTGCAATATCCAGGGCCTTTCCCTGCGGTATGCCGTCGACAATGTCGAAAATTGCCACATCACCCAATTCCTCCATTGCTATCAGGTTGGCCAAGGTACCGCCAATTTGACCTGCTCCTATTAATGAAATTTTGGATCTAGCCATAGAATGCCCCCTAATAATTTAAAGTATCTCCAGATAATACTCTTGTAAATTTCCTAGTCAATAAAACGAGTGGTTGTTACAATAGAAAAATTTTTCCGTTCAGGCGAGTTTGTTTATTAACGCCTCGGCTTGCCTTATTGAAGCATAATCAATCAGTTTGCCATCAAGCGATACCGCTCCCATGCCTTCCTTTTCAGCCTTGACCATCGCGGCAACAATTTTCCTGGCTTTGGCAATTTCCTCTTCCGAGGGACTCATGACTTCATTGGCCAGGACAATCTGGCTTGGATGAATGGCCCATTTGCCTTCACACCCCAATGCAGAAGCCCGGTAGGCAGCAGCTTTATATCCTTCTGCATCTGAATAATCACCAAACGGACCATCAATGGGCCGCAAACCGTTGGCCCTTGCAACCACAACCATTTTTGACAGGGCATAATGCCACATGTCGCCCCAATGTTCCTCTCGCAAGTCATTTCCCACCGGATCAGTCAAAATCACATAATTCGGATTGGGACCACCAATATTGGTTGTTCTTGCCCGGGTCGAGGCCGCATAATCGGCAACACCGAAATGAAGACTTTCATTTCGTGTTGATGCTCCGGCAATCTCGGCCAGATTTTGCATTCCCAATGCGGTTTCAATGATGAGTTCCAATCCAATGCGATTGTCAAATCCCCTGGCAGTTTCGATTTGGGTTAGCAACATGTCCAATGCATAAACATCAGAACTTGTACCCACCTTGGGAACCATGATCAAATCTATGAATTGGCCAGCCTGTTCGACAACATCGACAACATCCCTGTACATCCAATGCGTATCCAACCCGTTTATCCTGACTGAAACGGTTTTCGAACTCCAGTCAAGGCCATTCAGGGCTTCAATGATATTTTTTCGTGCCTGGGCTTTTTGATCAGGTGCTACGGCATCTTCCAAATCAAGAAAAATTACATCAGCAGGAGAGTTCAGTGCCTTCTCAAAGAATTTGGGCTGGCTTCCAGGTACAGCCAATTCACTTCTGTTAAGTCTTGTCTTGGTTTCCCGAACCTCACTAAAACTCATTGTAAACTCCAATTCTCCCTGCAAACGGGCGTAATAATCCTACCGACCAAAAAACATTTTTCATTCAGGCCATTTCAGGAATTATTTAGGTGTTTATGGAACTAATAAAACTCTCTAAATAGGGGAAGCAAGTTTTTTTTTATTTGAAAAATGATTCTCATAAACTCAAAAGGGGTAATACCATTTCAACTATTTAATAACCTATAGAAGATCATTCTGAACAAACCGAAAAAGTGTTGTTTCTTTTTGCTATAAGTATTTATTTTTGAGGGTTTTGGGGTTCTAAATTTAGGGGATTATATACTTGTTTCCCCACCCCTGATTTCAGCACCTTTTCTAGTTGACTCACGGTTGTTTACCCAGGATTGAAAACCCATGCGCTTCCTGATGGTGGACCGGCTTGAAAATTCCCCGTCCACCTTCCGGCAGGGTGAATGCCATCACCACCGGCACAGCAAGTGGGGGAGTGAATACCGTGAAAAGTCTCGTTTCCGGCTTTCCCCCTTCAGGCGGGCCGGGTTCCAACCATCACTGCACCGTGAATGCGTATCCGGCCCTGCCGTGTCCGCCCGGGGAATCGGCCAGCGTCTCTCCGGCAGGTGCCGCAACCGTTCAGGCCATCAACGACAGCCCCAGTTGGACCGAATCGAGGAATAGTCCCAACTCACGGCACTGCCGTCAATCGTGACACTTCCGGTGGCACCCCGGCCACACAGGCAGTTCCTGACATGGTGGATGGTCAGGGGGCTGATCGAGAAGCACCCGTTGCTGCCGTTGTTAATAGAGAGATTGGTGATGGTGTAGGTGCCACCCGTCATGAAGCAGCGCCGGGCAAGCACTTGGAGAGGGCGACCTTGCGGAACCGCACGAACTTCGACATAATAGGGGGTCCTTGCCGCCAAACCCGTTCTGGACAGGCTGCCGCCGGCATAGTCCGTTCCACTTGATATTGTCATAACGGGCACCCCGCTTTCCGTTGAGTTCACAAGGACACCCGTCCGACCGTTGTAAACACCGACGTAAATGCTGGCAAACAATGGCGCCTGCCCGTCGCCGAGCGGTGCGGTCACCTGGCTCCATGTCACCTGCGGTGCCGTGACGGTCGTGCTGGATGTGGACAGGGCCGTGATGGGCATATTCGCGGCATTGATCTCAGCGGAGCCGATGCAGGCCGTCGGGCCTTCCCGCCCGCTGCTGGTCACGCTTGTCTGCGCCCATGCCGGCCCGGCCAGAACCGCAGACAACAAAAGGATTGTTAATTTAATAAAAAAGTGGGGGGGGGTATGTGATGATTGCTTTCATGGGTCTCTCCCTGTGCTGGCCGGTGCCACCGGCTGGAAACTTGAAATGTCCAATTATTATGTCCATCGCGCTCCCCGGTGTCAAGAGGCCGGTTGAAAAAATGGGGAAACAAGTATGGAATGCCCTTAATTTAAGGGAATTATATACTTAAGTGATCATTCTTTCAAATTTGAAAAAACTGCGAATCACCAATGTAATGAGCCCTTTGTTGAAAGCCGAACCAAAATCAACTCGATATTGGCACAAGCAAAATCCAAAACAAAAGCAGGTTAAATCCTGCAATGGTCTCTTGAAGTATACAATCTCCTTTTTTCCCATCAAGGCAACAGCAGTCCGGTTCTTGGCCTCAAGGTCATTTGCTGGTCTTGGCGAGGACCTAACCCGGGTGAGATTGATAAGTAAACCGCCATCGCCACTTGGTTGGCATACGGCAAAGGGCCGACGGATGATGTCCTGAAACCAGATGGCAAGGCCTTCCCAACCGACCGTCCGCAACTCTGACCAACATGACACCTATGTGCTCGTCATCCACATCAATATCCCAGCCCTTTTTACCGCAAGCCGTTACCATCCTTTTTGGCATTCATCAAAGGGCATTGGGCGTGGTGCCCTTGCGGCATGAGATTTCGGGATTGCTGGCGGATTAGTGTTCTCTTCTGTTTCGCCAGCGGGTGGGAAATCCTTCTCCAGCAGCTATTGCAGCCTATCGGCCTTGGCCAAAATCCTCTGCACCAGACAAGGGGCGACCAACTGCAAATATCCCGGTTCTGGCGTTGGTATCAACAATCCCATCTCCTGAAAACGGGTCAACGGAACGTACCCTCCCTGATTTTCCTTTATGGTGGCCTCTAGGGACGCTTTTTTTTGGGTCATGGGTTGGTTTGATATTGGACCGTAACTTTTGGCCAGGGCCAGGAGAGCCGGAAGCATACCTTCGTCCCTGAAATGCTCCAATAGCAGATCAACGGCCTGCTCCCGGACATGTGAGGCGAGACTGGGAATACCATACTCCCAAGTACCAATCTTCGGCTCCCAGATAAAACCGGTATGCAACACCTCTTGTTCTGCCTCGCTCCTCTTCAGGAAAAAACCAGGTCGGGAATAAAGATGGTGGATAACCCGATTGAAATCACCCCTTGTCGGTTCTTGGCCCTTGCCCAAACGCCAGACCATTTCGGCAATGGGAACCAGCAAATCACTATTGTTCAATTCCGAGATCCTGCCGGAATAGAGTTCCATTCTTTTTTCTTCAACCATTGGTTGAGCCGCCTTGACCACATCCATGCTAGGACGGGGATCAGGTGATGCCTTGAGCACATCCCAAAGGGCCTGGCCCCAGAGCTGAATGAAATAGGGATAGTTCTGGACTTCATCTAAAACATGCTCCCTCGCCTCGTCGGTAAAACGCACATATTTTTGCATCGGTTCAAAAAGGGCCTGGTGAGCATCCGCACGGCTCAATCGCCCGATACGTTCTATCTGGGCCCTCTCGACAAAGGTCGCATGCGATTGACCCAGAACCAATTTCAAATCGGGAGTGCCGGCAATAACCAGCAAAAGAGGATGATGACGGCCAATGGTCTGGGCCTTGTTGTAAAGGATTTGGCCGATCTCCGGCGGCATGTTGTGGGCCTCGTCAATGAGCAGAACACCTCCCTCACACCCCAAGACCCGCAGCCATTTGCCAAAGGCATCAGATTCCTCATGCTGGGAAGATGCGGCCAAACCAACCCCGGCACCAAACCCTCCGACATTCAGGTTGAGGGTATTGATCCGCTGCAACAGATTGGGAGGAAACTGCTGTTCTATTTCCCGGGCCATGGACCCCAAATTGGTGATATGGTCCGAAGCCAGATTAACCACCGGTAGGTCTCGTTTCCTGGCTTCTCTTTGGAGCCATTCCAAAAGAACCGTTTTGCCACACCCCCGGGGACCCATCAGGACGGTGGCGGTTGCGTTACTCTGTTTGTCCTTGATATCTTGCAAG
This sequence comes from Paracoccaceae bacterium, assembly GCA_026710155.1. Taxonomy (GTDB): domain Bacteria; phylum Pseudomonadota; class Alphaproteobacteria; order Rhodobacterales; family Rhodobacteraceae; genus MPNP01. Next base: position 19,690 of record JAPORQ010000050.1, read on the forward strand.
CGTTCTTTGAAACACCGCTTGAGATGATCCCGACCAGCCAATACAGGCGGAATGACGCCATAACCAGGAAGAAAGGGATTCTTTTTGTCAGGCGGCAACATGTTTATTTTCAATAGAGGGCAACAGAAAAAACGGCAGGCCCATTATATATCAGTTATCTTGTGCAAAACAACCTTTTTGGTCGTGATAGCCATAATATTCTTACAACCTAGCCTTCTCGTTTTTTTATTCGCGAGCGTTTCATCCCATACATACTGGGAACATTTGGTCCGCAAGTTCTCGGAATGAGCGCAAACCCCTATGGTTATGGGCAACTCTTTGGCCAATAACTGGTATTAGGTTAAGTAAGGCGGAGGTGTCAATACACAAAAGGGCGGTCAATGCCGCCCTCGGTGTATTCTGGCTGTCCGATCCGTGCGCATTATCTGGGGCCCCAATGGACGGACAGATCGCACCATTCTGCATAGGGAGGCAGATCGGCAGCCTGATGCGCCGCACTGGGCCATGTTGGAGGGCCGCAATTCCACGCACTGTTGTGGGGACCGAAGGAAGCCACATAGCCGCCGTCATTCAGCATCACCACATTCCCCTTCAAGCAAATGACCATTGAGTGGCGAGGCGCCGAATCGATACCCCTCCGAGTATTGACAATATCAGCAAACCAGTCGCCACATTTATTAATGATAAATGGCTGAACCAAATCCAGTTCGCCGCTTTTATTACCTCATATAGACACTTATGGTCTCGAGCGACGGGCACATGTCAACAATGCTGGCCGGTTGACTACCCGTTCTCCGTCCACCTAGGATCTCAAATTCAACTGATTTGACCATGTTTATATTTGTTGACGGAGGTGTCCAACCGAGCCGAATATTGAGAATTTTGTTACCTCGATTGACTCCGCCAGCGTTAATCTCATATCTGTCCAATGCCCCGACGTACCCTTTCCCTGTGCCTGTGGTATCAAGGTTGTTTTGGTTCCAGTTCTGCTGCTCCGGGTTTAGATAATTTCCATTTCCGCCAGATGCCTTCTGTTGACTCTCGGGATCGACGAAAATCGGCCCGGAGACCTGCGCCCCTACGGGGGTGTCAAGCCATCCGGCAGTCACAATCAAGTCAACCCCGAACCGGCTTCCATTGCCATGAGGCTTCGGGTCAATCGGCAGGTGGTGTGGATTTCATGTCCATTCGGCCTTGGGCAGGGGGCCCATTGTTTTGTTGCAGCGTCGAAAACGCCCGATGTTCTGACACGACAGCTGTTTCATGTCTTGAAGAAGTGGCAGGGAATTCTCACGGCATCCCAATCGGGAAGGGGACATGCCATTCCGGGGCTTCGGAAGGCGGTTCTTGAAAATCTTGAAATCATCCCCCACCCATCGAGGAACAGGCGGTGATTGCTGGAAAGCTGGATTGTTGGTAGGAATTGACGGGGGAACGGGAGTTGAGACAATCCCAGTTTGAATACCATCTTCACAAACTGGTGGATTGATTGTTTCAGGTATGCGTATTGAAGTATGTAATCCCCATTATTATGCTTTATTTAACCATTACACCATCTGTTCAAATTGGGCTGAATACAACCCATGTGATTAATGAAATCAGTAATGTCATCAATTTGTTTTTCCATCCAGATTATTGCTGGGAAACAGGTGAGTATTTTCTTGTTGCCCGAGGTAAATGGCATTTATTCATTAGAATCCAAAAGGTTTAAATCATTTCAGAAACCACTAGGTATAGGGTTGAAACCTGATACAGCCATTACATCCGTACCAGCATTTTAGGAGGTGTTGGAAACAGGGTGAAGAAAGAGTAATAAAGAGGATTTCTAATTTTGTTTCCATTCATCTCAACAACCTGCCATTTATCGTTAAACCCCCTCAATTCATATCCATACTAAAGGTCATGCTATGACAAACTGGTCATCAAAAACAAATCCGGGAAACTATTTTGAGGACTTTGAAATCGGCCAGAAAATTCTTCACTCCACACCTCGAACAGTCACCGATGGCGATAAGGCCCTTTACCAATCCCTTTATCCCGTAAGAAACTCCATCCACTCCTCCAAAATGTTTGCTCAAGGTTGTGGCCTTATTGAAGCCCCGATAAATGACATGATGGTTTTCCACATTGTCTTTGGCAAAACCGTCCCTGATATTTCCTTGAATGCAGTTGCCAATCTGGGTTATGCCGAGGCCCGGTTTTTTCAATTTGTAAATTCGGGCGACACCCTTCGGAGTGAATCCGAAGTAATCGGTCTCAAGGAAAATTCGAATCACAAGAGTGGTATCGTCTGGGTGAAAACAAGTGGATATAATCAAAGACAGGATGTTGTACTGGAATACATACGGTGGGTGATGGTTTTGAAGAAAACCGAACGTATTTATCTTGAGCAGCCAGTAATCCCGCAATATCAGAGCGTGGTTCCACCTTCGTCCCTTTGTATTCCGGAAGAACTGGATTTTACATGCTATGATACATCCCTGGCAGGAGAGAGATTCTTGCTGGGTGATTATGCTCCCGGTGAAATGATAGACCATGTCGATGGGGTAACCCTTGAAGATGCCGAACACATGATGGCAACAAGGTTGTGGCAAAATACGGCCAGGGTTCATTTTGATACCATCTACAATAAAAACGGAAAGCGATTGATTTATGGCGGTCATATGATTTCGATGGCCCGGGCCTTGAGTTTCAATGGCCTGGCCAATGCCCAATGTGTTCTGGCAATAAATGCGGGATCACATGTCAACCCATGTTATGCAGGTGATACCATCAGAGCATGGTCGGAAATCATTGACGTACACGATTTTGAAACAAGAGGGATGGGGGCGATCAGAATTAGAACCGTTGCAACAAAGGATCAGGCAGGTAAATATGATAAGTATGTTGTGTTGGATCTTGATTATTGGTGCTTGATACCAGCCTAAACTTCAGGCTTATGGCTTTTGCACCCAATGCGAATTTCTGATATGCTGTTTCGATTCCGGCAACAACGAGTAAAGTTCAAGAATAATGGTTTGGTGGAAAGTGTTTTGCAATCGAGTCCTACATCCACTCAATCCACCTATCTTTCTTAATGAGACTTCTTGAATTTGATTGCCATTGGACTATGCACATAAATAAAAACAATATTTCTTGCAGTGAAGGCAATTGATGATTAAAAAATTCTAAAATTCTAGCGTTTGTAATTGGACAAAATGAATAAAATCCACTCCCAACGACCACTTTCACCTCACGCTACCATATACAGGTGGCCGCTGAATGCAATCATGTCAATCATGCACAGGATAACCGGGGTTGGATTATGTGTGGGTGGTTTTCTCATTGTTTGGTGGTTTTTTGCCGGAGCCATTTCCGAGAGTTATCATGATTTTGTATCGTGTATTGTCACCTCAATTTATGGCGATCTTGTCATGCTGGCTTGCCTCACGGGATTTTGGTTTCATTTTTGCAATGGAATCAGGCACCTGTTTTGGGATGTAGGGTTAACCTTCAATGAAAGAAATGTAATGATTTCAGCCATACTTGGTTTGCTCGGAACAGTTTTTTTGACAGCACTTTCTCTATTAAGCATTTATTTTTGGTAAGGTTAAATGGAATTTCAGACCAATTTCAGCAAAGTCGACGGGCTGGGTTCATCCAAGGAGGGAACCCACCACTGGTGGATGCAGCGATTATCAGCTGTAGCCCTTGTTCCCTTGTCCCTGCTGTTTGTTTACACCTTTCTGCCAACATTGGGTTCGGGGTATCAGGGATTTGTCGAAACCTATTCCAATTTGGGCAATGCCATCGCTGCTATCCTCTTTTTGATCGTTGCCTTTTTCCATTTGCGACTTGGCTTGCAGGTTGTCATTGAAGATTATGTTCATTCCAAGACTTGGAAAATCGTGTTCCTGATTTCGAATACCCTGTTTTGCTGGGGTTTGATGGCAGTAGGGGTAATTTCAATTGCACGAATTGCTTTCGGATTTGTAGGTTAGGGGAATTCAATGCCATCGTACAATATTGTAAATCATTCCTATGATGTCGTGGTTGTGGGAGCTGGTGGGGCCGGGCTGAGGGCAACGCTTGGGATGGTTGAAAACGGATTGCGAACCGCCTGTATAACCAAAGTATTCCCGACCAGGTCACATACGGTGGCTGCCCAGGGCGGAATCGCCGCATCCTTGGGCAACATGGGACCGGATGGGTGGCAATGGCATCTCTATGATACTGTCAAGGGTTCTGACTGGCTCGGTGATAATGACGCCATGGAATACCTTGCCAGAGAGGCACCCAGGGCAATTTATGAATTGGAACATTATGGTGTTCCATTCAGCCGTACTCCAGAAGGCAAGATATACCAGAGACCATTTGGAGGACACACAACCAAATTCGGTGAAGGCCCACCGGTTCAAAGAACCTGTGCTGCTGCCGATAGAACCGGTCATGCCATACTTCATACCCTCTACGGGCAATCATTGAAGAAAAAGGCCGAGTTTTTCATAGAATACTTTGCTCTTGATCTCATCTTTTCTGAGGATGGTGTTTGCCAGGGAATCGTGGCCTGGGACCTGGAAACCGGTCAGCTGCACAAATTCTCGGCAAAAATGGTTGTCCTTGCGACAGGTGGTTATGGCCGATCGTATTTTTCGGCAACTTCTGCGCATACCTGTACAGGAGACGGCAACGGTTTGGCAGCAAGGGCAAATCTTCCTCTCCAAGATATGGAATTTGTCCAGTTTCACCCGACGGGCATCTACGGTGCAGGCGTCTTGATCACGGAAGGAGCTCGTGGTGAAGGTGGTTATCTGACGAATTCCGAGGGTGAACGGTTTATGGAGCGTTATGCCCCGACCTACAAGGATCTTGCCAGCAGGGATGTTGTCTCAAGGTGCATGACACTGGAGATCAGGGAAGGTCGTGGTGTCGGACCTGATAAGGACCACATCCTGCTTCATCTCAATCATCTTCCACCAGAGATTCTGGCGGAGAGATTACCGGGAATATCAGAATCGGCAAAAATCTTTGCTGGCGTCGATGTCAGGCGGCAAGCAATTCCAGTACTTCCAACCGTTCATTACAACATGGGTGGTATTCCCACCAACTATTGGGGCGAAGTTATCAATCCTGCGGAAAGTAATCCTGATGCAGTTCAGCCAGGTTTGATGGCCGTTGGTGAAGCAGCAAGCGCATCCGTACATGGTGCGAATCGGCTGGGCTCGAATTCCCTGACCGATTTGGTTGTTTTCGGTCGGGCATCAGCCATAAGGGTTGGACAGATTCTGACACCTGGTGGATCAGTTCCTGAAGGAGATGATAGATCCGTCGAAGCCATTGTGGATAAATTTGACAAGACCAGACATTCGAATGGAGGAATACCAACTTCAGAAATCAGGTTGAAGATGCAAAAAGCCATGCAGGAATATGCTGCCGTTTTCCGAAGTGACGATACCTTGGCGAAAGGAGTGGAGGAAATCAGGGAAATCGCCTCTTCCATGAATGATATCAAGGTAACCGACCGATCCATGGTTTGGAATTCGGACCTGATGGAAACACTTGAATTGGAAAACCTCATGGCAAGTTCCCTTGCCACGGTTAAATCAGCCCATGCAAGAAAGGAAAGTCGTGGTGCACATGCTCATGAGGATTATCCCGAAAGGGATGACAAGAATTGGCGGGTTCACAGTCTGGCCTGGGTCAACGAGACCAATGTTGAAATGACCTATCGACCAGTTCACTCGGAATTGCTGTATTCGCAGGATGAAGGTGGTATAGATCCTGCAATCATAGCTCCAAAGAAAAGGGTTTACTAAGTTGAAACGTTTCCCATTGATTGGCATAATGGTTGCAATGCTGGTTGGATGTTCAGAACCAAAACCTGAGAGCAAGGGCATCAGAGAACATTTATGTGAAGAGAATCAAGGTCAACAAATCAAGCGGAGCCCGCAAGTCAGGCAAACTGGTACAGCAGAATTGGGGATCAACTCTCATGGTGAAATAATCAGATCAGTAGCAATAAATTTTGAGACATCCACCAATCTTGGACGAGATAGGCTCCAGCCCTCAAACAATACCCTGGCTCCATGCCGGAATGATAATTAAAGAGTAGAGAATAATGGTTGAATTAAGGTTACCCAAGAATTCAAGAATCAAGGTGGGAAAGGAGTGGCCCAATGCCGCCTCTTCGAACAATATCAGGAAATTCAGGATTTATCGCTGGGATCCGGATACAGCCGATAATCCTCGTCTGGATACCTATCATGTGGATATGGATGATTGTGGACCAATGGTTTTGGATGCCATAATCAAAATCAAGAATGAAATTGATCCTACACTTACGTTCCGCCGATCCTGTCGCGAGGGGATTTGTGGTTCATGTGCCATGAATATCGACGGGGAAAATACCCTGGCCTGCATCAAGGGCGTCGAAGAAATCAAGGGTGATGTCAAAATCTATCCACTGCCCCACATGGAGGTCGTGAAAGATCTGATTCCTGATCTGACACATTTTTATGCCCAACATGCAGCAGTGATGCCCTGGCTTTCAACCCAAACTTCCGACCCCGGTACCGAGTGGAAACAGTCCCCCGAGGATAGGAAAAAACTTGATGGTCTTTACGAATGCGTCATGTGTGCCTGTTGTTCGACATCATGCCCTAGCTATTGGTGGAATGGCGACCGTTATTTGGGACCGGCAGCGCTTTTGCATGCCTATCGCTGGATAATTGATAGCCGTGATGAGGGTACCGGAACACGGCTGGACGAGTTGGAGGACCCATTCAGGTTGTACCGATGTCATACGATCATGAACTGTTCAAAGACATGTCCCAAGGGGTTGAACCCGGCCAAGGCCATCGCCGAGGTGAAGAAACTAATGGTGGAGAGAACAATTTAAGAAATACGCTTTCTTGAAAATTCTTGGCTAAGTTGAAAAAAACCATATCATCGAAACACAGTCTCCAGCAGGTTTCAATCCAACAAACATCGATTCCAGGGAATTGACACAGAACAAGCTGATTCCGATAAAGGCCCAAAACCCGGGCATTGAATTGGACCATGGATTGATCGGCGAAATTCAAGCCAACCCTACTGCAATAATACATAGAACAACTACTCTCAAAAACAGGCGTTCGGTAAAATCCCATTGGCAAACGGCCTGGTTATTGAAAGCCATCACACTTATGGATTTGACCACACTTGCGGGTGATGACACATCAGGAAGGGTAACAAGGCTTGCCACCAAGGCTCAAAACCCGGTTTCTATGGAGATCCTTCAAATGCTCAAGGTCGAGGAGTTGAACTTGCAGGTCGGTGCGGTTTGCGTTTATCACGAAATGATTGCCCCGGCACTTGATGCCTTGAAGGGTTCGTCCATTCCTGTCGCAGCTGTATCAACAGGTTTTCCAGCCGGATTGACGCCTTTTGATCTGCGTTTGGCTGAAATCAGGGAATCCATCTCCCGAGGCGCACGGGAAATCGATGTGGTGATTTCAAGGAGACATGTCCTGACTGAAAATTGGGAAGAACTTTACAATGAGATCAAGTTGTTCAAGGAGGCTTGCAATCCTGCCAAGCTCAAGGTCATCCTTGCGACAGGCGAATTGGCAATCCTGAGAAACATTGGCAAGGCATCGATGGTAGCCATGATGGCCGGCGCCGACTTCATAAAGACCTCTACAGGCAAGGAACCCATTAATGCCACCCTTCCCGCTTCGCTTGTTATGGTCAGGGCCATAAGGAGTTATTTTCAACTTATCGGCAATCGGGTGGGTTTCAAACCTGCTGGTGGTATTTCCAAGGCAAAGGAGAGTTTGCAATATTTGATGTTGATCAAGGAAGAACTTGGAACCGAGTGGCTTACTCCCGGTCTTTTTCGGTTTGGAGCTTCGAGTCTCCTGAACGACATTGAAAGACAATTGGAACATCAAGCCACTGGAAGGTATTCAACTTCCTATCGACACCCACAGGGTTAGTGCTGATGAATGCAATAAACATATTTGAATCGATGGATTATGGTCCCTCACCTGAAAGTACTACCGATGCGGATCAGTGGCTTGAAAACAGAGGCAGGAAGTTTGGTCACTACATTGCTGGCCAGTATCGGCAATCGACCAAGCCCGGGTATTTTACGACTTGCAATCCAGCTACGGGGGAGGAATTGGCCCAGATAGCTTCTGGTACCAAGGGAGATGTTGACAGGGCCGTGGATGCTGCTATCAAAGCCCAAACGAAATGGCACAGAATTGGCGGTTATCAAAGGGCAAAATATCTATATGCCATAGCCCGTGGTATTCAAAAGCATGCACGATTATTAGCCGTCCTGGAAACTATGGATAACGGGAAACCGATCAGTGAAACCAGAGATATTGATATCCCGCTGGTAGCCAGGCACTTTTATTTTCATGCCGGATTGGCGCAATTGGGTGATACCGAATTGCCTGACAGGATACCTCATGGTGTGTGTGGTCAAATCGTTCCATGGAATTTTCCCCTGTTGATGTTGGCATGGAAAGTTGCGCCTGCCATTGCCATGGGTAATACGGTTTTCCTCAAACCTTCCGAACATACCCCTATCAGTGCCCTGTTCTTTGCAGAAATACTATCCGAGGTCAACCTGCCGACCGGCGTGGTCAATGTTGTAACCGGAGACGGTATCACCGGTGAACATATCGTCAAGCATGCCGATATCCACAAAATCGCCTTCACAGGATCAACTGCCATAGGAAAAAGAATCAGGCACCTGACTGCAGAAGACAATAAATCCCTAACCCTCGAACTTGGTGGCAAATCGCCCTTCATCGTTTGCAGTGATGCCGATCTGGATTCGGCAGTGGAAGGTATTGTTGATGCAATTTGGCTCAATCAGGGTGAGGTTTGTTGTGCCGGGTCGCGTTTGTTGGTTCAGGAATCGATTGCAGATACTTTCCTCGCCAGGGTCAGAAAACGGATGGATAACCTGCGAGTGGGTTCGCCATTGGATAAATCAACTGACATTGGTTCAATCATCAGTAGGAAACAGAGAAATCACATCAGCGAAATGGTTGCCCTTGGCAAGGAGGAAAAAGGAATCGTTTACCAGCCACAATTGCCACTACCACCGAATGGCTTTTTCTACCCTCCGACGTTGGTTTCGGGACTGACACCAAGTTCGGTACTGATGCGTGAGGAGATTTTTGGTCCGGTCCTTGTGAGCATGACCTTTCGTACCTACAGGGAGGCCATCAATCTTGCCAATAATTCGAAATATGGCTTGGCGGCTTCAGTCTGGAGTGAAAACATCAACATGGCATTGGAAATTGCCCATGAACTTCAATGCGGTGTGGTGTGGATTAATTCAACCAACACATTTGATGCAGCAGCCGGCTTTGGGGGGTATAAGGAATCAGGCTTTGGTCGGGAAGGCGGTTGGGAAGGTATTGATTACTACACCAAACCCAAGCCGTCAAAATCACCAGTCCAAGCGAAAGCTAAATCGAAGGGTGGGGTGGTTCATGAAAAGAAAATTCCCGAATCTCTGATAGATCAAACCCCCAAACTTTATATTGGTGGCAGGAAGGTCAGGCCGGATGGTGGTTATTCGCTTAAGGTATTGAATCCCCAGGGGGATATCGTCGGTACGGTTGGAAAGGGCAACAGGAAGGATATAAGAAACGCTGTGGAAGCTGCCGGTTCGGCAAACTCCTGGAAACATTCCTCTGCCTACAATCGGGCGCAGATCCTGTATTTTTTGGCCGAAAACCTTGCAATGCGGGAGACGGAATTTGTCAGGCGAATAGAATTGCAAACAATGTGTGATTCTAGAGATGCCTTGCGCGAGGTTCGAGCATCCATCGAATCACTATTCTATTTTGCTTCATGGGCAGATAAATTCGAAGGCAAAATTCACAAGGTGGCAGCCAAAAAAACCGTTATGGCACTCAATGAACCTTTGGGGATTGTCGGAGTGGTTTGCCCAAATCAATACCCTCTATGGGGTTTTGTTACAATGATGGCTTCCCTGGTCTCAATGGGTAACAGATGCGTTGTGATTCCTTCTGAAGCAAGTCCATTGTCAAGTACGGATTTTACCCAGATCCTTGATACTTCCGATGTCCCGGCTGGTGTGGTCAACCTGATTACAGGAAATCATGATGATCTGTTAAAAACCCTAGTGGAACATGAAGATATCGAGGCCATATGGTTTGCAGGTTGTTCAACTCATAATGCCATGGTCAATGAACTGTCGGTTGGAAATTTGAAGCGTATTTGGTTACTTGAAAATAATTTGAATTGCTGGTATGATAAGAATTCAAGTTATTACAAAGAATTTTTGAAACATTCTGTTGAGATAAAAAATATTTGGATACCCTTTGGTGAATAATCGACTTGTATGTCTGGAATTTCATCACGGAACCATTATGAGGTGTATTGATTTGAACTGATTTGGTTCTGTTTCTGCGGCCAATGTTCCCTTAACTAATTGTGGAGCGTGGTTGGTATTTATTTGAATTTTGAATTAGGTGTTTTGCCATTTCGAATTTCTGACATTTTTTTCTCCACAGAATTCAGGTTGGAAGTAGACAGGAATTTATAATGGTACGAAAGCGAAAGGCATTTGGATTTATTGTTGGTGAGAAAGTGGTTTATCCCTCTCATGGTGTTGGACAGATAGACAGTATAGTTTCACAAAACATTGGTGGTTCAAAGGAAGAAATGTTTGTCATTCACTTTGAAAGTGAAGGTCTTACACTCCGCGTTCCAATAAAGAGGGTACCTGAGGTCGGTTTGCGAAATCTCGTCAGTGAAGAAGAACTCATCGAAGCACTCGGGCTGTTAAATGGGCGCGCCAGAGTGAAAAAATCCATGTGGTCCAGGCGCGCCATTGAATATGATCAGAAAATAAATTCAGGGTGCATCATCAAACTGTCTGAAGTCGTGAGGGATCTTAATCGTCATGATCCCAACAAGGATCAATCCTACTCCGAACGACAACTCTTTGAAGAGGCCTACGGACGTTTGACCAAGGAAGTTGCTGCAGTCATGCAAATCTCCATTCTGGAAGCAAAGGAGGTTATTTCAGACAACCTGCTTCACAAGAAGTCCAAGACCAAGGAACTGGCTGCCTGAACAGAAACACTCCATTGCTGGAAATGCATTCATTCCCAGCAATGGAAATCAACCTTTCCAATAAAGGTTCCGATTAATTTTGTTTCCAGAATCCATTGGGTTGTCGGCAAGCACTGCCGCTCTCGGTACCGGTTTGACCTCTGTCGCTCCATACCGAATCAAAGCCACGGCACCTCAAGCCATATTCCACCCAGGAATTGGTTGGATAAACGGTTCCACTTGCACCCTGGTATCTCCATCTTTCTGGTGCATTGTTTTCCAGTGCTGTCTGCATGGCGAAGTTATGGGCAGATAGAACACCGTCATAACGGGACTGGTCATATCTGGGGGTTGCTGCCTGGGTGGAAGCCTGTTGATTACCTCCACCTGATCTCTGATTTGCCAGCGAGTTACCAATTATTGCACCCAGTCCGGCACCAATCAATGCGCCCTCTTCCTTGTCTTCATCACTGGAAACAGCCATTCCCAAACCGGCACCAATTGCTGCTCCACCCAAAGTACTGACGGATTCATCATCCATTTCACAAGCAGCCAACGCAAATACCGAAATGCCGGCCAGTACGATTCCTATCTTGTTCATCTGCAATCTCCGAAATTAAATTAAAAAATATTTTCCTTTTTTATGAATAAACCTATTCTTGCCAAAACCGGAAAGGGTATCAATTGACTAAAATGTTACTTCCACCTTTTACAAGTAAACCAACCAATGGAAAATTAGGTTTTCTTATCTGCTTGGTAAATAGCTAAACGAAAAAAATGATAATACAATGTATTCATTTGAAATTCTATTCTAGGGCCAATCAGGTTTAAAATCAATTCAAGGTCAATCGGCAAAACACATGTATGAAAATTCAGGTGTGGACAAGCGTTCCAATTCCTTCAAGGGAGATTTCAGGAGTGACACCGTAACCCAACCCACAGAAGGAATGCTACAAGCCATGGCATGTGCGCGTGTGGGTGACGATGTCTATGGTGATGACCCCTCCGTAAACGAACTCCAGAAAAGATTTGCAGCACTGGTCGGAAAGGAAATGAGTGTTTTTTTTCCATCTGGAACCCAATCCAACCTTGCTGCCATCCTGACGCATTGCGGTCGAGGAAGTGACCTCTTGGTCGGCAACAAATATCACACCTATGTTTTTGAGGCTGGAGGTGCTTCGGTACTCGGGGGCATCTCTTTTACTCCTCTCCCCACCGAAGATGATGGTTCAATTATCAATGAAAGCATAGCATCTCATGTAAAACCGGACGATCCACATTTTCCGGAGACACATCTTCTTTGCCTGGAAAATACCGTATCCGGAAATGCCCTTACTGTAGATGTCCTAAGGGAAAACGCTACCACGGCAAGAAAATTTGGATTGGGAGTGCACCTTGATGGGGCCCGCCTGTTCAATGCTGCCATCGAATTGAATGTCAATCCGATTGAAATCGCCAATATTGCTGATACTGTTTCCGTTTGCCTTTCAAAAGGGTTGGGGGCTCCTGTCGGTACTTTACTCGCTGGACCCTCCCGTCTCGAAAGATCGATTAAAAGGAATCGCAAGCTCCTTGGTGGTAGCATGCGTCAATCGGGGTATTTGGCTGCAGCTGGCATATACGCCTTGGACAATCATATTGTCAGGCTTGCCGAAGATCACAACAGGGCCAGTTCATTGGCCAATTCCCTGGTCGATTTGACTGAAGGATCAGGGTGCCGGATATCTCAAAATACCAACATGGTGTTTTTTGAACCCCATCCTGAGGATCATCAACCACTGTTTGACCATTTGCGTTCGGATGGCTTTCTGGTAACAGGTAAAAAACCTGCGTTTCGTTTTGTCACACATTTGGGAATTGATGATCAGGTCGTTGAAATGTTTGCCAATTCCATCAAGAATTTTTACAAGGGAAGATAATTTCCAGATAATGAGTGGATTACTTTTTCAACAACCTGAATTTCAACCCGTAGAATCGATCAACAACCCAAATGGAGAAAAGTCTCCAAAGGCGCCAGACAACTAGTAGTAAAACAACCACGATTCCAATTCCGAAATATCTGAACCAATTGAGGGGTTTCGTTTCACCAGGCCGCAATTCCCTGATACTGGTAACATTGGGATAGATTGAAAAGGTCCTGTTTCTGATTCCATAATGATTGACCAAAACCCGTTCGATACCATCACCGGCCAGTCTCTGGGCCTGTGCCTGGATATCACCGCTATCGAATTTAAGGTAGGGAGGCCATCTCCACCCGGTATCCTCATTGCGATATACCCTTTCCTGATCCGTGCCGAAATTGACACCATTGATAAATCGAATATCTCGGTTTAGGGTTTCACCGGTACCTCCCCTGACCCAGAAAATTGGATTCATACCCACCTCGGTTCTGACGACTTCGGTACCCACGATGGTTACCACATCCTTTGACGGGAGAGTATAATGCGTAAGAAAGAAGACAATCGAAAGTGTGACAAAAGTTAGGAAGTATTTGATGTATTTCATTTTTCGTGATCCACTTTATATTGATGCATTTAATGCCGTCATTTGAAAAATTGTTTTTGTTTTCGCATACTCCTTGTGATCAAAACATGACAATAAGCAAAATTTATGAATATTAAAGAGCGACTGTTCGCCGAGATCGATAACCGTCAGGATGACCTGATTTCATTGACACGGGAATTGGTTGCAATGCCTACTCTCAATCCACCGGGTGACAATTACCTTGAAATTTGTGAATATCTGAAGGCAAGATTTGAGGGATCCGGACTTCAGACGGAACTGGTTAGAGCCGAAGGGGCGCCTGGTGACAGCGACAAATATCCCCGCTGGAACATAATAGGACGTAAAGAAGGCAATCACGGCGGGGATTGCTTACATTTCAACTCTCATACGGACGTGGTCCATGTAGGTGAAAATTGGACCAGGAAGCCGTTTGGGGGTGAAATCGTGGATGGCAAGATTTATGGCCGAGGAACCTGTGACATGAAAGGTGGAATGGCTACATCAATTGTTGCCGTTGAAAGTTTTCTTGCCATCTGCCCCGAATTTTCAGGTGCTGTTGAAATTTCTGGAACTGCGGATGAGGAATCAGGTGGTTACAGCGGAGTTGCCTGGCTGGCTGAACGGGGCTGGTTTTCTCCCTCTAGGGTCCAGCATGCAATTATACCAGAACCCTTGAACAAAGATCGTATCTGTCTTGGCCATCGCGGAGTATGGTGGGCCGAAATCGAGACCAGGGGAAGAATTGCGCATGGTTGCATGCCATTTTTGGGCGATTGTGCGATAAGGCATATGGGTGCAGTCATTCGGGAAATGGAAGATGTTCTTTATCCCCTGCTTGCGTCCAAAACGACCAACCATCCCATTGTTCCGGAAGGAGCTCGTCAATCAACCATGAATCTCAATTCAATTCATGGTGGTGAGAGGGAACAGGATAGTGACTTTGCCGGTTTTTCAGCCCCATGTGTTCCCGACCGATGCCGAATCAGAATTGATCGAAGGTTTCTTCCGGAAGAATCAATCGAGAGTGTGAAATCCGAAATTGAAACAATGCTGGAATCCATCAAGGCGAAGCGACCTGATTTTGAATACTCTGTTACCGAAATGTTCAGCGTACCCTCGATCTTGACAGAAAAAGATGCACCAATTGTGAAGTCGGTACATAAATCAATTCAAGAAGTATTAGGGGAATCACCGGAATATGTTATTTCTCCTGGGACATACGACCAAAAACATATTGACCGCATTGGGAAATTGCAAAATTGTATCGCCTATGGACCTGGAATACTCGATTTGGCTCATCAACCGGACGAGTGGGTCGGGATACAGGACATGGTTGACAGTGCCAAGGTAATGGCATGTACTATCTTCGATTTACTTTGCAAGGAGCAAAATTAACAACAATACAGGAGGTATTTTAATGAGACATAATCGATTGATGGCCATAATTTTGGCCGGTTTGACCTTGGTCGTTGGAATGGTTGGCCCGCTCAAAGCTGCCGATCAAGCAATTACCATTGGAATGCAGTTGGAACCGCCACACCTTGATCCTACGGGTGGTGCCGCAGCTGCAATCGATGAGGTGGTTTACGCAAACATTTTCGAGGGCTTGACCCGATATGCTTCCGATGGTTCGATTCTTCCGGGACTGGCACATAGTTGGGACATTTCGGATGATGGTCTGGTTTACACATTTCATCTGAGATCTGGTGTGAAGTTCCATGATGGAGCGGAATTTGATGCAAGTGATGTGAAATTCTCGCTTGACCGGGCCCGGGCCGAAGATTCAACCAATGCCCAAAAGGCCTTATTCGCTGGGATTAGTGACGTAACAGTTATTGATGCAACAACCGTGCAGATTACCCTGAGTAACCCGAACGGTTCCTTTCCGACCAACATGGCTTGGGGTGATGCCATAATCCTTGATCCGGCAACAGCTGATAATGCAGGTGTAAACCCTGTTGGCACCGGACCGTTCATGTTCCATGAAAGAAGGGAAGGCGATCAGATTACCATAGTAAGGAACCCTGATTATTGGGGACAGGCGGTAGCCCTCGATTCTGCCACCTTTAAATTTATATCAGACCCCACGGCAGCATTTGGTGCCTTGATGGCTGGTGACATTGATGCTTTTCCAGCCTTCCCTAGTCCCGAAACACTTGTACGGTTTGAATCCGATCCCAATTTCAAGGTGATCATCGGGTCAACCGAAGGTGAAACGATCCTTTCCATCAACAATAAAAGTGAATTGCTTTCGGACCTAAGGGTAAGAAAGGCCATTGCACACGCGATTAACCGGCAGGAAATAATTGATGGTGCAATGTTTGGGTATGGCACTCCAATTGGAACCCACTTTGCTCCCCACAATCCTGACTATCTTGATTTGACTTCCAATTCTGCCCATGATCCGGAATTGTCCAAATCACTGTTGGCTGAGGCAGGCCATCCTGATGGCCTTACATTGAGATTGGCTTTACCACCTCCCTCTTATGCCCGCAGGGGCGGTGAGATCATTGCTGCCCAACTGAGGGCCGTTGGCATTGAAACCGAAGTTTCCAATCTGGATTGGGGGCAATGGTTGGGGCAGGTCTTCCGGAACAAGGATTATGACTTGACCATAGTGAGTCATACCGAACCCAATGATATCAATATTTATGCCCGTCCTGATTACTACTTCCAGTACGAAAGTGCGGCATTCCAGGATGTCATGAAACAGTTGAATCTTGCAACCGATCCGGCTGAAAGAACGGATCTGGCGCATATGGCCCAACAGATTATTGCCAATGATTATGTCAACGGATATTTGTTCCAGCTAGCCAAGCTTGGGGTTGCAAATGCGAAAATTGTGGGGTTGTGGGAGAACGCGCCTGCCCAGGCCAATGATTTGACTCAAGTCTACTGGGGAAACTAAAAACAATTCATTGCCACACGGGTTAGCTCGTGTGGCATCTCTGGCTTGTTTCTTTTTCAACCCACTCAGCGGGAATTCTGGGTGAAGCCTGGAGTAAGCGCTTGGTATAATCATGTTGCGGGTGGTCAAAAATCCTGTCGGTTCTTCCCTCTTCAACAATTTCACCACCCTGCATGACCAGAACCCGGTCAGTAACTGCTCTCACGACAGTCAAATCGTGACTTATAAAAAGGTATGACAGGTTATGTTGTATCTGCAAATCGTTCAACAAATCCAATATCTGAGCCCTGATCGAAACATCAAGGGCGGAAACGGCCTCGTCCAAAATGACCAGATCCGGTTTGATGACCATGGCTCTGGCAATGGCAATCCGCTGTCTTTGACCTCCTGAAAATTCATGTATGTACTTGTCAACATCGGTTTCCCTGAGACCAACCTCAAGCAGGGCCGTGACAACCCGTTCCCTTTGCTCTGATGCACTCAAGGATTTTTCCAGAAGGTGGAATGGTTCTGCCACGAGTCGTCCGACCTTGTGCCTGGGATTGAAGGAACCAAAGGGATCCTGAAACACGACCTGCATTTTTTTTCTGAGAGAATGCGGCATTTTTCGACCGGAAATTATCTCTACACCATCCACGGTAATTCGTCCCTTCTGCAGTGGATCCAAACCCAGAATTGTTCTTGAGAGAGTCGATTTGCCACAACCCGACTCACCAACCAAGCCCAAACTTTCACCTTTGTTGATGGAGAAACTGACCCCCCTGACGGCAACATTGTAATTTTGCTTGTCGAGTAACCTTCTGCTGGGCAGTTTATACGCCCTGTAGACCTCACTTACCTCAAGAAAACTACCACCTCTGGTTTTGGATTTCGTCTCCGGGATATAGCTCGAGGCAGCAAACAGTTTCTTGGAATAATCATGTTTCATATCCTGAAACAATTCCCTGGTGGTTTTCATTTCCACAATTCTTCCCATCTGCATGACGGCCACCTTGTCTGCCATTCTGGCTATTACCGCCAAATCATGAGTTATAAACAGCAGGGACATTTGTTCTTCTTTCACAAGAAGTTTCAAGAGATCAAGAATTTGAGCCTGGGTTGATACATCCAGTGCCGTAGTGGGCTCATCGGCAATGAGAATTTTTGGCCGCAAGGCAATGGCCAATGCTATGCACACACGTTGGCGTTGGCCGCCCGAGATTTCATGTGGATAGAGATCGGGGGAAAACCTGTTTGGGGGCATTTCGACCCTGGCCAATTTTTCACGAGCAATAGTCATGGCTTCTGATCGCGAATATCCTCCATGAATAATGAGAGTTTCAGCAACCTGATTTCCTATGGTCATGACAGGATTCAAGGCAGTCATGGGTTCCTGAAAGATCATTCCGATATCCCTGCCTCGAATTGAGCACATTTCCTTTTCGGAAAGATCAATAAGATTTTTGCCGTCAAGGATGATTTGTCCAGTACGGTCTGAACCCTTCGGCAATAAATTCATCAGGGAGAGTGCCGTCATTGACTTGCCGGAACCCGATTCGCCGACCAAGCCGAATACTTCTCCTTGATCAACGGTAAATTCTACATCTTTCAGTATCACTTCTTCATTAATGGATACATTGAGGTCTGAAATGGCAAGTAAAGTCATTGTCTTACCTTCCTCAATCGTGGATCCAGATAGTCCCTCAAGCCGTCTCCCAACATATTCAGACCCAATACCATTGCAACGATTGCCAATCCAGGTATGAAGGCCAAACTGGGATTGGTATAAATCAGGGTTTGGGCATCAGCAAGCATTCGGCCCCAGCTTGGTGTTGGTGGTTGGGCTCCGAGACCAATGTAGGAAAGCCCTGCCTCTGCCAATATCCCCAGTGAAAATTGAATGGTACCCTGAACCAATAACAGGTTAATTGTATTGGGTAGAATATGTTCAACGGAAATTCGTGTCTTACCCTTACCGGCAACTCTGGCAGCCATTACGAATTCCAGTGTCCAGAGACTTAACGCAGCTCCCCTGGAAACCCTGGCAAAGACCGGTATATTGAATATGCCGATGGCTAGAATTGCATTAAATGCCGACGGTCCGAATACTGCAGTAATTAGTATCGCAATGACCAGAGAAGGAAAGGCAAAAACAAGGTCGTTGCTTCGCATGATCAAATCGTCAAAGATGCTTCGTCTGTTTGCAGCCGCTGCCAGCCCCAGCGGTACACCGACCAACATACCGATACCTACTGCAACGAGGGCAACACTTATTGATGTTCTTGCCCCAACCATGATCATGGATAAAATATCCCTTCCAAAGTGATCAGTTCCCAAAATGTATTGCCATTCGGGCGGTTTCAGTTTTTCGGATATGTTCAGTACCTCTACCGGATAAGGCGTCCAAAGCAACGAGATCAGAGCCAAAACCAGAAAAAAGACAGAGAGGAATGCACCAAACAATAATTGGGTAGGTATTCTCATCCATCTCTCCTTAACCTTGGATCAACCACGGCATAGGTTAGATCGACAAGGAAGTTGACCACAATCACGGCAAAAACCATTAGCATGACAACACTTTCAACAACAATCAGGTCCCTTTGTATAATCGCCTGAAAGATCAACCGTCCCAACCCCGGCAAGAAGAAGACATTTTCAATGATGATTGCGCCCGCAAGGAGGAACGAGAATTGAAGTCCCAAAATGGTAAGAACCGGGATCATGGCATTTCTAAGGGCATGCTTGATCAATACCCTTCGCTGAGACAACCCCTTGGCTCTGGCTGTTCTGATGTAATCCTGCGATAAAGTGTCAATCAAGGCAGATCGCATGACTCTTGCCAGGATTGATGCCTGTGTTAAAGCCAATGCGATTGCTGGCAGAGTAAGTGATTTGATGCCATACCAGAAACCGGTATCCCATCCCGAAAATCCCCCTGCTGAGAACCAACGCAAATTAATGGCGAAAAACAGGACTAGAAGCATCGCGAACCAAAAATTGGGCACGGCTATCCCCAGCTGGGTAAAGCCCATTATGCCAAAATCTGCTGTGCCACCCCTTTTCGAAGCAGCTATCAACCCGACTGGAAATGCTATAGCAGTTGACAGGAGAAGGGCATACAGGGCAAGGGGCAAAGAAACTTGTATTCGATCAACCACAAGTTCCGAAATTGGTACCTTGTAGGTATAGGAAATCCCAAAATCCCCAACAACCAAGCCTGATACCCAATTAAAGTACCTGATCATTGGTGTCTGGTCCAATCCAAGTTCTGCCTTCAGTGAAGCTACTGTTTCTGGTGAAGCATTAAGACCCAGCATGAAAGAGGCAGGGTCACCGGGTATGATTTCGATGACAAAAAATATGACCAAGCTGGCAACGGCCAAACTCAACAAAAGGGAAATAATTCTTGATAACAGGTAATGAAGCATCAGGTGCCAAAATACGAGTTCAAGCCATCATAACAAAGTAAAATGTCAAATGGCAACGAATTGTTTTTCTTCCTGTATCTTCTTCCAGGCTAGATTGTACCTCGAAAGTTGAATCTCCGATAGTCTTATGGCCTCTTCCGGCACTCCCCTTGCAACCAGTACATCAGGATGGCTTTTTAACACCAGATTTCGCCATATGCGTCTGATTTCGGATAATGGCATATCCCTTTTGACGCCCAACACCCTGTATGGATCAAAATTGTCTTTACCATAATGGAAATTTATTTTTTGTCTGAATTGCCTTCTGGGAAGACCAAAAAGGGCATTGACCCTGATAAGAAAACGTCTTTCCTGAAAACTGATGTCCCCATCGGCCTTGGCGATGTAGATCAAACCATCCATCAAATCTTCCAGAAGTGGTGAACCTGCGCCAAGGTGTTTTCTTATTTCCAATGCATAGTATTCATATCCCAATGTACTCTTGCTGGCGGAGTTGAAAACCCTTGCTGCATTTTTCTGTTCCGATTCAGGGAGCTGGAAGATTTCCCTGAAGGCCTTTATTTCTTCCTTGGTTACATGCCCATCAACCTTGGTCAATTTTGCACCAAGTGAAATTATGGCAATGGTAAAGGAAACCCTTCGACTCGGACGTTTATTCCCACCTGGCAATTTACCCTTGACCAGGGATTTGATATCCCTGTTCCCACGGACGAATTTTTTTACCTTTTGCCAATTAGAAATCATTTTTCCTATCCCTTAAACCCAGAGGGAGAAAAGGACACCACGTTTCTTGCTAACCGAATGATCGGTGTTGACAATTTCTCTGTCGATTCAGTAATACTGTTGAAACCCATGATAAATTATTCTGCTACGGTCTCAAGGAAAGAATGCTCGTTTTTTTATTTCTTTTTTTTATTGATTTACATTAAACAAATTTTGAATATAATTAAAGAGATTTTTTGGCATTAGTTTTGGGGGTACTTGTTTCCCCATGGGTTTTGCAAAAAGTTTTTTGACATATTGGGAAGCGACACCTATAATTGTCAATGTCCGGCCTGCCAGTCTGTGGTGTGTCGGTTTGAAATACGGCCGATGGCAGCGACCAACACAAGGAGAGACATCATGTTCACAACCGGGTTCACCCCCCCCCCCTCGTAAATTAACGGCACTGGCCGCCGCACTGGTAGCCTTGCTTGTGGCGGGACAGGTATGGGGGCAGACCACGGGCACGATTTCAGCCGTTGCGGACGGTTTTACTTTTCCTATGACCGCAACGCTTAATAGCAATCGTGAATGGGAGTTTGCTTACACCGCAGATATCAGCAATAACATCCCAACTTCAATTAGCGTATGCAATATCGATTCTTCAGTTCCGGATAAGAGCGTCTGCTTTATAGATGCACCGTATATTATGAAGTTTGGGCAATTAAACCGGTCTGCCTGCTTTGCTATGCCCCCGCAATCAGCGATAAGCGGAATCAACGGAAGGATACCCTTCGCTTCATGGCAGCAGACACTCCGGACAAAGCCAGATACAAGCTATTGCATAGCCATTTATGCGAGTAATCCCATGAGTTATTTTTATAATGTCCCATTCGCGTCCGCTGCGTTTACAACCCCCGCCGATCCCAATCCGCCCGCGTCCCCTGCGTGGACACCGCTGGGCGCCGGCTGCGGAGCGGAAACTTCACTGGATCTGGTCAGGCAGTGCTTCCGATGCAAATACCAGGGAACGGCTGAAACGTGGAATTTCGACACCAACCGTTGTGTATCAGCCGGTAGCTGACGGGCAGCGGCGGAGGGGGAAGCTGGTCGATGTCCGCCAATACATGTGGCAACTAGCCAACCATATCAAAACACACACAGGGCGGTCTTCGGATCGCCCTTTTTGAATTGAACAACGATAAGATGAAATCATGAATGGTATATTGCCAAAAGAAGATAAGGAAACCAACGATCCAATAAAGGCAATGGTTCAGATTCTATTCGGCACCAACAGTTGTGGATCAGGCGGCAGTTGACGTGTAGCGGCGATTGATC
>JAPORQ010000074.1 GCA_026710155.1 Paracoccaceae bacterium
TGGCCTTCCCGGGAGTGCCGTCCATGGAATCCTCGGGTTTGTTCCTGACCGGACGTCCCCCCCTTCTTCCCTTCCCTGGCTTGTTGGCCGCCTCCCGGTTCGATCGGGGGCTCCGTTCAATTCGACAGGGCCCTTTCACCGGCGGCATATTGCGAACGGCTGGTGGCATCCAAGCCTTGATGATCAAGGGGTTGCGTATGTCACCGAGGGAAAATATTCATCGCACACCGGGACCTCGAGGATGGGTTCGTTGGCCGAGTGGTAACATACGGTGTTGTCTGCAGCCAACAAAGAGGCTGCACGCATGTTTCAAGGACCATCCTTGGAGAATTATCATTGCCATCGTCATGCACCTCGTGGAAGAAAGTTTCAATGGCCGGGTCAAGACGAGCAAGGTGACAAGCAGAGGGTGCCGAAACCAGAAATGGTTCATTAATGCCATTCTGGGGAAGAAGGCTTGTTTCCGGAGGGTGCCGGCAACCGAATCACATTCCATTGTTGAAGAATTTAACAACCCCAGTCTTTACCCTGCATTTCATGCAACCGCGAAACAGCCCTTTTAAACTCAAAGGATTCATTCCCTTCCACATAAAGGTTTTCAGGACAGGATGCGGCAGAAAGAAAAAACATTGTCCTGCTTTCGTACAGTGTATCCACCAGCATTACAAATCTCTTTGCCTCATTGTAATTCAATCGGGACAGGAGGGGCACATCCTCCAAAATCAAGACTCTTATATTGTTGGCAATTGCCAGAAAGTCCGGCGGTCCCAGGGATTGGCCGCATAGATCCCAGAAATGTGCTCTGAGGACTCCTCGCGAAAACCGGGGGAAATATATTTCTCGGCCCTTCACTTCTATTCTGAGCTGCTCCGAATGACCGCCTGACAGTTCATTCCAGATGTTGCCAAGTTCCGTTCTGGCATAATCGTTTGATGGATAAAAATATGTTCGCCTCCCACCCAATCTGCTTTTCCGATGATCAAGCTGCCCCCCAAATTCAACCACATTCAGGTTTTTGTTCAACACATCGATGTATGGCTCAATCAGGTGGCGGTTCAGTCCATCCTCATACAATTCCGAGGGTCTGCGGTTTGAGGTGGTGAACACAATCATTCCCTTTTCAAAGAGACCCTCCAGCAACCTGCCAACTATAACTCCGTCAGGAACATTATCCATCTGAAATTCATCCAGACAAAGCAGTCTGGTGTTTTGTAGCATGGTATTGGTCAATGGAGGAATGACATCATCAACATCAGCATGTCTTATTTCCTTGAGCCGATCATGGATTTGCTGAATGAAGGCAAGGTAATGGATTCTCCTTTTTTGGCTGATCGGAATATAATCATAAAACAAATCCATAAGCATGGATTTGCCTCTTCCAACTCCTCCCCACAGATACAATCCTTTTGTGGTCACCTTTTTTTTGCCGAACAGCTTGCCAACAAAGCCAGAAGCGGTTTCTGGTTCAAGTAATATTTTCTCCAATTCTTCCAGTTCATCCAAGACATCCATTTGAGCTTTGTCGTGATGAATTTCTCCACTCTTCAATAGTTTCTGATAGATCTTTCGGATGGATGTGGACATGTCTTCATATTTTATTGAATCAGATTTGTTTTTGCTTTGAAATAGGGTGTTCTAGTAGGAATTTAGTGAATAGGATCAATTGTAAATCATCATCTCAAAATGGCATTTTTTCCACTCGCCAATCACTTTAGAATACCAAGGATTTTTTTCAGTCGGTCTCTCCTGTTCCAGAATTGTCTGTGAGCCTGTTCCAATTCCCGGCAGAATTTTTCTTGATCCGCTCCATAAATTTCAGAATAGTATTTACCTATCATTCTCATTTTTTCAGGCAAAAGGGTCAACCGAACCAACCCTGAAATGCGTTCTTTCCACCCCAACTGGCCGAATCTAATTCGGTTTAGATCAACCAGTGCGAATTCAATCTTATCCCCTTCCAATCTTGTAAGTATGTTTCCAGGGTTGTAGTCCAGATGCAATATGCCACAATCATGCTGCTTTGCCGTAAAACTGGCCAATTCCCTAATGATGATTTGCTGATCAAGTCCCGAAGATATCCCCTGATATAGGAGTGTGCTCAATCGGTGATTTTGCTCCCAGAATCGACTGATGTAATATGATTGGCGCATGCAATTGAATTCCAGGCATTCAATACACCCAATTGGATCTGGTGTTAAAATTCCCAACTCCAATAAGCGATTTGAATTGTTCATGGATCTTAGTGCTTTGGAGATGCGTAAATTCAAGTCAGTAAATCCCCTCAACCAACCAGGCGCTTTAAATCTTTTAACAACGATGTGGATGGAATTTCCATCATCATTAGTTATGATCATCTTATTAGTTAGATTTCTCTCATTGTGAAGAATCTCACCCTTACAAGTGATCATTTTAGGAAGCAGAGATATCTGTGAATAATATGAATTATACTGATCAGCTATACTGATCCTGGTGGAATTTACGATTGCTTCGCTCCATAAAATAATTGGCAAATAATCTACAGGGCACATCTATTTATTAAAATCCTGAAATCTTATAACAATTTTTTTCCACCAAGCCATTTTTTCCTGACACTTTTGACAGCATTGTGATTCTATTGTCAGAGGATCAGATCATTTGATTCAAAAAAAGGCAGGCAGGGGAATTGGCCGCGTAGAAAGGAAACCTTCACGGAAGGGAAAACCAGCTGGAGATGCTGGACGAGTCCGATGAGTTGCTAGAGATGAGCGGGCTGGTGGACTGGGCAATGGCATTCGTTTAATCCAATAATTTGATTGCAAAATGAATTTCACCCTTTCGGCACCCGCTCATCAGCGGTTGCAATTTCTCCCACATTCTTCATCAAAAGGGTTGACAATCCTCCTTTGGAGGGAATCAATGGGATCCATCCATCCGCAATCCCGAGTCCACAACCTTTTTCGGCCGTCGCTTCACCTGCAAGGAGACCGGCGACATCCGGCAAACGGCTTACCCCATCAATGTCCGGCTCGTGCGCATCACCCCGGGAAAGAAGGAAATCATCCTGGCCACCAACGCCGGGCCACTGGGGAACTGTACAGGATATCCAAGGTGACCATCGGTGTCGATGGCTTCCATTGCCGGAACAAATGGAATGTCCACCGGGAACTCCATGCTCACTTCAACCCGATTGCCATGACTCGGCTGTCCACCGTGCCAGGCAACGATCTCCTTTCCGATCAACGGGAAGGGGGCAGGAAAGGGCTGGCCGGGGAGATATTTCGCATTCGGAGCCGCCTGTGGCCGTACCGGTCATTTCTACGGAAATCAATGAAACCATCAACAGGGAAAAAACATGCGGGGCATGTCTGCTGACCGGTTTTTTTGAATCCCATGGCTTCCGGGGGATGAAAGTGACGATTCTCTAAGGAAACGGTCAAAAAACCTTAAGGAAATGCCATTGGACCGATGGGGCCGGCGCCTCCATCATCATCTCCTCGTCCATGGTAAATGCCATGCTGCCGGATAGTGCAATCGATGCCCTGTTGGTGTTCTCTCTGCTGGAACTAGCCCATTTTCGGCACATGATCTCGACCGTCGGTACGACACCCCGTCTTCCCCCTGGATCATGACCCTGGGGTAGACGACATCTGGTGCGGGTTTGATGCCGCCGGTGATGAAGTGGCCGCAAGCCTCATCGGGTCAAATCACCGAATCCGGTGCCTCAGGCCAACTGGCCCCGGCGACCCTGTTATCTTGATTTTCGCTGGCTGCAACAAACCTTCCCTGCCGACAGTTGGTGCACATTTGAACATTTGTTCTGGCATATTCTTATTTGGTTGTTGATATCAATAACCGTTGGAAAGTGCACCACCACTATCGCAACAGCATGGTGGATTGTTTGAAGATCGCAGAGGTACATCAATCATCAGCCCCAAAAAAACAATCCAGCAGGAAAAGGAAATCGGTGGAAAACCGAAATGGTGTGGGAATCCCAAATAAAGTGAAAAAATTGTCTCACTACTGTCGAAATAATGTGAGAAATTGGAATTGGTTTATTATGAAAAATAATGCCCCAAAGAACCTAAAAACCTTGCAGGTCATCGAGCAACAAAACCTTGGTGATCTATGGGATTTCAAGAGAATGATTTGCTTGCCTTCTGTCAACCAAATATTGTCCATAGAACTATCGCGTTTGAGATAAAGTTATTTCTCCAACCTCATCCATCCCCTGCAATAAATATCCTCGCTGGTGAATGTTTTTTCGTATGCATCAAACCATGGGGAAGGTGCTATAACTATCTTGTTCGTGTTTTGCCCGAGCCATCCTCCCCACCAGGAGAAACTTGAATTGGCAATGACATGATGTTTGCAAACCGTCATCAATCTCAAATCCTCAATAGCCTGATCCGCTGAATTATGAGTCATTACCCTCATTTCAAATGATAGTTTGAAATGATCGGTAACCCATTCGGGATCATCTGAAAACACAAATACTCTTGGGGTTGCGTCGCAATGTTCGGCAATCCTCCTTATGGCTTGCTCATAATATTCTTGGGAACAAATACCATAGGATCTGAATTTAGGATCAAGATAATCTCCCCTTCTGACATGCAGAGATATACATGATTCAGTTTCTTGGATTTCCTGATAAATTTCCAGATTTTCACCTTGTGGTTGGGTGGTAAATTCAAAATCCGATCTGATGACATCCTTGCAATTCTGGAAAAACCTTTCGGATTGCCAATATCCCCACAAGTAGATGTTATCGGTCAACTTTTCGAATTGTGGTTTCCATCCCCCTCCTCCAATCCTTTCTTTAACCTCTGGCAGTTTGTGAAGCCTCAATTTCCAAAGCAACTTTCTAAACCTACTTCTAGGCAATAGGGATTGAGGGATATTTTCAACTTGAATATTGAATTGGTTAAGGTGGCTAGTACAATATCTGTCATCCAAACCCAAGTATACACCCAAACGTAAAGCCAATGCCCTTCCAGCAGCATACTGAAACATCTGGTTACCCAACCTGCCCTCGAGTCTTGTAACGATCATGTGTTCTGGTTTTATTTCACTTCAACGAATTTAGAATCTTCAAACCCGGAAGGTAATTTATTACAGTTTCGGTCGACATCTAGAATCCCAACATTGATTGATTTCAAATTTCCCTATAACCATACCTTTTCTTTTACACCACAAAAAATCTGCTTGCCTTGTGTTGAAAAATAAATTCATGGGGGCTGTTGCTTTACATAATAAACCGATTCTGTTTTATCAATTATTTCGGCAGTTTCAATAACCAAATTGCTAATCATTAATTCCCGCTTAAATTTTATTCTCCCATGAACCAAGGGTTTGCGAAGTTTTAAAAAACTGTTTTTCGCAAACCTTCAGTGACAATTTTTTGGGATTCTTATGGGCCAGAATTGCAAGATGTTTTTTCAAGACACCTGATTTTTGTTCAATTTATGAACAACTCCCCAATCCATCAATTGCCAAAGGATGCCGAGTGAGTACCCGATGCTGCACAGATCCACATGCAGGGACACCATGCAACCATGGCGTCAAATTCCTATCCGGTTCGGTTGACGGCCCTCCGGCCAGCTCCGTGACCCAAACCCGCATTTGTGGCGATGGCACTCCGGGAGACTAGACCTATCCCCTTAGCGGCTGGCCCGTCCCGGTTTTCTCCACAACCGTTTTCGAACGAACCGGACAGTTTAATCGTGTGACCGTTGGCGTAGAAAGCGTCTCCCTCACCGGCAATTCCTATGTTGCCGAATTTCAGTTCTTAGGAGCCGTTGGCAGAACCGACATAGACACTCGCATTACCAATGCCGTTCCTGACTTCTTCACATGTGTCGGTATCCGCAGTGACTTCAACTGTAATTCTTTCTCGTGTGACACCTGTAACAGTAATAGGGACTGCTGTGTTTACACCTTCAATACCATCTAATTCGAGATCTTCTGTTTCCATAGCAGTAGCATTATTCGCAATACTATTCCAGATTATCATTATTTGTTGAAAATCATTCTCATTGGTGTCTTGAGCATTATAAACTTCGACTAGCACTGCGGTAATAGAACCTAGATCATCATCGTCACCATTGTTTAGCTCATGTTTGCCCAGATTATCCGGATCTATCATGGTTACTGCTGTAGTAAGAGCGCCACCCAACACCCAAACATGTTGTGTCCGGGCATAGACATTGATCGTTAATATTTCTGGTATCGCCTCTGCAACTTTATCAGCTGGCATTATGCCGTCTGAGACCGCGAAAGTATTCAAGGCCCTTTTTTCATGACATGATTCCCTGTTCCTTTTGTTGTCCATTTATTCCGGTTGAAAATATTTTCGGGGTCTTGCATTACCCGGAATCACCCTGGAGTATCCGCTCTGTTTTTCCTTGAAAGGGGATGTTTTCCATTTTTTCAAATGAAGGTTGCAAAATGTCGAATCGACGCTGCCAGGAGGTCCAGTCCCGCAGTGTGGTGTACCTGTTTCCCCCGTGCCTGGACGAGTATATGGCCTCCGACAATCCTGTCCGTGCGATTGATGCTCATGTCGGCATGATGGATCTTTGGGAGCTGGGCATTGGGCATGCGAATGCCCATTCGGGTTCGGGCCATCCCCCTTATGATCAGGCGACCCTGCTGAAGCCCTGCATCCATGGCCAACGGAACCGGATACGCAGTTACCGCTAGCTGGAAGCCGCGACGCGCCTCAACACCGAAGTGATGTGGTTATGCCAGAATGCCAGCCCGAGTTACAAGACGATAGCCGATTTCCGGAAGAACAATGCCAAGGCCCTGAAGGGGGTAAACCGCGAGTTTGTCCAGGTCTGTCGTGACCTGTCCCTTGTTGGTGGGGATCGTGTAACGGTTTATTGTAAGAAATAACACGATATGAACTGGGAAAATTTGTGTGAATCCAGTAAACAGATGGAGGAGGTGTTGGTCGGAAACGGGCTGTTTTTTTTGTGAAAAAACCGTTCCCGGCCATCCATTTGTGAAAAATCGGTTGTTTTCTGGGCGGACACTAATTATAAAGAACTTTAGTGACAATCCCCTAGAGTAAGTGCTATGACCAAATTATTCTCCAAGTCATAATCTATTAAACATAAAACAAGTAAGTTTATCTCGAGCATGTTAATATTGCCTTCGTTGCTAGAGAGCCACTCCCAATATCTCTCTTTTCTGTCGAAAAAATGCTCCCAAATATCAAGTCCAAGTCTTAAGGCTTCAACACTGAACACGATGCGAACTAAATTCTGGACAACTGGAACAATTAATGGGGACGCCATAGATGAATATTCTTCTGGCATCAAACCATTTTCGTTGCGAAGTGGTGTCATGGCCTCTGGAACAATTAATGGGGACGCCATAGATGAATATTCTTCTGGTATAGAGACTGTATCTATAGGATTACAACCTTCAATGCATTGCGCAGATTGAATTGCTGTTGTAATGCTTTCAAAAATATCCTCATCACTCAATTCACTTGCCAATTCAACTCCACCGTCTGTTTGGGTAATACCTTTTCCAAAGCTGAAAACACAAAGCGGTAGTGTCTCACTTTGAAAAATGAAAAAAATTCTGCATTTTGCACATAAAATTT
>JAPORQ010000027.1 GCA_026710155.1 Paracoccaceae bacterium
ACCATGATAGGGA
Source organism: Paracoccaceae bacterium (assembly GCA_026710155.1). GTDB lineage: Bacteria > Pseudomonadota > Alphaproteobacteria > Rhodobacterales > Rhodobacteraceae > MPNP01. Next base: position 14 of record JAPORQ010000027.1, read on the forward strand.
CCGGCTTTCAAAATGGCAAGAAAAAACTTCGTCATGGAGGTGTTTTCCATATTGCGCTGGATTGTGCCATGCCATGACCGAAGCTGGTGTTTTCGATACCTGAATAGTTACAAAAAATCAAATGAAATTAGGTATATTGACAATTTTAATACCTGAATAGCTGCCTTAAGTGTTCATTCTTTCAAATTTGAAAAAAATTGCGAACCACTAATGTTAATGAGCCCTTTGTTGAAAGCCGAGTTACATTAGAATTTTTGATTGCTGGAGGTGAAAATGAAAAACTTGAATTTAAGCAAACTCTTCGCTGGGATATCAGAGCAAACAAGATCAATAACAAACTCGAGCAGTCAATAGTTAAGACCATTGCAACTTTTGCAAACAGTCATGTTGGAGGTATTTTACTCATTGGATTATCAGATCAGGGAGAAATTACTGGATTGGAGCATGATTTTTGTACTTTCAAAGAGGCCATTAAAGACAAATTTGAACTGCACCTTCGTAACTTATTAAATTATGCCTTTGGAAATAATTTTACTATTTCGAAGGTTAAGATTACTTTCCCAGAAGTTAATAGAACGCAAATTTGCCAGATTAATGTAAAGCCTTGTGATGAACCAATCACAATAGAAGTATTGGATAAATTTGGAAGAGAAACTTTATGTACGTAATGGAAATTCGTCACCAGAAATGCCCATAAGTGAATTCCAAGCCTTTTACAATAATCGATTTGGTTCTTCTATCGGCATTTAATTTGAATGATTGGGGTATCTGTATAAAATTCTATTGAACAATAATGGGGCTGGCCCTGTTTTGGTGGTTGAGATCATTTGTCAGCTCTCCTTCAGAAAATAAATTCAAACCACCTTGTTGGGAGGATTGCCATCTGTAAAATAGGCCTTGAGATTATCTATGACCATCATACCCATATCCTCTCTGACTGCCAGAACGGACGTTCCCAAATGAGGCAGCAAGACAACATTTTCCATGGCCTTCAATTCATCCGGCACTTCCGGTTCGAATTCGTAGACATCAAGACCAGCGCCTGCTATTTGATTGGTTGACAAGGCCTCAATCAAGGCTTGTTCGTCCACCACATCCCCTCGTGATATATTGATGAAGATCCCATCTTTACGCATGGCAGAAAGAAGACTTCGATCAATTATATGATAGGATTCCGGACCACTTCGAACTGCAACCACAACAAAATTTGCCTTTGCCACAACTTCTTCTGCTGAATCCAACTGGGTAGCTTCTACTCCAGGATCAGCAACCCTTGAACGATTGAAAAATATGACCTTCATGTCAAAACCGGCCTGACACCTTTTGGCAATGGCCTTGCCAATTCTCCCCATGCCGATTATACCAAGTGTCTGACCTGTTACATGGGTTCCAAGCATTTCTGTTGGCTTCCAGCCAGTCCATTGGTTGGTTCTGACGATCCTGTCACCTTCAACCGCTCGTCTAGCGGTCATCAAGATTAGAGACAGGGCAATATCTGCCGTGGCATCGGTCACTGCGCCGGGAGTATTGGTAATTGTCACTCCACTATCTTTTGCAGCAGAAACCTCAATATGGTTATAACCAGCACCAAAATTGGCCAGTATCTTACAACGCAGGTTATTCACCTGGGGGAATACATCAGCGTTGAAATCATCGCCCAAGGTAGGTACAACCGCATCATATTCTTCCAGACTTTGAATCGCTTCCTTCTCAGTCATTGGTATTGCCGAATCCCTTATCGTGAGGGCAAAAAGTTTATCAGCTTCATCCATCACCTTGGCCGGCAGGATTCTGGTAAACAAAACTCTTGGTTTGGACATCAATACATTCTCCCTCCATTTGCAACAATCCTATCGGGTGAAATAAGTACCACTTCGTTATTTTCATCCGGCACACCCAGAACAAGTACTTCAGACATGAACCTCCCTATCTGCCGGGGTGGGAAATTGACAACTGCAAGTACCTTTTTTCCAATCAGGTCATGAAGGGTATAGTTGGTAGTGATCTGTGCCGAACTCTTCTTGAGGCCTATTTCGCTTCCCAAGTCAACCCAAAGCTTATAGGCAGGTTTTCTTGCTTCGGGATAAGGCTCGGCCCTCTCAATTTGCCCCACGCGTATATCCACTTTCAAAAAATCATCAAAATTGATTTCAGCCATTTCCCAATTCCCTGCTTCTCTTGATGGCCCCCGCGATGGTTCGGCCAATGAGCTGCTCCAAACCCTTTTCCTTGTCCATCAAATATTTAAGACCTGCTTCCGTAGTACCTTTAGGGGAAGAAACATTTATCCGCAACTGGGAAGGTGGATCATTGGACTGTCTGGCAAGTTCACCCGCCCCAATTACAGTTGAGATCACCAATTTTTCAGCAACATCCCCGTCTAGTCCCTCCTCAACGGCAGCCTTGATCATCGTTTCAATCAAATTGAAAACATAGGCAGGACCAGAACCCGAAACGCCAGTTACCACATCTAGAAGATCTTCATTTTCAAGCCTTACCGTATCACCTACGGCTGACAACAACAATTCTGCCTTTTGCAAATCTTCTGATCTGACATTGCCATTGCCAACAAGAGCAGAAATACCCTTGCCAATTGCAGCAGGTGTATTCGGCATGGCCCTTACAACCGGTGTATGTGATCCCAAAATGCTTTCGAATTTTTGAAACCTCGTCCCGGCAACAATGGATACAAAAATGGTCTTTTGGTAGCCCAAATGGCAAATTTGTCCAAGAGCCTCGTCAATCACCTGTGGTTTGACGGCCATTACACAATAGTCGGGTTCTAAATTATCAACTGTGGAATTCAATGATATATTTTGAGACTTGAGCCAATTGCTCGGAAATGGTTCGATAATCCGGATTGAGTCCCTGGTAAGTCCTCTATCCAGCCAGCCACCCAGAAGGGCTGATCCCATCTTTCCACAACCAACCAAAAGGAGCGAATTTATGTCCATCGGAAAAAGGTCTCCCTGTCAAGCGCTACCCTTAATGTCTGATATGACAATATCCAAGGCCTCGTTTGGTTCAGCCTTGCCAAAATTGACCAATTGGAATGAAGGATAGTACATTTCACAATTTTGTATGGCTTCATTGAGGATGATATTAAGATGTTTCCAATCCAGGTCATTGCTTTCCATCAACATGATGCTGTTACGAAATACGACAACCCTTTCATCATGATCAATCGTAAATGCACCTTCAGTACATCGTTGATTTATCCTGTTGATCAATTGATACAAGTCCAATTCCCTACCTTCTCTGGGATTAAGATCAAAACTGCACGTAAGCCTGATGGTCATCTCGATATGTGAAACTGACAAGGTAATCGAAAGTATCCTCCAGGAACTCTCGATATGCATGAGCATCAAATCCTCATCCAAACGGTTAAAACTCCACCTGTTGGCCTTGGCAAGCGACTCAAGGGAACTGAACGGGTGGTAACGTTGGTGGTATAATCCTGTGGTGAACTCTGCCATTTGTACTGCTCGACGATTTACTTCGCCAGGGATTTTTGTTTTTGTGTTCTGGCTTGGTTATAAAATTATTTTTGTTTCACTTAATCAAATCCATCCTTGTTGTAAAGGGGATCAATAACAAATTGCCGAAACTTGCTTCGCCCCAACTAGATTTCAACTCTTGCAAGTAAATATTGGAAATTATATACCAAAGTGCCAATCAACCGAACCACAATCAACTGTTTATTGGTATAAACGAAAACCAAAACAAAAGCAGGTTAAATCCTGCAATGATCACTTAAGTATATAATCCCCTAAAATTTTACTATTTTTTGGCGGTTATCTTTCCTTCAAGTTCTGTCATCTTTTCTTTCAGTTCAAGGTTTTCTTCCCTGGCTTTTATGGCCATAAGTCGAACAGCCTCAAATTCTTCCCTGTTGACCAACCCTTGCCTGGCCATAACTCTTTCCACCAAACTGCCCACCGCCGTTTCAAATTCCTTAGTTGCATCCTGTGCCACACCTGCAGCATTTGTCATGAGTTTGGCAAAATCCTCAAAAATACTTTTTCTTGATTGCATAATCTTTCCTTCTTTCTGTTCAAATTAACCCGGGTTTAATGATAATATCCATTTGGTGAATTAAATCAAATGGATTTTACCAAACACATTTAGAGATCAATTTACAAACTAAAACCGCATCCCGAAAATATTTTAGAATGACACCTACAATCGTCTTACCATACATTAGTCCTGATCTTTTTTCAATTGAATTGTTCGGATTGAACTTGGCAATTCGCTGGTACGCCCTTTCCTATATCATCGGCTTTCTGATTGGGTGGCGTTGGTTCATAATATTCATGAAAAAACCGGCCCTCTGGTCAAGCGGCAAACCACCTCTTACACCTGAGCAGCCCGAACAATTGCTGACATGGATCATTATCGGTATCATCATTGGAGGTCGGTTGGGGTATGTTGTTTTCTACAACCTGGGATTTTTCCTCGAAAATCCATTGGAAGTATTCAAGGTATGGACGGGAGGAATGTCCTTTCACGGGGCTTTTGTTGGATTAATCATTGCCACCATTTTGTTTTGCAAAAGAACAAATTCCCCTCTAGGAAGTGTTTCCGATACGATTTCCATTACGGTTACACCCGGTCTCTTTCTGGGAAGGTTGGCTAATTTCATCAATATGGAGCTTTATGGCAGACCAACCGACATCAGTTGGGGGGTGGTTTTTTCGGGCGGGCCGGCAGCGATTTGCCCGGATACATGGACAGATGTCTGTTCCCGACATCCATCCCAGCTTTATGAAGCCTTGCTGGAAGGCTTGCTGCTTTGTTTCCTTCTGTCCTATCTTGCATACAGAAAGGGTTGTTTCAAAGTTCCCTGGAGAATCTCGGGCTTGTTTTTCCTTGGCTACGGTTTGGCCAGAATATTTGTCGAATACTTTCGGGAACCCGACCCCCAATTTATTTCGGATGACAATCCCCTTGGTTATATCATTCAAATTTCGGATTGGATGGGTTTTACCATGGGACAATCACTCAGTCTTCCGATGGTAATCGTGGGTTTTTGGTTGATTTTCCATACCCGAAAGGGAAACGATGCATCCATTAAAAAATAAAATTTTCAAGGAAATCAATGTAAGGGGGCCAATTTCAATAGAAAGGTACATGGAAATCACACTCTTCGACAGGGAGTTTGGTTATTACAACAGTGCAAATCCCATAGGAAGCAAGGGCTCCTTCATAACGGCACCTGAAATCACACAGGTTTTTGGTGAGTTGATTGGTCTCTTCATGGCCCAGTATTGGATTGATTGCGGGAAATTCAAACCTTTTACCCTGTTGGAACTCGGTCCAGGCAAGGGAACCCTGATGTCCGATCTACTGCGAAGTTCCCGGATTGTTCCCGGCTATCTTGATTCGTGCAATTTGCATCTGTTGGAAAAAAGCCATTCGCTCAAAGAACAGCAAATGAAAAATTTACAAGATGCCAATCCCACTTGGCTGGATTCATTGGATGAACTTCCTGATCAACCAGTAATCGCATTGGCCAATGAATTCTTTGATGCCATACCAATCAGACAATTCATAAGAGGCAAACAATACTGGCATGAACGGTTGGTTGGAAAGTCTGGAGACGACTTGCAATTTGAACTCTCACCGGAGTTCGATTTCAGACCCCTGGAAGCAAGATTAAAGGATACACGCGAAGGGGATACAGTAGAAGTCAGGCTAGGTACACTTGATTTTACAGTGGGCATTGTGGATAAGATAAAAAAGCATGGGGGTATATTCTTGATCATCGATTATGGGGAAAACCATTCCTTTGGAGACACCTTCCAAGCCCTGGAAGCGAACAAATATGCCGATCCGCTGGAAAATCCCGGTTCAGCCGATTTGACTTCACATGTCGATTTTGGTGCACTTATATGGAATGTTGAGGGCGTTTCGATCTCTCCCTTGTTGAGACAGGGGAAATTTCTGCAAAATCTCGGAATTATGGAAAGATCCCATGTGCTGGCCAAAAACCTTGCGGGTGAAGAACTGGACACTCACCGAAAGGCTATCGACAGGTTAATTTCACCACATCAAATGGGGGATCTTTTCAAGGTCATGGCAATCTATGCAAACAGGCAACCTGTGCCAAAGGGACTTGATTGATGCCACTCCATTTCATTACCTCAAAATTGCTTGAACCCAAGAGGCATGGCTTTTTCACCCGAAAGGGCGGGTTTTCTGAAAACCCTTTCGAAAGCCTGAATTGTGGACTAAATTCATGCGATGACAAAACCAGTGTTGTCAAGAACAGGCAACTCATAGAAAAAACATTGGGAATAAAGCAAGGGAACCTGGTATTTCTTGACCAAAAGCACACCTCCAGAGTGGTTGTTTTGGAAAACAATTGCCCACCAACCTTTGAAGCCGATGGAATGGTAACTCAACAAAAAGGGCTGGGGCTTGCCATTTTGACTGCAGATTGCCAGCCAATATTTTTTCTGGACTCCGGAAACGGAATAACTGGTGCCATCCATGCCGGTTGGAAGGGAACCTTCAAGGGAATCATAAGCAATGCCATTAGGGAAATGATATCCTTGGGATCTGATGTTAAAGACATTCGGGTTGCTGTTGGACCCTCGATCAGCAAGACAAAATATGAATTCGGCAAGGATCTGAGGGATGAATTTGTTGACAATATCCCTGCAAGTGAAACATGTTTTTCTCAAATTTCCGACCAGAAATACCTTTTTGATTTGATGGGATTAAGTCATATTCTTTTAATCAAGGAAGGTATAAAACAAGTTGAATTTATTGACTTGTGCACTTATCAGAATGAATCGTGGTTCTTTTCCTGTCGAAGGAGTTTCCACCGGAATGAATCCGGTTTCGGATTGAACGCATCGGTAATTGTAAGTTGAGAATAAAATATGCTGCATTTTTCAGATAAGGAATTTAATCGCCGTCAGAAGGCACTTGAAAAAGCACTTGATTCGGCTGGCCTTGATGGCATTCTTCTGTTTTCTCCTGAAAGCCAGTATTGGCTTACCGGCTATGACACGTTCGGTTTTTGTTTTTTCCAATGTCTCATTGTGGGAGGTGACAAACCAGTACTTCTGACCAGGTCAGCCGACAAGTTGCAAGCAGAAATTACCTCCAACATCAATGATGTGAGAATCTGGATAGACAATGACCGGGCCAATCCGGCGATGGACCTCAGGAACCTGCTCAAGGAAAAACAATTGCTTGGCAGGCGGTTGGGAATAGAAACCGATACGCATGGTTTGACAGGATTCAATTATAAAAGGACAGTTGATCAAATTGGCAGTGAGGTCGATTTGGTTGAAGCAAGTGATTTGATCTCCCAGTTGCGGTTGGTCAAATCCGAAGAAGAACTCACCTATGTGAAAAGAGCAGCAACCTTGGCTGATGATGCCTTTGATGCGGCTGTTTCCATTGCTGCGCCTGGTGTCGATGAAGGTAGAATACTTGCCGGCATGCATCATGCAATTTTCAGTGGGGGTGGCGATTATCCGGGCAATGAATTCATTATAGGGTCCGCTGAAAACGCCCTTCTTGTAAGATATGCGGCCGGCACCAGAAAACTGTCACCAAATGACCAGCTCAACCTTGAATGGGCGGGTGTTTACCGCCATTACCATTCCTGTCTGATGAGAACCCTTCTGGTAGGCAAATCTTCACAACAGCACAGGGACATGTTTGAGGCCGGGGTCTCTGCTCTTCTTGCATGCGAGGAAAAACTGAAGCCCGGCAATAATATGGAACAGGTATTCATGGCACATTGCGATACCCTGGACAGATTGGGCATGGGAGGATATAAATTGAATGCCTGCGGCTATTCTCTTGGTGCTCGGTACACTCCCAGCTGGATGGAAAGGGAGATGTTCCGGGCAGGTGCCACAACCGAGATCAAACCAGGTATGGTGTTTTTCCTGCACATGATATTACTGGACGGGAAAAACAAGGTGGCGATGTGTACAGGTAGAACTTCGATCGTATCGGAAGCGGGTTCCACCCCTCTTTCCAGATTGCCGCTCGAATTGGTTATCGTTTAACAGCTATCTTAACCAGGTTTTATTATTTCATTGGACTTTGACAGGGAACACTTAGGAATTATGTCTGAAAACTTTCAAACTGATCTCTTGATTATTGGTTCCGGCCCAGCCGGTTATACAGCTGGCGTTTATGCCTCCAGGGCAATGCTTGAGCCCATACTTGTACAGGGAATACAACCCGGAGGACAGTTGACCATAACGACCGATGTAGAAAACTGGCCTGGTGATACCATGGTTCTCGGGCCTGATCTCATGACACGAATGGAAGAACATGCCAGATCGATAGGGGTCAATGTTATCCAGGATCATATTGTTGAAGTCGACCTGAAGAATAAGCCTTTCCGGGCTAAGGGAGACAGTGGAAACATCTTCACCTCCAAGGCGCTGATTTTGGCAACCGGTGCCCAGGCGAAATGGCTTGGCCTTCCCTCGGAAGATTATTTCAAGGGACATGGGGTTTCAGCCTGTGCCACCTGTGATGGTTTCTTTTTCCGGGGGCAGGAAGTTGTTGTTGTCGGTGGTGGTAATACTGCTGTCGAGGAAGCGTTGTTCTTGACCAAGTTTGCGTCTAAGGTGACCCTTATCCACCGAAGGGACGAATTGCGAGCCGACAGGATACTTCAACAACGATTGTTTGAGAATGAAAAGATTGTCCCCCTATGGAATCATGTCCTGGTGGAAATCACCGGTGAAAATGATCCAAAATCCGTAACCGGCCTGGTTATCCGCAATACTCAAGACGGAAGTATGAAAACCCTTTGCTGCAGCGGTGTATTCATTGCAATCGGCCATACTCCCTCATCAGAATTGTTTGTGGACAATCTGGAAACTAGGGAAGGAGGTTATATTGTAACTGAACCTGGAACCACCAGAACTTCAATTCCGGGAGTATTTGCTGCAGGCGACCTTGTAGACAGCACCTATCGACAAGCTGTAACTTCTGCTGGCATGGGGTGCATGGCTGCTCTGGATGCAGTCAAGTTTCTGGCCGAAGCCGACTGAATTAATCTCCTCTTACCATTTCATCAACATGAAATACAGTAGCCTTTACCAACCTTCTTAGAAACAACACTTGTTATGTTGTTAAAGTTATGATTTTATCCTGTCAGGTGGAATATTTCCAAACTGAAAGTCCAGAATAAAAAAGGGGCCAGATGGCCCCTTGATTCTTTATGTCGATGGACGGCTTACATCATGCCACCCATGCCGCCCATTCCACCCATGTCTGGTGGCATTGCAGGGCCGGCATTCTTCGGTTCAGGCTTATCGGCAATCATGGCTTCGGTTGTGATAAGCAGACCTGCTATGGAGGCTGCATCTTCAAGGGCAGTCCTCACAACCTTGGCGGGATCGATAACACCAAACTGGAACATATCTCCATATTCTTCAGTCTGGGCGTTGAATCCAAAGTTTTCAACTTCAGACTCCCTGACCTTGCCTGCAACAATAGCAGCATCAACCCCGGAGTTTTCAGCGATTTGTCGCAGTGGTGCTTCGAGAGCTCTGCGAACGATCTTGATACCGGCATTCTGATCACTGTTGGCACCTTCGAGATTTTCAAGGGACTTGGTTGCAGCAATAAGGGCAACACCACCACCAGGAACAACACCTTCCTGAACAGCAGCACGGGTCGAGTTCAAAGCGTCCTCAACACGGTCCTTGCGTTCCTTGACTTCAACCTCGGTAGAACCACCAACCCTGATCACGGCAACTCCGCCTGCCAGTTTGGCAAGTCTTTCCTGAAGTTTTTCACGGTCATAATCGGAGGAGGTTTCATCGATCTGCTGTCTGATCTGACCAACACGGGCTTCGATTTCAGACTTTTCACCACCACCATCAACGATTGTGGTTTCATCCTTGGTGATCGAAATCTTCTTGGCAGAGCCAAGCATGTCCAAGGTAACATTTTCCAGTTTCATGCCCAGATCTTCGGAGATAACCTGGCCACCAGTCAGAATGGCAATATCCTGAAGCATGGCTTTTCGGCGATCACCAAAACCGGGTGCCTTGACAGCAGCGATTTTCAAACCACCACGGAGTTTGTTTACCACCAGTGTTGCCAAAGCCTCCCCTTCGACATCCTCGGCGATAATCAGAAGAGGCTTGGTTGTCTGGATAACAGATTCAAGCAATGGAACCATCGGTTGCAGTGAAGAAAGTTTTTTCTCGTGCAGAAGAATATATGCTTCTTCAAGATCGGAAGTCATCTTGTCGCCATTGGTAACAAAATATGGTGAAAGATACCCACGATCGAACTGCATGCCTTCGACAACATCGGTTTCCGTTTCCAGACCCTTGTTTTCCTCAACGGTAATTACTCCCTCATTACCGACCTTTTGCATGGCATCGGCAATCTGGGATCCAATCTCGGTTTCACCATTGGCAGAAATCGTTCCAACCTGGGCGACTTCAGCTGAATCGACAACTGGTCGGGAACTTTCCTTGATCTTTGCAATGACATGTTCAACTGCCAGGTCAACCCCTCTCTTGAGGTCCATCGGATTCATGCCGGCAGCGACCGACTTTAACCCTTCCCGTACAATTGACTGTGCCAAAACAGTGGCTGTTGTCGTTCCATCACCGGCTTCATCGTTGGTTCTGGATGCAACTTCCTTGACCATTTGGGCACCCATGTTTTCAAACTTGTCCTCAAGTTCGACCTCCTTGGCAACGGTAACACCGTCCTTGGTAATGCGAGGGGCACCAAATGACTTGTCCAATACAACATTACGTCCCTTTGGACCCAATGTAATTCTCACTGCATCAGCAAGAATATTGATACCCTTGAGCATGCGGTTGCGTGCATCGGTATCAAACCGTACATCTTTAACGGCCATTTATAATTCTCCTTAATTGAATGAATTTAGTTTGTTTCCGAGTTCCTAGCTAATGATGCCAAGTACATCGCTTTCTTTCATGATCAACAGTTCTTCACCATCAATCGTTACTTCGGTTCCTGACCATTTTCCGAAAAGAATTCTATCTCCTGTGGACACACCCATCGGAATAAGCTCTCCAGAGTCCTTTCGGGCTCCTTCACCGCAGGCAATTACTTCACCTTCAGCAGGCTTTTCCTTGGCTGAATCAGGGATAATCAATCCTCCTTTGGTTTTCTCATCGCCTTCAATCCGGCGTACAAGAACACGGTCATGAAGTGGTTTGAAATTCATAATTTCTTCTCCATTTGTTTTCGTGAATTCGATTGTTAGCACTCACCTTGAACGAGTGCTAACAATGGTGAAATAGAACCCTGAAGCAAGGTTTCAACTAGTTTGTGAAAAAAAATATCATGGAGCAAGGATAATCTTTTACGGGAATGGTTCCACCAGGAAACTGCGCCCCTCAATGACCTTGCGTTATTCATACAAAAACCGATAAAAGGTTTATCAGTTGTCAAGGTAAATCAGCGAAAAAACCAGGGTATCGCACCTGAGAGTCTGAATCATAAGTCACAAAAACAAAAAAATGATGCTGTTCACCCTGAAATTCATTAAGTGATTCGGAACCGAAAATGGTTTTTTTGTCTGGAAATGTATTGAATTCACTACATTTTTGGACTTATGGAACAGGCTTTGAGGCCAAGATGATATTGTTTGTCTTTGTATTCACATGAATACTGATTAGGATTAGAAAATGATAAAGTTCAGTAATCATTTGTTTAAAATTTCGGGATTATATACTTTAAGTGACCATTGCAGGATTTAACCTGCTTTTGTTTTGGATTTTGCTCATGCCAATATCGAGTTGATTTTGGCACGGCTTTCAACAAAGGGCTCATTACATTGGTGATTCGCAGTTTTTTTCAGATTTGTAAAGAATGGTCACTTAAATAAATCCCCTAAAATTTTGAATCAAAGATAATGATTTTGAATTTGAAACTCCAGAACGGCTGTATTAATCACATGAAAAACCATCTTGGATTACTCGTACATTAGTCCAGCTAAACATAAATTTGGGTTGATAAAAAAAGTATTGTATTATCAGAAAATAAAACCAAAAATTGAATAGTTTTTGCCATACGCATTTCCCTTGGATTCATAACAAAAGAAATGACGCCCATTGTAATGACCATTGCAGGTTCCGATAGCAGCGGTGGAGCTGGTATTCAAGCGGATCTCAAAACCTTTTCGGCTTTGGGCGTATACGGTGCCAGTGTCATCACTGCAGTGACAGCACAGAATACCCTTACCGTATCGGCCATTCATGCAATTCCAACGCATTTGATTAAAGCCCAGATTGAAACAGTGTTATCTGACCTTAAGGTAAATGCTATCAAGATCGGTATGTTAGCGAACAAGGAAATCATCCAATGCGTAGCCGATTGCCTGGTTGATTGTCGTATCCCATTGATCATTGATCCAGTGATGATTGCCAAATCTGGAGACACCCTACTCACTGAGGATTCTATTGATACATTACGCCGCAAATTATTGCCTCAAGCCGAATTGCTCACACCAAACCTACCTGAAGCTGCCAAGCTTCTCAATCGTCCAGTGGCAGAAAATATGGCCACCATAATTGAACAAGGAAAGCGACTTTGCGACATGGGTTCCAATGCCGTTTTGATGAAGGGCGGCCATGCCCGTGGTGAAAACTGCCACGACTACCTAATCAATGCTAACCAAGAGGATGAATATCACGAATATGTGGCTGAACGTGTTCACACTTCAAACACTCATGGTACAGGTTGTACGCTCTCGGCAGCAATCGCTGCAGGTTTGGCCTTGGGATTGAATTTGCCACAAGCAACCAATGAAGCCATTGCTTTTGTGCAAAAAGCAATCAATTGTGCCGATTTATTATCCATCGGTTCCGGACATGGGCCAGTACATCATTTTCATGGATTCTGGTAAAATGAGCCTGTTCACAGTAATCGGAGCTGGTGTCGCTGGACTAGCAGTGGCAATCGAACTCATCAATTCGGGGCAAAAGGTACAAATATTTGAGCCTCATGAAAGTCCGGGTCCACACAACTGCTCATGGTGGGCAGGTGGTATGCTTGCACCATTGTGTGAGCGCGAAAATGCAGAAGCTTTGGTTCAAGAAAAGGGAACAGAGGCAATTGCCTGGTGGTCTCAACATACGGAAGTGACCCGAGCCGGAACATTGGTGGTTGCCCGCCCACGCGATCTGCCCGACTTACAACGCTTCGCCCAAAGAACCGAGGGATTCCGTCAAGTTAATGAATCAGAAATTACTCGGCTTGAACCTGATCTTCACGGCTTTTCTGCTGGGTTGTTTTATGCTGAGGAAGGTCATCTGGAGCCACGCCAGGCATTGCACGATCTTTGGCAGAAACTGCAAGCTTTGGGAGTGGAATTCCATCAGCGTTCTGCACCAAAGGGTCTCTGCCAAGTGATTGATTGCACGGGACTTTCCGCCCGGGCGATGTTGCCGGATCTGCGCGGTGTCAAAGGCGAAATGCTGCATATCCGCTGCACGGATATCCATCTCAAACGACCAGTACGCCTCCTGCATCCCCGCATACCCCTTTATGTTGTACCACGCGGCGATGGAGTCTATATGATCGGCGCCACAACCATCGAAAACGAAAGTCAAAACCATATTAGTGTGCGTTCCATGCTGGAATTGCTCAGCGCTGCTTTTACATTGAATCCTGCTTTCGGCGAGGCAGAGATTTTAGAAATCGGCACCGAGTTGCGTCCTGCCTTTCCTGACAATCTGCCGCGTGTCTGTCGCTTTGGTGAGGTCATTTATGTCAATGGCCTTTATCGACATGGCTACCTTCTTGCTCCCTCGCTTGCCCGTTCAGCAGTTGAACTTGCGCTTACCAACAGACCATCGGAATTTAACCATGCAAATATCAATTAACGGTAAATTGCAAAAAGTTTTGGCGACCAATCTCGCTGAGTTACTCATCGAATATGAATATTCAGGCCGCGTAGCCACAGCAGTGAATGAGACCTTCGTACCTGTTGACAAACGTCCTTCAACGATACTCAGCAATGGTGACCGCGTAGAAGTTCTAGCCCCTATGCAAGGTGGATAATATATCGTGGTCAGGTCATTTTATGGTATCACATTGCCCAATGGATTGATGTTGGGTACCTCACAATATCCCAGCCCGGCGGTTCTGTCACGATCCTTCAGGGAAAGTGGCGCGGGTGTTGCAACAGTGTCTTTACGGCGGGAAAGTGCGCAAGCTGCCGGTCAATCATTTTGGAAATTAGTCCGTGAACTTGATGTCATGATACTCCCCAATACAGCGGGGTGTCATACCGCACGGGAAGCAGTAACCACTGCAAAAATGGCAAGAGAAGTCTTTGATACATCTTGGATTAAACTTGAAGTCATAGGTAACGCCGATAATCTGCAACCAGATATTTTTCAACTGGTTGAAGCTGCCCGCATTCTCTCCGCTGAGGACTTTCAGGTATTTCCTTACACTACAGACGATCTCATTGTTGGCGAACGACTACTGGACGCTGGATGCAAGGTTTTGATGCCTTATGGTGCACCCATCGGCTCAGGACGAGGATTGATCAACGAATATGCCTTGCGGGCGATGCGGGCCGAATTTCCAGACATCCCGTTGGTCATCGATGCGGGAATTGGGTTACCAAGTCATGCTACCCGGGCAATGGAACTTGGCTATGACGCGGTTCTGGTGAATAGCTCGGTGGCACGCTCTGATGATCCACCTGCCATGGCTTGTGCAATGATGAAAGCCATTGAAGCTGGAAAACTTGGTGCTCAAGCCGGTCCGATCGCCGCACGCGACATGGCGGAACCCTCCACTCCAGTAATTGGCAAGGCATTCCTATCATGACAAACAATCGATTTTATCCCATATTTGATGATGTTGATTGGCTGCGGCGGCTGCTTCCGTTTGGCATTAAGTTGGTGCAACTGCGAATCAAGGACCAAGATGACGAAGCAATTAACCGTCAGATTGCCGAAGGCAAGGCGCTGTGCCGAAAACATGGTGCTATGCTTGTGGTCAATGATCATTGGCAGGCAGCTATTGACCAGGGATGCGACTGGGTTCATTTGGGCCAGGAAGATCTTGATACAGCCGATCTCGATCTCATCCGGCAAGCAGGAATCAAGTTGGGCATTTCCACTCATGACAAGGCTGAACTTGCACGGGCAGTGTCACTCAATGCTGATTACATAGCTATCGGGCCTGTTTATCCCACCATTCTCAAGAAAATGAAATGGCGGCCACAGGGGCTTGCACGGATTACAGAATGGAAAACATGTATCGGTGCTACTCCACTAGTGGCTATTGGAGGGATGAATGTACAACGAGCAGAGGGTGCATTGCAAGCGGGTGCAGATATTATTTCGGCAGTGACTGACATTACTTTGCATCCCGATCCTGAATCGCGTGTGCAAGCATGGTTGGAGGCCACCGGATGAGGCGTTACGAAAGACAAATGATCCTCCCAATCATTGGTACTTGTGGGCAGGACCGCCTTGCCGACGCCCATATTCTGATCATAGGAGCGGGTGGCTTGGCTGCTACTTCCCTGCCTTTGTTGGCAGGTGCTGGCATTGGCAGGTTAACAATCATGGACGGCGACCAGATAGAACTGAGCAACCTCCACCGGCAGACTCTATTTAACGAAAATTGCATTGGCCGGTCCAAGGCTGAGGTGGCCGCTGAGCAATGTCGTGCGTTAAATTCCGAAATTGTCATTGATTCCATTCCCCAAAATTTGAGTCCAGCAAATGTAAGCCAATATACGAAAGCTGATCTGATACTCGATTGTGCCGATTCGTATGCTGTCAGTTACACATTAAGTGATTTTTGTCTGGCGAATAAGGTGCCACTTATCAGCGCATCGGCGCTGGGACTTTCTGGCTATGTTGGCGGTTTTTGTGGTTCGGCCCCGTCCCTACGGGCAGTATTCCCGCAGGCACCGGAAAGCGGGGCTAGCTGTTCGACATCAGGTGTATTGGGTCCATTGGTCAGTGTTTTAGGGGCTATGCAGGCCCAGATGGCTTTCAATCATCTGCTGGCGATTGATTCCCCACCACTCGGTTGTTTAATACGATATGACGGGCTGGATTGCACGACATCGTCCTTTCGTTTTGATGATGCCACCGAACCTCAATCATATTTTCGTTTCTCTGCACCAGATCTTCTAAGTGATTCTGATTTCATTGTAGATCTGCGGGAGATCACGGAATCTATAAATTTGATTGATCCTCGGGCCCAACGTATCCCAGCACGAGAACTTACTTCGTTGCGGGATATCTCGCCAAAAGGTTGCAGCAGAAGACTGGCTCTTTGCTGTGCTACTGGATTACGTGCCTGGCGTATCGCTGAGCGTTTTCACAATCAATGGCCCGGTGATATCGTCCTTGTGGCAGCTTCTGCATCTTAAATTAAAGGAACCAACTACAATGAAAATCCTTCTTACTACAATCTTGATCCTTGTGGCACTGCCTGCAGCCTCTGCTGACCGGATGACGCTCCTGCTCGACTGGTTTGTTAATCCTGACCACGGGCCTCTGATCATTGCCCAGGAAAAAGGTTTTTTTGCCCAACAGGGACTTGAAGTTGAAATCATTCCCCCTGCTGACCCGTCAGCACCGTCCCGTCTTGTGGCTGCAGGTCAGGCTGAACTGGCGGTTTCCTATCAGCCGCAATTGCATCTGCAAATTCATGAGGGTTTAAACCTAAAGCGCGTCGGAACCTTGATTGCCACACCTTTGAACTGCCTGCTGGTACTCAAGAATGGCCCAATAAAAACCCCAGAGGATCTTCGAGGGAAGACAATTGGCTTCTCGGTCGCTGGTGTTGAAGAGGCTATACTCAGGGCAGTTTTGGGAACATACGGTGTATCCACCGATGAGATTGCATTGGTAAATGTAAATTTTGCACTGTCACCACCGCTTATGTCCGGACAGGTGGACGCGGTGATCGGTGCCTATCGCAATTTTGAACTCAATCAGATGGAAATTGAAGGCGTTGAGGGAAAATGTTTCTATATAGAAGAGGAAGGAGTGCCACCATATGATGAACTTATCTATGTGGCTAA
Source organism: Paracoccaceae bacterium (assembly GCA_026710155.1). GTDB lineage: Bacteria > Pseudomonadota > Alphaproteobacteria > Rhodobacterales > Rhodobacteraceae > MPNP01. The sequence continues at coordinate 17,058 of JAPORQ010000027.1, forward strand.
TCCCGATCGCATGAATAGCGATCTAATTGCACGCTTTCTGGCCGCCGTCGAGAAGGCAACACAGTACATTGTCAATAATCCCGATGATAGCTGGATAATCTTTTCATCAACCGCACCTGAGTTGAATGACGAACTTAATGCCAAGGCGTGGGTAGATACATTAACCCGCTTTGCCCTTCGACCAGCAGCTTTTGATGCTGGTCGATACGCAAGGTTTGAAAGATTCCTAATGGAGTCCGGCTTGATTGCGAGTGTCAATCCAGTTGATTCAATTGCCATTGATGTGACCTCCCAATGAGTAGCCAACCCGACTATGGCAAAGTTTTTGCCATCTTGCGAAACCATGCCGGGGAACCGTGGCAAAAATACACGCACCATCCCTTCGTGGAAGCTCTAGCTGATGGTAGTCTACCACGCCCAGCATTTTTGCACTATTTGTGCCAGGACTATGTGTTTCTAATTCATTTTTCACGGGCATGGGCATTGGCAGCAGTAAAGTCAGAATATTACGAAGAATTGCTTGGGGCTGTAAGCATTGCCAATGCCCTGATATCAGAAGAGATGCAACTCCATATCGGAATCTGCGAAGCCGCCGGTATTCCTCGTGAAGAACTTCTGGCCACCAAGGAGCGTGCGGAGAACCTTGCCTATACCCGCTTTGTCCTTGAGACCGGTTTCAGTGGCGATCTGATTGATCTGCTGACCGCTCTCTTGCCCTGTGTCATGGGATACGGCGAGATAGGTCTTCGATTGCGACAGAATGCGACAGCAGATTGTTACAAGGAATGGATTGAAACCTATGCTGGAGTTGATTACCAAAATGTCGCCATATCGGTTGGGGCGTTGGTGGATGGTGCGTTTGCCCGTCGACTGGGATTGGAATTCGAGAAGACACCGCGTTTTGCATCTCTTTGTAGACGTTTTCTTATTGCGACACAACTCGAAACGGAATTCTGGCAGATGGGCCTAACGCCTTGATCAACTTACCAATACCTCCCGCACTTGCAGTTACTTTCGAAGGTCATGCTGAATTCAATGGCGTTCCACTGTTTGCACCAATCAAGCTGGTACTCGAGGCTCAGCAATGGACTTGTTTGCTAGGAGGTTCGGGAACTGGCAAGTCTACAATTCTACGGCTTATTGCCGGATTGGATACAGGTGCGAACTTTACTGGTCGTATTTATTCATCAGATGGAGGGCAAGTGTATGAACGCATTGCCTATATGGCCCAAGATGATTTGCTTCTCCCCTGGGCTACAGTCAAACGCAACATAACCTTGGGTGCTCTACTGCGAGGAAGAAAGCACGACAATTTGCGACTCGAGCAATTGATGGAACGCATTGGCTTGACTCAACATGCTAATAAGAAACCAGGACAGCTTTCGGGCGGGCAAAGACAACGGGCTGCACTAGCACGTACCTTGATGGAAGATAAACCCGTGGTGTTGCTAGATGAACCTTTCTCTGCCCTTGACGCCAAGACTCGGATGCAGATGCAAGATCTTGCTGTTGAACTTCTTGTCGGTCGTACCGTCCTTATTGTAACCCATGATCCTGGAGAGGCATCGCGTCTGGCTCATTCCATCGCCATCTTATCTCCTCGCGGATTGGATTTACGTCAACCTCCCATCAGTTCGATACCACGTCCTATCGATGATTTGGGCAGTTTGGAATTTCATGCATCGTTAATACGTGATCTCATGACTGGAGAATCATGAAAACCGTTTTTCCCATTATCATGGCAACCGCGTTTGCGATTCTGGTGTGGCAGATGGTGGTCAGTTTGACCGGATTGCCACGTTTCATTCTGCCTTCCCCACTACTGGTAATGGAGACATGGTGGCAAAATCGTGGGTTGATTTTAGAGCATTTGCTTGTTACAGCTGCTTCTGTTTTGATCGGGCTTATGATTGGTACATTGCTAGGTATCGTAACCGCCATCCAACTCGCTGCTTCGCAAGGCATGCTCATTCTCTTCCGCCCTATCCTTGTCTTCACACAAGCCTTACCGGTTTTTGCCTTGGCACCCATTTTAACCTTGTGGCTTGGCTTTGGCCTCTCATCAAAAGTTGCCATGGCGGTACTTATCATCTATTTTCCGGTGGCCTCATCTTTTTTGGACGGATTGTTGCGTACACCTCCAGGATATCTGGATTTGGCGAGAACGATGCAAGCCCAATCACTGGGCATTCTGTTCCATATACGAATTCCGGCTGCTTTTCCCTCTTTGTCTTCGGGGCTCAGACTGGCCGCTGTTTATGCACCGATTGGCGCTGTAATAGGTGAGTGGGTTGGCTCTTCACGGGGTCTTGGTTATTTAATGTTACTGGCAAATGGACGAGCCAAAACAGACCTGATGTTTGCCGCCGTTTTGACCCTCGGCTTGTTCGCAATCCTGCTCCATATCATGATTGGCAAACTCGCAAGTCGGCTGGAGAGAGCGTGATTGGCAGATTTGTGTTTCTCATAAAACCAATTTTTCTTTTATACTTTTACACCGCCCTGCCAGCAAGCCAGATTTAATTTTGTATCACTGATCAAAAATCAATATTTGGCAGAGGTTATTTGTACGAACTGAAGGTCCCTTTCATTGCTTGTGTTGACCGGGTATGCCAGTGCATCAATATTCGTCGTTCCCCTGATGCCATAAACATTGACAGGGGTCATCGCAATCATCATCACTGATTGAATAAAAACATTGTTGGTATTTGGATTTGCTTTTCGGACTCAAGAATAACGGCCGTGGCTGCCAATCGCACTCACATCCATATTGGTTGCCAATCATGGAATGTGACATGCTAGATTGATTGTTGGTATCAGCTTTTCCAGTTGCCAGCGTTTTTTGATGTTTTGAAGTACAATCTGTTTCAACTTTGTACTGATTGACACCCAGATGTTGAGAGTTGTAAATTTACCCCTAGATAATCCTATTATGGATTTAGTTGATCCATCCAATCAATTCCAAAAATAAATCATAGGATTTAAATGTGATAAAAGTTTTAGGTCATAAATCACCAGATACCGACTCCACGGGCTCTCCAATTGTTTGGTCCTGGTATTTAAACGAATGTCGGAATAAAAATAGCAAAGCAGTTTTACAGGGTGATCCCAATAATGAAGCAAAATTCGTCCTGGATTATTGGGGATTGGAATTACCCGAAATTATTGAAGACCTCTCTGATGGGGAAGATGTTGTGATCGTGGATACCAACAATGTTTCGGAACTACCTGAAAACATCGGCAATGCAAACATTATCGGAATTATTGATCATCATCTCCTGCAGGGCGGGCTAAGCACAAGCACTCCAATCGAAGTTACCGTCAGACCACTTGCCTGTACGGCTACAATCATGCTTGATCTCATGGGAAGTGAGATAATTGCATGGATGCCTAGGTCAATAAAGGGTGTGGCGCTCAGCTGTATTCTTTCGGATACCCTGGAATTTCGTTCTCCGACAACTACTGACCATGACCGCAAAGTTGCTGAAAACCTTGCCAAGGAACTGGATATCGACATTTCAAATTACACTGCTGAAATGTTTGCAGCCAAATCAGATGTTTCCATGTTCACTGACAATCAACTTATCATGATTGACTCCAAAATGTATGACCTTGATGGTAAAAAGCTGAGGATTTCGGTTTTAGAAACAACGACCCCTTCACAAGTTCTGGATCGAACATCATCGTTGTTGGAGAGTCTCAATGCAAGTGCAGAAAGTGAAAATATCGATGTCGTATTGATGTTTGTCGTTGATATATTGAATGGAAACTCGACCCTGTTTGTACCAAACGAAATGGTTAGAACCATTGCCAAAAGCAGTTTTGGAGTTGAAGGAATCGGGAATACCCTTGAATTGCCTGGGATTGTAAGCAGGAAAAAGCAGATCATTCCCAACCTCAAACTCTGATAACCACTCAGTGTCCAAAATACCATGACCCGAATTATTGCCTCATTCAATGAGATTGCTTTGGATTATGATGTCTTGTTTTTTGATGTATGGGGTTGTCTTCATGATGGCGTAAAACCATACCCCAAGGCAATCGATGGTCTATTTGAATACAAAAAACGTGGTGGGACTGTTGTTTTGCTCACCAATTCACCTCGCCCGGGACATATGACAACCAAACAGATAAACTCCATTGGAGTCCCCAGGGAATCTTGGGATATAATCGTCACCTCGGGTGATGCGGCTCAGCATTCCCTTTTTAGTGGGGATGTAGGAAATAATGTTTATCATATTGGAACAATAAATGAATATCCATTCTTCCATGAAGGAAAGAGTGACACCCCTTCACCCAAAATCAATCGGGTCCCGCTCCAAGATGCTGAAGGAATTGTATGCACTGGACCCTTTGATGAAAATTTGGATAACGCTTCTGATTACTTGCCTGACCTCGAAATTGCACTGTCCAAGGGAATGAAACTATTATGTGCCAACCCGGACCTGGAAGTGCATCGTGGTGCAAAAAAAGTTATTTGTGCCGGTGCGATAGCCAGACAATATGAAATGATAGGTGGAGATGTTCTGCTATTCGGCAAACCCAAGGCCGAAATCTACAATTTGGCCTACGCCCGAGCTAAAAAATTGCTGGGCCGATTGGAGAAAAGCAGGATTCTTTGTGTGGGAGACGGTCCATTGACAGATCTTGCAGGTGCCATCAGAAATGGCTATCCTTCACTTTTTGTGACGGGTGGTTTAGCCAGGGAGGAAACAGGAACGAATGAACAACCTGAACCAAATAAACTGCATCGATTTCTTGCATGGATTGATATGAAACCAGATTTTGCCATAGGATATTTTGGGTAGTTTCGATTTCCTTAAAGGGTACCTGTAATTTTCTCTTATTCCTGAAGGTATCCGATTTTCAATAAATTTAGATGCCTTTTTCTTTATCAAATATTTTTCATCAATTTCAAATGGGGAATTATACTCGTTAATTTATTTGATTGATTGTAATAACTATTCAGGTACCTAATTATTGAATATCATGAACAATCCGATTGTTCCTGTTGACCTTCTGAAAGTCAAGCCTGATTTTTGGTCATGATAAGACGGCACGAGCTGCAAAACGCCACTTTGGCAAATAATTCTGCAGCAGTACCCTTTGATACGGACCCATGACGTTGCGTTCCTCCTTATTCCCAATCCGTTGATGTACAGGTTTTGTTGGAAGCACTTGCTGCCAGGAATTCCAGAATAGGGGAGCTGGAGTTGGCCTTGGCCGGGCTGGTCGCAAGGGTCATGCGCTGTGCCGCACCAAAAGGCCGGATCATGTCAGGCATCATGTTCCCGATCATAGTGCGCATTGCGGTCATGGTCTTGATGAAGGGATGTCGTAACCGGTGGAGACACGACAGGTCCATGACATTCTCCTTCCACCGCCTCTTGTGGTTGCGGACCACATTGTCCACAAGTGTGTCTGTCCGTGCTGCAGCAGGGAAACCGGGGCTTCCTTCCCCGACCATGTCGGGGCCCCGGTCCGGTACGGTCCCAATGTATCGGACCTAATGACCTGCCAAACTCCATAAATGACGCCTAAAAGTGACTAAAAGGAGAAAAAGGAGGCTGTTGTGTAGTTATGTATATAATTCCCTAAATTTAGCTCTGGGATCAGGGAATAAAAAAACTCCCTTGACTCCTTATTGTTTGATATTTATTCTCTAGAGAGGTAGTTAAGCGGCAACGGAGGTGATGATATGGCAACAAAAGGTCAGCATGTTGTTTTCCGGAGTGGTAAATGGGCAGTCCGGAGAACTGGGTCAGAAAGGGTAACCAGGAAATTCAATACCCAGAAGGAAGCCATAAGGGAAGCACGTAGGATTGCTAAAAACCAGGGAGCTGAACTCTATATACACGGTCGCGATGGCCGAATAAGGGATCGAGACTCATACGGACGAGATTCATACCCGCCACCGGGATAATTTTCGTTTGCCCGACAAGAATTTCCACAAGAATGTTTTCATCAACTGTCCATTTGATGATGAATATAAGTTGATTCTAGAGGCAATCCTTTTTTGCCTTATCCGGTTGGGGTTCAAACCCAGGATTGCCACGGAACGGCAGGATTCAGGTGAAAGCCGCCTGGACAAGATCCGGGGACTTATCCGCTGTTCGAAATACTCGATCCATGATTTGAGCCGGTGCATGTCAACCTCTTCCGGTGAACTCCACCGGATGAACATGCCCTTTGAACTCGGCTTGGATTTCGGTTGCAGGAACTTCGGTGGTCCTCCTTTTGACCAAAAAAGGATTTTGATCTTGGAGAAGAAGCAATATCGTTATAAGGAATTCATTTCAGATCTCTCGGGAAATGATATTGAAGCCCATGATAACGCTTATGATAAAGCAATTGGAAAGGTCAGGAACTGGATAAGAACCTTTGATAACTCTGGACCTAACGTGACCGATAAAATGGTGATAGGGGAATATGAACAGTTCTGGGGGGAGCACTATGATAACTTGTGGGCCCAAGGCTATTCCGATGATGATATAGAGAATCTCCCGACTAATGCGTTGATGGACGCAATGATCCAGTGGCTACAATCTGATCAAAATCAATAAAGACAGCAAAGTTCCACTAATAGCCAGGCGGCCTCGGCGGTTTCAAATCCAATGAAAACGGATAGCTCCATTCATCATCCGGATGTTTCTCCTGCTCTTTACCGAACATCCTCAAACGTCTCTTGATTGCCTGTCCAATCGCTCCAATTGCCCTGGCAATTCCTGCAATGACCTGATCTGCCCTTCCAACCCTTTCAACTGAGCATTCAAAATCCTCTGATTGCCCGACAAGACCTTCATATTGGTGTTCAAGTTCTGCAAAAGCCCGGTCAAGCGGGCTTCCCGCTTGTCCCAATCCTTCTGGATCCTGCCAATCCGGTCCAGTAACGCCTCTCGATGCCTGTTCTTGCGTCCATTTCCCTCTCCTTTCATTCGACCCGATGGCTCGTTTGCTTTGAGGATTATATACTTGACTACGCAGGTTTGCAATTTTCCTCCCGACCTGAACAATCCCGTCTGATGAGAACCGGAGATGTCGCAGATATCCGGGTCGGAACCCGGTCGAATGAAACCTCCATGGTCATGACGGGGGAGGATCCTGTCATGAACGGTGGTATCAAGCCATCCGGCCATCACAATCAAGTCACCGCCTGACCGGATTCCATTGCCATGAGCCAGGGCGGTGCATCGGCGGGCCATGTGGATTTGATGTCCATTCGGTTTGGGTCGGGGCCGATTGTTGTGTTGCAACGTCGAAAACACCGGATGTCATGACAAGACACCTTTTTCATGTAGTGCGGAATGGGGAGGGAATTCTTATGGCAAACAAATCGGGAAGGGGAAATGCCATTTCGGGTCTTGGGAAGGCGGTTTCTGAAGCTGGAGCATGGTATGCCCAGGCCATGACGCTTTTTCCGACCTGTTCCGCATCCTTGATCCTGCGGGTCTTCAGCATGTCTTGCCGAGTCTGGCCATGGAATGTGGCAAACGATTTGGGGGATGATGTGACTGCGCTTGACGGGAAGGCCATTGCATTCTGCCCTCAAGGGCAACCTGAACGGGGATGTCCGCCTGTATGTGGAGGATCCTGGTTTGGCCAATGATGCCATTGACACGTCATCCGATGTTGTTGAAAAAGGTCATGGTCGTATTGAAACCCGTCGGGTTGGCGTCTGCAGCGACATTGACCGGTTGCGTGAACGGCATGACTGGACCGGTCTGATGGCCACTGGATCGCTGGAATCCGGGCGGCATGTCAAGGGCAATACCACTTCCGAGACCCGGTGTTTCCTGCTGGGCGGCGCCCTGGATCCGTCGGTGTTTCTGTCCAGGGTACGGTCCCACTGGGGAATTGAGAACTCCCCGCATTCGGTTCCGGATACAACCATGAATGAGGACCGGCAACGGACAGGGAGAAGGGAATGAAGATGAAAACATGGCCATGATGCGGCGGATAGCCCTCAACATGGCAGGGGTGGAAAGGAAAAAGACCTCAATGCGAAGCAGGTTGAAACGGGCCGGATGGAACAATGATTTCCTGCTGGAAATCATTCAGGCAGCGAGTTGTAGCATGGCTGAACATGAAAAAATCCAAAAGCTATAACCCTGTGGACTGCCTCATCAATAGCATTTTCTTGTTTTTCTGATATACGCTTATCCGGCATATGTTTGCGTAATTTGACATATACTTTTTTCAAGAGATTCCAATTTACATTTTCCTCTTCATTCGAATCCACCGGCTCATTTTCATCCTTACCTGAATTCCTGAACAGATGAAGAATAGTAAATATATTAGGTACTTTTCTGGTCGTTTAATATATCTCATAAATTCTAGTTTAAAAATAAGTGGTGAAATAAATTAAATGGGGTGTATTTAATTTATTATTTTCAATTACAATGAAAAGATTTGATACCTTCAAGTTCATTCCAGAGGAATTTAACAATTCCTCGGTTGCCATAGGTAATTTCGATGGGATTCACCTGGGACACAAAAAAGTATTCGCTGTAACCAGAAAAATTGCCCAAAAAACAGATGTCCCCTCGACAATCCTGACTTTTGAACCGCATCCAAGGCAATATTTTTCACCTGACAGCCCACCCTTTCGTCTGGTTAATTCAGAAACAAGGGCCAATCTGATTGAAGCTTGCGGTTTTGATGCCTTGTTTGAAATCCAGTTCGATAAACACCTGTCAAACCTATCCTCCGAGGAATTCATAACACAGGTACTTTTTGAAGGACTGAAGGTATCTCACATAGTCGTTGGAGAGGACTTCCGATATGGTAAAAAAAGACAGGGGGACACCGACCAGCTCGTTCATATGGGATCATCCCTCGGATTTGAAGTTACCGTCTTGCCCAAACATTCCAATTCCTATCTGACATATTCTTCATCTACTGTAAGAACTGCTTTGAAAGATGGCAATCTTCGAATAGCAAGAGATTGTCTCGACAGGTGGCACAGTGTCGAGGGGGTCGTCAAGAAAGGTCAGAAAAATGGCAAAAGCATTGGATTTCCAACTGCCAACCTGGATTTTGATGGAGTGGTTATACCCAAATTCGGTGTTTATGCCGTATTTGTTGACATTTTGACCGGCAAATACAAGGGAAACTATCTCGGCGCATCTTCAATTGGAACCAAACCCACTTTCGGGAATTTCAACCCCAATCTGGAAACTTACATTTTTGATTTCAACGGTGATATTTATGGTGAGCATATTTCCATCTCGCTAGTTAACTACCTGCGGCCTGAAATCAAGTTTGATTCGATTGAAGACCTTGTCATTCAAATGAAAAGTGACTGCCAAAAATCACGTGAATATCTTGCAGGTGTGTCAAGGTAATTTCCACCAGCATTGTCCGCTTCCAATTAAAATGACTTCCATAACCAACCCAATCTACCATTTGTTTATGGGAACCCTGATGAGTATGTTTTTTCCGAGGGTGAAAAGAAAAAATTACTGGCAACGATTTGAGCTCAGGGATTTGACACCAGCCGAGTGGGAAGATCTGTGTGATGGTTGTGGCAAATGCTGTCTGTTCAAATTCGATTCATACGATGAGAGCAAGATTGAATTCACCAATGTCGCATGTCGACTGCTGGACTGTACGACATGTAAATGCAAGCATTACGAAGAACGCAAAAACATCGTCCATGATTGTGTTAAAATCACCCTGAAACTTCTTGAAGAGCGGTCATATTGGTTGCCTTCGACTTGCGCCTATAGACTTTTACACGAAAATAAGCAGCTCCATGATTGGCATCATTTGGTATCGGGAGATAGAAATACGATTCATAAGAAGGGAATTTCCGTCAGGAATTGGGTAATTTCCGAAACAGAAGTTTCTGAAAATGACATTCAGAATCATATTATCGAGGTACAGGAAAAATGAATTTTGCATCGGATAATTCGGGCCCTGCTGCTCCCGAAATACTTGAAGCTGTCCTATCGGCCAACACGGGTTATGAGAATTCCTATGGCGGTGACAGCCTAATGGAAAAGGTTGAGAGGCAATTGAAAGAAATTTTTGAAGCCCCAGATGCTGCCATTTATCTGGTGGCTACTGGAACTGCTGCCAATGCCCTTTCCCTGGCATGCCTGAGTCCACCATGGTCTACAATTTTTTGTCATGAGCATTCACACATTCAGGAAGATGAGTGTGGAGCTCCGGAATTTTTCACGGGTGGTTCCAAACTCACAACTGTTGGAGGCAAGCATGCAAAGATTGATTCAAGGGAATTGGCCGAGGCAATTTTATCAACAGGCATTATTGGTGTACACAATGTACAAAAGGGTACGCTCTCAATAACCAACGCTACTGAATTGGGCGCTGTTTATGACCTGGATGAAATAACCGAACTTACCTCACTGGCAAAGGATTTTGACCTGCCGGTCCATATGGATGGCGCCAGATTTGCCAATGCCCTTGTAAAACTTGGTTGCTCACCGGCAGAACTGTCTTGGAGGGCTGGTATAGATGTATTGTCCTTTGGAGGTACCAAGAATGGCCTGCTTGGCGTTGAAGCCGTCATAATATTTGATCCCTCCCTTGCCTGGGAATTCGAACTTCGTCGAAAAAGGGGAGGACATCTTTTTTCCAAACACCGTTTTCTTTCTGCCCAAATGAACGCTTACTTGAAGGATGACCTGTGGTTGCAACTGGCCCAAAAGGCAAATTCTGCAGCAGTCAAGCTTTCTCGAAAACTCGCCAAAATCGAAACGGTGAAAATCGAACATCCCACTGATGTTAACATGGTGTTTCCTTCTTTGCCGAGAGAAATTCATAATCTGGCTTTCAGCAAAAAGGCAGCATATTATTTATGGCCACCTAATCAATCTCTGGAGGGTAATCCCAAGGAATCGTTAAAAGCCAGATTGGTATGCAACTGGTCAACAACCGATGAAGAGATAGAAATCTTTGTCAATCTAGCCAAATCCTGCCAAGTCTGACTATTTCCACCTGCACCAATCAGAATGTGATTGCTTATTTCGTCATAACCGGTTTATAAGTTCCAAAACCCTTGATTCTCAAATAAAATCTGAACAGAAAGATTACCATTGATACAATCACTTGGTCATTTAGTTTAAATTCATCCGCACTTATTCGTTATAATTGAGACCTAATGATTCATTCTCTCAGAAACCAATCAAGATATTCCAGCCGGTCCTGACCCCAGAACACTTGACCATCAATAACATAGGTCGGCGAACCGAATACGTGGTCTTCCTCAGCCCTTTGTGTGTTTTGCTGGAATATCTTTATGGCCCTGGTATTGTCGGCTTCAGCGATTTCAGGACCAAATCCGGCGGCTTTCAAACAATCCTGAACAACGCTAGGATCAGCTATGTCCCGATCCTCTGCCCAACATGCAGTCAGGTAATTTCGAACAAGTTGACCCTTGTCTCCCTGTTCATTTGGAGCATTGATTATGGAGAAGGATGCCGGTTTTGGATCTGTTGGCCAAAATTTCGGTTTTAAATTGACCGACATACCAGAATGCTTGGCAATTCTTTGTATCTCCTGAATACGGTAGTTTTGCCTTGAAACATGCCTGTCCTTGGGTGGCACTCCTCCGGTTTTGCCAAATAATCCCATGATATCCATTGGAAGATATTCAATTGCAACTCCATGACGAGCAGCGATTCGTTCTAACCGATCTCCTGCAAAATAGGTAAACGGTGATAGAACGGAAAAATAATATGCAATTGTTTTCATGGACAAATCCTCTAATGAAGCTTCTTTTGTAAAGGGGAAAACGGTTCTCGATTAATTTTATAAAAAAATAGCATCCGATAGAACAAAGTAATGAGAAAAGTATATAATGTAAGTTGTAACTTTAGAGGTTTGATCAGCAGATTACCATTTGGATAAATAATTCGATTCTTTACCCACTTCCCTTCCATTGTTTTGACAAAAGCGTATTAATTTTCAGTTATGTAATAATTTATTACTCGGTTTAATTTACATCAAGAACTATTCTGAATTATGGAAAATTGGTTGATGTCCCCTTTCGCTAACCTCAAACTCGTATCCGGAAATGCAAATCCGAATCTGGCAAAAAATATTGCCAAAAGCATCTCCTCTCAAACCGGTAGTGAAATAGGTTTGGTCCCTTCAAGAGTTGAAAGGTTCAACGACAAGGAGGTCTATGTTGAACTTTATGAGAATGTTCGTGGTGAAGACTTGTTCATTCTCCAATCCACCTCCAAACCGGCCAATGACCATCTAATGGAATTACTCATTATTTCGGATACCCTCAGAAGGTCGTCAGCTACAAGGGTAACTGCTGTCATTCCCTACTTTGGCTATGCCCGCCAGGACCGTAGAACCAAGGCACGAACACCAATCTCAGCCAAATTGGTTGCCAACCTGATCGCTCAGGCAGGCTGCTCCCGTGTACTGACCATGGACCTTCACTCAGGCCAGATTCAGGGCTTTTTCGATATTCCTGTTGACAATCTCTATGCCTCACCGATTTTTGAAATTGATATAAGAAGATTGTTCAATGACAACATAAACGAATTGGTGGTTGTTTCTCCAGATATTGGAGGTGTCACCAGAGCGAGGGATCTTGCAAAACGATTGGGAATAGATCTTGCTGTCATCGACAAACGTCGTGCAAAACCGGGTGAAGTTGCTGAGATGAGTGTTATTGGCACTGTCAGTGATCGGAAATGCATTTTGGTTGACGATATTTGCGATACTGCCGGGACACTCTGCAAGGGAGCCGATTTGCTGGTTGATGAGGGTGCCAAGGAGGTGCATGCCTATATTACCCATGGTGTACTTTCCAATTCTGCCCAACATAGAATTGAGAAATCTTCTCTTAGTTCATTGGTAATTACCGATACCATTGAAATTGATGCTGATCAGAAGGCATCACCCAAAATTAGGGTATTGAGTACGGCCCCCCTCTTTGCAAGGGCCATTTTGAGTATAGCGGGAGGTACTTCTGTATCCAGCCTTTTCCAAGCCAAGAATATTGAGTGGCTATATGGGAATAGCGATCTTCCCCTGTTTAGAGGAACCAATTCGGGATAATCGGTCGGATACCGAAACTGGCTATGAATTGAAATCGCCCTCGTGCTTTTGGAAGCAAGGCAATATTGTTTTGGTGCCAAAAATTCGGGCTGAAGAAGAGTCGTATGATTTCCGTAATATCCCAATCCACGAATATCGCCAAGTTGATCTGGAAATTGTCTGGCCTATTGTAAAGGATGATCTGCCTGATCTATAATCTATAAATCACCATAAAAAACTATTGACCGAGTTAGATTCCTCACCAGCCAAAACCGACTGGAAACCCGTAGGCAATTCACTGCCCTTCGCCTCGCACCCTGATACCTTCCATCCTGAATTTCGGGACTAAACGGATAATTTTCAGTGGGAAATTTGAGCTTTCAGTGAAAGGGCATCGCCCAATCTCTTTTGAGCCTTGTCCTTTTCCTGCATTTCCTTGGTGCTGGCTGTCTTTTCCAACCGTTCCACAAGATCATCCAGAACCGAGGAGGTAAACTCCTCTTCAAGGAAGACCTCATCAGCCAATACGGTCACACTGTCAGCCGTGATTTCGACAAATCCACCTGCAACAACAAATTTGGTTTCATTCCCACCAGCCCTGGCCTTGACAAGCCCGGGACGCAAACTGGTCAGGATGGGAAGATGACCATCCATGGCTGTCATGTCACCTTCCACACCGGGTAAATCTACTGCGTCAACCTCAATCGAGGCGACGCTTTTTTCGGGAGAAACCAAATCAAAATACATGATTAAAAATATCCCATTTATGCAACTTCGGCCGCCAGGCTCTGTGCCTTGGCAGCAACTTCTTCGATACCACCAACCATATAGAAGGCTGCTTCCGGATATTGGTCGCATTCACCGGCAACGACTTGCCTGAAACTTTCAATGGTAACTTCAAGCGGAACCTGAACACCAGGTGAACCTGTAAAGACTTCAGCAACATCAAATGGTTGTGATAGGAATCTTTGAATCTTCCTAGCCCTGGCCACGGTGATTTTATCTTCCTCGGAAAGCTCATCCATACCCAGAATGGCAATAATGTCCTGAAGGGATTTGTATCTTTGTAGAATCCCCTGAACATCCCTGGCAACCTTGTAGTGTTCATCACCAACTACTGCCGGATCCAAAATCCTTGAGGTGGAATCCAACGGGTCCACGGCCGGATAGATTCCCAATTCGGATATCGCCCTCGATAAAACGGTGGTTGCATCCAAATGGGCAAATGAAGTCGCTGGCGCCGGATCGGTCAAATCGTCGGCAGGAACATAAATGGCCTGCACTGAGGTAATTGAACCGGCCTTGGTCGAAGTGATTCTTTCCTGAAGTGCACCCATGTCGGTTGCCAGGGTTGGCTGATAACCAACAGCTGAAGGAATTCTACCCAGAAGGGCCGAAACCTCTGAACCGGCTTGCGTGAATCTGAAGATGTTGTCAACAAAAAACAAAACGTCCGTACCGGACTGATCCCTGAATTGTTCAGCCAAGGTCAAGCCTGTCAAACCGACCCTGGCTCGTGCCCCTGGTGGTTCATTCATCTGACCGTAAACGAGTGACACCTTGGATTGTGTCAAATCATCAATGTTGATAACACCTGATTCGATAAATTCGTGGTAGAGGTCATTACCCTCCCTGGTTCTTTCACCAACTCCGGCAAATACGGAAAAGCCGGCATGAACCTTGGCGATGTTGTTGATCAATTCCTGAATCAGGACGGTTTTACCAACTCCGGCACCACCAAACAGGCCAATCTTTCCGCCCTTGGCGTAAGGCGCCAACAAATCAATGACCTTGATACCGGTGACAAGAACTTCCGTTTCTGTTGATTGTTCGGAATATTCCGGTGCAGGTTGGTGAATGGCTCTGCTTTCCTTTGATTCAACAGGTCCTTTTTCATCAACGGATTCACCAACCACGTTGATAATTCGACCCAGGGTTGCATCTCCAACCGGTACTGTAATGGGTCCGCCCGTATCCGTTACATCCCGACCTCGAACCAACCCTTCGGTTGAATCCATGGCAATGGTTCGAACAGTGTTTTCTCCAAGATGTTGTGCAACTTCAAGAACAAGTCGCTTGCCTTGATTTTCTGTTTCCAGGGCGTTCAGAATCTCTGGTAGATATTCACTGAACTGAACATCAACGACAGCCCCGATAACCTGTTTTACCTTGCCTGTGCCTGCTTTTTGGTTTGGCTCAACTACTGCATCCATGGTCTTCTCCAAATTCTCAAAGTGCTTCTGCACCCGATATGATTTCTATAAGTTCCTTGGTAATCGCTGCCTGGCGGGAACGGTTGTAAACGATTGTAAGTTTGTCAATCATTTCCCCGGCGTTTCGGGTTGCATTGTCCATTGCAGACATCCTGGCACCCTGTTCCGAAGCAGCGTTTTCCAACAGCGCCGTAAATATAAGATTGATTATTGCATTGGGGAGCAAATCCACCAAAAGTTCGGTTTGATCCGGTTCAAAATCGTAAAAACCCTTTTCCTCATTGTTGTCCGAGACCTCAACGGGAATAATCTGCTGGGCTGTTGGATCTTGGGAAATTACGGATTGGAATCTGCTGAAAAACACAGTGGCAACATCAAATTCATTGTGTTCGAACAAATCCAATACCTTGTCGCCTATTTCCTGGGCAATGCTGAATCTGATTGTCTTGTATTGGGTTAAATCGACATGATCGATAAAATATGATTCGAACTCGCGTTTTAGCTGCTCCCGCCCCTTCTTGCCAATCGTCAATATCTTTACCTGCTTGTTCTGGCCAATCAGGTTTCTTGCATGTTGCCTTGCCAAGCGGACAATTGATGAGTTGAACCCTCCGCATAACCCGCGTTCGGCTGTTGCGACAATTAGGAGATGAACGTTATCGCTGCCGCTGCCCGACATGACCTTGGGTACAGATCCTCCCCCCTGAAATGAAGAGGCCAGGTTGGTTACAACCTTATCCATTTTTTCGGAGTAGGGTCGTGCTCTTTCGGCAGCTTCCTGTGCCCGTCTCAACTTTGCCGCTGCAACCATCTGCATGGCCTTGGTGATTTTGCGAGTGGACTTTACACTCTCAATCCGGATTTTCAGATCCTTGAGGCTTGGCATGACGATATAATACCTGGTTTCGTTCTCAGGAAAAATTAGCGGAGTAGGACTTGATGGCCTCTTTGATCTTGTCTTCCAACTCGCCCTCAACCTTTCGGTCATTGGCGGTAATGTCATCAAGCAGATCCTTGCAATTGGCCCTCAGGTGATTAATCAAACCCCGTTCAAATCGAACCACATCTCCAATGTCAATATGATCAAGGAACCCGCCTGTTCCCGAGTATATCACGCAGACAATCTCGGCATTGGTCAGAGGTGAGTATTGAGCTTGCTTCATTAACTCTGTGAGTCTTGCTCCCCTGTTCAACAACCTTTGGGTCGCGGCATCCAAATCCGAACCGAATTGGGCAAAAGCAGCCATTTCACGATACTGGGCAAGTTCCAGCTTGACCGTGCCTGCAACAGATTTCATGGCCTTGGTCTGTGCCGCCGAACCAACCCTGGAAACACTCAAACCGGTATTAACCGCAGGTCTGATACCTTGATAAAACAATTCCGTTTCAAGAAAGATCTGCCCATCGGTAATTGAAATCACATTCGTTGGGATGTAGGCTGACAGGTCACCGGCCTGGGTTTCAATGATCGGCAAGGCAGTCAATGATCCGGCCTTGAAATCCGAATTCAACTTGGCGGCCCGTTCCAAAAGCCTTGAATGGAGGTAAAAGACATCACCAGGATAAGCTTCCCTACCCGGAGGTCTCCTCAGGAGAAGCGACATTTGTCGGTAGGCGACAGCCTGTTTGGAAAGATCATCATAGATAATCAGTGCATGCTTTCCATTATCCCTGAAGTATTCGGCCATGGCCGTAGCTGAATATGGGGC
This sequence comes from Paracoccaceae bacterium, assembly GCA_026710155.1. Taxonomy (GTDB): domain Bacteria; phylum Pseudomonadota; class Alphaproteobacteria; order Rhodobacterales; family Rhodobacteraceae; genus MPNP01. The sequence continues at coordinate 34,003 of JAPORQ010000027.1, forward strand.
AAGAAACTGCATCGGTGCCGGGTCGGATGCCGTTGCTGCAACGATGATTGAATATCGCAGGGCATCGTTTTCCTCTAGTTTCTTCACCAGTTGGGCTACGGTTGATCTTTTTTGCCCCACGGCCACATAAATGCAGTACAGTTTTTTGGACTCATCATCACCCGCGGCATCGTTGTATGATTTCTGATTCAGAATGGTGTCAAGAACCAATGCCGTTTTACCTGTCTGGCGGTCGCCGATGATCAATTCCCTTTGGCCCCGACCGATTGGAATCATGGCATCCACTGATTTCAATCCGGTTGCCATGGGTTCATGGACAGACCTTCTTGGAATAATGCCCGGGGCCTTTACATCTGCCACGGATCGCATGCTGGTTTCAATCGCCCCCCTGTTGTCAATGGGATTGCCCAGAGCATCCACAACCCTGCCCAGAAGTTCCTCACCTACCGGTACATCAACAATAGCCTCCGTTCTTTTAACGAGGTCGCCCTCCTTGATGTCCCGGTCATCACCAAAAATGACGATACCGACATTGTCGACCTCAAGGTTCAGGGCCATCCCCCTTATTCCTCCGGGGAATTCAACCATTTCACCAGCCTGGATGTTATCAAGCCCGAAAACCCTGGCGATACCATCGCCAACACTTAAAACCCGGCCAACCTCGGCAACTTCGGCTTCCTGACCGAAATTCTTGATCTGGTCCTTCAGAATTGCTGAAATTTCAGAAGCTTGGATACTCATTTACTCAACCTCTTGCATTGCATATTTCATGTTCATGAGTTTTGACTTAATCGAACTGTCAATCATTCGGGATCCCAATCGGACAACCATGCCACCTATCAAACTGGGATCAAACCTCACTTCCAGTTTTATATCCTTTCCGGCCTTCTGCTTCAAGGCTTCGGCAATCCGGTCGAGTTCATCATCAGACAGTTCGTGTGCTGAAAGGATCTCGGCTGGAACAATACCCTTGTGTTCCGCAATCATTTTTTCCAATTGTCCTAGAATCAGCGGCAGGGCAAACAGCCTTCTCTTGGTTGCCAGAAGTGCCAGGGTATTCGTGAATAGACTGCTCAAGCCCATGCGGGCGGCTATTTCAACAATTCCCTTTCTGGCGTCATCCCTGCTGTATATGGGCGAGGCAATGAGCACCCTAAGGTCTTCGCTGTCTTTGATCACCTGCTGTAAGGCGGCAATCTCCCCTTCCAATTCTTCCAACATACCTTCCTCAAGCATCAACTCGAACAAAGCCGTTGAATAGCGTGAGGATATACCTGCTGAAATTGACAAGTTCTCTGCCACTTAATTCCTTTAAATTCCAACCAAACGCCTGATAAGAAACCTGTTGTGTTTATTTGCCAGAACCAAGGTCAGCTGCAATAAAATTGCACATGCCACCCCGTTCAACTTAAACCTAATTAGGTAAGTTTTATGGAGGTTGCAATTGGTAAGAGAGAATTTTGTTGGACTCATACTTTCTTGACCAAAATAACTTCATGCAGATCCAAATCCCATTGCCATTTTGATGAAATGGCTACCAATTCAGGATTGTTCCATACCCGTAACAGGTTTTGGGGCGGGGTTTTTTGCTCCCTTCAACAATTCGATCCCACTCTTGACCGTTTCACCAATACCATGCTGGCGAGTGAGAAAGATTCTTTTCCTTGCCACGATCAAATGTACGCCACCGACGACCTTTTGATGAAGTTTCTTGCCTGTTTTCTCTATGGTCTTGGTCATTATCCTCAATGAACCATCATTGCTTGGCGGCACCATCAGGGCCATTGAATGATGTTCAAGCTGCAATTTGTGCTGGGACAATGTCTTTTCCAATTGACCGTAGGAATAACCTCTTCCCCATCCATAAGGTGTCGAGGAGTTCATGGACCATACTCCTGACTTGTTGGGAACAATGATGAGCATGAGTCCCTCGGGAACCAGAACGCGCCAGCATTCAGAAAGCATGGCTGATTCACTCTCGCAGAATTCCAATCCGTGAAGCAGGATGGCTCGTTCGATACTTGCCGTCGGCAAAGGCCAGTTGGATTCAAGTGCATGTACGGACATATTGGGTTTTCCGACAGGCCATTTTTGACATTCCAACGATTCGGGCATCAAATTGATTACCCTTGTATCTTCCCCGAGAAACTGTCCCAATAGCGGCAATGCAAAGCCATAACCCAATACACTGCCACTGACCTTGTCCGGCCAAATCTCATTCGTTTCGGCAATCAGGGTTTCATTGACGAATGATCCCAACTCGGTGTGGAAATAAAAATGATTGAAATGGGTTACATCAGGTCGCATGGTAATTACTTGTTGTATCTAGTTCGTTAATTCAATTTTCAATCAACCCTGATAGGAATCAATCATGACTATTAGCATAAAAACGATCCCGTGTTTGTCAGATAATTACGCCTATTTGATTCATAATGAAAGAATCGGTGAAACTGCCCTGGTTGATGCACCTGAGGCAGATCCAATCATTGCTGAAATTGATTCTTCGGGATGGAATCTTGATTATATTCTGCTGACCCACCACCATTTTGATCATGTAGACGGTGTTGAAAAGCTCCGTCAGATTTATGGTTCCAAGATTATTGGAAACAAAAACGACAGAAAACGTTTACCCAAACTGGATATTGGGGTAACCGAAGAAAGCAAAATTGTGATTTGTGATCAGGAAGTGTCAATTCTTGATGTGCCGGGTCATACCATGGGGCACATAGCCTTTGTTTTTCCTAAAGCGGCATTTACCGCTGATTCTCTTATGGCTCTCGGCTGCGGAAGGGTTTTCGAGGGAACCTTTTCCATGATGTGGAATAGTTTGCAGAAAATAGCGGGTCTGCCCGGAGATACGATGATTTATTCAGGCCATGAATATACTCTGTCCAACGGTGCTTTTGCCTTGACCATTGAAACGGGCAATCCTGAGTTGATCGCACGCGTTGAGAGGGAGAAGGAGCAAAGAAACAAGGGCTTGCCCACAGTCCCTTCCAAACTTGATCTGGAATTGCGCACCAATCCCTTTTTGAGAGCTGGCTTGCCTGAAATGAAAACAATCATCGGCAATCCCGACCTGAGTGACGAGGAGTGCTTTGCCGAAATCAGAAAGAGGAAGGATCAATTTTAATTTTTTCGATTGAAATTTATTTCATATGAAATTTATGTTCCTTTATTATTTTGTAACGAGCATCAATTGTGATCAAAAAAATAAACTAAATTTTAGGAGACCTTGTAGTTGCCAATATTTTCTGCAGATCTAGAAGAATCCATCAAAAGGATACATCAGTTTGCTTCCCTGAGTGGGGATGAATATTTGACACTTGATCATCTGCTTTTGGCTCTTTTGGATGATCCCCCTGCATCGGAAGCAATCAATGCCTGTGGAATCGACCCCAATTTTATCAGGAACAAGGTCTTCAAATATCTTTACAACAATGTCGATGCCGATGAGTTGTTGAAATTCAAGGAGGTTTCCGAAAATCAGGTGCGTCCCTTGGCCCCAACAACAGGATTTGAAAAAGTCTTGAACCGTGCAACCATTCATGTACAGGGGGCGGGTCGTTCGGACATTGTAACCGGTGTGGATGTTTTGTTGGCCATTTTTTCAGAACGCCACAGCCATGCTAGAAATCTACTGGAGAATGTTGGACTAACCAGATATGATTTAACCAGATATCTTTCTCATGGAATCACCAAGCAAAGGGTGATGGAAGGTTCCAGGGAATTAAATCCTTCGATTACACCGAGGTCCAAAACATTAAAAAGAAAAATTGAGAAGGGTGAACTCAAGAAAACTGCACTGGCTCAATACTGCATCAACCTTGTGGAACGGGCCAAAAATGGCAAGGTCGATCCACTTGTGGGTCGGGAAACAGAAGTCAAGCGTTGTTTCCAAACGCTGTTGCGTAGGAACAAGAACAATCCACTGCTCGTCGGTGACCCCGGTGTCGGTAAAACAACCATAGTCGAGGGAATGGCCCTGAAGATTGCCCAGGGTGACATTCCTGATGTATTGCAGGGCTTTACAATCTATTCCCTCAATATGGGCGCCTTGTTGGCTGGAACCAGATATCGGGGTGATTTTGAAGAAAGACTATCCAATATTCTCAAGGAGTTGAGGCGAAAACAAAAAACGGCTTTGTTTATTGATGAAGTTCATACCCTGGTTGGTGCCGGTGCCACCAGCAACGGGTCCATGGATGCATCCAATCTGCTGAAGCCAAGCCTCCAGAATGGCACCCTTAAATGCATAGGCTCGACGACGCACAAGGATTTCAAGCAGCATTTTGAAAAGGATCGGGCCCTCTCCAGAAGATTTCAGAAAATTGATGTGAATGAACCCACGGAAGAGGAAACCTTCCAGATATTGAAGGGTATCAAGCCCAGGCTGGAACACCATCATTCGGTTCGTTATACCAACGAAGCCCTGAAATCAACCGTCAAGCTTTCGGCAAGGTATATCAACAATCGAAAATTTCCGGACAAGGCCATTGACATCATTGATGAGGCAGGAGCCTCCAACAGATTGCGTTCCCAGTCAAGGATACGCAAAACCATAAGTGTACGGGATATCGAGGATACCTTTGCCGCAATTGCCAAGGTTCCTTCCAAGAAATTGACGAGATCTGATTCAGTCGTTTTGAGTGATCTTGAAAAGAATCTCAAAATTGTCGTGTTCGGTCAGGATCCGGCCATTTCTTCTCTTACCAGTGCCATCAAGTTGAGCCGGGCTGGTCTTAGGGATCAGGAAAAGCCGGTTGGATCATATCTTTTTGCCGGACCAACGGGAGTCGGAAAAACAGAAGTGGCCCGACAATTGGCCGAGAATCTTGGGGCGAAACTATTGCGTTTCGACATGTCGGAGTTCATGGAAAAACATGCCGTATCACGTCTGATTGGTGCACCTCCGGGTTACATCGGTTTCGAACAGGGAGGCTTGCTTACCGACGGGGTTGATGAAAATCCACATTCTGTCGTGCTGCTGGATGAAATAGAGAAGGCACATCCGGATGTATCCAACATCCTTCTTCAGGTCATGGATTATGGCAGATTGACGGATCATAGCGGTCGAACGGTTGATTTCAGAAACGCCATCCTGATCATGACAACAAATGCGGGTGCCGTTGAGCTGGAAAAGAGCGCCGTCGGTTTTGGCAGGGAATCAAGGGAAGGCGAAGACAAAATTGCCATTGATAAACTCTTTCCACCCGAATTCCGCAACCGGCTTGATGCAATCATCAGTTTCAAGGCCTTGGGTACCGATACGATAATCAAGGTCGTCCAGAAATTCATCACCCAGTTGGAAGGTCAATTGATTGAACGGAATATCCAGATTGAGATTAGTGACCAGGCTTCGGAGTGGCTTGGTAAAAAGGGCTATGATACAAAAATGGGGGCTCGACCCCTGGCCCGTTTGATTCAGGAGGAAATCAAGAAACCCCTGGCTGATGAAATACTTTTTGGGAAGCTGCAAAAGGGTGGAAAAATCGAGATTCGACTCAAGAAGGACAGATTGGAATTCAAGATTTCTTCTCCCCAAAAGAAACAATCATCCTTGACCAAGGTACCGCTTCTCACTTCGGGGTGATCAAGCAACTTTTTCTTGGCAGGCGCTTAAAGCCAATTGTACATTAATCGCCCCCTCAAAGAAGCCTTTCATATTTACCAACTATCAGCAAGGTTTGAGCTTGTCACAAGATAAGATAAAAAAGGGAATTATACCATTTCTCAAAAGTAACCATCAATAGGCATCTCTAATTAATATTTCTAATTTGGCCCGATTTCTACAGTACCAATACACCTTTGGTAATGACCCAAAGGGGTTGTTTTTGAGTTGGATACCCCTAAGATATTTTATAATCTTCTATGAGTCAGTACTTTTGAGAAACGGTATTGTATACATAAATAAAATGGGCTTGAGGTTGGGATTACATACTTGGATATGCAAGGCTTGACAATCAATCCACCAGTTTACCGCGGTAATACTCAAACTGCTTCTG
>JAPORQ010000070.1 GCA_026710155.1 Paracoccaceae bacterium
GTTATTGCAAATATAGTATTTAATTTTGTAGATTCAAGTATATAATCCCGAAAATATTCCTCCTTCAAGGAGTTCAAATCTGCAACATGCCGGGATGATTTTGAATAATATGCAAATTCCAGATAACCGTGAAGTCCATATTTTCCTGCCAAGGGATTGGTCCAAAGGGATCTTATGGCCACTTCTATCATTTCAATTCCATTCAACAGGAGCAACCGCAGTTTTCGGTCAAAAATGTAGAGGGTCCTGATTGTATTGAAATCAAGGCCTTCCCGGAAAGCAAGTTTCCCTAGACGATTGTCATCCCTTTCAAATTCAAAAGGCCTCCAGCAAGCCCTTAGCTGGTAGTAGGATATACATTCAGGGAAAGAAGCTACCTCATCTCTATTAGCTATGATCATACCACGGTTTGTGAGACGTTCGATCTGGGCAGGGATTGTCAGGGAAGGTTTTCGGAATTGTGAAATTTTTGCTTCCCACAAGATAGGGATCAAAATAAATTACCTACCGGGTGCGCTTGATTCAGAGGCTCGGCAGGTCTAATAAGCATGAATTTAGGAAAAAAATTTCTGAGTGCAAATGAAATTTTACAATGAAAATTGGTTTATCGGTTGCATGTCGGGTACCTCAATGGATGGGGTTGATATTGCTGCAATCAGGGCTGATGGAAAGAAAATACTGGAATTTGGACCAACTGCCAGCAAGAGGTTTACTCCTGATGAAGTTAAAATACTTCACATGGCCCGAGGTAAGTGGCCGGGTGAAAAAGGCGTTAACCTGGCTGCCCGAATTGTTGAGGAAACTCATCTTGCCTTGCTTGTGGAAACCAGTCCGGAGGCCATTGTCGGGTTTCATGGGCAGACGCTCGCCCATGATCCAAGAAATCGGAAAACGCATCAGGCCGGAGATGGCCAGCACCTTGCTGAAAATTTGGGCAGAACAGTTGTCTGGGACTTTCGAAAACAGGATATGCTCAATGGGGGTGAGGGCGCACCACTGGCACCATTTTATCATTTTGCCCTGGCCAAATACCTCGGAATTACGGAACCATGCGCCTTCATTAATATCGGCGGCATTACCAACATAAGTATTGTTGATCCCCAAAAGGATGAACCAGTTGACAATGGTGCCCTGATTGCATTTGACATTGGACCCGGAAACAGTCTGATCGATAAATACTGCAACATGAAAAGAAATCTCCCCTACGACAGGGACGGATATTTTGCTTCCATAGGGAAAGCCGACAATGATTTGGTAGGAAAGTTTCTGGAACAAGAACAGCTTGGGTTTGAGGGACCAAAATCCTTTGATATTCATGATTTCTATTTTCTCTTGAATCAGGTCGAGCGATTCAGTTTTGAAGATGGTGTCGCAACCTTGACGGAATGTACCATTAAGGCAATTTCGAATGTTCTTGTAAGGACAGGGCACAAACCCAAACATGTTGTTTTATGTGGGGGAGGGACAAAAAATTCCCATATTGTTACTCGGTTGAAGGAAATCGCTTCAATGGAAATTCGGACTGCTGAGGAATGGGGTTTGCACTCACAATATCTGGAAGCCCAGGCTTTCGGTTTTCTGGCAGCCAGGGTATTGGGCAACCTTCCCACTTCAGCGCCAGATACAACGGGATGTAAATATCCCACCGTTGGTGGCAGGATTTCCGAACCTTTTGAAACTAAAACCTGAAGGCTTTTTTCCCAAGATATTGGGCCTGATCACCCAATTCTTCCTCAATTCTCAACAATTGGTTGTATTTGGCGATTCGATCAGAGCGTGAAGTGGAACCCGATTTGATCTGTCCGCAATTGACCGCAACGGCCAAATCGGCAATGGTGGTATCCTCGGTTTCTCCCGACCTGTGAGACAATATGGTCGTGTAACCACTTCTATGTGCCATATCAATGGCATCAAGGGTTTCCGTCAGTGTCCCGATCTGGTTAACCTTCACCAGGAGCGAGTTGGCACAACCCTTGGCAATTCCTTCCGCCAGAATAATGGGATTGGTCACAAACAGGTCGTCACCAACCAACTGGCAACGGTTACCCAGAGCTTCAGTAAGTGCCTGCCATCCTTCCCAGTCATCCTCACTGCAACCATCTTCAATTGAATGGATGGGATATGAAGTTACCAATTTTTCCAAATAGGAAATATTTTCTTGAACGGATCGGGTAATTCCCTCGCCGGAAAAGTGATACTTGCGGTCGGAATAATACTCAGATGATGCACAGTCCAGAGCAATGACCATGTCCTTTTCGAGTGCAAGACCAGTATCTCCAATGGCCTTGAGCAATATGTCCAGAGCTTGCTCTGAGGAATTCAAGTTCGGAGCAAATCCTCCCTCATCGCCCACCGCAGTTGAATGTCCCGCCTTGTCAAGGTTTTTTTTCAAACTGTGAAATACTTCGGTACCGAATTGCAACGCCTCACGAAAATTGTTGGCACCAACCGGCATGATCATGAACTCCTGAAAGTCAATGGAGTTGTTTGCATGTTCACCACCGTTGATTACATTGAACATCGGCACGGGTAAAACCTTGGAATTTACACCCCCGACATATCGGTAGAAAGGCATTTCCATACTGACAGCCGATGCCTTGGCAACAGCGAGGGAAACTCCCAATATCGCATTGGCTCCCAATTTCGATTTATTAGGGGTGCCGTCAAGATTGATCATTGTACTGTCAATGCCAACTTGGTCATAGGGATCACGGCCCAAGAGCTCTTTACCCAGTGTCGCAATAACGTTTTCCACCGCTTTGGAAACCCCTTTACCCATGTATCTTTGCGAATCACCATCCCTTAGCTCATGGGCTTCACGGGTACCGGTAGATGCTCCCGAAGGTACGGCAACCCGTCCCATCGAACCGTCAGATAGGGAGACTTCAACCTCAACCGTTGGGTTTCCCCTGCTGTCGAGTATCTCACGGGCGTGAATATGATCAATTGCGATTAGATTAGCCATTTTTATCTTCCAAAGGTGTGCCATATAATTCCAGACGATGACCAATTAGGTGATAACCCAACTTCTGGGCCTGTTTTTTCTGGAGCCTTTCTATTTCCTCATCGTAGAATTCGATGACTTTTCCGGTTTTTAAATCAATTAGATGATCATGATGATTCTTGTCGGTTATTTCATATCTGACCACCCCATCACCAAATTCCAACTTGGTAAGAATGTCCAATTCTTCCAACAGCTTGACAGTACGGTAAACGGTCGCGATAGAAAGGTTTGGATCAATCTGACTTGCTCGTTCATGAAGATCCTGAATATTGGGATGATCCCTGGCTTTTTCCAAAACGGAAACAACAGCCTTTCTTTGGCCAGTCAACCGCAATCCTATTTTTTCACAATGCTGGAGGAGGTTACCCAAAATTCAATCTTTCCTTAATCTCTTGCAAATTTTAACTGGACCAAAATCCTACACACAATTCGAATTACAGGTCCAATTCATCTAAATTAATATCTTGGCTGCAATATTCAAACTAGAGGTTATGGTTAATCTTCAGATCAGCAGAAAGAGAATACCTGAATACCCGGTATTAAACAAATAATATTCTAAGTCCCACAGAAGGTTTTGGTGACGACTTCATTCATTTCAGGTGTCGTTTCAAATTCCTCATACCCTTCCTTTTGAGTATATGGAGACTTGAGCATTTCTACCATGGTGTTGAATCTATCAAAATTTCCTTCTACCCCTTCAACAATGGCTTTTTCGATTTGATGGTTTCGAGGTATGTAGGCAGGATTGGCCTTTTGCATTGACAGAAGTCGTTCACTTTCCGATGCCTTTTCCCTGTTTAACCTTTCCAACCAAATAGGTATCCAGTCAAGTATCGGATTAGGTGAAACGGCAAAGTTTTCAAAATGGCAAGATTGTAGTTTTCTTGCAGGGACTGTTGATAATGTTCTGAAAGTAAGGGTGAAATCTGCTTCTGCCCTTTCGAGAATATTCAAGAAGCTGGTAATAAATTCAAAATCCTCGTTTGCAGGATTTTCCATACCAAGTTTTTTCCCGAAGATTGATAACCAGTTGTCAAGATAAAGTTGGGGAAACCGATTAATAATATCCGTAACCGTCTTGATTGCAGTTTCCTTATCTTCTTCAAGGATTGGTATCAGCGTTGTTGCAAATTGGGCCAGATTCCAATGGGCAATCATTGGTTGGTTGGCATAGGCGTATCGACCATTTTGATCTATGGAACTGAAGACTTTTGCTGCCTGAAAGCGGTCCATGAAAGCGCAGGGCCCGAAATCTATGGTTTCACAGGACAGGGAACTGTTGTCCGTGTTCATAACCCCATGAATAAATCCAACAGCCATCCATTTCGAGATAAGTTTGGCTTGCCCCTCAACAACCTGCACAAGCAATGATAGCAGAGGATTTTCGTTTTTTTTCAGTTCGGGATAGTTACGGTCAATCAGATAGTTGGCCAATATTTTCAGGGCCTCGTGATCTTCTCTGGCATAAAAATACTGGAAGGTTCCAACCCGAATATGGCTTCGGGCTACTCTGGTTAAAATACCACCAGGGTAGGTTCTTTCCCGAAAAACCCTTTCTCCCGTTGATACAACCGACAGTGTTCTGGTTGAGGGTATGCCCAGATTGTGCATTGCCTCGGAAACAATATATTCCCTGATGACGGGGCCAAGCCAGGCCCTCCCATCGCCATTGCGTGAAAATGGTGTTGGCCCCGAACCTTTCAATTGCAAATCATAAAGGTGCCCTGACTTGTTTCTGATCTCACCAAGAAGTATTGCTCTGCCATCTCCAAGCGAGGGAACCCATCCACCGAATTGATGGCCCGCATAGGCAAGGGCAATCGGTTTGGAATTTTCAGGTACCCGATTGCCGGCAAAAACTTCAATCGCTTGTTCCGTTGCAAGCCGGGATGGATCCAAACCCAGTTCGGCAGCCAATTCAGAATTAAGCTTAATCAGCTTGGGCCTTGATACCCTAGTTGGTGGTAATCTTGCATAGAATCTCTCCGGTAAGGAGGAATAACTGTTTTCAAAAGGAAAGATATCCATCTCGTAAAATTCTCCTTACCAGTATCCTGAATCAGGGCAAGAGACGAAGTCTTTCCATCAGAAGTTCAAAAAACCTGTCACTGTCCACCTTGCCAATGAAAAGAGCATTGGGATTTCGATCGGTTACATCCCACCAATCGGCAACAGTCATACCTCTGGTCAACTCGGATTCGGTTTCGATTTCCACGTTAACAAATCGGCCTTCAAAAATTTCTGGCTCCAGCAGATATGCAATGACACAGGGGTCATGCAGGGGCGCTCCATCCAAACCATATTTCTCCTTGTCAAACCGCTCGAAGAAAGTTGTCAAATTGGCAACTTCCTTGCCGGTTCGATTGCCTATATTCCTAACTTTATCCATTCTGGTTTTGGTTGTTAATACCTGGTGAGTAACATCAAGTGGAAGCATGGTTATGGGAATACCTGACGAAAACACCTTTTGGGCAGCTTCTGGATCCACGTAAATGTTGAATTCGGCAGTGGGGGTTACATTGCCCACTTCAAAATAGGCTCCACCCATCAAAATGATTTCCTGAATCCTTTCAACAATATCCGGGGCCTGAATCATGGCTTGGGCTATGTTGGTCAAGGGACCAAGAGGACATAGCGAAATGGTACTGGGATTATTTTCCCTAAGGGTTTCAATTATGAAATCTACACCATGCTTGTCTTCAAGTGGAATAGATGGTTCAGTCAACTCCATTCCATCCAGGCCGGTTTTGCCATGCACTTCTTCAGCCGTTACCAATTCTCTGCCTAGGGGGGTTGAACAACCGGCATAAACGGGAATGTCTTTCCTACCAGATAGTTCAACTATAATCCTGCTGTTTTTTTCGGTGAGTTCCAATGGAACATTTCCGGCCACGGCAGTAATGCCCACAACCTCAAGTTCCTTACTTGCAAGGGCCATCAATATGGCAACTGCATCATCCTGTCCGGGATCAGTATCAATAATTATCTTTCGCTTGATGTTCATTTAAGTTCCTCTTTTCAACTCGCTTCAGCGGGTTTCAACCGAAGTACGATCTATCCTTGTCTTGATGGCATTCTTGAGTGCAGCTTCAGGGTCAACTGAAATGCATCTTGAGATTTTGACCATATTATACAGGATTTCGCCCATGAGCAGAAAATTTATATACCTGCTATCCTTAGATTTTGCTGGGCAGAGTTTTCTCATAATATTTTTAACCTCCCCAATATTAGCCCTCAATTCCTTACGATCATTGATCGCCGGATTTACAGACTGATACCATTTCCTAGCCAAATGCAAAGCAGGTAGTCGGCTTTTCTTCAAACTATCGGAATTTTTACCGTCTCGATGCCTCTGTTCGATTTTCTTGATATTTTCCCAGTTGATTATCTGATCCTCGACCGTTTTGATATTATGATTGTGTGCGAATACATGGGGGTGCCTTCTAATCATTTTATCAGCAATCCCATCAACGACTGAATAGAAATTGAAATACTTGTCTTCGCTGGCAAGATGGGATAAAAAAACGATTCCGAACAACAGATCCCCAAGTTCTTCCTTCAAGGAATTGACATTATTTGATTCAATAGCCTCTACGACCTCGTAGGCTTCTTCTATGACATTTGAAACCAGTGATTGATAATCCTGTTCAAGATCCCATGCACAACCATTGTCCTTGTCTCTCAATCGTCTCATGATTTCCAGCAGTCTTGTGATGCCATTACCTCTATCGTTGCAAATATCCAAACTTGCCTGATAATCCTCTGATGCCTTGTCCATGTTTTTTCCTTGTAGAATGGTTAAAGATTTTCAAAAAATAAAAACGAAATCCAACATAATCCCATCTTTAATCAGAGTGGTGAAACTTCGAGTATATTAGTAATAATCCAAATGTGAGACAAAGCGTCACAGATTAATTTTGTTCAAATCTCATGTATAAGGGAAATTGTTAAGGGCACCTCTATTTAATGGGGATTATATACTTGTTTCCCCAACCCCTGATTTCAACCATTCTTCTTTGACAGAAATCTCCAGTCCTTCTTTGGCGGTTGCTTCGTTATTGCCTTTGCAATATTTTAAGGTGAGTCCTTGATGATGGGAAACTCCTCGCAGTATTTGGCTGGTTCTTCTGACTAATAATTGACCTCTGTATACTTTTTATTTTACAGATGGGAGGAATAAAAGTCAAGTGCTGAAAATGATTTGGGCGCAAATCAATCATTGTTTTCGGGATTGCATACTTGGACACACAAGGCTTGACAATCAATCCACCAGTTTACCGCGGTAATACTCAAACTGCTTCTG
>JAPORQ010000068.1 GCA_026710155.1 Paracoccaceae bacterium
CCAGGAGTTTCCAGCCCCGGTCATAACTCTCGGTAATCGTGTTCATGCGTTCCTCCAATACCGAAAGCCTGCGATCAAGTTCAATGGTTTTTTCAGACTCCGGCATAACCGTTACAATATATGGCCGGCACCAATTTGGCAAGTGACATTATCAGAATTGTTTTTGAATTAGTGCCTGCCCAGAAAATACCTTATTTTTGAAAAATCACCAAAATCCAGGCAGCCAAATCACTCCCGATTTAACAAAAATGGGTGAACTGAAACGGTTTATTTTGAAAAACAACAGGGGTTTGACATCGAGAGGGTATCGATGGCAACGGCCCCCTTCCGGAATCTCCGTGCGATGACACTGGTGGCGGGCTTGTCCTGCCTGCAGCTGTTCCAGGATCACTACGGCGAGGTGGAAAAGGCCGCTTGAGGATGTGTTTTCCCGGGCTGACCGGGCGGCACTTTTATTATGGAAAACCCGGACCGGTCGTCATGCTGCGGGGACTGTACCAATTCCGAGCCATCCAGCCGGGATATGATCCGGGAGGATTTGTGTGAATCCAGTAGGAGATATGGGTTTGCATGACATTCCCATGCACCCGCATTTTTTGAACTATGAAAATATCCAGATCAAGATTTATGATGATCGACTAACCCCCGATATAATAGAACCCATATCAACGATCCCGGCCAACCAGCTCCATGCTTGGGATTTTTGTTCGATTGATTCGATAATTGACACCAGCAACCGCTTTTGGTCATATGCGATAACCCTGGCCATTGATGACCCGGGCAATACCCATACAGGAATTGCTGGACGAATTGGACGTTTACCGTGATCGCAACATGATAGCCCGGGCCCTGGCCATTGATCCACAATACCCTTTTCCGATGCTGACTTTCTTGACCGGATCGGATCCAGGACGGGAACCGCCTCGACTGGATTGCATTTTCCTGTTGGCCGATCCGGTTTACCTGGCCTTGACTCACAAGGGAAAAAGATCGAGACAGCTCATGGAGGTCAGAAACCTTTATTTGGATACCAAAAACATGCTGGTCAGAAGAATGCCGGGCGCCAGATGAATCGGGCGGGAAAGTTTTGGCTATAACCAACATTTGGAGACAGGGCAGGCGGCGGATATTGAGATGTCAACTATGGCCTTTGGGAAATACGGATCAGATTACCGGCAGGCAAACAGATCGAGACCACATGATAAAGTTTGCACACCAGATGAAGCCCGCCGGAACAAAGGCCATAATTCTAGAACTGAGGAACCAGAAACTTTTCAGATGTTGTCAGGAAACACAAAAAAACGAAGCAATATGTTTCAGAGTTGTCTAGGAAAGAAGGAATTGAATCACCGGCCAAGAGACGGCAAAAGGCAATCAGGGAATTGGCAAACAGATATCCACACAAAAGCCAGAAGTGGTTAGCCGAAAAGCTCGGTTGTAAGCAACAAAGAATTAGCAAGGTGCTGAAATCTTTCTAACCCAAAAACCAAAAAAAATCTTGAGGGAGCAAGATCGCCCCCCATTTTTGTTTCCCTAAATATTCCAAAGTCAACCAATCAATTCAGTCCTTTTTTAGCGATCTAAAGTCTAAAGGTGTTGTTTTTGAGGTGGATGCCTCGAAGATTTTTTGGGTCTTCCCCTTTTTTGGTGGGTTGGATTTGTATTGACATGACTGAATTGGCTTCAAGGATGATGGTGAAGCTGAAATGCAATCAACTTATTCGTCATGCTTCAAATCCTTTGGCCTTTCGAGTTCATAGTAATCAATGAAAGATTTTATGGATTATTTTGCAAACGATCATGAAATTCCTTGTTCATGTCTCAGTGAAGGAATTCGGGAAGTGGATTGATTTGATGATTTGTCATTTACCCACCATAATTGACCCTGATTGACAATCAAAACAAATAAAAAAACCGCTGGACCCTTGTGACAACGACATTTTCATGCCATCATCACGACAACTTAAAAACAACCCAGCGGGCTGGCATTATGATGGTTGAACAATCCTTTCCGATCAAGACCGAATTTTCCCCCGACCGGGACACGACACCCTTTGCCGGTGTCCTGCCCTTCCTGAAGATCCTGTCCGACCGTAAGATCCTGTGTCACCTTTCCGGTGAACGTCTCCGTTCCCGGGCCTGACCTTGCCAGGCCTGCAAAGCCGCCGGACAGCCACAGGGGTCACGAGCGAAACAGGATGCCCGAAAGTCAGGAGGGGGGAGGTGTGTGTGCAGGCCTTGCATCGGGGTCCGATTGTGTTTGCCGGCGCCGGAAAACATGATCCTGATCGAGAAGGTAGAGGTCAAAAATCGTTTTTTTGAACCGGACAATCGAACCGGTTGCTGAATGTGGCCGGAAATGGTAAATGAGCGAATAATCATGGTTTGGCTCGCCGATCAGGGATTTATGAAGAGCCTTAGATATGGATGAAAAAATCAGTAAGGTATGAAGTGTCAAATGATGTTTATCTTGTGGAAATTGCATGACTTGTACGAAATACAGATTGGTTGGATTGCTGGGAGGCTCTTTCAATCCTGCTCACCAAGGGCACATACACATTTCCAATCTGGCTCTCAAGTTGTTTGGATTGGATGAAGTCTGGTGGCTCGTAAGCCCAGGAAACCCCCTCAAGATTGAGAAACCCGCTTCATTCATGAGACGGTGTGAAAGAGCGCAGTCTATTATTCAAAACCCAAGAATAAAGGTCTCTAATTTTGAGTATGAATATGGTATTCACCATACCTTTGAGACAATCAGCAAACTCAATCATCAATACCATGATCACCTCTTTATCTGGTTGATGGGATCGGATAATCTTGTTCAATTCGATCAATGGAAAAAATGGGACTCGATTTTTCGAAATATTCCCATCGTGGTATTGTCTAGAACAAATTACGATATACCTGGATTGGCATCCAAGGCTGCAACTACCTATTCAAAATTCTATCTTCCAGCAAGGTTTGCCGATAGAATTGCTTATCTTGAGCCACCTGTTTGGACGTTGATAAAAATTCCGAAAATTAATATTTCTTCATCTCTGTATCGGGAACAGGGTTTGTGGAATAAATAGTATATGAGTTCAAATCTATCTTATCAGGGAAATGATTCATGGCCTGTCCCATCAACAAGGGGCCTAAGGAATGTACCAAACGGAGTTGATGACCATGTTTAACTGCAATCATTATTCTTCTCCTGAAAAATTTCAAATTTCGGCCAACTGCTGCTTACCCACCTGATAATGGGGTTATGGTTTTTTCGAATATGGCAATATCAACTGCCAAAGGGCTCATTCATGTCAAAATCATCGCATTTATGTTGGACAGAATTAACTCTGAGGCAAGGAAGTCTGAATTTAATTTGCTTGAAATTTTGATAATATACAAATATTAGATGATCTGTACTAAGACCAGTGGAATTTGGAGCAGAGCAATATTGAGAAGTGAGTTTTGCAAAATCTTGGATACGATCGCTTAATTCCTCTTATGGAAGGTATATTTATTCACTTACCTCAAACATTTTTTCAAAAAAAATACCAATGGGATACTTTTATTGTTTATGAATGTAGTTATAAGGTGAAATATTATGCCTTTTGAAGGAGAGTTTTCAAATAATTCATATGATATCCCAATAGATAATAACTTATCTAAGTCAAATGAAATTTGGAAACAATCATACTTTGATAATCCTAATATTCCTGATTCAGATAACAATTTATTTCATATCAGACAAGAAGTAAGAGATGAATATGCAGAACCGCACGAAAAGCCTTGGATTATAGGATATTCAGGTGGTAAGGATAGTACGTTAGTGCTACACCTTGTAATAGAACATCTTGTTTCTTTACCACGTAGTGAGAGAGTACGGCCTATCCATGTGGTGGCTAATGATACTCTTGTCGAAAGCCCGCTAGTTATGGCACATGTCAAGAGTGTACTAAATGAGATTAAGAAAGCGGTTTTGGCATTTGATCTACCAATTATAGTAAATATAACTTCACCAGATATTGATCAGACTTTTTGGGTCAATCTTATCGGCCGAGGCTATCCTACACCAAATCGCAATTTTCGTTGGTGTACTGATCGAATGAAGATAAGGCCAACTAGTACCTATATCCGTGAGCAAGCCAAAATTTCTGGTGAAGTAATACTTTTACTAGGGGTTAGGAGAAATGAAAGCCGTGCTCGAGCTACCACTGCGGCAAGGTATGACAATGGTTCTCGCTTGAACCAGCACAATAGTCTTCCTGGATGCAATGTATTTCGTCCCATACTTGAACTTGAAACTGAAGACGTCTGGGAATTTCTTGCATTGAACAAACCGCCATGGGGAGGAAGCCATCAACGATTGATTCAGCTATATAGGGAAGCTGGGGGTGGGGAATGTCCAGTTGTGACATCTTTACAGGATGCTCCTTCATGTGGAACAACATCATCACGTTTTGGGTGTTGGACATGTACAGTTGTTGAAAAAGATAAGAGTCTTACTGGGTTTGTTGACTCCGGTTTCGAACAATTTTTACCTTTATTAAATTTTAGAGACTGGCTAATCGAAATTCGAAACGATCCAGAGCGTCGCCTTGCTAGGCGTAGGAATGGACAAGTTACAATTACAAATAAAGGAATATTTGTACCTGGGCCATTTAATATGTCCACTAGGCATGAAATTCTAGATCGTTTATTGGAACTTCAAACTCAATCAAAAATGGATTTAATCAAACAAACTGAAATTGATCGAATTCGTGAATTATGGATCGAAGATGTTATTGTCAGTGCTGAACGAAATTTAAAAGTTCAACGATCATTGGGAGCAGAAGTGAATCATGCCAAACGGTAAAGTTGTACTTTTTCACAGTGAAGAAGGACAAAAACTAATCAATTATAAGTGTAAGTCAGCGAAACTGGATTCAAGTGTTCTAAAGCAACTAATTGCTGTTGAAATAGAACAGCAAGGCAAACTTAAAAAAAGGGGAATTACAGAATCCTTCAATGAAATATTTAATAGTATTGAAATAGAGATTGACTAATTATGCATCTCCGTTCGGTTGAACTGATCAATTGGCGTTCATATAGGCACGCTCGTTTTAACTTTCCGACACCTTATAGGGAAAGAAATGTTATACTAATTAAAGCACCGAATGAATACGGCAAAACCTCTTTCTTTGAAGCAATTGCCCTTGGAATATTTGGTCGAGAAGGCCTCGTTCTTGTACCTCGTGCCAAAGCTTCTTTGCATGGGAATGCTGATGAAGTAATCAATACGAGCTATAGCCAGTTCCTCGCAAACACTCTTCATTATAGAGCAATTGATATTGGTCTAGCAAAATGTTCTGTAACAATTGAAGTTGAAGATGATAACGGATATCCCATAGAACTATCAAGGATTTGGCATTTTCGTAAGAATGGTCAGCACAAACCCAGTGATGATAATCTCACAATATTCCAAGGAATAGAAAGAGAACCTGTAACACCACCATCAGGAATTACAAATCGAGACCAATGGTATAGCGATTGGATTGCACAAAATTTTCTTCATCCGAGTTTGGCAGAGTTTTTTCTGTTTGATGGAGAACAAGTGCAGAGATATGCAAATCGTGAAATGAGTGAACAGGTTCGAAAAGGAATAGAAGGTTTGTTAGGTTTTCCTATTTTGAAGAGCCTTAAGGATTCTCTTGCTACGTACGCTCAAAATCAACGCTTATCAGCTGCTGCGCCCTCTGATAAGGTTGTAGATCAGGTAAAACAGGACATTGGTAGGATTTTAGAACAAAAAACAAAAAAGGAACAAATTTGTGACGAAGCTTCAATGGCAATACCCAAACTACAAGAAGAAATTGATGAAATAACCAAAATTATTGGAAGTCGTGGGGAAGGAACACAAGCATTATTACAAAAATTAATACAAGATGAAGGCCGATATCGGGAAGAGGCAAGACGTTCATTTGAATCACTAATGGTACTCATCCAAAAAGATGTTGCTTTGGCTTTAGCTGGTCATAAGCTAAGGGAGCATACAATAAATAGGCTGGAAGAAGAAAAGATACTTGAAAAATGGGAAGCAGGAAAAAACGAAGGTGCTTTGAATTTTAATAGGTTTAGTAAAGATTTTTTACATCGTATTTCTACTCTTGATCCACCACTTGATAAAATTCGTCTTCAAAAAATAATCAAAGCAGGCGAGGAAGCTTGGGAAGCCTTATGGTATCCTGTCCCCAATGGATGTGCTGAAAATTTCAGACACCCATACCTTAAAGGAACAAGCCGACAACGTACTATAGATTTTTTACAATCTATAGCGAATCACAGCGAAGGAGAAGTCAAAGAAAAGGCAGAGCGTTTTAATTTAGCAATGGAAAACGCAGAGAACTCAAAAAGAGAATGGCAAGAACTTGAAACATCAATACCTGAAATAGAAAAATATACACAAAAGTTGAAAGAATTATCTGAACAATTAGGCAAATTAACATCAGAGAGAAATGAGGCAAATTTTGGCTTGGAAGGATTAAATACAGAACTTGGTAAAAAGCGGGCAGAATTTGGCCGATACATCGAAAGAAAGGGAACAAGTCGTCCTGCACTTAGACGTGCCAACTTCGCAGATAAATACTCTACCCTAATCCAAGAACTACTCCAAGAAGCTCTACCTAGGGAAGTGGGAGGGGTTGCCCAAGAGATGACAAGAGTTTGGAAAGCAATGGCCCACCATTCAAATCGTGTTGACAAAATTGAGATCACCCCAGAATGTGAAGTAAAAATGCTTACTGTAAATGGAGAGGATTTGCATGTAATTGACAAGTCTGCCGGCGCTAGTCAGGTGTTTACCCAAGCTCTGATTACAGCAATTACAAAGGTCAGTGGTCGAGCCTTTCCTTTTGTAGTTGATACCCCTTTGGCACGGTTAAGTCGTGAACAAAGAATAGGTGTTTTAAAGACTTTTACTGATAGAACAGGGCAAGTAATCCTATTATCAACAGATGAAGAAGTAATTGGTGATAAAGTAGATGCCATAAGAGACCGTTTGTTAGTTGGATTTGAGTTAAAAATTTCAACGAGTAATGGAATAGCAGTAACACAGGTTCAAAACCTTGATCTAGAGGATATTTGAAATGGTTATTGAACTATCTGACCTTTTTACAACAACGTTTAGAACCACTAGAAAAGCTGATCAATTTTGTGAATATCTTGCAAGACAATTAGGTTGGAAGCACCGATATGTTGCTGCTCGCTTAGCGATTGGAAGATCGTTGTCATTAACTGACCAACCTAAAGAATTACTTCAACAAGAATATGAGGACATGGCGACTCCCCTACGGGGAACTCAACTACTCGGTGAGAATTCGCAGGCTGCAGGATGGTTGGCTCTAATTTTAGAGCATTCAGAATTAACAGAAATATCTAAGAGGGAGTTGCAAAATTTAGTTTCGCGTCATTGGCACAGGGGAGCATTCCTTTTGAAAAAGGATTGGGAAGACAGTGGTGAGAAAATGGAAAATTTTGTATCTCGATTGACTGAACTTGCCAGTTTTTCAGGTGATGGAGGCAAATACCAAGATTTAGATTCAGATAACTTAAATTTTGTTTTTAGAGGAGAAGTAAAAATTCCAATTGGAGAGGTTTCAATTGATACCCATACAAAAAAGGAAGTCAGATTTTCTGTAAATGGTGCTGGTGGTAGTCCACACATGGCAATAATGGGTGGGGTAGGGTCTGGTAAAACTAGAACAGCAGTAAATATGTTACATTCAATACGGAAACAAAGTAATGAACTTCCCTTCCTAGCATTTGATTTCAAGAAAGACTTAATTGATCCATTTACTAATACCTTTGGAACAACCTTAATTTCGCCACCGCGTAGCCCAGTTCCTTTGGATGTACTACATGTTTTTTCAGATGATGATACATTAATTAAAACGACTTCTGCACGCATTCGAGATTCAATTATTGCAGTTAAATCTAGCAAACATAGTGGAGTTCAATCAGAAGCATTGCGTGAAGCAATTACTTCAGTGCTTAGAAATCGTATTGACGGTGCTTCAGGAACTCTAATCGATATTAGTAAGGCACTTGAAATGGAGTATGAGGAACGTGGACGTAAGCCAGATGAATTAACTTCGACTTTAAATGAATTAACCCAATTCTCTCTTTTCAGTCCTGAATATTCTCCAGCTGAATTCTTTTCAAGAAGTTGGTTGATTCAGTTACCTCAAGATGGGTCTGCTGAAATGAGACGGCTAATTATAAATCTAACTCTGGATGCTCTAGATAGATGGATTAACTCTCAACCAGATTCACCTAGAGATGAAAATGGTGTAAGATATTTGCGCCATTTAACAATGTTAGATGAAGCCCATGTAATACTGTCAACCCGACTTCCAGCCTTAGCCAATCTTGTAAGAATGAGTCGGTCCAAAGGTGGATCAATAATGTTAGTATCACAATCTCCTGATGATTTTGAATTTAATCAAGACGGCTACCTTGACAATATGGGTTTAACTTTAGCCTTTAGTACCCAAGCCAAACCAGGCCCAACAAAGCGTATATTTGGTAATAATTCTCCACTTACTAGTCTTCAAGTTGGTGAAGCCTTTTGTAGAATCAGAGCTGAAGCAACCACAAAAAAAATTCTGTGCTGGAAAAAACACATTGATCTTTAATAGAAGATAATTGGTTATTATTTTCGTTTAAATTTTTTTGGGTTTTTATAAACTAGTATCTCAACATTTTTGGAATGATGGTTATGGTGTAATTGACACGCCTTACACGCAGATATCCAATGATAACAGAAACAAAACATCAGGATCAGTTTATTTTCAGTTATTTAATTCGAGTAACAGCCTCTGCATGAAATCGTTACCCATCATTTCAATAATTTTGAGATACTAGCCATTAGCGGAGTTAATTTGGCACTAGATGCTTTCTTGGAAAAATTAGGATCGGAAGAGTTGAGAATTGTTAGATTACAGCTTAATCCGTCTAGATGGAAAAAGTATTGTGACGAATACAAACATAATTGGAATTTTACACCTTTTGAACCAAATAGGGTCAATCAAATTCCTGAAAAACCAGGCTTATACTGCTTTTATATTGGGCATGACTTAAAGTGTTTACCTAGGATTGGATTATCTTTATACGGAGGGATAACTACACGTACCCTAAAAATTCGTTTTAAGGAGTATCTTAATGAAAAAGATAATGATAAAGGCCGAATTACAGTAAAAAAATTTCTTAATGTATTTGATGGCGAATTATCATTTGGGTGGGTTGTAGTAGAAAATACTTCGATACTAAGCCAATTAGAAAAAGATTTTAACGATGCTATGATGCCACCTTACAGTATTAAGGATTACTCAGCAATAGTTCGTAGTGAAAGAAACGCATGGCAATAAATAGACCAATATTATTACCTGCTCTTCAGGCAAATTTTGGTGATTGGGTGTATTATTCGGTTATAATGCCACTCTCTGAAGTCAAAGAACGTATAAGCTTTGCTCGTGAAATCCATAAAAATAACCGGTTGGGTAAGTTGATACAAAGACAACTACAAGATTATGGTGCTGGAAGGTTTAATAGAGCAAATCAAATTGCTCAATACTTAACTTCCAACGAAGCGCGTTTTTTTAATTCGATAGTTGTTGGTATTTACGGGGGGAACCCTTTGTGGCATCCTTTCAAGGTTGAACCACATACAAATTTTAGTAAACAGAAGCTCGATTATCTTGAAGCAACAGATAGAGTTGGTTTTCTTGAACTCCAAGGTACAGAACAAATGTTTGCTCTTGATGGTCAACATCGTGTTGCAGGTATCAAAAAGGCATTTGGTTCGGATGAGGCTAGAAAAAATGATTATTTAACAGTTTTATTCGTACCACACCAAAATTCGCCTGAAGGTCTTCAAAGGACTCGACGTCTATTTGTTGATCTGAATAAACATTCTATCCCTGTAGGTAAGAAAGATATAATAATTCTAGATGAGGTAGATCTGGCTGCAATTCTTGCTAGAAGATTGGTTGATGAACATGATTGGTTTTCAAGAGGTCAGGTCGATATAGAACGTTTTACGGATGCCATACCAAAAAATTCCTCATCATTGTTTTCTATTGCTACTCTATATAAAATAATTAGTATCTTATTTTCCTATGTTTTGGCCACAAACAAAGAAGAGCGTGATGAACTCAAAGAAGCAAAAACAATTCGACTTTCGGAACAAAGGATAGATCATTATTATAAGCGGGTTAGTATTTATTTTGAAGGCCTAAGCGAAATTGACTCCCAACTTAAAAATTATCTCCAACGGGGCCCCAATTCTGGGATTGCTGAATCTGCACGAACTCCAGAAGTTTGTAATATTCTCTTTCGACCAGTTGGGCAAATTGTGTTTGCTGAAACAATTGCAGATTTAGCATTAAGAAGGGGTTTGGAATTTGCTTTGAGATCAGCCCAGTATTTTCCTACCGATATGAAACAAACACCTTTTGTCCATATAATTTGGGATCTAGGTCAAAATAAAATAATATCAAAAAATCGTGTACTCGCAACTAATCTTTTGAAGTATATGTGTGGGAATGTATCAGAAAAAGATAAACTTCTTCAAAGATATAGATCGGTTATAGGAAGTGAAAATGTAGAGCTTCCGAAACAACTTACACTCAAATAGCCCCCCCCAAAAAAATTTCTGCTAGATCAATTAAAATGACATTATTCGAGTAATGCTAAATCTAAAAATCTTCTGTCAATTTAATGAGACACATAACTTATAACTTAACTGTAGAAATTTGATGGGTTATACTCCGCAAGAACTTGACCAATTAAAGGCTTGGCCATTCGTTGAAGCAAAGAAGCTGTTGAAGCGGATCAACAATGAAACTCCTGACAAGGGTTATGTTTTGTTTCAAACAGGTTACGGACCGTCTGGTTTGCCACATATAGGAACCTTTGGGGAAGTAGTACGTACAACCATGGTCAGAAGGGCCTTCCAAGAAATTTCTGATATCCCGACCAAACTAGTTTGTTTTTCTGATGATTTGGATGGCTTCAGAAAAGTTCCACTGAATGTACCAAATAGAGAAAAGTTAAAGGAAGATCTAGGCTTGCCGTTGACAAAGGTCACTGATCCTTTTGGGGAGTGTGAGAGCTTCGCCCATTACAATAACCAGAAATTGAGGAGCTTTTTGGACAGTTTTGACTTTGATTACGAATTCATATCGGCGACCCAATATTATCAATCCGGTAAATTTGATGGAATGCTTATGCTTACCCTTGAGAGATATGATAAATTCATGGACATCATGCTTCCCTCTCTTGGGGGAATAGCCAAAGGAAGGGACAAAAGCTATTCTCCGTTTCTGCCTATCAGTCCAGTTTCTGGCAAGGTACTGCAGGTTCCGGTTTTGGACAGGAATATATCGAAAGGAACTATTCTGTATCAGGAGCCTAATGGGGAGATGATAGAACTCCCTGTAACAGGTGGTAATGTAAAAATGCAATGGAAACCGGATTGGGCCATGAGATGGGCTCAATTGGAAGTTGATTATGAAATGTACGGCAAGGATTTAATCCCATCAGCTGAACTTGCAAGAAAACTCTGTCGTGTCTTTGGTAAGCCACCGCCCCTTGAGATGTTTTATGAACTGTTTTTGGATGAGAATGGTAGGAAAATTTCCAAATCAAGTGGTGGAGAAGGCATTTCCATGGAGAACTGGATTGATTATTCATCACCTGATTCTCTAGGACTATTCATGTTCCAGAAACCAAAAACTGCCAAAAGATTGACCTTTGATGCTGTTCCCCGAGCAGTTGATGATTTGCAGAAGTTTGTTACCAGTTATCCATCTCAAGGATTGATTGAGCAATTGAACAATCCTGCTTGGCATGTATATGCCGGTAATCCACCTCAGGTTGGAAGTGATATTTCCTATTCTATGATTTTAAATCTGGTAGGTGCTGCTGGGACAGCAGATGAGGATGTGATTTG
Organism: Paracoccaceae bacterium; assembly: GCA_026710155.1. GTDB lineage: Bacteria > Pseudomonadota > Alphaproteobacteria > Rhodobacterales > Rhodobacteraceae > MPNP01. Next base: position 11,969 of record JAPORQ010000068.1, read on the forward strand.
GGGTCTCATTCAGAAACATGCCAATATCGCCAATCCATCAGACAATCCGGAACTGTACAGAAATCTCAAGGGTACCATCAAGTATTTCAATGAAAGGGTAGCATCGACAAGATACTTGCGAACACCTAATGAAAAAGAAAGGCTTGCTCTAGAAGAATTAAGGAACAAACTGTTGGAGTGGAAAGGTGGCAATAGTGGCGAGGAATACCAATCAATGATTTATTCAATCGGAAAGTATCACCAGTTTGATCCATTGAGGTCTTGGTTTGCAGCCTTATACGAAACACTTTTTGGTACCAGCCAAGGGCCTAGATTCGGTAGCTTCATCGCTCTTTTCGGTGCAAGGAAAACAGCTGATTTGATAACTCAAAGATTGGAAGATACACAATAACAGGTTGGTGAAAAAGAAGTTTAGAACTGTTGCGACATCAAATTTTTCTATGTTAAGTTTAGGGGCTTGTAAGGATGGGTTGGCGGATGTGCGCTTTTCCTCCCGTTCCGAACTATCCCACCTGATGGAACCCGGGGATGCCGCGCATGTCAGGATCGGAACCCGGCTGAATGAAGCCCCCAATGGCAATGACGGGGAAACACCCCGTCATGAATGGAGGCCTGAGTTCCTGTGGCCTCCCGGCCGGAAAGGAGACATGCCATCCCCCGGCTTCAGCAAACGGTTGCTGAGAGCCTTGGGACAGGTACCCCGTGCGCCGAGGAACGGCGAGAATTGGTGAGAGGAGGCATGGATTGAGGCAGAACCGGTTTGAATGCTGCCTTGTCAGGCTGGTGGATTGATACGTGGTCAACCCATCTTTATAAGCCCCTAAAATAAATAGTATTTCAACCTATCAAAAATAGAACTTATTTATATTCTCTGAGACTCCATTGACTAAATCGAATATATTTTGAACCATAATTATTCTTCAATTTGGAACACAAATCTCGGCTTTGGAACACAAATAATTCAATAAAATGAAAGGTTGATAGTTGCGAGGTACTTAAATGGGATTGTAACGTCTTCGAATCTCTAGTCTCACAAACTTTATTACACCATTATCCATTAAGTTTTAGATGTTCTATTTCAATGGACTTTTAAATTTTCTTGTACCGGGTTTGCCCGATTTGGACCTTCCACGAGCTTGGAGAGCTTCCGAAACCATTTCTTCAACCTTGCTTTGCCTGGCCAGGGGATCATCGGCCAATACCAATTCCACCGTTTCCAGGCGTTTGATTTCATCCCTGATTCTGGCAGCGTCCTCAAACTCAAGGTTTTCTGCAGCCTTGTACATTTGTTTACGCAAATCATCCAGATGTACTTGAAGGTTTGCGCCAATTTTGTGTTTTTCCAAATCAGCTGTAATGCGGTTGGTATCAATATCCGAGGAGTAAACTCCGGCAAATGCATCCGTGATGTTTTTCTGCACCGTTTGAGCCACGATACCATGTTCCTCATTGTATTTCTTCTGCTTTTCCCTTCTTCTCTCAGTTTCTGATATTGCTGCTTCCATGGATCTGGTAATTCTATCGGCAAACATGATCACCTTACCCTCGGCATTTCTGGATGCTCTGCCTACGGTTTGAATCAAGGAACGTTCGGATCTCAAAAAGCCCTCCTTGTCAGCATCCAGGATAGCAACCAGACCACATTCAGGAATATCAAGACCTTCTCTAAGCAGATTGATCCCGACCAGAACATCAAAGGTACCCAACCGCAGGTCTCTGATGATCTCTATCCGTTCAAGTGTTTCAACATCTGAGTGTAAGTATCTTACCCGTATACCCTGTTCATGAAGGTACTCTGTAAGGTCTTCAGCCATACGTTTTGTAAGGGTTGTTACCAGAACCCGATATCCTTTTTGGGTAACAATCCTGATTTCTTCCAGGAGTTCATCAACCTGATGGGTAACCGGTCTGACTACAATTTCAGGGTCCAAAAGCCCGGTTGGGCGTACGATCTGCTCGACAACCACTCCTTCGGTTTTCTGTAGTTCCCAATCTCCGGGGGTTGCCGAAACAAACACGGTTTGGGGTCTGTAACTTTCCCACTCTTCGAATTTCAAAGGCCTGTTGTCAATACAGGAGGGTAATCGGAATCCATGTTCCGAAAGCGTTGATTTTCTACGAAAATCACCCTTATACATTCCTCCCAGTTGGGAAACTGTAACATGTGATTCATCAATGAACATGATTGCCTGTTCCGGCAGATATTCCAGAAGGGTAGGAGGTGGCTCACCCGGGTTTCTGCCGGTAAGATACCTTGAGTAGTTTTCAATTCCCTTGCATACACCTGCTGCAGTCAGCATTTCCAGATCAAAATTGGTACGCTGTTCCAACCTCTGGGCTTCCAATAATTTACCAGCCTCGGTCAAATGTGCCAATCTGTGCCGCAACTCCACCTTGACATTTTCTATGGCCTGGAGAATGGTAGGACGAGGGGTTACATAATGTGAATTGGCATAAACCCTTATCTGATCAAGGTTATCAAAGACCTCCCCGGTCAAGGGATCAAATTCCTGTACCGTTTCGACTTCATCGCCAAAAAATGACAATCTCCAGGCACGATCCTCATAGTGGGCTGGCCATATTTCAACGATATCACCCCTTACCCTGAAGCAACCCCTTTGAAAAAAAGTATCATTACGACGGTATTGTTGCTCAACAAGATTGTTGATGACCTTCCTTTGATCATAGTCATGTCCTGCAATCAGGTCGAGGGACATATCGCTGTAACTTTCAAACGAGCCAATACCATAAATACAGGACACCGAAGCGACTATGACAACATCATCCTTTTCCAGGAGTGCCCTGGTTGCAGAATGTCGCATGCGATCAATGTGTTCATTGATCTGTGCTTCCTTCTCGATGTAGGTATCGGTTCTTGGGACATATGCCTCGGGCTGGTAATAATCATAATAGCTGACAAAATATTCGACAGAATTTTCCGGAAAAAAGGATTTGAACTCACCATAGAGCTGTGCAGCCAACGTTTTGTTCGGGGCAATTACAATAGCAGGTCTTTGCAAGGCCTCAATGACCTTGACCATGGTAAAGGTCTTACCTGTTCCGGTTGCACCGAGGAGAACTTGGTTCGTTTCACCTTCAACAATGTTCCGGGTCAATTCCTCAATGGCCTTTGGCTGGTCGCCAGCTGGCTTGAAATCGGAATGGAGGATAAAAGGTTTACCTCCTTCCAACTTGACGTTTTGCCGATATGGATTTTTCGTAAGTGTAAAGATTTCGGAAGTCATGGGATGATATTATAGGGACTTTGAAGTAAGAGTTAAGGAATTGTAAAATGAAGGTTTAGACAGCTGGCTGTGAATCAATGAGTAAATAATTAGGATAATTGTTCAAGTGATTTATTGATTTAACATAAGGTTTTTACTAGATTAAGATTTATTGCATGAATTGTGGGATTTCAGGATGGATGTACTAATTTACCAACCTTCAAGGTCCGTAATGCAGTCAGGAACTGCAGGAACCAACAAGTGGGTATTGGAGTTTGTCCATAGTTCCCCACGCAAGAAGGATCCCCTGATGGGATGGACCAGTTCTGCCGATACCCAGTCCCAGGTAAAGCTTGCTTTCGATACGAAAGAGGAAGCCATTGAATATGCCATCAAAAGAAACCTGACCTACAGCGTACAAAACCCCAAGAAAAGAAAGCCGGTAATCAGACCCAGAGGTTATGCCGAAAACTTTGCCTTTGAACGTAAGGCCACCTGGACCCATTGAGCAAAGAATTTTGGTTCGGTAATTTAAGTCCTCCTTACAGATTTTTTATCCACAGCAGATTTGCCGATGAACAATAGTACAAAGGTAGAGAACAGCAACCTGATCACCCCCATACTCGTTTGTGGATGCTTGATTGTCTGTGTCAGTTTTGCAATCAGGTCTACTTTTGGTGTTTTTCAAATTCCCATTGCCGAGGAGTTTGGATGGCCCAGAATGGACTTTTCCTTTGCCATAGCCATTCAAAATCTAGCATGGGGAATAGGACAACCATTCTTTGGAGCCCTTGCTGAAAGGATGGGGGACAGAATTGCCATAATCCTTGGAGCAATAATCTATGCCATCGGATTGGTTTTATCGAGTGTTGCCACGACACCGGAGGCCCATCAATTACTGGAGTTTGCCGTTGGTCTGGGTATTGCAGGTACTGGTTTTGGTGTTATTCTGGCTGTTGTCGGAAGGGCCAGTTCAGACAAACACCGCTCCATGTCGCTTGGTATTGCAACGGCAGCGGGTTCTGGGGGACAAATCATAGGCCCGCCAGTAGCAGAATACCTTTTGGGTTTGATGCCATGGCAAACGGTATTTCTGGTTTTTGCCGGTGCCATTCTTCTGGTCATGGTAACTCTCCCCGTTTTCAAGGGAGACTACAAGGCAACTTCCCAGGAGATGGAAGAAACCATTGCCGGCATTTTAAAGAAAGCATTTGGTGATCCTTCATTCACACTGATTTTCGTAGGCTTTTTCTCGTGCGGCTACCAATTGGCCTTGATTACAGCGCACTTTCCGGCATTTGTGACCGAATTCAGTGAACCGATCGTCAGAGGTGGGTTCATAGATAGCCTTGGCATTTCCACCACCTCATCATTGGGAGCTGTCACTATTTCCCTGATAGGCTTGGCAAATATCTTTGGTACCTTGGGAGCAGGTTGGTTGGGTACGTATTACTCAAGAAAATGGGTATTGACCATAATTTATACATTAAGGGCAATTTTCACGATTTTATTCCTGATTCTGCCGTTCACACCCTTCAACATTATCTGGTTCTCCCTTGTAATGGGTTTTTTGTGGCTGGCTACCGTTCCCCTGACCAGCGGCTTGATTGGTCATATCTATGGTTTGCGTTACATGGCAACCTTGTACGGAATCATATTCTTTTCCCATCAACTCGGAGGATTCATCGGTGTATGGTTGGGAGGATTTCTTTATGACCGAACGGGAAACTATGACATGGTTTGGTGGATCGGCGTAGGGGTCGCAACATTTTCAGCCATAGTACATATCCCCATCAACGAAATTCCATTGAGCCAGAGATTGCGAGCGAGCTGAACTCAAGAATACCTTGAAACCAATTATCAACTCAAATTTTTCCGGTTTTGGACCTTTTGAATTAAAAATGTCTTGTATACGGGTTGCAACCTGGCAATCATTCCAATAAATCTATGTTTTTCCTGGGAGGCCCCTTAGCTCAACTGGATAGAGTGGCTGACTTCGAATCAGTAGGTTGGGGGTTCGAGTCCTCCAGGGGCCGCCAAGTCCAGGAAAAATCAGAACAACATTGGTCGGGATGTTTGATTGGCCCCTTAGCTCAACTGGATAGAGCGGCTGACTTCTAATCTGCAGGTTCGGGGTTCGAGTCCTCGAGGGGTCGCCAAACAGCGAGCAATCCTCGCAAAATGGCTCAATATGGCAATTCTCTGGAAATGAACATGGAAGTGAAGATTATAAATGGCCGGGGAATAAATGTATCCGATGAGGGAAACAAGGATGGAACTGCATTTGTTCTGGCCAATTCTCTTGGTACCGATCTACGTATTTGGAACAGGTTTTTAAAAAATTTTCCCCAAGATTACCGTATTATCAGATTTGATAAGCGAGGTCATGGATTGAGTGATATTTCGGAAAATCACTTCGGTATTGAAGGGCTTGCTTCTGACATAATGGAAATTCTGGATGATAAGCAAATCAGTGATTGTATTTTTGCAGGCGTATCAATAGGAGGATTGATAGGCTTGCAGGTCGTATTGAATCGACCTGATCTGGTTAAGGCATTTGTTTTTTCAAATTCATCCGCGAGGGTAAGGGATGAAGCATTTTGGAATGATCGGATAAAGATTATTGAGAAAGTTGGTCTTGATGCCGTTGGGGATTCCATCCTTGAAAAATGGTTCTCGAAAGAATTCAGAAAAAACAATACCGGGGAACTAATGGCTTGGAGGAATATGCTCACAAGAACCCCACAAAGAGGTTATCTGGATTGTTGTCGAGTATTAAAATACACCGATTTGAGGGAACGGTTGGGAGAAGTGAAAGTGGACACGCTTGTCATTAGTGGTTCAGAAGATGGTGCAATACCACCCGAAGAGGTCATTGAAGGCACCAAGGGTTTGCCCAACGCAGTCCATGAAACCATTATGGGTTCAGGACATTTGCCTTGTATAGAAAAACCATTGGAATTCAGGGAATTGATTTTTTCCTTTCTCCTTGAGCGAGGGCTGGTTAACCGCAATTAACCATAAGTTTTATTGGGCTGGGAAAATATAGTTGGAATTGTTTTATCAATACTTCCATTTTTTCCATATGGGTTTTCAAGTTCTGGTCTTTTTGTCTTGGTTTTGATTCACTGGAACGGCACGGTAAATTTTTTCTTTTGAATTAGCCAGTTGTGATAAGATGGACAAACACCACTTGATGGAACATGACCAACAACTCGCCGTTGAGTGAATTAACCAATCTGTAAAGCACAATATAACAACTCGCAGTGGGAGTTCTTTAGGTCGTTTATTGAGGTGGTATCTGGTCTACCTAGGACCAGTGGGCGAGTACGTCGGAACTGAAATTATCTGGTGTGGTTTGAAATGACCGCTTAGGGCGTATTGTGTCACAATGTACAGAACAAGGGAGAGGAGTCTCCAATCGTAGTTCATTGGAATGATTTTGGATACTGTTGTAAAAAACCTATAGTTCTTGAGGAGAGTAAAATTGAACAAATCGCTTTTGAAAATCATGGGATCTCAAGGAAGTGAATAAAAAGTGGTTCCTTAATACTGTTCATAGCTATGCTATCATATTAGGACCGGTTAGATTAAAGGTTTCGGCGAAATGAATAAGACTGAATTATTGGCGTTGATTGAGAATGGCAAGAATTCGGGCATAGAGTTCAAACGTGATTATCTTCATCCAGAACAATTGGCCAAAGAGATTGTAGCCCTTGCCAATTTTAACGGAGGAAAAATTCTTATTGGTGTTGATGATGATGGGATAATCAGTGGTATTCAGCGTGATAATCTGGAGGAATGGGTATTTGACACCATTTTCGAGAAAGTTCATCCTATGATAATCCCATCCTATGAGGAGATTCCAATAGATGAACAAACCAGGGTGGCTGTAATTACAGTAGGTCAGGGTACTACCAAGCCTTATGTAATGCGGGACAGACGCCGCGAAAATATCTATATTCGAGTTGGAACGACATCACGCCTTGCAAGTCGTGAACAACAGGCACGATTATACGCCCTAGGGGGGATGGTCCATGCCGAGCTATTGCCGGTATCGGGGAGTGGGTTAGCAGATTTAAGCCAAGACCGCTTGAAACACTATTTGATTTCAATTGTGGAAGACAAGGAGCCTCCCATTGAACAAAATGAATGGAATAAGCGCCTTCAGGGATTGGGTTTCATGCATGAATCGGATGGTCATACGCATTCTCCTCTGTGTACAATAGCAGGACTTGTACTGTTTGGACATACACCTAGGAGGTTACAGCGTCAGGGTGGTATCAGATGGATGGCATTTCCTGGCAAGGAAAAGGACTATGGGGCACTTGATGATCAAATTGTTGATGGGCCTTTGGTTGCTTTGCTGAACAACTTTGATGAGGGGAAAACCATATTGGAAAATGGTCTTTTTGAAAATCTTGTTACATTAATACGACCATTTTTGTCAGAAGAAAAAAAAGAAATAGATGCTTCAATGCGTCGCGAGCGTCATTGGTTCTATCCAGTAGAAGCGATCCGCGAAGCGCTGGTCAATGCAGTGGCACATCGAGATTGGACTCGAAATGAAGAAATTGAAGTAGTCAGTTATTCAAATAGATTGGAAATTATCAGCCCCGGTTCTTTGCCGAATTCCATGACTGTTGAAAAGATGATTGCAGGTCAACGCTCAGCCCGCAATCAATTGATTGTTGAAGTTCTTCGTGACTATGGATATGTTGATGCCCGTGGTATGGGAATCCGTAACAAAATCATTCCCCTAACTCGTGCCTATAATGGAAGGGAACCCGAATTCCACGTTACAGAAGACTATGTAAAGGTTGTATTCCACAAAGGTGATATTTCCAGGGACGGTTGAATACATTTTAAAGGAATCAACACTTCATGAATAATGGCAATTGAATAGCCGAATAATTTCTACAAATTCATTTGGGATTGAAATCTGTCAACAAGTTGGTTTTTTAGGAACGTGGCTATCCATGGAAAGGTTAATTCAGAATGTATGACTTGATTAACTCACATCATTGTTTTTTCCAAAGTCAACTGCGAATTGTTCAAGGGCTTGCTTTAGTGTTCGAGATACTAACCGTGAAGCTGCTTTCGGCACTGCACGCGGTGAAGTAATCAGATTAAGATATATGGACGCTGCTCGTTCACAAACCAAAGGAACAGCAATCAGCCTACCCTCAGCTAATTCTTCCGCAAAGGCCAGTCTGGTATAAAATGCCAATCCAGTTCCCCGAAGAAGAAGGTTCTTGAGCAGGGTCAAGCTGTTGGATGTTAATACCGGTAAATGTAAATGCTGGAATTTCTCCAAGTCTTCGCCCAGAAATAGGCGCATTGGGCCAGAATTTTCCTGATAAATCAATCTCTGTCCGGAACATTGATCCAGCGTCAGGCGTTTTTCCAATGCAAGTGGATGATCAGGTCGCATTATTACTTCAATAGGACAGGGCATATCTTGCAGAACCTTGATTCCTTTCGCATCAACGGCATTGAATGTAAGTCCAAAGTCAGCACTGCAGGCAGCGACTTGTTGTGAAACTTCCATTGGGTCACATGCCACAACACGAAAAGTGATTTCTGAATGTTGATCGGCAATCCGAGATATCAACTCTGGTAGAAACTTGACTGTTAGGCTGTTGAGCGTTGCAATGGTTACAAGACCACTCACCATACCACTAAGATTCCTTATATCGCCATGCAGTCGCTCATAACCGCTTAGTGTGTCCCTGGCATGTTGTACTGCCAGTCTTCCAGCTTCGGTTAGATGCGTACCGTTTCTATCCCGCTTGAACAATCGAGTACCCAATCGATCCTCGACCTTCTGAATTTGCCTGGAAACGGCTGAGGGCGAAATATGCAATCGCTCAGCTGCCTCTCGTATCGATAAACATTCGGCAACCATCACAAGACAACGAAGAGCTGTGGCATGCATGACCTACTCCTTGTCAGCCATAATTTGTTGCCAATTCCCTACTACAGGATGATCCTGATCAGTACGAAACTCATCAGCCAGACCACAAGGCTGTCCCCAGCCTGTTACTTTCTCGCCAAAAAACTCTTCGTTGATCTTGGCAAAATTTTGCCACTTTTCTGGTAGATTGTCTTCATCCATTATAGCATCAACAGGGCAAACAGACTCACAGATTGCACAGTTGATGCATTCGTCAGGCTGAATGTAGAACATTCGACCTCCTTCATAAATACAATCAACCGGACAGACATCTGTGCATATCCCATCCTTGATGTCAATGCATGGCTCTGCAATTACAAATGCCATAAGAAAGTCATCTCCCTTTCCAGACAGGCAAGCGTTTTTCTTTGAATGCTTTGACACCTTCATGGCTGTCTTCGCACTTGAGCGCAGCAGAAAGTGTTTCCGACATGTAACGTCTTGCCTCATGTACTTCCATGCCTGTTGTATCAAAAACAAAACTCTTGATGGCCTTTAAACTTAGCGGTGCACAGGATAAAATGTCTTCAACCCATTTTTCCACGGTCCTGTCCAGTAAATCATCTGGCACGACCTCGTTTACAATGCCCCATTCAGCAGCCTGCCTAGCAGAAATTCGTCGTCCAGTCAACATCAGTCCCAAGGCTAGATTGCGTGGAACCATTCTTGGCAGGACAATCATGCCGTCAAGTGGAAGTCTGCCAACACGGGATTCAGGCAAACCGAAGGATGCAGATTCAGCAGCAATAACTATATCACACCCCAGTATTGTTTCAAATCCTCCTCCCAGTGCAAGGCCATTGACTTTGGCCAAAAGCGGGACATTCAATCTTCCTCCACAAGCGATGCCTGAGAATCCATGACGATTTGTTTGGACCCAGTATTCAATACCATCCGGTCCTTCTTCCTTCATGTCAGCGCCAGCACAGAAGGCTCTTCCAGTGCCAGTCAGAACTGTACAGCGTACATCATCACGCCGGTTTATTTCCGACCAAATTTCGTTGAGATGCTCAAATGTGGACTGATCTACGGCATTCAAGCGGTCCGGTCTGTTTAGGGTGACTCGCGCGACTTGGCCGGTGACCTCAAACTCAACACTCATGGAGATGCCGTTTCTGCAAGACCACCAAGAACTTCTTTAGAGTGTTCACCAAGTTTTGGAGGGGGTAATCTAATTTTTACTGGAGCCAAAGACATATCAATCGGTGATCCAATGAGGCGAACGGGACCAGTATCAGTGGATGGGAGTTCCATAATCATTCGATTGCATTCCGTCTGCGGATCTTCAAGCGCCTCTGATAGTGTGTTGACTGGTGCACAAAGGATATCGACATCATTAAGCTGCTTTAGCCAATGTGATGTTGAATTGGTAGCGAATCGTTCGCAGAAAATATTTTGCAGATCATCACGATTTTCTGATTGTTGTTCCAGTGTTGAATATTTCTCCTGTGAAGAGAGGTTTTCAATACACAAAGCCTCACAAATGCTCTTGAGGGGGTTTTGTTTGAAGGCTCCAATCATTACAATGGCACTGTCTGTTGTCTCAAAAACTCCTGATAATGGCATTGCGGCCCAGTTTAGTTCCTTGCCCCGCATCATCCATACAGCTGCTTCCTGCATCTGCATGGCTAGCATGGAATTGAAAAGAGAAACTGAAACAAGCTGACCCTCACCATGTTTCTCTCTCTGCATCAGTGCAAGCAAAATACCCTGAACCAGATGCATACCCGCAGAATAATCGGCGAGAGCAGTTGGGTAAATAGTCAGAGGTTGCCGATTGTCAGCACGCCGGTGCATTGCTCCGCTCATGGCCTGAGCCAATACATCCTGACCACCTTTGTTTACATACGGCCCCTCAAGACCAAATCCAGTACCAACCGCATAAATGATACGACGGTTTACACGTTTCAGATCTTCATATCCAAGACCCATACGATCCATCACACCGGGTCGAAAATTGTTAACTACAACATCGGTGCTTTTCGCTAGTTCGAGTACAGCCATGCGTCCATCTTCAGACTTCAGATCAAGCGTTATGCTTCGTTTGTTGCGGTTCAAACTAGAGAAAACAGGATTATTTCCACCATCTGGATCCTCACCTATGCTCCAACGGGAAAGATCCCCCAATCCAGCTCTTTCGATTTTAATGACATCCGCTCCATAATCACCGAGCATTTGGGTACAACAAGGGCCAAGCATAACTTGGCTAAAGTCCAGGACCCTAACGCCATCAAGTGGAAGTTCCAAAGAATTACCAGTCATTTCAGATTCCCTCATGCTACTACTGAAAGCATTGCATTATCAGCCGGTTGATCGCCGGGGTCAGCACCCTGGGCCCTCATCATATGCTGAATTTTACCGATCTCCACATCCCTAATCATGATTCCTGATTGTAATGCCAACACTGATGCTATACCGGCTGCCTCACCCATGGCCATACAAGGGGGAATCTCACGACTGAGTTTCTGGGCTGCCGAGGTTGCCGAATAGTGTCTTCCGGCAACAATAAGCTGATCAATCTTTTTAGGCAAAAGAGATCTGTATGGAGTGTAGTAGTCTCGACCACGGCATATGGTGTCAGAAAAGTGCAATCGATTCATGATGTCCTGTTTGGTAACAACATACTCTCCTTCCAGAAGGCGTGTTTGACGCACACCAGTCTGGGGTGCGAAATCAACAAAATGAGCATTCTCGAAACCAGGAACTTTCTGGCGTGCAAATTCCAACAATGCCTGCATTCGTTTTCGACCTTCAAATTCGGAAGCAGTGAGATCTTTAACATTGAGTCCATCGAATCCTGTCATGTGTGGACAGTTGCACCAGACAATTCCCGGAAGTGGCGTTTTCAGCCACCAATAATCCCAACAACCTTTGATTATTTTTTTGGCCTCTTTCTCCAAAGCCAAAAACTTTTCCGTTTCCTCGTATTGAAACCGTTCGGCTGTCTCGGTGTCTACATTACCCATGCGTGAGACGGTAGTGACAATATATGACCCATCTACGAATGGTGTCCCAGCACTCGATGCAACATCGAGATCTCCCGTGGCATCAATAATGACTTTTCCCCTTAGTGCTTGAGGACCTTGCTTGGTTTCTACAATTACACCACACGCACGACCATCCTCAACCATTGTTGATTGGAACCAACTATGGAGCCGAAGTTTGAGACCTGATTCCCCTACCATGTCGAGTGCCGCCTGCTTGAATCCGTCGGGGTCAAAAGCAGCAGCAAAAACTACAGGGTGTGGTCTGTAATGGACATGGAAATCACATACTCCCCATCGTGACCATTTACGTACTGTTTCCGGCAAACCACGTACATCCAATGCTCGGTCTGATTTTGGGGGATAGACACATAGACCACGAGAATGCATACGTTCTATGATTTCCATCGCTAGCCCGCGCACGGATATTTCGGTCTCATTATGCATGTCGTCCAAAACCAAGACCATACCTCCCGAAGCGAGTCCTCCAAGATATGGATATCTCTCCAGAAGTGTAACCGAGGCCCCGTTTCGAGATGCAGAGACGGCTGCCGCAATACCAGCCGGGCCTCCGCCGACAACAATAACATCGCTTTCATCTACAACTGGTACGCTAACCGCTTTACGTTTAATGATTTCATGAAGTTTCATTCTATTTTCCCCATCTTTCAGCTTACTGATCCAGATTTCCACTTAATGAAGTGATGTTCGGCGATTGAGGTTAGAGTAAAACCTATCACTGCCAAACTGGCACCGGTAATCACTGTTGCATAAAGCATCGGTGATCGAAAATTGTAGGTTGCCTCAATAATCAAAGCCCCCAATCCGTAATTTGATCCAATCCACTCACCGACTATTGCACCAATAACAGATGTTGTCGAGGCAATTTTCAATGCTGCAAACAGGAAGGGCAATGAGCTTTGTATCCTGATTTTCAATAAAATTTCAGGTTTGGTTGCAGACAACACGTGCATGAGATCAAGCATCTGTGGGCTAACGGCATTCAGTCCTCGAACCATGTTTACCAAGGTCGGAAAGAAACAGATAAGAGCAGCGATAACAATTTTGGGTGCATATCCGTTGCCCAGAATCAAAACCAGTATAGGCGCAATGGCAATAATCGGGATTGTATTGATGAAAACTGCAATGGGATAGAAGGCTCTTTCTGCCAAACGATTGTGGACAAAACAAATTGCCAGAAAAACTGCTACCGAATTTCCAAGGATAAATCCAGATAGAGCTTCAAAAAATGTAGGTAGGAAATTTATCCACAGGATGTCTCCTTTTTCGACAAATACCATGGCTACCTGAACCGGACTAGGCGCTATGTAGGTAGGAATATTAAATACTGATACTATCAATTGCCACATAACCAGCAAACCAAACACCGTTGTTATGGCTGGCAAATGTTTCTTCAAACCTTTAAGCCAATTATGATCTGTCGATTGTTTTTTCATTTTTCTTTTAGTACCCGAAATTCAGGCCTGATCAGCACATTCAAGCAGCGACCGTAGTTTGCTTGTGACTTGCACGAATTCAAATGTATCTCTGATTGCAGGTTTGCGGGGTGTTGAGTATTCGATCACTGGAAATTCAAGTACACGGCCTGGATTACGAGACAGCACAAGACATTTTTGGCCTAGATATGCTGCTTCAGGCACCGAATGTGTTACAAAAACAATTGTTGTTCCGGTTTCTTTCCATATCCTCAGCAATTCTTGATTGAGTTTGTCTCGCGTGATCTCATCCAAAGCACCAAATGGCTCATCCATTAAAAGTACGCGTGGGCGACAAACGAGTGCACGGGCAATTGAAACACGTTGCTGCATTCCTCCCGAAAGTTCGTTTGGAAGTGCCTCTCCCCGCCCTGCCAATCCAACTAGCTCCAAAAGATCCTGTGGTTCAGCATGTGATTCCACATTTCCACTGTGGCTACCAACTTCCAAGGGTAAGATGATATTTTCGATCGCAGTACGCCATGGCAACAATGTCGATTCTTGAAACACAAATGAAAAATCTCTCGCAAGTCTGGCTTCTTCAGGGGACCTCCCGAACACTTTGATTGTACCTTCATCATAGGCAACAAGATCTGCAATTGCTTTCAGAAGAGTGGATTTTCCACAACCGGATGGGCCAACCATTGTGATAAAACTTCCTTCCGGTACATTAAAGGTAACATTTTCAAGAGCAGTGATCCGGTTTGACAACTCGCCAAACCGGACCGAAAGTCCATCAACTGAGATAGCTGGGATAATGCCACTTTCCATGTTTTTGCTATTAAGCTATATATCAGCCAACCTGCTTTCTTACAGCCTCCGTTGCTTGAAGAATTTCCGATGTCATCACGTCATTAATGGTAGGTGTTGATCCCTGGAATTGACCCAGTTGTTCGTAAGTATCAATTTGGGATTGCCAATTTTCAATATTCATGGCACCCCACCCCTCAACCGAAGTAACTTCATTGAATGAAAAACCTAGAACCGGTTTTACCGCATCTAGTTCGCTCTGCCTGTCCAAATTAACATATTCCGAAACGAGATGATCCACCGCTTCCTCTGGATTATTACGTGCATGACCCCAACCACGTGCTGAACCAGTCAGGAATCTCTCGAGCACATCACTTTGGTTTTTGAGCATGTCATCGGTTGTGTAGTAGACATTAGCGTACAATTGGATACCGGCATCCCACAACATCATGTCTACTCGCCTGTCTCCGAGAATCTTGAGAGCATTCGTGTTGGTCTGCCAACCTGTGACTGCATGGACTTGGCCTGTCATAAGCTGGTTCATATCACTCCCCATATTAATAACTTCAACTTGATCCTCGGCAATTCCGTTATTAGCTAGGAGAGCTCGCAGAAGGATCATCGCAGTAGGCTGGGTAGCAATGGTCTTGCCAATCATGTCTGAGGGCGTTCGGATAGGATTGTCCGATAATGAAAAATAGGTGAAAGGATGCTTCTGATAGCCGGCAGCGAATGCCTTGACTGGTATGCCCGCTGAACGTGCAAGCATCAGTGAGGGGCTTGAAGAAAGTTGACCAACTCCTGCCCGACCTGCTGCAACGGAAGCCACACCATCAACTCCTGGTCCTCCAGGTGTAACATCAAGCTCGATTCCTTGCTCATGATAAAACCCCATCCGTTTGGCTACAACCTCACCGATAATTCCATTGCTTGCCAGCCAGCCCAGTTGCATATTGACTTTCATCCCGTCTGCACCAGCGGATGTGACTGTAATGAAGGATGAAGATGCTGCTAGTCCACCAAAAGCCAAACCATTTTTCAAAAGATTTCTACGATCAATGCAATCAGCATTATCAGTTTTTTTTACAATCATCTTTGCCTCGCTATTCTCGCTATTGTTGATATCCTTAAAGAAAATCGTAACCACTTTAAGTAAAAAAACAACAACAATGATTGCAACATGTGTTGCGATTTATGCATCTAAAACATTGTGGAAAATACAGTTTTATTGCTTTCCAAGTGGCAAATACAGGCTTCAGATTGAATCTTTATTGGACGAGGCATGAAATCAGAAATCAAAGCTTTTCTGACATATATTTCTCTACAATGTCTCAATTGTGTAAAAAAACCGTGCCGCTAAACAAAAAATGAAAACGTTTGGCCATTTGGATTGAAGAGCATTTTTGTACCTCGATCAATGATCCACTAGAGGATCAATACAAGCTTGTTAGCAGGTCGGTTGTTCTGGATCAAAGTGAAAATGATGGAGTCCTTTCAACCCTATCTTTCCCAACTTCTTTGCAACAACATATTTTTTCAACAATGGGCATGGCAGTTATCTGGTATCACTTAAACCATTTTGAAGGGCTTCCATGATTATCGTGCAAGTATCCAATCCGATAAAATCAGCAATTTCCAAAGGCCACATTGGATGGTTTGTCACCAAAATTGCAGGGTACCCCTAATTATATATTTGCAACATTCATTCCAATTGGGTTCTCAGGTCTTGTTCTTGTCGTTTTGGTTGTAATTTTGTGGAACACAACAATAAATTTTCCCTTTTTTTGATGTAAGCCGGGAGTAGTAAGGTGGATAAACGCCACTTGTTGGAACGGGATCAACAACCTGGCATTGAGGAAATCTGCCAATCGGCAAGGCATATGAGGAAAAGAGTGGACTGGTTTTGGTTAAGATTTGAATGGTTTTTGGATAATGATGTGAAAAAACTATAGTTCTTGGGGTGAATAAAATTGAAAAAATGGCTTTTGAAAATCATCGGATATCAGGGAAGTGAATAAAAAGAGGTTTCCAAATGTTTAAAAACCTGCCCTTGGTATTTGTTCTGCTGACAGTAACCATAGATGCCATAGGAATTGGTATCATTATTCCAGTGATGCCTGATTTAATTCAGGAAGTCGGTGGAGCGTCTATTGCGGATGCCGCACTTTGGGGAGGTGTTCTTGCAGCTTCCTTTTCCTTCATGCAATTCCTTTGTGGTCCCACAGTGGGCAGCTTGTCCGATCGCTATGGCCGCCGCCCCGTATTATTGATTTCCCTGCTCTTCATGACCCTGGATTACATAATCATGGGGGTAGCGCATGTTATGGTTTTACTTTTTATCGGGAGAGTCGTTGGAGGAATTACTGCATCAACACCAGCAACAGTCGGTGCCTATATTGCCGATATCTCGAAACCGGATGAAAAGGCAAAGAATTTTGGATTGATAGGTGCCTTTTTCGGGATTGGTTTTGTCCTTGGTCCGCTTTTTGGAGGCTTATTTGCCGAATTCGGCACGAGGGTACCGTTTTTTGCAGCTGCAGTAATTGCCTTTGCCAATTTTGTATTGGGATATTTTGTATTGCCAGAAACGGTTACTGATGAAATCAGACGGCCATTTGAATGGAAAAGGGCAAATCCCATAGGCAGTTTGTATCACATAGGCCAACTGCCAGGTTTAAAATTGCTCTTGCTTGTATTCTTTCTCATACAAATTGCCTTTGCCGTTTATCCTGCTGTCTGGTCATTCTATGGCATAGAAAGATTTGGTTGGGGGCCTGCCCTTATAGGTGTTTCCCTGGCCTGCTATGGCATCATGATAGCCTTTGTCCAAGGATGGTTCATCAGATTCATTTTGAAGTATCTTACTGAAAAACAGACAGTTATATTTGGTTTCTTCTTTGAAATAGTCGGATTCGTTGGTTATGGAGTAATCAAGGAAGAAATATACGCCTTTATCCTGATTCCCTTTGGTGCACTTGGTGCAATCGGAATACCCGCCCTTCAGGGCATCATGTCAAGAATTGCTGCACCCAACCAGCAAGGAGAATTGCAAGGTCTTCTAACAAGTCTGACTTCATTGGCATTCATTGTTTCTCCACTCATCATGACCGGAATATTCTACATGTTTGTCGACCCGGACTTTCCAATCTATCTCCCTGGAGCGCCATTCTTGTTCGCCGCCTTGGTGGCAATTGTTTGTTTTGGATTGATCCAATTTGTCAAGGAGAGTGATTATGGTGGAGAAAAGAAGCTCTATTTTTCACTGAAGTAATTCAAACTTTCCTTGTTCCATTTCTTGATATGGGATTTACGAAGGTGATGATTTTATCTGAATGCTTGAATCATAACTCATACTGCTGGGCAATTCATTTTGCCTTTCCCCTCTTTACGGACTAGATAATGGATCAGGAAGCAACACGATATCTGGTGCAAACAACCCGATGAACTCGCAAGGGAGGTTGTGAAAAAAATGAATGATCTGTTGTTAGGAACTCTTTTTCCCCAAATCATAAAATATCGGACTTATTGACCAAAATCCTCTTCATGCCATGTCATCACCAAAAACAATCCAATTTAAATCAAATCCACCAGCCTATAGACTAATCTTGTAATTAAAGCCCATAAGAGAGTTGAATTGTTATTATCTGGGTATTTAAACTTGGAACAAATCGGCCTCTTCTGTAATGGCATCAGGGGAAACATCTTCCGGTGAAGTTCGATCCTTATGGATTTTTGGTGCAGGTTTTTTCCATGCACTTAGATTTGACCCAATATTCGAATAATATTCCGGTACAATTGTTTCGATGTCCATTATAAAATTGTTGGCTTGTATGAATCTGGGCCCAAGTCGCTTCGAATAAAATACATGAAACCCTTTTGAAACCATGTGCTTTTTACCCTCTCCAACAATTGCAACATCATCCTTGAGCTGGTTGTAGGAAAACTGGGTGGAAACACTAGAACCCGGCCAATTTATCCTGATAAAGAGGTCTTCAATTTCCTCGGATTTGATTTGCCTTAATAACCAATTGATTCTGGCTTTAGTACTTTTCCTGTCCTCTGGAGCCTTAAGGGTCATACCCACTTCAATTGTTCTTCGCCTTAAATCTGCAACCACTTGAATCGGACCAGCTGAATCAGGAACTTCAAAAGAACAGCACAGTTGATAATTTTTCTGCAAAAAAATCTTTTCATCCTTTATCCTTTGATTAGGGCTTTGGAGATGCTTTCGAATGAGTTTCTCCTTTACATGTACACCAGTCATTCTGCTAAGAATAAGTGAAAGATCTCTTGTTTCTTGGTGCCAGGAATCCAAAACGGCTTGCACTTCATGAGATTTAATATCTATTTCACCACCTGTTGAAACCAATTTGTTTAGGATAGCCCATTCTTTTGGCATTCGGTCAAATCCACGGATTCCAGTACTTTCATGACTTAAAAACCTCCTAAGTTCATTCAGTAGTATCAATTGCGTTTCATCAGTAATTTCTTTGTTGATTACAAGCAACTCCGTAACCGTAAGAACACTCATCCAAGACCAGTGATATACCGGAATCTTGGATTTGCTTTTCCTGATTTCCTGAACGGGATGGTTATGAGGTGTGGTAGCAAATTGGTTTGAAATTGTAATTACACAATCAATATCATTGTTTTTTGCTAAAGTTCTATACCTCTCAACTTGCTCTACATTTATCTTGCTATTACCTACCTTGGTCTCAACAAGAGCCATCCATTCTCGTGTACTTGTAGTTAAAATTACCAATCCATCTGGTCTATTGGATGAAGGCTCATTTTGATCCTTTAAGACAACTTCAGTAAACGATTTTATTTTAGTTAGCTTACCCCTTTTCTGTCCTACTGTGGCTAATAATTGAGCACCAAATTCATCAACAAAAACCAGGCATGCTAGTAGTATTGATGTAGCCCTTGCTTCTTTGGAATTCATTGAAAGAACAGGGAATAATCGAGATGATTCCCCCTGTATAAGTATATTTGGAAGATGGGAATCCATAGTTGGCTCTTGGAAAGATATTAATCATAAAACAAGTTAAATATTACCGTTCTTTGAGGAAACCTCAAGCATTAAGCCGGTTTGAGACTGTAGAAAGAGACACCCTAGTCAATTGGTATTAATTTTTATTGCTTGTTTGAAACTGAGGTAAATTTTTTGAGAAATTGAGAGAATGAACTAAAAGCTTTTTATTATTGATAAACTTACCTTGACCTGATAATGCCATTACCAAAATCAGATAACGAACTTATTTCCTGCCTGGTTTACAAAAAATAAGGTTAGGTTCAAATGAATGGTAATAAATTTACAGAAAATGTTGTCCAAATTCATGACACAATTTGCTTTTGTCATTTTTTGGCGCAACCTGTAAAAAGTATCTAATCCTTGTGGATCGAAATCAATCAATATCTTTCTGAATGGTGAATTGATGTCCAATCAGATGCATATAAACCCTGAGTTGCTAACATGAGCCAGAAAAAATGCCGGTTTTACTATAGATGAAATATTAAAAATAAAAAATTTTAGTAAAATACAATATTGGGAAAAGGGGGTAGATTTTCCAACATATCCCCAACTAGAATGCTTGGCAGAAAAATTCAAAATACCAATTGCAGTATTTTTTTTCCAGAACCACCAGAGGCGCCTTCAATTGAGGAATCATTTAGAACAATCGGTGGAACACAATACAAAAAACTACCTTCAAAAATTAAGCTGTTACTCAGAAGGGCACATGCATTTCAATTGGGGTTAGAGGAATTAAATTTTGGACGTAATCCATCTGAAAAACTCGTAACCCATGACTTGGGAAATTTAACCAAGGGTAATTATATTGAGTGGGCAGAAAAGATACGACAGTATCTTGCAGTTTCTATTGAACAACAATTCGAATGGGAAAGTACAGAAAGAGCTTTGAAGGAATGGCGTAAAGTTTTTTTTGATGCCGGTATTTTTGTGTTTAAAGACACATTCCGTTGCGAAGGTTTCGATGGTTTTTGTCTCTATCATAAGGAATTCCCAATCATATATATTAATAATTCTTCTACCAGGGCAAGGCAGATTTTCACACTGTTTCATGAACTTGCACATTTGTTGTATCGCACAAGCGGAGTGAATACTCAAGATATTGATTACTTTGATTTTACCACGGATAATCGTGAAATAGAAGTAGATTGCAATCAATTGGCAGCAGAAATTCTTGTTCCAGAATCAGATTTCAATCAGGCTTTCAATGGTAGGACCCCACAGAAGAAATCGCAACTGAATTGGCTATTAAATTCAGTTTTGGTCGAGAAGTAATTTATAGAAAATTTTTAAATCAGAAGCTGATCCCTCAAGAGCAATATAATACAAAAACCAAACAATGGATTACCGAAAATTCCAAGGGGGATGGAGAAGATTACTTCAACTCAAAATTGACTTACCTTGGAGAAGAATATGTTTCATTGGCTTTCCAGAGGTATTATCAGAATATAAACGACTATAACCAGCTCTCGGATTACCCCGACATGAAGCCCAAAAACGTTTCGAGATTGGAAGAATTACTTTCAAAGAGTAATTCATGAATTATGTATCTGATACCAATGCATTATCACTACTTTTTAGGAGTTGCTACAGAAAGAGATTTCCTACACTTTGGGATAAATTCGACAGTTTGGTTGAAATCGGAGATATAACTTCGTCAAGGGAAGTTGGTCGGGAAATCGAAGACTGTCCCGTAGAAGATTTAAGAGCTTGGGCTAAAAACAATAAGGATATATTCCCAACACCGACTGCTCAAGAGGGTAAGTTTATAACAAAAATATTTCAGGTAAGGCATTTCCAGCAAGTTATTGAGAAAAAGAAACTGTTCAGAGGGGGTAAGAATGCTGACCCGTTTATAGTTGCCCGTGCCTAAGTGCTACCGTGATTACCTTGGAATCAGAACCAATCAACGGGGCAAGAGTTCCCAATATCTGTCGACACTTTGGGATTCCTTTCAATTCACTTGAAGGATGGGAGTTTTGATTTATAGATCAAATCTCACTGAGTAAAAGAAACAGCGGATTTTTGATCAACAAATTGTTTATTTAAAAATTGACAATACCAAAACAACTCTTGGGAGTCTAAATTGCAATAAGTGATTTATCCGGAATCAGTGTGTCCCAATTGTCAAAAGATCTCAACTTGTAGTTTGATAGCCAGGGTGGAAATCAAGGAGCAACCCAGAGTTCATTAAAGCCATGAAAATGATATCTATCGGAATAGATGGCTTTTCTTGCTAAGTTCAGTTTCGGAAAATGTTTGAACAGGTCTCTAAGTGCTATTTTCATTTCCATTCTAGCCAGTGGGGCACCTACACAAAAATGAACCCCTGCTCCCAGTGATACATGACCAGGATTGTGGCGTTCCGGCTCAAATCGGTTAGGGTTGTTGAATGCCATTGGATCCCGGTTTGCCGCCGCAAGCAGCAACCTAATCTCCTGATCCTTTTTGAAGGTATGATCAAAAACATCCACATCATCCTTGGCATATCGTTCAAAGATATGGAGGGGTGGATCAAATCTAAGCACTTCTTCCACCACCTTGGGAACAAATTCGGGATCATCAAGTTTTGCAACATTCATTCCCTCGTCAATTATGGCATTTATACCATTGCCCAAGGCAAAGGCTGTCGCTTCATGACCAGCATTAAGCAACAGGATACATGTTGAGACCATTTCATCCATTGAAAGATTCTCACCATCAATTTGCGATGCCAGCAAGCCTGAAATCAGATCCTCCCCGGGAGAGGTCTTTCTGTGATTGATAAGTGAAACCATGAAATCGGTGAATTCAGCGGAGGCTTTTCCAGCCTGAATTTCCTTGTCCAAGTCCCGGTTTGCCTGATACATGGCTACAATATCATGGGACCACTTGAGGAGCTGATCGGCCATGGAAGCCTCCACACCCAACAGTTTGGCAATTACGAGTACGGGTACCTTCTCAGAAAAATTCTTCTGCAATTCTATTTCATCATCTGTCAGATCATTCAGGATGTTCTTCACAATCAGTTCGATTTCAGGTTCCAGCTTGGCAATACTGCTGGTGGTGAAAGCCTTCGCAACCAGTTTCCTGAGCTTGGTATGCCGAGGTGGATCAATTTCCAGAAGGGAATTCTCTTCGATTTTCAGAAAGGGAGTCAAATGATCCGAGCATGGACACTTCTTGTCTTCGGGAAC
The DNA here is from genome assembly GCA_026710155.1 of Paracoccaceae bacterium. Lineage (GTDB taxonomy): Bacteria > Pseudomonadota > Alphaproteobacteria > Rhodobacterales > Rhodobacteraceae > MPNP01. The sequence goes on from JAPORQ010000068.1 coordinate 34,587, forward strand.
TTCCCTGCCCCATTTTCGATCCCTGAGAAAATGGTTGACCGAACGATGTGAAATAGCGAATACAAGATCATAATCCTCCCAAAATATCATATCCCCTCCTTCATTGATTTTTTCATAAAAGGAATAGGGGTTTTGTACAAAGGCTTCTTCAAGTGGGGATTGTGAAAATTTCAGCATAATAATTTATGGAATACAAACCGAATTAACTGGAGATGGTCAAATTTAATGCAACTCAAAATCAACTTCTTAACATTTCGAAATCATGCCAAATCCGTCTTTGAAAAATCATTGCCTTTGTAGAGAAGTCTGATATCGTATTCATATGCGCAAGCATAAGCGTAACAGTCACCAAAATTCAATTTAGCTTCGTGGCCTACTATTTTTCCATATCGACTTGCGGCCTTGATGGCTAATTTGCCAATCTGAGGGGTTATTGAAATATCCTTTGCATTTATTTCATTGCAAAATGAATTGACAGCATTTTCGGATATTTCGAGATGCTTTTTCGTAGGTCTAACCTTCCCTGAATAAATTCGTGCCAAGGCAAGTACAGCCTCAAACCTAACCAAAGGTGACACAAAGAAATTTGATTCATAATCCTGAATTCGCTTTACCATCTCTTCAAATCCAGATTCTCCGTTTAGTATTGAAACGATTGCTGAAGCATCAATGAACATCAGGAATCATCCCACATTTCATCAGTAAATTTTTTCATGTCAAAATTAGGATCCGGCTCACCCATTGATTTAAGGCTAGCCTGGAGCTCATGAACATGCTCAAGAAGGCTTTTCTCTTTTCTCTTTTTTTCCAAGATACTTTTTAACCCTAAGCGAACAGCTTCAGTTTTGTTTTTTACACTAGTTGTTTTTACAACCTTCTCAGCCAGTGAATTTACGGATTCGTCCCTAATGTATAGTGGCATATTGAATTACTCCATAAAAAGAATATTCAAAATAAATATTCTGTATATTCATTTTGGATATTCCATTAAAATATCAACTCACCTTTTAATTGATTCTCAGTTATTTCGATATCTTGTTGATTTAAGGGCAAGGTCAAATACAGCGACCCCCATCAACCTCCAGTATCGAACCGGTGATGAAATCTGCCTCATCGGAAGAAAGAAACAATGCCGCCGAAGCAATATCGGTAGGAGTGCTGAAGCGACCCAAGGGGATGGAGTCCAGAAACTTTTTTCTGCTCTCGGGAGTATCGGGTCCACCCATGAAAGCTTCGGTCAAACCGGTCTTGCCAATGACAGGAGCAATACCACATACCCTTATGTTATCTGGAGCCAACTCTACCGCTAGGGATTTTGTCATGGTATTGACCGCACCCTTGGTTGAATTGTACCAGGTCAGTCCTGGTCGGGGACGAAAACCAGCCGTGGAGCTGATATTGATCATTGTTCCTCCACCCAGATTGCGCCAGTGTGGAACTATGGCTTGAGTAAAGTTGTAAATGGAAAAGACATTGATTTCGAAGACTTTCCTGAAGGTTTCATAATCCACATCCAAAAGGGGCTGGTTTGAATGACTCCAGCCAGCATTGTTGACCAGAATATTGATAACGGATCCAGAACTAAAAACAGTGTGGATCAGGTTTTGTACATCCTCGAAAGCACTCACATCATTTTTGTGTAAATCGATGGAAACTCTCGATCCATCACTCTCGATTTCCTGCCTTGTCTGATGCAATCCTTCCTCATTGAGATCTGTAAGAATCACATTTGAACCTTCTCTGGCAAAACGGGTGGCAATTTCCCTGCCAAAACCAGAAGCTGCACCCGTAATCAAAGCCGACTTACCCTTCAATCGCATAGCTTTCATTCCCCATAATATTGTACAACAGTTTTAATCTGCGAAAATTCCTTTAACGCTTCCATTCCCTTTTCCCTTCCGTGTCCACTCATCTTGGTTCCACCGAAAGGTAATTCCACACCCCCACCAGCTCCATAGCAGTTAATGAATACCTGGCCGCAATTCAGTTTTCTGGACAATCTGATTTGCCTACTGCCATCACGGGTCCAAACACCGGAAATCAACCCGTATCTTGTTCCATTGGCAATATTTATTGCTTCGGCTTCGTCCTTGAATTTAATACAAACCAACACCGGTCCGAAGATCTCTTCACGGGCAAGTTTGTCATCGGGATCTAAAGGACCAATCAGGGTAGGAGGAAAGTAATACCCGGAGGAAGACGCCGATGATGCAATCTCACCTCTGGCAAGGATCAAATCCTCATTCACCCCTTTTAGGTAATTGGTCACCCTTTCTTTTTGTTGCAACGAAATCAGTGGTCCCAGATCATGATTCTGATCATATGGTCCAGCAACAAGTTTCGAGAACCGTGATTGCAACTTGCCAACAACTTCGTCATAAATGGACTCCTGAATCAAAATTCTTGATCCGGCAGAACAGGTTTGACCGGCATTTTGAATAATTGCATTAACGATGATTGGCAAGGCCATCTTCAAATCGGCATCGTTGAAGACAATCTGGGGTGATTTTCCACCCAGCTCCAGGGTACAGGATATATGGTTCTTGGAAGCCTGGGCCTGTACGGTTGATCCAACTTCGGATGATCCGGTGAAGGAAAGAAAATTAATGTCTTGATGGGAAGCAAGGGCCGATCCAGCCTCCTCGCCTATTCCGGATACCAGATTGATGGAGCCATTGGGAAAGCCCGCATCATGGGCCAATCCGGTTAGGGCAATTGGAGTAAGACACGCATCTTCGGCAGGTTTGAAAACAACACAATTGCCCATCGCCAAAGCAGGAGCCAATGTTCTTCCAAACATTTGCGCAGGATAGTTCCAAGAGATTATATGACCGGTTACACCCAGAGGTTCTCTTACCAATTGAACCTGATAGTCTTGAAGATAGGGGATTGTTTCACCGCCAAACTTATCTGCAGCACCGCCATAGAATTCAAAATACCTTGCGGTTGCAACAATATCTGCGTTCGCCTGTTTAAGTGGTTTCCCAGTATCCCTGGCTTCCAATTCTGCCAACTGGTTTATGTTGTCCTCTATGGCTTTGCCCAATCCGGCAAGCAACCTTCCTCTCTGGACAGGGTTTAAATTGGGCCATGCTCCCCTTTCAAAGGCTGTACGGGCTGCTTCAACGGCCTGATCAATATCATTTCCGGTTGAGGCGGGAAGGGATGCCAAGGTTTTGCCTGATGAAGGGCAGTAGGTATCCATGTATTGACCTTCAATTGGGTCACACCACTCGCCATTGATAAAATTTTGCTTTTGGGGAATTTCGGGTTGAATGGCCATAGTCAATTAATGATAGTCAGCAGTTAATGAAAGGGATTTATAAAGATTACTTGGCAAATTCATATTTCAATCCTATAAATGCAACATAACAGACAATGGAGATTGAAAATTCAAAAAGCAACAGGAAAATCCTACCGAAAAGGAATTACCGTCATTGAGATGATGGATATGTTTCCGACTGAGGAATCCGCCGTTGAATGGTTTGAAAATTGTATCTGGCCTGACGGGAAAAGAACATGTTCCAAGTGCGGCAGTGATAAAACCAGGGAAGTTCCCAATGCCAAACCAATGCCTTACTGGTGCAAGTCCTGCCGATCCTATTTCAGTGTCAGGACCGGAACACCGATGGCCAGATCCAACATTCCCATGAGAAAGTGGGCAATCGGCATTTATCTCTGCGTTACATCCCTCAAATCGGTTTCCAGCATAAAACTTCACAGGGACCTGGGCATAAGCCAACCCAGTGCCTGGTTCATGATGCACCGCATCAGGGAAGCATGGGCTGGTGATCCTGGCAATCCCCTTGATGGACCAAAGGTGTATCAACGAGTTTTCCGGCAAGCATGACATCAGGTCTTTAGGAACCCTTGACCAGATGCGTGACACGGCCGACGGCATGGTCGGTCACAACCTTCTTCACAGGAACCTTGTCGCCTGCAGCGGGCTTGACAACTCGTTTCGGTAAAAGGGAATTCCTCAACAGGGCCTTGGCCAGAAGCTCGGGGGTTGCCCCCTTCAGGTCCTTTTCCGGATCGATCATTGGCACGCCTCTGGTCATTGCAGGTCCTCCCAAAATTTTTCCCAACGATCATGCGGTTTGTAATCAATACCAGATAGCTGCCATTTGACAGATTGCCTCAATACTCGATTGTCTTCCTTGATCACCTTCATAGCATCGTTGGAAATGGCTATGCCCCTATGATTGGTACCCACCTTGGCTTTTAGGTAGTTGTCTTTGAATTCTTCCCTGAAATCGGTTTGCACCGAAACCGGAATGTAGAAAATGCTGTCTTTTTCTTTTCCCCAGTATATGTTCACAAGAAATATGTCACATTCCGGCCTGTAGTCCCTGCTGATTTCAATACCAATTTTCAGTGCATCAACTGTCCACAAAACCTTAACCTCAGCATTTCCCGTTACTGTCTTGATCGAAAGATCATGATCGCATACAGAAATATCGAAACCGCGCTTGATGCCATCAGCCATGGGTGTCACACGATCCTCGCCGAACTCATTAATGAAGAATCCCGTCAAAAAATGCTCACGCAGAATGCCGACTGCAGGGTTTCCTTTCGGAACTTCAAGTGCTGCCATCTCAAACGCTTTTGGCAATCCGCTGGTTAATCTCCCCATACGCTTGCTGTCATTGAAGAGGCCTTCGATGCATGGATTCATGATTGCAACTCCAACGAAATTCGGGACTTGGCAATTTTCACATATTCTCCAGAAACATCGTACCCAACGTACTTCCTGCCAAATTTGGCTGCAGTAAGTGCACTCGTGCCCGACCCTACAAATGGATCAAGAACAATGTCCCCGGAAAAGGTGTAGAGTTCAATCAATCTTCTTGGCAGTTCGATTGGGAAGGGAGCTGGATGCCCAACACGTTTGGCAGATTCAGCAGGAAACCTCCAAACGCTCTTGGTGAACGCCAGGAACTCTTCTTTGCTGATCGTTGATTGCTTTCGGGATTATATACTTGAATACACATATGGATTGATTATATTTAATCCTGGTTTT
>JAPORQ010000018.1 GCA_026710155.1 Paracoccaceae bacterium
CTGTCCGGCGATGTGGTCATCCTCCCCCGTCATTGCCATTGGGGCTTCATTCAACCTAGTTCCTGTCTGGACATGCGCGGCATCCACAGGTTCCATCAGGTGGGATTGTTCGGACCGGGAGGAAAATCGAACATCCGCCAACCCATCTTTATAAGCCCCATAATTTTTGATAGTATGTCAGAAGTACGTAATTGGGAAACTTGTACCAGGCAATGATAACTATTTAAACTGAAAATAGTATGTGTTATTATCAATATTATGATTCCTACTAAAAAAGGACGAAGCCCCAAGGAAAGATCAATAGACGAAAACAACCTCAAAACCCCTTGCGATGTATCAGTGAATTATCTCATTGAAAGACTACTGTTTATCGTACTATCTCTTTATAGGTTTTGTAGATAAACTTTTCGGTCATGCCAGCAATATAATCACAAATGATTCGAATCTTTGCCTCCTGACCTGCATTTATCCTTTTTTGCCAACTATCAGGAAGTACATTGGTTTTGGTCATGAAATATTCAAAAACATTCGTGATAATTTTTTCAGGATTGTCCTCTTCAGACAAATGAACTTGTTTTTCATACATGTTGGTCAAAAGAAAACTGTTTAGTGATTTGAGATGTTCCTTTGCTTCATCAGAAAATGTGATGATGCCGCTTTGGAAGTTTCTTACTTCTTCAAGTGACTTTAACCCTGCACCATCCAATGCTTTTTTCGATGTACAATTCAAATCAGATACAAAATAACCAAAGATTTTACGTATTATCGACAAACTAAGATGGGTTTCACTGATGCCGTTATGAGTAGCTGAAATTTTGTCCCGATAAAATTCCACAAGGGGAATGGAGGAAATATCATATAGTGAAAATAACTTTGCTCTCAATCCATCCTGAAGGTCGTGACAATTATAGGCAATATCATCGGCAAGTGAAGCAATTTGGGCTTCACAACTTGGATAGGTATTCAAAAGCAGATCATGTTTGGAATTATATTCGTGTACATATGCAGTTATATCAGTTTTGAATGGCCCGTTATGCTTGATAATTCCTTCAAGGCAAAACCATGATAAATTTAGTCCGATAAAATCCGGGTATGGATTTTCCAGAAGGGTGACAACCCTCAAGGCCTGAACATTGTGATTAAATCCTCCATAGTCTGATAATATTCCATCAAGAATATTTTCGCCAATATGTCCATAGGGTGGATGTCCCATATCATGTACAAGTGCTATTGCTTCAGCCAACCCAGGGTTCAATCCCAGCATTGCGGCAATTTGACGTGAAGCTCGTGAAACTTCAATTGTATGTGTCAATCGGTTTCTGACATGATCACTTTGAGGTTTGATAAAAACCTGTGTCTTGCCGATAAGCCTCCTGAAGGCAGAAGCATGTATTATCCTGTCACCATCCCTATTGAATGGTGATCTTTGTGGATAATCTTTTTCCGGAAACAACCGTTGGGGATCAACATCAGGTTTTACTGCACAATCAATCAAAATGTCACTATTCCTAACTTTGGTTTATCACTGTTCTTGGTTTTTCCTGTCCAATCGGCTATGTTAACTATATCCAAATTATCCGGGATTAAACATAGTAAATTATATCATCAGTCAAGATCATGCTTATTCCACCAAAGGTATCAGACAGGGCCTACAGGAAATTGGCCGAAGTTAACTCGGAAAGCGGTGAAAAAATGTGCCTCCGTGTGGCGGTCAAGGGTGGTGGGTGTTCAGGATTTCAGTATGAAATCCTGCTGGACAGACCGCAAGATGATGATTTGATACTGGCCAAGAATGGTCAGGCAGTTCTGATTGATGAAATCTCTCTACCATTTCTCCAAGACGCGCTCATCGACTATACGGAAGAATTGATAGGATCAAGATTCACTATTGTCAATCCCAATGCCAAATCGACCTGTGGATGCTCATTGAGTTTTTCATTATAGTGTTTTGCCAATGAAAATCGCCACCTATAACATCAATGGTGTCAGAGTCCGGTTACCAAGAATTATCGACTGGATAAAACAGTCCAAACCCGATGTGGCCATGCTTCAGGAAATAAAATGTGAAGATGACAAGTTTCCTGAAAACGACTTCAGTGATCTTGGATTTAATGTCGCCATACATGGCCAGAAAGGCTATAATGGTGTAGCCATATTGTCAAAATACCCGCTTGACGATGTCACCAGGGGATTGCCAGGTGATGATTCAGATACACAATCAAGATGGATAGAGGCCGTAATCCAAGGGAACAATAATATTGTCAGGGTTGGTTGTCTTTACCTTCCCAACGGTAACCCGGTGCCTGGTGAGAAATTTGATTACAAACTTGCCTGGATGAAGCGGCTTCAAAGAAGGGCAGCGCAATTACTTGAATTTGAGGAGCCCTTGATCTTGGCCGGCGACTATAACGTTATTCCTCATATTGAGGATGCCAAAAATCCAGAAAAATGGATTGATGATGCCCTCTTTCGTCTGGAAACAAGAACCGAATGGAGAAAGTTGGTAAATCTGGGGTTTCAGGATGCCTTTCGCCTGATGAACACTCAGGAGGAACAGTTTACCTTTTGGGATTTTCAGGGCAATGCATGGAACAAAAATGATGGTATCAGAATAGATCATCTATTGCTTTCCCCACAATGTACGGATTTGTTATTGGATTGTAAAATCGACCGGGAAGTCAGGGGTTGGGAGAAACCATCCGATCATGTCCCTATCTGGGTAAAGCTTGATTGCTGAACTATTATCAAAAATTATGGGAATTATGATGCCTAACGTTGAACGGTGAAACTTCATAAGACTGGTATGTCCCAATAGATAACAACAATTATAAAAAATTGTAGAGCACCCCAATTTAATAAGGTGAATCCAAATCCATAACATTGAATTTTCCCAACCCAGTGTCGGCAAGGAATGAATTCTTTCCTTGCCCGTAGGGTCTCTGACACTATCTTCAACGAAAATTCGGGGATGTGGCAAATTTGATTAATTGCGACTTGAAGACAATAAATAGAGGTTCCCTTAAGTCAAATAACATAGAATATTCTCCAAAATGTAGGACAGAATAATCTATCTTTGTACAAATAAAATAATGGTCTAAATATGCAACAAATTGATTATAATTGTCATATTTTGTGACTTATGATTCAAGTTTAAAGGAATTGTTGAAGTTGATGAAACTTACATGGGCGGTCAGGAAAGCAATAAACACGAATCAAAGAAGCTAAAGGCAGGTCAGGAAACAGTAGGAAAAACTGCTATTGCTGGAATGAGAGAACGTAGGAGCGAGAAGGTTATTGCTCAAGTTATCGAAGATACCAAAAAGGAAACCCTACAAGGATTGGTTAAGAATAATACAGAAGAAGGAACAGAAATACATACCGATGAAAATCAACCATATCAGGGTTTTCATAACCATAAAACGGTTAATCACAGTATTGGGGAATATGTATGGGCTAATGTCCACACAAATGGAATCGAATGTGGGCAATGTTCAAGAGAGGTCACAGGGGAACCTACCACAAGATGTCCCTGAAGCACCTGCACAGGTATGAAGCAGAATTTGTTTGAAGGCACAACAACAGGAAATCGGATACCATAAAACAAATGGCTGAATTGGTTCTGGGTATGAACAACAAGCAATTGACTTGTAAAGAATTGATTAATTAAAAGAGGAATTAATGAATGAAAGGTTAGATCAGTTTTATACAAAACCCGAGATAGCCAAAAAATGTATTGAAACTGTTTTAGAAAGATTTTCGGATTTAAATAAAAATTCAATACTATTCGTTGAACCTTCGGCAGGTTCAGGAGCGTTTTACTATCCTTTGGTTAAGCAAGGGTGTGCGGTAAGGGCAATAGATATAGACCCAAAGGCAAAAGAGATACAGAAAGGAGATTTTTTCAAAAGTTCCAAACTATTCAATGGCGATTATGAATACAGAATTGTAATCGGCAATCCACCCTTTGGTAAGAACTCTTCAAATGCAGTGAAATTCTTTAATTTCGCTTCAAAGTATGCAGATGAAATTGCCTTTATAGTTCCCAAAACATTCAGAAAGTTAAGCGTACAGAAAAGATTACATAAACACTTCCATCTTGAACTAGATGAAAATGTTGAAACCGATTCGTTTATCTTCGAGGACAGACCCTACGATGTACCCTGCACTTGGCAGATTTGGAAGAAACTTGACTATGAAAGAGAGATACCCAGCAACACTTCTGTAGATCACTTGCTGACTTATACTGATCAGCATGAAGCGGATTTTGCCATTAGGAGAGTAGGTTTCTATGCTGGTAGGGTTATTAAAAACGGTATTAATGAACTGTCTCCAACAACTCATTATTTTGTCAGGGAGAATAGAAAAGGTGTTATGGATATTATCAGTGATACCGAATGGACAAGTTTAACAGAACAAACAGCCGGTTCCAGATCATTAGCCAAATCTGAGATTTCCAAAGTACTGGAGCAAGAATACAATGGCTGGTAAATCTAAAAATCAAATGCACGGAAAGGCATTTGAAAACCACATAAAGGCAGCAAACGGAATATTTTCTTATGCTGCTGCCGATAGGAAAAGAAGCTCCGGCGAAAAATTTGATATAAGCGGTACAGACGATACCGTTCGAGGTATTCCAACTTCAATCAAATCCTCCAATGGAGATAGTATAGCCCTTTCCGATGCTAGGAAGTTTTGATTATGTTCCCTACTGCATCCTTGTTGGTATCTATCTTCAAAGAGAAAATGAAAAAGAATTTAGGGAGATTCACGAGATAATTATTCGAGGGGATTATAGGAGTGATCTTTTAGGCACTGTAACATTGGAACAGGTTACAGTTTTTCATAATGTTTTGCTTGGGCTTGGATTGGGCAGGCATGAAGAGGCACGAGGATGGGCTGATGGAAGATATGAGGAATTAAGAGAAAATCTGGGTAAAGTTGCTCTTAATAGGAAGATTGACAGTAAAAAGCAAAGAAGATTGCAATGTAGTGTAGGTTTATCAGATTTAATTAAAGTCTTTAACAGAAGTGATTACACACTTCATAATTTAGAATTTGGTAATCTTATTTTACCGCTTCGTATAAAAAGCGGTTCAAGAAAATTCAATGTATAGAGACCAAGGCATGAAACAGAAAAACAATAAAAAATAAAACTTCCAAGCAATACTTACCAACCAAGTGTTAAAGAATTAAGGGAAGAAGTACACATAGCATTAAGCCCTGATGAGCTGGCTGATTTGGTTGTTGAGGACTACGATATTGAACATGAAAAATTAAGGGAAAATGTTGCTCATGTATATAATTCCCTAAATAATCTATGCATAAATCTTAATTGAGTTTGACTCATGAATTAGCCTGCAATCAAACTCAACAATTCCCACCATACTTCTTCAATACTGATAGCTTTAACCGGAGGGTTACTTTGTTCTATAATTTTCTTTAGCTCGAATTATTCTAACAAAACTTGCCGGCAAGTTAAGGAGATGATTAACGGTTTATGGCAATCAAATTTCCTTGTAAATCCATGAATACCTGTTGGCAATCAAATTTGGAAATGTTCTGTTGGCAAGGGTCATAGTCGTGTTTCTGAGTTGATACATAAGACCGCTCTTCAGATGATTGATCCAGGCCTGTGAATTGGTGTACCTCACCATTCTTTCCAACCTTTGCTGCCTCTTGAACTTGAACAAATTCAGGGCATCGGTGAGATTCGAGTTGTTGACAAGCGAGGAAGCAAGAACCCATCCATCCTCTATGGCCATATTACCACCTTGGGCCAGGAATGGGGGCATGGGATGTAGGGCATCCCCACAAAGGCAGACCCTTCCGGCAAACCATTGTGGTTGGACTTTGCCCATGAAGAGAAGATTTTTTCTTGTTTCTGTTGCATTGGCAAACAAACTTTCCAAAAATTGAAAGTTGTGAAACCCGTCCTTGATCGTTGCAAATTCCATTTCAGGGTCAACCATATGATCAAATGGCCTGATTGCAACGACATTCAGTAACTTACCCATGTCAATCCCATAGGTAACCAAATGCTGGGCAGGATACATATATATATTGACATCATTGGGAAATTTCAGTCCACTCAACTTTTCAGTGGGTACAAGTCCTCGCAAGGCAACAAAGTCAGGTTTTTGTTTTTCACCAACCATATTGAGTGTTTCACTGATTTGCGAACCATAACCGTCGGCACCAATCAAAAGGGAGGCATGGAATTCCTCACCTTCATCTGAGCTGAATTCAACACCATGTGGTGAAAAACCCTCCGGAGTTATTTTCTTGCCAAAACAAAACCTTACCCTTAAATCCATGGCCTTGTCACAGAGTATTCTGATCAGTTTGCCACGATGGCAGGTAAAATATCCCAGATCATCACCTTTGCCAAACTGGTTCAAATCCAATGAAAAGAGTCTTTTTGATGTCAATCCATCAAGAGCGTTTACACTTTCCATCTTGCTGGAAATTTCTCTCAGAGGCTCTTCAACACCCAGCCTTGAAAGGATGCTGGAACCATTGGGGGTTATCTGAATTCCCATTCCACCCAAATTACCCTTGTTTTCCTTTTCGTAAATGGTGGAAACAACACCTTTTTGTGCTAGCCTGATTGCCAGTGTCAATCCTGCCAGACCACACCCTATGATTGCAATATTGTCAAGGTGGTTTTCAAACATTAATTTTTTCTGAATTAATTCCCGTCAACAACCAATACTTTGGATTACTACTTTAAGAGACTGAATCATAATTCACAAATGCAATTACAACCAGCCTGACTGCCCTAAATTTTAGAAATAATCTGGATCCTAAAATGGTTTTCTGTCTGTAATTGTTTTGAATTTCCTGGATTTTCAAGCTCATGGAACAGGTTCCTATATATAGTTTCCCAATCGCAGGGTACAACAATTTAACCAGAGAAAACCCTTTCCGGACTGGCAACTGTCTCTAGATATATGGCGTTTATTGGTGATGGCCTATCTTGAATCTAGTATCTCACCATCATTGTATTGGCGTGTCATGCATTCACGGACAGAAAATCTGTTCGAAACCGAATACTGGCAAAACCCGGTTTTGGGCAGGAAGAATCCAAAGAAGGCATGAATGTTTCGAACAGCCATGACATGGTGGAAGGAACGAATGGGCCTCGGGTCATGGGAATGCCGGAATTGGGCCGGCAATCTGATGAAGCAACCGCAGGAAAAAAGAAAGTGATTTGAGGATCGATGGGGTGCTGTATGGTCATTAATGTGATATCCCTGTGAGACCTATCATGTCAGGACAAGCCACTTCCGGAGCGTGGAGTGATCTGGTTCCTAGGGCGGTTTTCACCGCCTTTTTTCCTTTTTTTGTTGAATTGTACAAATTTCCATGCTGGATATTCCGCATTCAAACAAATTCTAGAGGAGAACAAATACATGAAACGATTGTTGAATACCCCCCCCCATTTTTAGTATCCTGGCCACGGCTTTGCTGGTTGTGACTTTCACCTGACCGGCACGGGCGCAGCAGGGTGACTGCCTCACGGGTTATGTCGAGACACAAGTTCCTATGCGAGTTCCCTTGGCCTGACCGTTTGGTCTTCCATGGCTTCTGCTAGTCCAAGAACCTAGACCACAAAGAGGTTGAACATCATCCGCCCCTCGGAGGTGTTGGTGTCAATATTGCCACCCTGCCCCTCAAGCATCATGAGGCCAACATCCCTTTTGTAAAGGTCATTATAATTATAATCCCAACTTGATGTTGGAGACTGCGTAACTGCCAGAACCGATCGGGGATCTGCTTTGGTTGTCTCGCTAACAAGGAGAGACGAAAGTGCTCGGCACATTCACTACATTGTTGGCGCCTCTGGTTCTTAGCACAACTCTCTTCCATGCGCAAACCTCTTAAAAAGGAAAAGCATGAGGCGTGAAACTTCACGCCTCTGTGCCTGAAAAATGGCCGCCAAATTAAGTATATGATTCCCATTTTTTGTTTAAAAAATGGTTATATATACAGAAATTTCGAGTGTTTTTAATTAATTGAACTTAAGGAACAGGTTCTAGGTATTTTAGTTTTTTACTCTATCCTTCAATTGATGAATCCCGCATTCAAGTGAAGAATGGGTAATCATTCTCAGTTAATTTTTTTTTGCAATAGGATAAAATCGTTGTTAGTGATATTAGGAACCCTTTTAGGAGTATGTTGGGGATATTTCCTGGCTCATAAAAAAAGGGGATCCCGTCTGGATAAACTCCATTATGTTATATCCTTTGCAATTGCCTTTGGTTTACTGTCGTGGATCTTGACACTCTTGATCAGCTATTGGATTTGACCTGATGGCAGAAAGCAAAAGTCTCCTCGGAAATTTCGGATATTCGGCAACTCCAAGCTTTTCCGGACTGCCTACCTTTTTTGGTCAACCATATACCCAGGATTTGCAAAATGTTGATATTGCAGTATCGGGTGTGCCTTTCGATTGTGCCACAAGCAACCGTCCCGGTACAAGGTTCGGACCGAGGGGAATCAGGGAAGCATCCCTGTTGCAAATCCACGAACCTCCCTATGGATGGGATGTTGATGCCTTTTCCGATTACAAGATCATTGATTATGGAGATGTCCAGATCGATTACGGGGATGTTCGGGGATTTCCACAAAGACTTCAAAATCATGTGAGCAGGATTCTCGATCAAAATGTAACCTCCCTTGTTCTTGGTGGGGATCACTATATTACCTATCCACTCCTGCAGGCACATGCAGAAATTCATGGAAGAATGTCACTTTTGCAGTTTGATGCCCATTCCGATACCTGGCAGGCCAACGAACCCACTGACATAGATCATGGAACCATGCTTTATCACGCCATCAACGAAGGATTGATTGATCCAGGGAGTTCCGTACAGGTCGGGATTAGAACTACCAATCAGGAACCCATCGGAATGAATATCATTGACTCATTCGAAGTTCATGAAAAGGGTGCACAATTTGTTGCCAACAGGATCAGGGAAATTCTGGGCAACAATCCAACCTATCTGACCTTTGATATAGATGCGCTTGATCCGGCCTATGCGCCCGGAACTGGAACTCCGGTCTGGGGAGGTTTGACTCCCATTCAGGTTGCCGTAATCCTAAGAAAAATCATGGGTATCAATGTGATCGGTATGGATGTTGTTGAAGTTTCACCACCTTACGATTCTTCGGGAATAACTTCATTGGCTGGAGCCCATGTTGCGGTTGATCTTGTTTGCCTTTGGGCTTCGGGAAAATAAATTTGGATTTAAATTATGGAGGGGCTATGAAAGCAGCTGTTTGTCGAGAATTCGGCGGGCCTCTGACCATAGAGGAGGTTTCACTCAGGGAAACCCAAAAAGACGAGGTGTTGGTCAAAATTCTGGCTTGTGCCGTCTGCCATTCGGATATTTCCTTTATGGAAGGTGCTTGGGGAGGTTCCCTGCCTGCCGTTTATGGACATGAGGCCTCAGGAGAAATTCTGGAAGTAGGAGAAGGAGTCGAGGATTACAGTGTTGGGGACAGGGTACTGGTGACCCTTATCCGGGCCTGTTCAGAATGCATTTCCTGCAAGAAGATGGCCCCTGTTATCTGTGAAGAACCCTATGATCGAATGGCGCAGAGTCCTATCACGGGTCATGATGGTCCATTTGAACATGGTTTGAGTACAGGGGCATTTGCTGAAATGGCTCTGGTTCACCACTCACAAATTCAAAAAATACCTCCATACCTCTCTCCTGATGTGGCAGCTCTCCTGTCCTGTGGTGTCATTACCGGTTTTGGAGCTGTACAAAATACTGCCCAAATTGAAAAGGGAAGTATCGTGGCTGTGGTTGGAGTTGGTGGAGTGGGCTTGAATAGCATTCAGGGTGCCAGAATATGTGGGGCAGAACGAATTATCGCCGTTGATATTGATGATAGCAGGCTTGAGCAAGCCCAGGAATTTGGAGCAACCGATGTCGTTCTGGCCGATAAGACTTCACACAGGACCATACGGAAATTGACCGGAGGAAGGGGTGTTGATTATACCTTCATAACTGTTGGTGCCGGTATTGCATACAATACTGCCTTCAAGTATCTTGCCCCAAAGGGTGAAGTCATTGCTGTCGGAATGCCACCCTCAGATGTAGTTGCCAATTGGGTTCCGGTTAATCTTGCCTATATGGGTCAATCCATTCGGGGTTCCAAAATGGGAGATGTTGTTCTCTCAAAAGATATACCCTTCCTGATTGACCTTTACGAAAAGGGGGAATTGCTTCTGGATGAATTGATAACCGGTACATTCCCGCTTGAACAGATCAATGAGGCGATTGAGGAAGTTAAATTGGGCAAGGTTCGTCGCAATGTGATTGTATTTGATTGATTGTCATGAAACTCGAAAATCTAGAGGTCCTCGTTGTCGAAAATCAACCTCCAGGCTGGGGAGGAAGGTATTTCATCTTCGTCAAGTTGGTTACCTCTTGTGGAATTGCCGGATATGGTGAAGTCTATTCCGCTTCCGTAGGCCCGGAAGCAATGAAGGCAGTCATTCAGGATGTTTTTGAAAGGCATTTGCTGGGGCACAACCCAGGTGACATAGAACTCATGTTTCGCCGGGCCTATTCATCTGGCTTTACCCAAAGACCCGATCTAACCGTTATCGGTGCGTTTTCAGGTCTGGAAATCGCCTGTTGGGATATCATGGGCAAAGCCCATGACCTTCCCATTTATTCCTTTCTGGGAGGTTTGGTCAATCCCAGAATCCGAACCTACAGTTACATCTATCCCCTGCCGGAACATGATTTGATGGAATTTTGGTCAAGCCCCGAGATGAATGCAGAATCTGCATTGAAAATGGTTGAGGCAGGGTTCACTGCCGTCAAGTTTGACCCGGCTGGACCCTACACGATTTATGGTGGCCATCAACCCTCCATGCGGGACATTGAACAATCCGCTGCTTTCTGCCGTATACTTCGTGAGGTAATTGGTGATAAAGCAGACCTGCTTGTTGGCACGCATGGTCAGTTTACCACTTCGGGTGCCATCAGACTTGGCAAGAAACTGGAGGAGTTTTCCCCTCTCTGGTTTGAAGAACCGATTCCTCCTGACAACCTTGATGAGTTTTCAAAGGTGTCAAATGCCTGCAGCATACCAATTGCCACTGGGGAAAGACTATCTACCAAGACCGAATTTGCAGCCGTATTGAAGAACGGCGGTGCATCAATACTCCAACCGGCTCTCGGCAGGTCCGGCGGCATTCTGGAGACCAAGAAAATTGCAGCCATAGCCGAGGTATTCAACGCATCCATCGCCCCACATTTATATGCTGGACCAATCGAATGGGCAGCCAATATCCAGTTGGCAGCCTGCATACCGAATTTCCTGATTCTTGAAACCATTGGTACCGGTGGTGACTTCCATCGTCAACTGATCGGTGATATTCCAGTCTGGGATAATGGATATGTCATACCTCCGAAAGAACCGGGATTGGGAATTGATTTCAATGAGGAATTGGCAAGATCGCTGCCTTACAAGGGTAATGAGCTGCATCTTGAGATGCAGAATGAACCCTGCAATTACGACAAGCCAAACTTCTTTGCTGGTGGTGCACCTCCCAAAACCTGACTGGAACCTAAATCCAGCTTTTTTACAGAATTTTTAAAGCAGTCCAAAAACAATGAATAATGGTTAGGAATATTTCAGGATTGGAGTAATTTTCATGAATTGGGTAGCCATTGATTGGGGCACAACGAATGTCCGTTTCTGGTTGATATCAGGCAGGGGAGAATTGCTGTCCTCAAAAAATTCTCCCATGGGCATGAATCTAATCCCGCGGGATCAGTACGAAAACCATACCATTAAAATGGTTGGGAAATGGTTTCAACCATCGAAACCGATTGAGGTCATTGCCTGTGGCATGGTGGGGGCCGCAAATGGATGGGTAGAGGCAAAGTACCAATCAACCCCATGCCTTCCGGTATCCACTGAAAAGATAACAAAGGTTACAACGAAATCTCCAAATTTGGCGGTCAGGATTATTCCGGGTATTGCCAGTTATACGCCCAACCATGATGTCATGCGTGGTGAAGAAACCCAGATCTGCGGTTTTCTTGGGGATAACCCTACCTTTGAGGGTGTCTTATGTTTGCCTGGTACTCATACCAAATGGGTAGAAATTAAATCAGGACGGGTGATAGGATTCACAACATTCATGACAGGCGAACTTTATGATGTGCTTAGTAAGTCCACAATTCTGCGCCATTCTGTGGATACAGACTCTTGGGACGAAAATGAATTCGTCTCTTCGGTGGAAACTTCACTTAATCATCCGGAAGAAATTACAACAAGGCTGTTTTCAATCAGGTCAGAATCCCTGCTCGATGATTTGCAACCAGCAAATGCGACTTCCAGATTGGCTGGATTTCTTATTGGCCTTGAACTGGCAGGCTCAAAAAAATACTGGGAAAGAAATAACATTGCCATAATCGGGTCCAAAACATTGGCACAAAATTACTTGAAAGCATTGGAACTAAATGGAACTGACTCCAGAATAGTTGACTCAGATACATGTACCATAAAGGGTTTGGATAGAACCAGGCAACTACTGATTTGAATATCAAAAATACACTACGAACTAATCATGTTGATAGATCAACACTCATCCAATTTGATTCGAAAATTTCCGTTGCATTTTTTCTTGTACAAAAATTAGCAATTTGAGATTGCGAAGGGATTATAAGAGAACCTTCAAACTTGATTTTATTCTCATCCTATTTCTGGTAGAATAAGTCCATCAAGCCATATTTTGGTTATTGCTTTACCGCTCCCATTTTTCAAATAAAACTTTTTAAAAATCACCTCACTTATCCTCCCGCAGTAGAATGCAAGATTGAAATTTTTCAATTTTCCTCCTATAATATAAAATGGAGGAAATTCATCATGCCATTGAATATTAAAGACGATTATACTCATGAACTTGCCCGAGAGCTTGCTTCCCTAACTGGCGAAACTCTGACTAAAGCTGTGAAGCATGCTTTGCAAGATAGGTTAAGGCTCGAAAAACAAAAACAGAGTGCTAATGGATTGGCCGATGAGTTAGATCAAATTGCCCTACAATGTGCGGCACTTCCTCAAAAAAATCATGGCAACAGCGATGATATTATAGGTTACGATAAGTATGGATTGCCTCAATGATTGTCATCGATACTTCTGCCCTTGTTGCAATTTTAGGCAACGAAACTGAAAGACGGTTATTTAATGAAATTATCGAAGAGGCTGGATCAATAACCATCAGTGCTGCAAATTTATTGGAAGCACGTATTGTTCTGTATTCACAATCAGGAGATAATGCAATATTGGCGCTGGATTCATTCATGCTTAAAAGTAAAATGGTTGTTGCTAAGATCACCGAAGCATTAGGTGATCTTGCCTTTCAATCCTATCGCCGCTATGGAAAGGTAACAGGTCATCCAGCAGCTTTGAATTATGGTGATTGTTTCTCTTATGCTTTGGCAAAATCACTTAATGTCCCCTTGTTATACAAGGGCAATGATTTCATCCACACCGATGTAATTTCAGCATACGATTAACAACATTGATAAAATCGGTTATCAGCAATAAAAAGTAGCATCGTTTATCACTCGAATATCAATGCGACGAAAGTTCCTGGATCTGGATATAACCAGATATTTCCATGAAATTGAATGAGTGGCATTGATCCATTCAATCAACTCAGGGGCATATGATCATGACTTTCTGAATCCTGGTAGATTGATGATAATCTAGAATATGACTCATCAATTCGTTTTCTTTGTTGACCAAGCTTATTTTCCATGCCAGTTGACAACTCATCGATTGACCGACATTTCCAGTAATGGTTTTTTCTCGAATAGTTGCCATTGTGGATTCGGAAAACTTCACTCAGAATCTTGAGATCATGGGGTATATGGACGGCCAAACGATTAACCTATTTCACCACTTTCTGGATCGTAATCATGCCAATTTCCTTTCTGCATCAATTATATAAATCCTACTCAAAACAACTTGTTTTACGACTTTCCTGTTTAATTTGTGGGGCGAGGTCGAATATTCCTTTTTTGGGTCTTACCCTGTTTTGGTAGGTTGGATTTGTATTGATATGACTGAATTGACGCCAAGGATGATGATGAAACTGAAATGCAACCGGCTAATTTGTCATGCTTCAAATCCTTTGGCCTAAAGACACATTGTAATGAATGAAAGATTTTATGGGCTGCTTTGCAAAAGATCATCAACTACCTTGTTTACTGCGCATTGAAGGGCTTTGGGAGGTGGAATGATTTGATGACTTGTTATTTACCCAGCATAATTTGGTGAAGAACCCCTTTTTTATATAACTGACTTGTCTGGAAATAAGGTTAGAATATTGATGGAATTTCACTAGGTATGGATGAAACTTCAAAAAGCCGTTGGGCATATTCTGACTCGGACCTCCGACAGATCATAAACCACTTGGTTTCAGACTCAAACCAAAAAGCAACAGCAATCTGTCCAAATCTGGTTCGCCGAAATGTCCCCTTTCTCATTTTATCCCTGTTCAGATCAATTGGAGTGTTCTTGGCCAGAACCTCCCTGATAAAATTTCCTTCTATTTCAAAAACCGAACGCAAATCACTGATATCCCATATGAGGGTATCTTCTTCACCCATTTTTTGATTCAGGTCTTCGATCAGTTCTCCTACCCGTTCAAGAGGTACAAACAACAGCAATTCGTCTGGTGACATCCAGGCTAGTGATGTTTGATCCTCGGTGCTGATTTTTCCCCGGGCTGGTACCTTTACCCCGTTTACCTCAACAATTGCATTTTGCAGCGTTTTTGACTTGAGATCACCACGAAACAGTATCATCCCAATATCATCGAGCATGTTTAGTTTTGGTGTATTTCCAACAGTTGATTTAGCCATATGTATTTTACCTAATCCGTATTATAGGCAATGTGGCTGACAATTTTGGCCTTGATCATTTTATCGCCACAATTGAATTTAATTACTTCCCCCATTCTTTCAGTTCCCCGTTCAACCAGACCCATCGCTATTGGACGTTTCAGGATAGGTGAATAGTAGGTGGAAGTTACCCTGCCTTCCATTCTGGGATGATCGAATTCACTTTTGGTTTCACATTGTGCATAAACGCCATGGGGTAATGGCTCATCATTATCCAGGACTTCCAGGCCCACCAGCTTCCAGCGGTTGGGATCGGCAAGATATGATCTTTGCTGCCCCCGCTTGCCAAGGAAATCGTCCTTTTTTCTGGAAATGGCCCAGTCCAGACCTAAATCCTGGGGTATTATGGTTCCATCGGTTTCATCACCGATCATGATGAATCCCTTCTCTGCCCTGAGGACATGTAAAGCCTCGGTACCATAGGGCTCGATGGAAAACTCCTGACCGGCTTCATGAATCTTCTCCCATAGCTCAAGACCTTCCGAGGCCCTCAAGGAAATTTCAAACGAAAGCTCACCGGAAAAAGAAATCCTGTAAACCTGAACCTCATGCCCTCCAAGAATTCCCTTCTTCCATGACATGAAGGGCAATGTCTCATCACCAAGATCCATTCCTCCGATTTTGTCCAAAACGTTTCTGGCTTCCGGTCCTGCGATTCCGATCTGAACGTATTGATCGGTAATGTTGGCAGTATAAACCCGCCAATCCCACCATTCACACTGGAGCCAATCTTCTAGCCAACCGTGAATATGATCTGCCCCGCCGGTCGTTGTATGGCACAAGAAAGTTGTTTCATCCAATCGAGCCACAACCCCATCATCCATCAGGAAGCCATTTTCATCGCACATCAATCCATATCTGCATCGACCGGGCTTGAGGGTACTTATGGCATTGGTATAAATCAGATCAAGAAACTTGGCTGCATCTTTTCCCTTGACCAGTATTTTTCCCAATGTGGTTGCATCCAGCATGCCCACCGTTGTCCTTACCCTGAGAGTTTCGCGATTGACTGCATTTTCAACCGATTCCCCTTCAAGCAGGTAACAATATGGGCGCCGCCAATCCGAAACCGGTTCCCAATGGGCATTTTGTGATACATGCCAGGCATCAATGGGGGTTTTTCTGATGGGTTTGAACAGCTTCTTGCCTGCAGAACCCGCTATCGCACCAAGGGGAATGGGTGAGTATGGTGGGCGAAAAGTCGTGGTACCCACCTTGTCCATAGGTATTCCAAGGTTATGGGAAACCAGTGCGATGCCGTTGACATTGGAAGTTTTACCCTGATCAGTGGCCATTCCGAGGGTCGTATATCGCTTGGAATGTTCAATACTTTCAAATCCCTCCAGGACCGCCAGATCAATATCCGATACCTTGACGTCATTCTGGTAATCCACCCAGGCCTTCATCTTCTTTCTGGGCTTCATGCTGTACGGGATCAACCAGGTACCATAACATCTGTCCTCTGTAATCTCCTGGGCATGGGGAAGTTGTATTTCAGGAAGGTCCTTGTCGAATTCCCGGGCAACCTGCCTGACGATTTGCTCAACCTGGCAAGTAATCTCATGCAGTTGCAGGTATCCGTTGGCTGAACCAACAGGAAAAATATTCTGATTGCCATTGCTGTCTATGGGTGGATGCGTCCAATCGGGAACAAACATGACCTTCGTCTCATCCCATTTAAGCTTGCCGTTGCAATGAGACCACAAGTGAACGGTTGGAGACCATCCCCCGGATACGGCAATTGATTCACAACCAATTTTTTCAAGGGATGTCCCTTCCCCTACCTGGGAACACATTTCCAGACCCGATACGGCTTTCTTGCCCAAAACTTCACTGATACCCCGGGCGGGTTGAATCCTTAACCCTAGGTTTTTGGCCTTGGTTGGCAAGGTTCCCCTGATTTCCATCCGAGTATCAAGTATCAAGGGAACTGACAACCCTGATTCTGCTAGGGCTATGGCAGTCCTGTAGGCATCATCATTATTGGTAATTATGGCTGTTCGATCCCCAGGTGATACGCCATAATTGATCAGATAGTCTCTGACGCCGGAAGCCAATCTTACACCGGGAATGTCATTTCCGGCAAAACAAAGGGGTCTTTCAATGGCGCCGGCAGCTAACACAATTCGTTTGGCCCTGATCTTCCACAACCTTCTTTTCAGGTAACCTTTCTTTCCAGTTGTATTTGGAAGCCTTTCATCAGCTATGACAAAGCCATGGTCATAAATACCGGCAACGGAGGTGCGTGACCTCATGGTTACATTTTTGCTTGAAGAAAGCTCCTGTAGTGTTGAATTCACCCAATCCTGTGAAGTACCTTCACCAAAATCGGCATGGTCCTGAACCAATCTTCCTCCAAAATTCGGCGATTGTTCCAGAAGAAGAATCCTCAATCCTGTTTCAGCCAGCAGACTGGTTGCAAGCAACCCGGCCACTCCCCCACCAACGACAAGTATATCGGTGTGCAAATAAAGGTGCTCATAGTGATCGACATCCCATTCCGTTGGGGGTTGCCCCAAACCTGCCGATTGTCTTATGGCCGGTTCGAAAAGATATTTCCATGCCTGTCTTGGAGCCATGAATGTCTTGTAATAAAATCCGGCCGGAATAAGGTTGGAACCAAGGTTTGCAACACTTCCTACATCAGTCTCCAAGGTCGGCCAATGGTTTTGGCTTTTTACTTCCAGACCCTCTGCAAGTTCTGTTGTTGTTCCAATCTGGTTGGGTTCGCGTTCTCCATCCTTGCCAATGGTAAACAAGGCATTTGGTTCTTCTGGTCCACTGGCGAAAATTCCTCTTGGTCGGTGGTATTTGAAACTTCTACCCACCACTTTTTGATCGTTGGCCATCAAGGCCGAGGCAACCGTATCTCCCTCAAAACCCTTGAGTTTCCTGCCGTTGAATCTGAAATTCAATACTTTAGTTCGATTGACAAGTCTGCCACCGTTGGGGAGTCGTGTACTCATGAAAACTTCTCCGCCTTATCCGAATTCAAACCATTTACCTGTCCGGCTCTTCTGCTTTTGATTTCCTCCATTATTCTGGAGGGTGGCTTGTGGGTTTGGGCCGGATAGGTGCCGAAAACCTCCTGGGTAACCGTACACCGGGCAACATGAAACCACTTTCCACATCCCATCGCATGACGCCACCGTTCAAAAATAATTCCCTTGGGATTATTCCGCAAAAAAAGATAGCCCTCAAAATCATCATCGGTAGAAGCCGGTCCTTCCCGTTTCAAATGCGCTTCACCACCCGATATCAATTCGGTTTCGTCCGCTTCAATTCCACAATAGGGACAAACAAGTTTTAACATCCTTGACCTACTTTCATTGCGGGAAAACCACCTCGCCATTCTTCATCGTACTAGTGAGCAACTCCGGCGGCAACACTTTCATCGATAAATCTGCCTTCCTTGAACCTGTCCAGACTGAAGGGGCTTGCCAAAACACCCGGTTCACCCTTGGCCATCAGCTCGGCCATGGCCCAGCCCGAACCAGGAATCGATTTGAAACCTCCCGTGCCCCATCCGCAGTTGATGAAAACATTGTCAACAGGAGTTTTTGAAATTATTGGAGACCTGTCACCAGTCATGTCAACAATGCCACCCCATTGCCTCAGCATCTTCAAGCGTGAAATAATCGGAAACATCTCCACCAGGGCCCTGACCGTATTCTCGATGTGAATAAAGGACCCCCTTTGTGAATAGTTGTTGTATTGGTCGGCACCGCCGCCGATTACCATCTCCCCCTTATCCGACTGGCTGATGTAACCATGCACCGTATTGGCCATCACAACCACATCAAGGCAAGGCTTGACCGGTTCGGAAACAAGCGCCTGCAAGGCAACCGATTCAATCGGCAACCGAAAACCGGCCTTTTGTGCAAGAACGCCGGAATGTCCGGCAACAACCATCCCCAACTTCTGACATCTGATCTTTCCCCTGGATGTTTGCAATTCCACTGCTCCATTGGCATGAGGATTGATACCGGTGACCTCGCACTTCTGGATTATATCCATACCAATATCCGAACAGGCACGGGCATATCCCCATGCTACGGCATCATGTCTTGCCGTACCACCGCGTGGCTGCCACAAGGCTCCGAGAATGGGATATCTGGGGCAGTCAATATTGATGATCTTGCACAATTCCTTAATGCGTTCGGGCAGAATATATTCGGTCTTTATCCCTTGAATGACATTGGCTGAATTTATCCTCTGATAACCTCTGGCCTCATGGTGGGTCTGGGCCAGCATTATGACGCCCCTGGGGCTGAACATGATATTGTAGTTCAGGTCCTGGCTTAAAGTTTCATACAGGCTTCGGGACTTTTCATAGATTGCCGCTGACGCATCCTGCAGGTAATTTGATCTGATGATGGTTGTATTCCTGCCTGTATTTCCGCCACCCAACCATCCTTTTTCCAGTATGGCGACATTGTTAATACCATGGTTTTTGCCGAGGTAATAGGCTGTTGCCAAGCCATGCCCACCCGCTCCTACAATTACGACATCATAACTTTCCTTGGGTTCGGGCGATTTCCAGGCCCTTTCCCAACCGGTATGGTAATTAAGGGATTGTCTGACGAGGGAGAAAAGCGAGTACTTTTTCAAAACTGAGCCCAAGATACAAATTAACAGAAATTAAAATGGTTACTTATTCTTAATGAAGCACTATTTCCAGATAAATCCTTTAAAGTATTTGTGGGTAAATCATACATGCTTGATTATTGCAATGGTTCAATATGAATGCCCCCAACTTCTTGAATCTGTAAACATCCCCTTGAATATTCTTCCAATTCACAATTTTCGGATTTATTTCTCAATTCATTTACACCTTACTTATACCATTTCCAGAAAGTAATGACTCATGGCAGATTATAAAAAACCTTCGAGGCATCCACCTCAAAAACAACACCTTAGGTCGCTAACAAAGATATGGAGATACTGTAGAATCCAAGCAAGTTGGAAGAATGATTTGGAGATGCCGATTGATGGTTACTTTCTGGAAATGGTATTACAGGGACAGAGATAATTTCATCGGTTGAATAGCAACGATAAAATCTCAAATCTAATGAATGGAAATTTGGCTCCCAGGAATAATTATATCAGCAATTGCATCAGGCATAATTGTCTTGATACTCTTCAAGCAAAGGACTGGAAAGGCAGAAGGCAACCTTGAACTCCAGGTGTATGCCCGACAGCTTGAGGAGTTGGAGAAAATGCACCGTGAAGAACTCCTTCCCTCAAATGAATTATCCCAAGCCAAAAGTGAACTGGGCAGGAAAATATTAAATTCGGATAGGCAATTTCAAAACACCCGTGTCGCTGATTTAAAGCCTGTTAACATTCCAACAATTTTGCTTTCAACCATAATGTTTTTTTCCTTGATAATAGGCTCTCAGCTTATCCATAATTTTCTGGGAAATCCCGGTTATGGAGACCAACCCATCAATAAGCGAATTGAAGCATCTCAGTTCCTTAAGGATAACAGGTTAAGTCAATCGGACTACATAAAAACCCTCGGTCATTTTGAAGATGGGGAACGTGAATTTATTGATACGATCAAGCAGTTGAATCAGGCCGGGGCCCAGAACGAAAAGGATTATCTAGATTTAATTCGAAATTTCATTCAAACCAGTTTGGCCGATGGCAAGGTCCACTTGGCTTCTCTACTCTACAACCAACTGATTTCACACATGGGAGCAGAAGTCTCACTTGATGACCTCGTTACCCAGGTTGAACTCATGATTTACTCATCCCAGCTTTATGTTTCACCTGAGGCTGAACTTGCCATTTTGTCAATACTTGAACGTGACCCAACGAATGTTGATGCAAGATTTTATTTGGGATTGATGTACCAACAGGTTGCAAGACCTGATCTGACTTTCGAGATCTGGAATGATATATTGGCTGCCAATACCGATAATGACAATCCATTGATTGATTATATTAAATCGCATATAGGTGAAGTTGCTCAAATGGCCGGCATAAATCTATTTTGACAGGCATGAACTAATACCCAGGATAATATTGATGATTGCTTCTGACAAAAATTTAAATGTATCGGGTGTGTCAATAAATTCTCCCTATGCTTCAACTGTTGAATTTGTTAATGCCCTCATGCCTGGTAAACCCATTGCCGCTTTGGATGTCGGAACAAAAACGATAGGATTGGCCATTTCCGATACAAACTTGATGATTGCAACTCCTCTTGAAACACTGCAACGTACAAAATTCAAGAATGATATGGATAAATTGCTATCACTCGAATCATACTGGGATTTGGCGGGCTATGTCATTGGGTTGCCCATGAACATGGATGGTTCGGAAGGTCCCAGGTGCCAATCTGTCAGGGCATTTGCAAGAAACATGTGCCAGTATATCTCTTTGCCAATAACTTTCTGGGATGAACGACTTTCGACAGTATCGGCTGAAAAATATCTTCTGGAAACTGGAGCTTCACGTAAAAAAAGGGCTGCCAAGAAGGATAATTTTGCTTCCTCGATCATCCTCCAGACAGCTCTGGAATATTTTCAAAACAAAAAGGTGCTTTGATGACCAAGGACAAGGTTTGGAAAAGAAACGAACCAGACAGCCCTTGTCAACAAGTCTGCCTTATACATCCGGATGCGAAAATATGCATCGGCTGTTTCAGGACCCCGGAAGAAATCAGTAACTGGGCTTTGTTTTCGCCTGCAGAAAGACAATCCCTTCTCAATGAGCTTCCCCAAAGAAGGGGAAAGGTAAAATTGCGAAGGGGAAAGCGACAAAGAAACCGCTTCAAAAGGTCACCAGGAACATCTTATTAAGCATCCCTTTGTTTGCATGAAAATTCACTGTAGATTGGTTCGAAAATTACCCGATTGTATAAAGAAGGAGTTTGGATCAAATTTCCTTGCTTTGGCCTGACAGGATGATTATATTTTTCTCAAGAAGAAAATAATATCAGTAAAGCAGGCAAAAGATGTCAGGGCAAAATGGTCTCGTGAAATTGGACCAGCAGGTAGCTGTACTGGAGGAACGCATGAACACGATTACCGAGAGTAATGACCGGGGTTGGAAACTCATTGAAGCCAAAATGGGGGAAGCAACCGCCGGCATGAGGGAGGATAATGCCAAACTTGAAGCCAAAATTGGGGAAGCAACCGCCGGCATGAGGGAGGATAATGCCAGGCGGGATACCGAATTTGCCAAACTTCGTGAAGACAACGCCAAGCGGGACAGGAACATTGCTATCCAGATTTATGCTGTGGGATTTGGAATTTTGATCGTGATCATTGGAATCGGCGGAACGATCATCAGCCTGTTGATCTGAATCCTCCAATCTTCAACAATTACTAGATTTGTTTGGACCTGTCCTGATTGCAGGCTATGGTCCCGGATGAAAGTTTGGAAAAGATGAATGAACATTGCGACAAGCGCTGGAAACTCCTTGAAACCAAATTGTTGGAAAGATACCTCCTCTTTGCGTGAGGATATTGCCAAACCCGAAAACGCCAACAACCGCTTGTTGATAAGGATAATTTCTGCAGCAATGGCGAGTGTCATTGTTGTTGTATTGTCAATTTCCTGAACAATCACCCTATCCATTAGGGGGCATGGTATTTCCGGGTATTGAAAGGGGTTGGAGGATCATCATTCATCAATTGATTCCGGTACTACATGTTCTCGAAAAATAATCTATTTCTTTGGGGAACTAATTTTTCCAGCGTTTCCCTCAATCCATGTATACCAGCATTATCCATATATTGGGGCGAAGATAATCTCCTTCGCCAGGTTCGGGCGCCGTTAATACCAGAAAACAAACCCAACATATGTCGGGTAATCCTTCTGATCGGAACCCCATTTTCTAGTTCACGCTCAACATAACGAATCAGGTTGTCCATAATAAGGCCAATATCATTTTCTAGTGGTGAATGAAATATCCTTTGATCCACTTCCACGAGCATTGCTAAGGGTGTATGGTAAGCCGACCGACCGACCATTACTCCATCCAATCCTCTTTGCAGGAGTTCCTGCGATTGCTCTATGGAATTGATTCCACCGTTGATACACAGGGTCAAATCCGGAAACCAATTTTTACATTTGACAACCAAATCGTAATCCAATGGGGGTATGGTCCGATTTTCCTTTGGGCTTAGCCCCTGCAGTATAGCCTTTCTGGCATGGATTATCACTCTTCTGATTTCCAGTGAACTGAACAAATTCAATAATTCAGGTAACATTTCATAAGGGTTTGCATCATCAACTGCTATTCGGCATTTAATGGTTATTTCAGTGCCTTCCGATGCATCCTGCATGGCCTTGATGCAATCCTTGGACACTTCAGGCAAGGTCATCAATTTTGCTCCAAAGCAACCTTGTGAAACTCGATCCGAAGGACAGCCCATATTCAGATTGATCTCATCATATCCAAATTTGATTCCCAACTTTGTAGCAAAAGCCAACTCCTCGGGCTTGGATCCTCCCAATTGCAAGGCAACCGGATGCTCTTCCTGATTGAATTCCAATAATTTCTCACTATTCCCATGTACAAGTGCGGGTGCGGTAATCATTTCTGTGTATAAAAGGGAATGCTTGGTAATTTGACGAAACATGAACCTGCAATGACGATCGGTATAATCCATCATTGGAGCAACGGAAAAAGTATACGAGGGAACCTTCATTTCCTGAATCCTGAAATTGGTTCAAGTTTGAATTACTTCGAAAAAGAATATTATCAGATTTTATCATTGGTAATAATTGGGTTTCAGGAAAAATGAAATATTTGACAGGTCTATAAATTGATATTGATATCCAAATCAGAATCAAAGGGATCAACACTACGTTATTTCTGTTTTATTCAACCCGATGACGTTGATGAAGACCCAAGGTATGACTTTATATCACTTTCTCTCAATACAGAGGATTTTTCTTTGGATGGTACTCTTCACATTGATATTGGGATACCTGTATTGCAACCTCAAGCCCTCAAAATTTCACTATCCCCTCATCTGTCGGTTGAATATAACTCACCAAGCAGGATTTTGAACCTTCTGGAGCTCATTGCCATAGGTGGTCTATCAATGGGTACGAACCTACCCATCAAAATCGAAAATGAATCTGGTACCAGTCATTCTGACCCAACCGATGATATTGGTCTGAACCTTAATGAAATTCTGGGAATTGACAATGATCAAGAGGAATTCCTGCCGATTTCGAAACACATTGCCGAACATGGTTTGGCAGCACACATTTTGCATGATGCAGGTTCGAATTTTGCCATTGCAGAAAATATCGAGATTCTGATGGGAGAACTCGACAGTGCATTTGAATCCATTGGAATCCTGAGAGAATGCAACAAAAAATTTAGCATTAACTTGCCAAGCGGCTTTGACAAGCTGGATTTAAAACTGGTATCGGAAGTGTTGAAATTGATTCCCAATCCCACTGCACAGACCATATGGTTTTATGGTAATGCAGATCATCCGAACCAAAAATATCGAATACAGGCAGCGCAATCCTACCCACTACTTGCCGAATATCTCATTAAAATAGAAAAAGCTGTCGAAGCAATCGATTCTGGTGAGCCCATTCAACCCATCATAGCCGAAGCCACCGGTTTGAACAGGGGGAAACTCAAGCGGTTAACCAAAATGGAGAGCCCAGACTCAGATGATGAATTGGAGGATTCTCGATATGTTGATAACCACCCAATTGAGATACAACGAACCAGAAGGTTTGCATTGACCAATACCCTGAGGATAGAAACCATACTCAAGGCACTTGACAAGGTTGATACCAGTATACTTCCAAATTCATTCACCGACTGGGACAGGTTTCTTCAAATCGCCTCCGGCTGTGCTCTGACACTGGAAAACCGATTGGGAATTTCACTCCCTGAATTGTTGAACTCCTCAAAAGGAAATTGGGAAAGATTTCATCAATCCCTTGCCCAGAATGCCAATATACCAGTCGAAGGTTTCCACCTTGACCACATTACCTTTGCTGCTTCGGATGCCCTGGAGGCCATTGATGATTTTACCCGAACCATTTTCCTTCCAAGAATCCTACTTCATATCCAGGCAATGGGTAAGCCCCTCCCCCAGCCAACCACATCAGATCTGCTTCAGGCCAATATCACCAGTTTCAACCTGCTGAGAGGAGAAACCACCAACCTCTTGGGTTATCTCTTCAATCTGGGATGCCGGTGGTCAAATCGTTATCCACAACTTCTTCAAATAGTAAACCCGGTGAAGGAGAAGATACCTGTCAACAAGGACTTTGAAGAAAAAAGAAGGAATAATTCCTGGCCAAAACTCACCAATGACTTTATTACCAACAATGATCTGGTCGTACACAATTTAACAACCATGGCATCATTGAAGGAAGAATCCGATCGGCTTGATCATTGTGTTGGAAACCTGTACGTGAACTCTGCCAAGAAGGGTCGATGTCATATTTTTTCTGTCCGGAGTCCAGATGGAACCACAAGCTTTTCAACATTCGAGGTTCGCCCCCCAAGCACCAAGGATCCAATTCTGGAGTTGAACCGGGTGACCGTCTGTCAACACAAGGGTAAGAAAAACAGGGTGCCACCGAAAAAGAGCATGGAAGCGCTTTCCCAATGGGTAAATGAGATCAAATCAGGACATCTTGAATTAAATCTCGAGGAAGTAATTGACTGGAAAATTGAAGTCAACAAGAGAAGGGATCATGACAAGTTTCATAGGTCAGGTCTACTTACCCCCAGGTTTGCCTGGCAAAGGATACTTGGTGAGAATTGGGACAAACCCGATATTAACATGCAACTCTGGCGTGAATGGCAAAAACATCTCCTAAGTGGGAAAATCTCAAAAAGCGGTGGTTCTGAAATCCTTTTGAAAAGTCCGATCTCTCAAAATTTTCTCGCAACATTTACACCCAAATAACCTGAATGTACGAATTTAACCCTCAACGCAAACCATATCCATCGTTTTAAATTACTCTTTCGGTTTTTTTTGCAGATTAAATTTTTCCTTTGCAATTATCCTAAATACCTCTATTCGGATTATTGGCAGTTAATCTCGACTGTTATAACAATAAAAACAGTCGGAATTAATGCACTGCTCTTCTACCCATGAATTCTACCATTGTGTCATGTTTGTTTTCAAACCTTGCATGAGAATACTTCCATTTCTAGTCGTACCTTTTCTTGTCCCTGCAAATTATTCCGGAGCCCAGATTACCTGTGACAATGATCCAAAGGTTATTGATGCTTCTTCTGACACCAGCAACGGAATTGAATGTTCAGATAATGACGACGCTGAAATAATCCTTGAAAATGGAGTGGGGATAGAACCGACCACCAACCCCGGAATATCGATTTCGAATAGTGAGGATTTTACCGTCACCGCCAAAGGTGATGCCTTGATAAAAACAGCAGGTGATTCTCAGCATGGTGTTGTTGGCAATGCAACAAAAGGATTGACCCTTGTATTGGATGATATTGAATTGGAGGGGAAAGGGGTTAATGGCATTTGGGTTCAATTCGATCCTTCAGCCCCCGGTAGTTTGATTGCAATCGAGGTTGATAGCATCACCTTATCCAACATTGACCAATTTAATTCAATAGATGATTTTGCAGGCATTCAGGTACGATCATCAGGTCGGGTTGATATAACCTCGACAGGGAAAATTTCTACCAAGGCCAATTTTGTAGATGGCATCCTGATTCAAAATTCGGGTGATTCCAATGGGGGTAACATTGATATTTCCGTAAAGGATATTGAAACACAAGGGAATGAAGCCGACGGTATTCGCATTTCTTCAATAGGTTATGAACAATCCTTGGAAAAGGAAATCGACATTACTGTCAACGGAACAATCAGGACTGAAGGTATGTCTGCTCATGGTATCATTGTGGAAATTGCCGATTCAAACATCAAGGTTGACATAAATCCTGGAGGGGAAGTAATTGCCGAAAACACCGATACCAATACTTATGCACTGGTACTTGCAGGCACACAACATGGTGGCAGTATTATTGAAAACAAGACCGCTGTAGTTCAAAACATGGGACTGGTCAATGGCAACATCCTGATGGAGGGTTGTGCGCAGTTCAACAACCATGGCACAACTATTTCACAGGGTTCGATAGAAATTTCATCGACAAACTGTGATACACTTGGAATGGAGTCAGGCTTCTTTAATTTCGGCACTTTGGATGTTGGTGGGAAAAATGAATTCAAAACGACAAAATTTGCAGGGTCCTATATCCAGACAAGTAAAGGCAAACTGAAAATTGATGTTGATTGGTCCGAGGATAATATAGACCTCCTTTCTATTGATGGAAATGCAAATCTGGATGGGAATCTGATTGTAAACTCCTTTGGCTTTCCCGATTTATCCCAATATAACTTTATTAGAGGAGTTGATTTTTCTGGTCAGGAAATCAAGTCGTTGGTTTTCATTGATACAAGACCAAATGGCTCCAAAACTGGTGATATTAATGGAACCTTTGAAAACATTACCCGCACCTCAGTACTTCTTTCAACCAAAATAACGAAGTCAGATGATAATTCTGAATTAGAGTTGGTCCTTGAATTTGGTGATGGGCTAGGGCGGCTCAACAGAAATCAAACCAATGTCTTTTGGGGTTTGAACGACTCTAGGTCACTTAGCAGTGATATTGATGAAGTGTTTTTGGATTTATTCGAGGAAGTTAAATTATCCAATTTGCAAAAAACCTTGGACTCCTTTGGTAATGAAATCGCTGGAGCAATCGTGCGTTCTGAATTCCGGAATTTGGACCGTCTGTCCCTTCCCAATGATTACTGTGAAAACAAACCAACTGGGCAAGCAGATGAATTCAACACCCTCCCAGCAAAGGAATGCAAATTCTTCACAGCAAGCATACTTCGTGGGTCCCATTCAGGTAATTTTGAACAAAGGGATCATGATGTCAATTTGCTTGAAGGTACCTTCAGATTACCACTTCTTGAAAATTGGTCAGATGGGCAAATCCAGCTATTGGGGAAAATCAATAAAACTCGCATTGAACTTTCTGATTTTGCCAAATCCGATGGGCATTTCGGAACTTTGGGATTGGGTTATTACCAAGAGGGGAAATACGGCAAACTATCATTGCTTGCCCATTTGGGAAAGGGATCCCACAAGATTTCAAGAAGTTTTACGGCCGTAGACAACTCTTTAACTTCCAAAGGAACCCTGGATACCCGTTCAGCTGGAATTTCGGCAGAAATTTCCAACTCCTTTGAAATTTGGAATGGTACTTTAAACTGGTACGCGCGGGCTGGTTATTCTGGTGTTAAAAGTAAATCCTATTCTGAGACCGGTGGTGAGGATTTTTCCCTGATTGTGGACAAAACCTCAACAAAATCCCTTGTCATTAATCCAAGGTTTCAATTTGTTGGCCAAAACAGGAATTTCCAAACCTTGGATATCCAACCGGTGATTGGGGGTGGTATAGTGCATAGAACAAAACCCGAAATTGAATTCAACTCAAAATTTGAAGCTGGTGGAGATAAAATATTGTCCACAACAGTATTGCCCAAAACCGAATTCAACTATTTCCTTGGTTTCAAACTCTCCAGACCGGACAGTAACCTCAAAGGTGAGATGGGATATTCCGGGTATTTCTCCAATAACGAATCTCTTTCCGGAGATAGTTTATCAGCCAAATTGACCGCGCATTTCTAATTTATTTTGAGATATAACACCAATTCTGAAAACCTAACCAGATACAGGCTTCAGTTCACCATGACAAAAACCGGTAGGGTTTGCACATGACATTTAAGCAATACTTCCTTTTGAAGTTACGTTCTTTACCTACGGTATCAAAGAAATCAAGAATGTTTCCATGATGCGATGGCACTTTGGCTTCTCTATGTATTTACACAGTTGGTCAAACCAGTAATTGTAATCTTCATAATAACTTCCAAATAACATCCAGTTTATAATTAAACAGCAGTGTTGATTATGCTAAAGAACCGTTTCGCAGGAGCAAACTATTCTTTGGGGACATTTCTTTCGCATATTTTTGCCGGATTTAATTCCGTGATCGCCTACTGTTTTCAATACCGATATATTCTGACCATGGTTTAATGGTCTAACTCAACGGAAGAAATTCTGTTCAGGTGTTTGGCTCTTTAGGAATCGTGACAGGACGGAATCTTGTCACTCAGTACGGTTCTTCATTGTAACCCATATCGCAAATGCCGTTCTATGCTTACTTTCCAATTGTTGAAACTTTTTAATTGCAACTTCGGCTATGGCAATGGTACTGAGAACCTCGTGATGCCTGAATTTTTTATCTGGATCATAATCAGCTGTATGGCGTTGTTTCTGAAAATCCACATAATTACGAGCAAAATCCTGAATGTCTATGGGGAAATCCCTCGATCTCTCTTTTGTCACATTGCTTACTGGCCAAACCATGTTCGACGGCACGATAAGCCTGTTTCCAGACACGTTGACGCGGCCTCGAGTCTTACCAACTAGACAATCAGCACCATTCCGGCAAATAGTATTGAACATCGCATAATAGGCCGTACTCACAGCCTGCTTGAGATCGGCTTGGTGTGGTTTACCCTTTCAACCTTTTCCTACCAATCGTTGGGCAATGGAAATGAGATTGCAGGGTTGCGAAATCAGCTTGTTCAGGGATAATGTATGAAAACAGAGGGTAATGGGATGCATACAAATCTGCGAATGATTGACGTAACAATCTGGGTAGGCTGACGGCTTTTTCTGGATCGATCCGGTCGTTTTCGGCCTTGTAAACTACCCAGATTCGCAGGATGGGATTGCCATCAATATCCTCGTCTTCTTCGGTTTTTAATTGAACCATCTCTGCTGGAGCCAAGTGCTGTTGTACAAATACTTTTAAAGTATCATCTATGTTTTTCTGCACGGTCAGTCCACTTTACTCACTAAATATAGTTTTCAAAACATTTCAAGCCAGGCAAAAGATCTTTAAATACCAATTCGACAAGATAAAGAATCATGGCACTGAACCAACCAATGGCTAAGTTTGCAGCCCCAGAACCATCACATATATGACCTTGATCAGGCGTAATCGGTGTTATTCCTCTTGATATACAAATTCTATATATTTTGGATTGGCCTATAGGTTATGATTTAGTTGAAATGGTATAAGTTGCTTCTTCGGCTTCTTCAAAATGTAAATCAACAATTTTAATACCTGAATAGTTACGAAAATATTTTGATTTTTAATATCGGTTTCATACTTAATAACAATGGTACCTTTCTTGATTATTGTATGGATAACTACAAATTGGGTAATCTAGATTGTCAACTCCTAGAACAATTACGAATTAATGATAGAATCAGAAATAATGACCCGGCCAGTAGTTGGGATAACAGGTAATTTCTATTACCTCGAAGGTGATTACCCCGTACAATCAACAGGAACTATGAATACCAAGGCGATTTCACGTGTCGCCAATGCGATTCCTCTCATAATCCCTTCCGACCCTACACATTTCACCACAGAAGAACTGATGGATAATTTTGATGGTTTCCTGTTTACGGGAGGTAAGCCCAACATTCACCCAGAAGAATACGGTGAGGAACCAACTCCAGCACATGGTGATTTTGATCGAAACAGGGATCGTGTCACCCTGCCCCTGATTCGGGAATGTGTAAAAAGAGGCCAACCGATTCTGGGGGTATGCAGAGGCTTTCAGGAATTTAATGTGGCATTTGGTGGCACCCTTCACCCCGAGATCAGGGACTTGCCCGGGATCATGAACCATCGCATGCCTCCCGAAGGTTCTGTGGATGAGAAATTTGCCCTTCGCCATTCGGTTGAATTCAATGAAGGAAGTATTTTCAAAAAAATAATGCCATCTGGAACAGTCCAGGTAAATTCTTTGCATGGACAGGGAATCAAAACATGTGGTCCAAGGGTAATTATCGAAGGATACGCTCCAGATGGAACACCGGAAGCCATTTCAATCAAGGACAATATTGGCTTTTCACTCGCCGTTCAATGGCACCCGGAATATAATTCCACTAGAGATCCTGTTTCATTGGGGTTATTCAAGGCCTTTGGGGAAGCCTTGCTTGAATGGAAGAAAATGAAACAAAATTCACCTAAAAGGATGGTAGCCTGATAATTTAGATACCTTGCTTTGTTGCATTCTCATTCATTTATGATCCGTGTACTAATACCATTTTAACTAAATAATAACCTATAGAAGGTCCTCCTAGACAAGCCGAAAAACGATTTTACTTATCACTATGAGTACTTATTTGTGAAGGTTTCGGGGATCTAAATATAATTGTGAGTTGGCTCAAGGCTATGGATCATTAATTTGATGAATTGGTATGATCTGATCGTTGCTAGCAATCAAGTAAGTGAATATTTAGGCATAAAATTTAGGATTTTATTTTCTGATGGAAACAAAACTAAGAGAACCAGAATCCAGGATTATAGTTGGTACCAAAGATAATTGGGAAATGGTTATAGGATTGGAAGTCCATGCACAAGTTGTATCGAATGCCAAGCTTTTTTCTTCCTCTTCGACTACTTTTGGCACATCACCCAACAGCAATGTGGATTTTGTAGATGCAGCAATGCCAGGCATGTTACCTGTTCTGAATGAGTTTTGTGTTGAACAGGCGATAAAAACCGGGTTGGGCCTCAAGGCCGAGATTAATACCTATTCCGTATTTGACCGCAAGAATTATTTCTATCCCGACCTTCCACAGGGATACCAGATTTCTCAGCTCTATCATCCTTTGGTAGGGGAAGGTGAAGTGTTTATCGAGATCGAACCGGGAGTTGTCAGAAGAGTTCGAATAGAACACATCCATCTTGAACAGGATGCAGGCAAATCCATGCATGATGTCCATCCAAGTTTTTCCTATGTTGATCTGAACCGAACGGGTATTGCCCTCATGGAAATAGTTTCCCATCCGGACTTGAGAAGCCCTGAAGAAGCAGCAGCATATATTCTTAAGTTGCGCCAGATCATGAGATATTTGGGAACCTGTGATGGCAACATGCAAAATGGTAATCTGCGTGCCGACGTAAATGTTTCCGTAAGACCACACGGAAGCGATGAATTATACACCCGATGCGAAATCAAAAACATGAATTCAACCAGGTTCATTCAGCTGGCAATTGACTTTGAAGCCAATCGCCAGGTTGGTATCTGGGAGGATGGCGGTACTGTATTGCAGGAAACCAGATTATATGATCCGGGAACGGGTAAAACCAGATCCATGAGGTCCAAGGAAGAAGCACATGATTACAGGTATTTTCCATGTCCAGACCTTCTTCCACTGGTAATCGAACCGGAATGGATCGAAAGAATCAGGAGTGATATTCCGGAACTTCCTGATGAATTGAAGAAACGTTTAATCAGTCAGTATGGTATTTCCAATTATGATGCCGATGTCCTGGTATCCGAAAAGGGGAATGCCGAGTTCTTTGAACAGGTTGTGACCAATCGAAACGGTAAACTGGCGGCCAACTGGGTAATCAACGAGCTGTTTGGAAGTTTGAACAAGGAAGGTCTCACGATAAAGGAATCCCCTATTTCACCGGAACAGTTGGGATCGATACTTGATTTGATAGAAAATGGTGAAATTTCTGGCAAAATCGCCAAGAATTTGTTTGAAATCATTTGGTCTGAAGGTGGGGACCCCCTGAAAATCGTGGATGAGCGCCAGATGAGACAAGTGTCTGACACCGGCTCCATTGAAGCCATAATCAGGGAGGTTCTGGCGGAAAACCCGTCCCAGGTGGAAAAGTACAGGAAGAATCCAAAATTGGCTGGTTTTTTTGTAGGTCAGGTAATGAAGAAAACTGCCGGCAAGGCCAACCCTAAAATCGTTAATGAGATT
The DNA here is from genome assembly GCA_026710155.1 of Paracoccaceae bacterium. Lineage (GTDB taxonomy): Bacteria > Pseudomonadota > Alphaproteobacteria > Rhodobacterales > Rhodobacteraceae > MPNP01. The sequence continues at coordinate 32,799 of JAPORQ010000018.1, forward strand.
CTGGGGGAAATTCTGGCGGAAATCTAATCACCCACTGTCCTGCCCATGCACTCTTTTAATGGCAGGATTTCAATTGAAAGTGCATGAATACGAGACATGAGTTCCGGCGTGACCGCCGTGTGCACCAACCTGTGTCGTTTTATCCTGCTGAGATTTTCGAACTTCGGGGAGGATATTCTGACATGAAAATGTGTTTCTCCGGTTTCGTTCCACCCTACATGCCCCTTGTGCAAGTGGCTTTGGTTTTCCACCTCAAGAATCTCCGGTTGAAAAAAAGTGGATAGTTTGCTATGAATTTGTTTTTTTATTTTCATTTGTTTTATCCTTTCATTCGGAAAAATATCACCGATTATACAATTTAGTTGAATTTGCAATTACTGAAGACTTTCTGGAAATGACGGAAATGAAAAAAGATTACTTGGATTTCGATATTTCAGTCTCTGCTGCAAAGAAAAAAAAGAACATTTCAAGAAAGAGTTTTCCCGGTGAAGAAGATACGCAAAGACCTTGTCATGTTGCCGGATGCAACCGCATGGGAAAATACAAGGCTCCGGCATCACCCGATAATCTCAATGAATTCATTTGGTTCTGCAAAAAACACATAGCAACCTACAACACCCAATGGAATTACTATGAGCAGAAAACAAAAAGCACAAACAATGATTTTGTCTTGGATGGCAAAAGTGGGCACAGTCAATTTCAATGGTCCAACTTCAAGGTCAATGACCCTTTTGATTTAGTTGAAGAGGACAACACGAATCATCATTCCATTCATGCCAGCAAAACCATAAGGTTGAGTAAAACGGAACAAAGGGCAAGTGAAATTCTTGATCTGGAGGGAAATTTCAGCAAATCGGATGCCAGAAAACGTTATCGGATACTGGTCAAGGATCTGCATCCCGACATGAACAATGGCAACCGTTCAGATGAGGATCGATTGAAAGAGGTTGTCTGGGCCTGGGATCAAATCAAGCGAAGTCGCAAGATTCCCGATCCTTGATCAAAGGTTTCCAAACTTCAACCCATTTTGTGGTTGATAAATTCAATTTCCTTGCCAAATATTGACTTCTTTCTCCCATCGCAAGATATTGTGAATTATCAGGTTATCAAAACAGGAATAATGATGTCAACAGAACCAGCCAAAAGAATTTCAGTCCGGGAAACCTTTGGAATTGATCTGGATATGGAAATATTAGGGTTTGAAAAACCTTCGGAAAGAGTTCCTGACATCGATTCCACCTATAAATTCGTACCCGATACAACCTTGGCCATTCTGGCCGGGTTTTCACACAATCGAAGGGTCATGATTCAAGGTTATCATGGAACAGGCAAATCCACCCACATCGAACAGGTTGCAGCCCGTCTCAACTGGCCCTGTGTTCGGATCAACCTTGACAGCCATATTTCCAGAATAGACCTGATAGGCAAGGATGCCATCAAACTCAAGGATGGCAAACAGGTCACCGAGTTTCAGGAAGGCATCCTTCCCTGGGCATTGCGCAACAGGGTTGCCTTGGTCTTCGATGAATATGATGCCGGCAGACCGGATGTCATGTTCGTCATCCAAAGGGTACTCGAAGCCGAGGGCAAATTAACCCTGCTGGATCAGAATGAAATCATCTACCCACACAGGCATTTCAGGATTTTTGCCACAACCAATACCGTTGGTTTGGGTGATACAACAGGCTTGTATCATGGTACCCAACAAATCAACCAGGGACAAATGGACCGCTGGTCACTGGTGGCAACGCTGAATTATCTCTCCCATGATGCAGAAACCCAAATCGTGCTCTCCAAGGCACCACATTACAATACCGAAAAGGGACGAGAGATAATTTCCAAAATGGTTTCCGTGGCCGACCTGACCCGGTCAGCCTTCATGAATGGTGACCTTTCTACCGTCATGAGCCCCCGCACCGTAATGGCATGGGCCGACAATGCCGAAATTTTCCGTAATGTCGGCTATTCCTTTCAGGTCAGTTTCATGAACAAGTGTGACGAGTTGGAAAGGCCGACCGTCGCAGAATTCTACCAGAGGTGTTTTGGAGAAGAACTGCCCGAAACAACCGTGAATTCCAGTGTTCACTGGTAGTATCATGCTGATGGATCAATATTGGTGATTCCTCTTTATGGCGGCCATTGATAAAAATCACCTAGATTCCTTCAAGAAGGCATTAACAGAAACGACACGTTCCATTGCCGGGACAGATGAGCTTACGATCAGGTTTTCAGCAGACCCACCCGGATTGAATGGGGATGTTGTCAGACTTCCCAATCTGGGGGTGAAATCATCCAAAAATGCCTTTGCAATTGCCCGTGGTCTGGCTGATGGTTTTGCCTTGCAGACAAAATATCAGAATTCCGATATCTTTCAGAAATACCTACCAAACGGTAATATCGCAAGGGAACTTTATTCAGCCATGGAAAATGCCCGTTGCGAAGCGCTGGGTTCCCGGAAAATGGAGGGAGTTGCACAAAATATAACGGCCAGGATCAAAAATGATGCCCAAAAAAAGAATCATGGCGAAATCACGCAGGCTTATCAGGCCACACTTGCTGATGCCCTGGCCTATTATATTCACGAAAGGGTAACAGGAAAGCCCCTTCCGCCAGAGGCAAAGAATGTTCTCAATCTCTATTCAGAAGAAATCAATTCAAAGGGTAACAATACACTCAAGGGATTTGATGACGCATTGAATAATCAGGTGGATTTTGCCCGATTGGTTCGCCAACTGATTGGTGATTTTGGTTATGGTGATCAACTTGGGAATGATCCTGATGATTCTGAACCGGAGAGCAATGAAGAGCCCCCCGATCCAGACGAGGATAGGCCAGATGTCGAAAATGAAGATAAACAGGAGCCTGAGGATTCCGATGGTTTTGACGAACAATCGTTTGATGAAAGTCAGGAAGGGGAACCGTCCGAGGAAATTGATGCCGATAATCTGGAATTGGGTGAGACTGAAGAAGTATCAGGTGACGAGCAGGATATCGAAATCAACAGAACCTCATACTCGGAAGCTGATCCCGAATATAATGTATTCACCAATAAGCATGATGAAATCATCAAAGCAGAGGATCTTGCCGAAATGGAAGAGCTGGAGAGACTCAGGACGAACCTTGATCAGCAGCTTGAACCCTATAAGGGAGCGGCAGGAAGATTGGCCAACAAGCTCCAAAGAAAATTGATGGCCAAACAAAACCGGGTCTGGGAATTTGATTGTGAGGAAGGAATTCTTGATGCGGGAAGACTCGCCAGGGTTGTTGCCAATCCCACCACACCTCTGTCATTCAAGGTAGAAAAGGACACGGAATTCAAGGATACCATTGTAACACTGTTGTTGGATAATTCAGGGTCCATGCGAGGTAGACCCATTTCACTGGCCGCCATGTGTGCCGATATACTTGCCCGTACACTGGAAAGGTGTCAGGTCAAGGTGGAGATACTCGGTTTTACCACCAAATTGTGGAAAGGTGGTAACAGCAGAATTGAATGGGCCAATGGAACACGTAATCCAAGCCCTGGCCGATTGAACGATATAAGACACATAATTTACAAGAATGGTGATACTCCCTGGAGGAGAGCAAGGACTAACCTTGGTTTGATGATGAAAGAAGGCCTGCTCAAGGAAAACATAGATGGCGAGGCTCTGGAGTGGGCACATGGCCGAATGGTCAATCGATTCGAAAGTAGAAAGATTCTAATGGTCATCTCCGATGGTGCTCCGGTTGACGATTCAACCCTCAGTGTCAATTCTTCCAATTATCTTGAGGCCCACCTGAGAAAGGTCATAGCCATGATAGCTAGAAAAAGGCAGGTCGAACTGATTGCCATTGGTATAGGTCATGATGTAACAAGCTATTATCAAAGGGCAGTAACGATTTCAGAAGTGGACCAGTTGGCCGGCGTCATGACACAACAGCTTGCAGAACTGTTTGAAGCCAATCCATTGCCACAAAAAAGATTCCGGCAAGACCACCAGTTTACATTTACAGGGTAATGCCCCAAACCTTTGCTGCAAAACCAAACCATCTTTTTGAAGGTTGGAAATTGAACAATCTTCAACTGGAAATAAAGACAAGAAACCTTGATGCCTTTCTTGTTCCCAAAGTGGATATCTATCGTGGTGAAACACTGGCTGATTGTGATGAGCGATTAGCCTGGTTGACTGGATTTACGGGTTCAACAGGATTATTGGCCATAAGTTTGGACAAGGCAGTACTTTTTGTAGATGGCCGTTATGCGCTGGAAGCCCGAACAACCTTACCCGGTTTGTTCGAAGTGTGCTCTTTCACGAACAAAAGGATTGTCAAATGGTTGACTAAAAATTTACCTGATGGTGGACAGGTTGGGTATTGCGGTCTATTTCATTCGGTTTCCGAAGTCAAATACCTGAAAAATAAACTGAAGAAAGTTGGAATTAACCTGGTTTCAACAAATAATCTTGTTGATGATATCTGGAAGGAAAAACCACCACCTCCGGTTTCTGAGATATATTACTACCCTGAAGATTTGGCCGGTGAAACCGATCAGAACAAACGGCTCCGCATATCCCGGGAAATCAAGTCATCAGGTGCTTCAGCCCTCTTGATTACAAATCCTGGTTCAATCGGATGGCTATTGAATATAAGGGGCAATGATATTCCATATACTCCCATTGTTCATGCCCTGGCTATCCTCTATTCCAGCGGGGATGTTGACCTCTTTGTGGATCCCGGGAAATTGCCCCGAAATCAAAATATTGAAATTGATCGTGGCATAAGGGTTATTCCACACAGGGAATTTGAAACGTCTTTGGGCCGGGTTGAAGGAACAATTCAAATTGATCCAGAGACAACTCCACAAAGATACCATGATATACTTCGAAATTCCTGCAAAGTCAAACTTCATGCCGACCCATGCCTTGCAGCAAGGGCACACAAGAACACTACCCAGATCATGCACTGCAAAGATGTACAAACTCGTGATGCGGTAGCCTTTGTCGAATTCCTGTCATGGTTTTTCAATCATCCAAGACAAACCGATTTGACAGAAATTGATCTGTCCTTGAAGTTATGGGAATTTAGACAAAAACAACCGGGTATCATGAGTCCCAGTTTTGAAGCGATCGTCGGTTCCGGTCCCAATGGCGCAATCGTCCATTACCGGGTCAAGGAAAATACCAATCGCAGATTGAACAATGGTGATCTGATACTCATCGATTCAGGTGCCCAGTATATTGAGGGAACTACTGACCTCACCCGAACTATTTGCATCGGCACTCCTACTCGCAAGCAACAGATGGATTTCACTCTTGTTCTCAAAAGCCTGATATCTGTATCGGAAGCAAAATGGGAAGTTGGCTCATCGGGGAAATTCATTGATAAATTTGCAAGAATTGCGCTCAAGAAAGTTGACGAGGACTACAATCACGGAACTGGGCATGGCGTCGGACAGTTTCTTGAAGTTCATGAAGGTCCCTTCAGACTCTCCAAAAAAAGCACCAAACCAATTCATGACAACATTATTCTCTCCCTTGAACCTGGTTTGTACCGTGAGGGAGAATATGGTATTCGAATTGAAAATCTTGCTGTGACCACTAGTGTATCCAACACCAACAATGATAATCAACAATACTGTTTCGAGACACTGACACATGTTCCCATTGATTTATCGATGATATTGCCTGAAAAATTGACCCACGAGGAAATTAACTGGTTTAACCGCTATCACGATGAAACGTATTCAAGACTTTATCCTCTGCTCAGTACCGAAGCTCAAGCCTGGATAATGAAGGCCTGCCAACCACTTTAACAACTCGCGAAGTTACAGGAAATGACAACAGGAAAAGTAATAGACAATATCTTGTGTTTCATGAAGGATTTTTTTCAAAAAAGCAAAAGCAATAACCCGCTATCGAATGATAGTGAAAAAACTTCGTTACTGTTTGCAAAGTAAATGATCATGTTTTACCGAATAGCGACAATGCCTGCCAAGGCACGGCATAGTGGGCTCCTGATATAGCCTTCCAAAAAAACTTCATATGTAGGCACAATTGAAACTTGTAATTTTCTGATATGCATGGAATTTACACATCATGCTCCCGTAGTACCATCACCACGAATAAAGCCTGGGCGCCGGCCGCCTGTGCAGCATAAGACACAGACACCCGTCGGGGACAGTGGGCGTTTTCGACGTTGCGGCAAGACAATGTACACCGCCCCGGCCGAGGGCAGTGGAACCCGTTTCGGCATTGGATTGACTGTGGCAGCCGGATGGCTTGATAGCCCGTCCATGAACGGGTGTTTCCCCACCATTGCCATTTGGGTTTCATGCAACCGGGTTCCGGTCCGGATGTTGGCAGCATCCCCAGATTCCATCAGGTAGAATTGTTCAAACCGGGAGGTGAATTGCAAATCCGCATGGTCAGGTATTTAATACCCTGATTTTGTCCAATTTAATTGCAGACAGAATAGATTGGGGATTATATATTTGAATAGATTTGGCAATTCATTGTTTGATCATATATCTCTTGGATGAAGCGTTTCATCCTTTGCAATTTTCCTTCCGATCCGGATAATCCCACCTGATGAAACTTGGAGATGTCGCAGATATCCGGATTGGAACCCAGTTGAATAAAACCTCCATGGTCATGACAGGGGAGTATCCTGTCA
>JAPORQ010000036.1 GCA_026710155.1 Paracoccaceae bacterium
TTTCCGAACCTTGGCCTTGATTGACTTATACCCCTACTATCCTGGCGAGGAGTTCAATTTTTATGAGTTCAGTTTTCAAGCTGAGTTGTCTTCTGTTTTTGCAATTCCAGCTATATACTTAGGCAAATATCAAAAAGGAATTAAAGGTGATACGTGTGAAAGAGCTATTCAGCATGGCTATCAAGGAAGTTGTACCATTTATTTGGAGGAGTATCAACACACAACACTGGACAGTTTGAATCAGGCTCTGAGATTTGCTCAGGAATGCGCCGGTTTGCCTGAAATAAAGACACTTTAAACCAAAACTATATCAAGGAACCATAAAGTTATGTGCTGTTATGGTAGAGCTGGTTTTAGATCTAATCCCCTTGGAAGAGAAAAGACAACAACTTCTATTGAGGGAAGATTGTAAAAATATAGTGGAATGCAGTGAATATAGGGACAATTATATACAATTTAGAAATCTAATGAAACAGTATATAGAAAGAGAAAGAAAAATTTCTGAAGAAGTTAATAAAGAAGTTCAATAGAAAAGGTAAAAGCTGTTTACTCTTGAGCAAAAAAACACATAGAGTTTGGTATGCAAATTTCAGCAGAGAGGCGATTAAACACACAGGTTGTTTTAGGCTCTCTTTTTTCCACTGTAAGTGCTTCAGGTTTAAACTGCTTGTTTTGTAACCATTCAGGTACCCTTTGGGTTTCAACAGCAGTTCAGGCAGGAATGCCCGCCAATGCAATGGCACTGTTCATGCCAATGGTACATATGGTGATGGCTGCCTGTGGCAGGTCCGTGATTCCCCGGCAATCCGGAAAGGTCCTGTCCCGGCGCCTGGATGGGGAGGTCCACCTCAAGTTTCCGAGACAGCTGGCGAAGCGTGTCCGGCATGGTCCGGCCCTGCCTGGTGATGACAACGGTTTCAGTGATGCATGGTACCCCAGACCTTCCCCGACAATGCGGTCTTGACTTGCAGGAGTTCAACAGGAACCATCAAACTGTCCAGGATATTGAATGATTGGGTACCTGAATAGTTACGATTTTTTGTCTATATCTTGAAGGTTTCAGAATTTTAGAGACAAAAAAGTACAGGATTGTGTAGAAAAATATATTGGGGGATACCAATTTCACCTATTTTCAAGGCACTCAAGATACCTGAATAGTTACCACTTAAGTATATAAAATTTTTTATTTTTATAGATTCAAGTGTATAATTCCCTTTAAAATCCCTGGATTGGCCGAACTCCCATTTTACTTCTCCTTTGGGCATTCAAAGCAAGGGAAAGGGAATAGGACGCCGATGCCGTCGTATAGTAGGGAATACCATCGGCAATGGCTTCGGTTCTGATTGTCTTGCTGTCCCTGATGGTTCTGATGCTGTCAGTGGTATTCATTATCAATACAACCTGTTCATCCTCCATCAGGTCAAGTATGTTGGGCTTGCCCTCGTAAACCTTCTTGACCCTTTCGCAGACGATTCCATTGGCCTGAAAAAAGGCAGCTGTTCCCTTGGTTGCAATCACGTTGTATCCTAGTTCTACAAGGGTTTTTGCAGTCTTGAGGAACATTTCTGTTTTATCGGAATCCTTGATTGAGATAAATACCTTGCCAGATGGGTCGATATTGTTTCCGGCACCCAGCTGAGCCTTGAAATAGGCACTTGCAAAATTGTCATCCAGACCCATGACTTCACCTGTTGATTTCATTTCAGGGCCAAGAAGGCCATCAACACCTGGAAACCGCTTGAAGGGAAATACCGCTTCCTTGACTGCAAAATGACCATTTTCAGGAACATCCAGGTCAAAGGTTGCCAGCTTCTCGCCAGCCATTACCCTAGCTGCTATTGATGCAACGGGTTTTCCAATAACTTTGGCAACAAAGGGAACTGTTCGCGAGGCCCTTGGATTAACTTCCAATACAAAAATGTTCTTTCCCCGAACGGCATATTGAACATTCATGAGACCCTTTACCTTCAAGGCAAATGCCAGGAGTTCAGTCTGGTCCTTGAGTTTATCAATGGTTTCCTTATCCAATGTATGCGGGGGAAGGGAACAGGCGCTGTCTCCGGAATGAATGCCGGCCAATTCAATATGTTCCATTATGCCGGCAATATATACATTTTCTTCATCGGCAATGGCATCGACATCAACTTCTATGGCATCGGGAAGAAACTTGTCGATCAAGACGGGGTTGTGGCCCGAGGCAATTATTGCCTGTTGCATGTAGGCCTCAAGTTGCTCAGTGTTGCCAACAATCTCCATTGCTCTGCCTCCCAATACATAAGAAGGTCGGATGACAACCGGATAACCGATCCTGATTGCGATCTCGCGAGCCTGCTGAAGACCAAAGGCAGTACCATTGTCGGGTTGGGCAAGCCCCAAATCCTGAAGCAGGTTCTTGAACTGTTCCCTGTTTTCAGCCCGGTCAATGGCTTTTGGAGAAGTTCCAAGTATCGGGAATCCAGCTTTTGCCAGATCATTGGCTAGTTTCAGGGGGGTCTGGCCGCCCAATTGAACGATAATGCCATCTATTTTACCATTCTGGCTTTCCTTGATCAGAATTTCCTGCACGTGTTCCAGCCTCAACGGTTCAAAATACAATCGATCTGATGTGTCATAATCTGTTGACACCGTTTCCGGATTGCAATTGATCATGATGGTTTCATAACCGGTTTTGCCAAGCGCCATACAGGCATGACAACAGCAGTAATCAAATTCTATACCCTGGCCGATTCGGTTGGGACCACCGCCAAGAACAACAATTTTTGACCTATCAGTAGGCCTACTCTCACATTCCGGCTCATCAAATGTACTGACTTCATAAGTGGAGTAGAGATATGGCGTTTGGGATTCGAACTCCGCTGCACACGTATCAATTCTCTTGAAAACAGGATGTATCCCTTCCTTGTGTCGTTTCTTGCGAACCGTTGCCACATCCTGACCTAGAAGATGGGCAATGCGGGCATCAGAGAATCCCATCATCTTCAATTTTATGAAGTGTTGCCTGTCATTGAGCATTTGCATGCCTTGAAGCTCTAATTCTGCTTCGACTATTTCCCTAATACGACCAATGAACCAAGGATCATACCGGGTGATCTGGTTAATTCTCTCATCGGTAAAACCATGTCGAATGGCTTGAGCTATTGTCAACAGCCTGTCAGGGGAAAATTTGGAAAGGGCCGATACAATATCTTCGTCATCGGGTCTTTGATTCATGCTTTCTTGAAAGGGAGCACCCGCAATGTCAATTTCATCAAATCCGTTCAAGCCGATTTCGAGACCCACCAGGGCCTTCTGAACACTCTCATGGAAAGTTCTTCCAATGGCCATGACTTCACCGACCGATTTCATGGCCGTGTTTAATTCAGGCTTTGCTTCAGGGAATTTTTCAAAGGAAAATCGGGGGATTTTGGTTACCACATAATCTATGGTTGGTTCGAAAGAGGCAGGGGTAACACCCGTGATTTCGTTGGTCAATTCATCAAGCGTATAACCCACGGCCAATTTGGCAGCAACCTTGGCTATGGGGAATCCCGTCGCCTTTGATGCCAGGGCCGAGGATCGGGAAACCCTGGGGTTCATCTCGATAATCACCATCCGGCCAGTGTTTGGGTTTATAGCCCATTGAACGTTTGATCCACCGGTTTCCACACCAATTTCACGCAAAACGGCCAGTGAGCCGTTGCGCATTCGCTGATACTCCTTGTCCGTCAGCGTCAGGGCCGGTGCAACCGTAATTGAATCACCCGTGTGGACACCCATCGGATCAACATTCTCGATTGAGCAAATGATGATTGCATTGTCTTTTTTGTCCCTGACAACCTCCATTTCGTACTCTTTCCAACCAAGAAGGCTCTCATCAATGAGTATTTGGTGGATTGGTGAGGCATTGAGGCCATTTTGACAGATTTCCTCAAATTCCCGCTTGTTGTAGGCAATACCACCGCCTGTCCCGCCCAAGGTAAAGGCTGGTCGAATTATTGCCGGCAAACCGATTTCATCAAGTGATGCCATGGCTTCTTCAATGCTGTTGGCGATCTTGGATCTGGGACTCTCCAGACCGATTTCATCCATCGCCTTGCGAAACAGAGACCGATCCTCTGCCTTGTTGATTGCTTTCTGATTGGCTCCTATCAGTTCAATCCCATGTTCATCCAGAACACCGCTGTTGTAGAGTTCCAGGGATAGGTTCAATGCTGTTTGACCTCCCATGGTGGGAAGCAGTGCATCAGGATTTTCCTTTGCAATGATCTTCGTCAGGAATTCCCTGGTCAAGGGTTCGATATAGGTGGCATCGGCCATTTCCGGGTCAGTCATGATTGTTGCCGGATTGGAATTGACTAGGACAATTCGATATCCTTCCTCTTTCAAGGATTTGCAAGCTTGGGCACCCGAATAGTCAAATTCGCAGGCTTGACCAATGATGATGGGACCTGCCCCGATTATCATGATTGAGGATATGTCAGTTCTTTTAGGCATTGGGTATCCGGGTGATATGCATCATGGAAAGCACATGGGGGTTACCATGTCCGGGTAGGATTTAATTATGATTGGTGAAAAAACCAAGATTACTTGTATAGGTAATCACGGGTTATGGGGACGATATCGTTTTTATGACTCAGCTGGATTTGAAAAACAGCCAATCCCCCATACCGGAATGACATTTCACACATGACAAGATAATATCTCCACATCCGGCAAAACCGTTCGTCATAAATGTCCCTGATTCGATCGATGTTACTCATGAATCTCATGTACCAATGGGCAAGAGTCTCGGCATAGTGCAATCGAAGAAATTCAATGTCATTGACCATCAACCCTTCCTTTTCAATGGCCTGCATCGTTTCTGAAAGGGCTGGTACATAGCCACCCGGGAAAATATATTTTGACAACCAGGCGTTGGTGCCGGCCGGTGGGCTTGATCTTCCAATCGTATGCAGGAGGGCAACGCCATCCTCCTTAAGCAAACTTCGAATGGAACTGAAATATTCGCGATAATGGGGCACGCCAACATGTTCAAACATGCCTACCGATACGATTCTATCAAATTTGTCTTTCACCGCTCGATAATCCATCAGGGAAAAATCCACACGATCAGACAGGCCCTCTTCCCGGGCCCTTCGATTGGAAATCTTGTGCTGCTCGGTTGACAGGGTAACCCCTTTGACCCTCGCACCATGATCCTTGGCCAGGGTGAGACCCAAACCTCCCCAACCACTGCCGATATCAAGTATATCCATGCCGGGCTCGATCAGGAGTTTTTTTGCAATATGGTTCTTTTTATCAATTTGAGCCTGCTCCAGGGAGTTTTCTTGGGAAGTAAAATAGGCACAACTGTACTGTCTGTCCTTGTCAAGGAATAATTCATACAATTCATCTGTTAGGTCATAGTGATGCTGAATGTTTTTCCTGGCTCTGATCTGGTTGTTGAATTGATTGATTGTTCGGATGCATTTCATGAAAAAGTTGATGAACCTGGGGACAGGAGAATGTTGCAGATCTCCAATATTGGCAAATACCAATTTCCCCAAACCTTTCAAATCATCCCCTTCGATGGTCATCCCCTCATCCATGTAAGTCTCTCCCAAAGCCAAAACGGGATTCAAACACAGGCTTTTAAGAGCTTTTTCGTTGATGACTCTAAGCTTGATTGGTTCGGTATTGTCTTTCCCAAACACAACAACTTCACCACTGGGAAATTGCACAGACAATTTACCATTTATGATGGCTTTCCCAAGGTAAAAGCGAAACCATTTTTCCCACATTTGTAACATTCAACCCATTTCAATATTACATCTTTGGGGTACAAACCCTACTTTATTTTCCCCACACTTCGAATATGGCAATTTCCATTAGCAATTTATAAAAAAAATTCAAATCTCCGAATTGGAAATGGAAGTTAAATTTGTGAATCCAGAATTTTGTATTTTTTTTGTTATTATTCAACAATTAGAACCAATATAGTGGATTATAACGGTCAGAGAGTGCCGCAATGAATAAGAATTTTTATCTGAAGGGTCGGGTCGCTTTTGTAACTGGCGGGTTAACCGGCCAGGGACTTGCTGTTGCAAAAAAATTGGCAAGTCACGGGGCAAACGTGATCGCCGGGTCGTTTTGCAAGGAAAACCTGACGAGTCAAAAGGATGCCTCCCATTATCCCAGCAGTTTCGAAATGGCACAAGTCGAGAACATACTGAAAAAATACGGAAACGAAACAGTTGTTTCTCATCTTGATGTACGGGAACAGAGTCACATTGACAGATTGACAAGGTTGGCGGTAAAACGCTTCGGGAAAATCGATATTCTGGTCAATGCTGCTGGTATAACCGTTGAACAGGGTGTATGTGACCATTCTGATGATCTGTGGGAAAAGGTAATCGATACGAACCTCACTGGTGCATTCAGAACCATCAGGGCATGCCTCCCAATCATGATTGAAAACAAATGGGGCAGGATAATCAATCTTGGCTCGACAGCAGCATCAGCCGGTTGGGCTGATAATCCGGCCTATTGTTCGTCTAAGTCAGGACTTCTTGGTCTGACGAGATGTGTGGCTCTTGAAGGCGCGCCGCATAATGTTTCCTGTGTGATGATCTCACCAACATGGGTCGAGACTGAACTCATGGAACAAAATGTGTCCCAAATAGCTGAAAAAGATGACAAGGGGAGGGGAGCGGATGCCTTGAAAAAGGAAATTATTGCCAGCAATCCTCAGGGAAGAATGATTCAACCCAATGAAATTGCATCTCTGGCTGCCCATCTTTGCCGGAATGAATCCTTGGGTATCACTGGTGAAAACATCCAGGTAACAGGTGGGGCACTATGGTAAATCAAACCACTTATCTTTCGCATTCAAATTATTTTCCTTTTTTTGAAAATATTCTGTAGATTGAAGCATTATTTCAATTATTCAAAAGGAGTTTGTGATGATTTCCAGAAAAATCTCAAATTTGATCCTGTCTTTTCTGATTGCAGGCGGATTTCTGCTTTCTGCCCTGCAAGTCAGTTCAGAAGAATTGGGTGATGTTGATGCACCTATCAAACTTGCCATCAACGAATGGACCGGACAGCATATTTCCACCCATATTGCCGGCCAATTGCTTGAAAAACTGGGATACTCTGTTGAATATGTCAATGCCGGGAATTATCCGCAATTCCAGGCCCTTGCAGACGGCGACATTCATGCAACCATGGAAGGATGGACAAATAATCTAGGAGATATTTACCCGGTCAAAAAAGCCGAGGGAACGATTGTGGATATTGGTCCGCTTGGATTGAATGCCGGTGAAGGCTGGGTATACCTGAAATTCATGGAAGACATGTGTCCAGGTCTGCCGGCATGGGAAGCAATGAATGATTGTGCAGAAAATCTGGTGACACCCGAAACCCTGCCCATGGGAAGATTCCTCGCCTATCCAGCAGATTGGGGTAATCGGTCGGAAATGATTATTGCCGCTCTGGGGCTGAATTACAAAGCCGTACCTGGCGGGACGGAAGGAGCGATGGTTGCTGAAATCAAGGCTGCCGATGCCGCCCAAAAGCCAATTTTCATGATGTTCTGGCAACCCCATTATGTTTTCGCTGAAATCGGCGAGGTGGCTTGGGTTGATTTACCTGCTTATGAAGAGGGATGTGATACGGACCCAGCCTGGGGCATGAATCCCGATGCAACACATGATTGTGGTGTATTCAAGCCTGAGACAATGAAAATCGCCTGGTCCGGTTTCCAGGAAAAATGGCCAGCCGCCTGGGATTTGCTTTCTTCCTATCAACTTGACAATTCTTCCCAGGAAGCAATGATGTATGAGATTGATGTTGAAGGTGCCGATATCGTTGAGGTAACCGGTACATGGCTGGAGGATAATGAAGACAGATGGAGTTCATGGGTATCCTCAGCCATGGGAAGTTGATCTTTCAGCCCGGACCGAACAAGAGGCAGATCCTTGTTCGTCAAATCTAGAATCAAGGCAAAAGGTGTTTATTGATGCCTTCTGCCAGTTCGGTAAAATTGAGTTGCAAAAGCCTTTGGAAGGTCTATGGCAAAAATCCTGAACAATATTTCACTGGCGAAGTCGGTAGTTTCAATGTTGAGGAAAAATTTCAGCAGCTGACAGAAAATGACAGTATCATTGCCTGTGGTGATGTGCAATTCAATATCCCCACCGGTTCAATATTCATAATAATGGGGCTGTCGGGTTCAGGTAAATCCACTGTTTTGAGATGTTTGTCTCGTCTGGTGGAACCAAGTTTCGGCAAAGTGGAACTGGATGGGTTGGATCTTTTGAATCAAAGTCCAAAGGACATGATTGAGATCAGGCGTCATAAAATGGGAATGGTGTTCCAGAATTTTGGCCTTCTTCCTCATCTCAATGTTCTGGAGAATGTTGCCTTTCCCCTGAAGGCACAGGGCATATCCAAAAATGAACGGTCGGCGAGGGCCAACGAAATGATTGATCTCGTCGGGCTTGAAGGGCGTGAAAACTCTTATCCACATCAACTGTCCGGTGGGCAGCAACAAAGGGTGGGAATTGCCAGATCATTGGCTGCGGAACCGGAAGTATGGTTCCTTGACGAGCCGTTTTCTGCCTTGGATCCATTGATCCGGACACAAATGCAGGATGAATTTATGCGATTGCAAAAGCAGTTGAATAAAACCATTGTTTTTGTGACGCACGATTTCCATGAAGCGCTGCGATTGGCTGACACCATATGCATCATGAAGGACGGGCAGGTTGTTCAAATAGGGACACCCAGCGAGATCGTACTTGCACCGGCCGATGACTATGTGAAAAAATTCACCAGTGAGGTTCCCTTATGGAAAATCATTGAGGCCCAATCCATCATGGAACCACCGGATGGGAAGGATGTGGATCGCCCCTCGGTCAAACCTGATACCCTTCTCGAAGAGGCCATGCGCTTGTTTGATGGCAAAACCGAGGAAGTTCAAATTGTCAATGAATCAGGTGAATGTCATGGTATCTTGACACCTGCAAGCATAATCAGGGCACTGTATCGGGACGAGAAGAAGGTTGGCTGAACAAATCCTTACAAGGTTAATTCGGCCGAATAAGGTAGTGCTAGCAGAAAAGAACATATTGCCAATTCTGTGGGGTGGAGTCCTCTTCTTTTCTGCGCTGGTGATGATCCTTGGCAGTGATCTGAAGTTGTTGTTTGAATTTCCGGAATCATTACAAGTACCAATAGCCGGATTTCTGGATTGGATCATGTTTGGCTTCGTTGATCTGTTCAAATGGTTTTTCAGGTTTATCAGCCGTGTTCTGGAGTGGCCAATGAGGGCAGTCCAAGGGTTTCTGGAATGGCTTCCCTGGCTGACCTTTGCTTCCCTGGCAACATTCATCGCCTGGCAAGGTGGTGGTGGAAGAACCGGAATACTCACCCTTGCCCTTCTTCTCTACATCGTCATTGTTGGCTATTGGTACGAGGGTATAAACACACTTTCCCTCGTCATAATCTGTATTCCTCTAGCCGTACTTTTGGGCTTTTCCCTAGGGGTATGGGGCCATAAGTCGCCAAAAGCCAATGTGGCCATCCAGACAACGCTTGACTTCATGCAGACGATACCGGCCTTTGCCTATCTTATCCCCATATTGCTGCTTTTCGGGTTTGGGCCAGTAGTTGGACTGATCGCCAGTGTAATCTTTGCAACTCCTCCCATGGTTCGTAATACGATCCTGGGGCTGAATAGAGTTCCCCCGGAGATCAGGGAATCGGGTACCATGTCCGGGTGTACGCCAAGGCAAAGGTTTTGGTGGGTCGAGGTTCCAACCGCCTTCCCACAGATGTTGATTGGAGTAAATCAAACAACCATGGCTGCTTTGGGTATGGTCATTATTGCAGCCATCATAGGTGGGTTTGAGGATATTGGTTGGGAGGTTCTGGGACGATTGAGAAAGGCTCAATTTGGCCAGAGCATACTGGCTGGCATGGTGATTGTTTGTCTGGCCATAATCTTGGACAGGATTACGCTTTCCTACGCAAAGAGACAACTTCCGACCGAAAGCCACACAGGGTTAAGGCTTAAGCAATTCATGATCGGTTTTATCGGAATTGCAGCCATATCCTATATTTTGGCCATATTCATCGAGCCACTCAGGATTTGGCCCAAGGCTCTTGAATTTTATCCGGCCGATGCGATGAATACACTGGTATTCAATATCATCGCCAATTTTGGTGATTTTCTGGAAACCTCGAAAAACCAAATGCAATATTTTGTACTTCTACCGGTCAAACTGGGGTTCACCAGGTCAATATTCCCGATTACCTGGGGTTTTGCACTTACTCCCACGATTATAGGAATATACTGGTTCATAATTTTTATGGGAGCAGCAATTGCCCTTTACTTTCGACACTGGCAAATAGCTGTTGCCATTCCCCTTATCGCTAGTATCCTTTATTTTGGCATAACAGGAATATCCTGGGTAGTTTACCTGGCTGTCCTACCTCTCCTCGCCTTTTCTCTGGGTGGGTCAAGGGTAACCCTGTTTGTTGCAGGCTCACTGATTTTCCTTATGGTATCCGGAATTTGGGTACCTGCCCTTGTTTCAATATATCTTTGTTCCGTCGCTGTTGCCATCTGTATTGTTCTTGGTGGTTTGATGGGTATTTGGGCTTCAACATCAGAAAGGGTTTCAGCCATAATCCGACCGATCAACGATACCTTGCAGACCCTGCCTCAATTTGTGTTGCTCATTCCTGCCGTCATGTTCTTCAGGGTTGGAGACTTTACTGCTTTGCTGGCAATCATCGCCTATGCCATAGTTCCCATGATCCGGTATACCGAACAGGGGCTCAGAACCGTTTCCCCAACCGCCATTGAAGCAGGCATAACAAGCGGATGCACCCCAGCCCAGATATTTTGGCAAATCAAGCTGAAACTTGCTCTTCCCCAGATTTTGGTGGGGATAAATCAAACGACATTATTTGGCCTTAACATGTTGGTGATAGCTGCCCTGGTTGGAACTACGGGATTGGGTCAGCAAATCTATTTGGCCTTGAGTAAGGTGGATGCAGGGGGTGGAATAGTGGCCGGGTTGGGTATGGCACTGATAGCCATGTCAGCAGACCGCATGATGCGGGCTTATATAAGCAGGAGAAGCAACTAAATTATTTCCTTCTCCTTTTGTATTCCTTATAAATGTCCCTACGGTGCCCTCAATATTTCCAAGAGCCTGTTCCACAAGTCGAAAAATGTAGCACATTCAATACATTTCCAGCAAAGAAACCATTTTTTGTTCCAAGCCGGTTCTGAATTTCAGGGTGAAGAGCATCATTTTTATTGTTTTTGTGGCTTATGATTCAGGCTCTCAGGTTAAAATGCGATATCATAGGGGTTTTAGCAGTAAAGATAATCGCAATATAAATTTCATCCCCTTGGTTCAGAAACCTCTTCCAATAAATGAAAAAGTAAATTATTCCTTCAGCAGACAAAACATGGAATCCAGATGTGTACCAATCCAATTGTTAGAGTATAGTTTCAAGAAATGAAATCAGCCCGACCAGTTGTAGCAGGAATTGATGCCGGTGGCACTATGACTGATACCATTTTGGTGGATGAATATGGAACTTTCACCATAGGTAAGGCAGCCACAACCCCGCAACTCGAATCCATAGGGTTTCTTGAATCGGCAATCGAAGCTTCTGACTACCGGGGAATAGCAATCGAGGACATGTTTGCCAGTGTAGAGGTTGTACTTTACACCGGTACTGGGATGTTGAATGTACTCCTCTCGCGAACAGGGCGCAACATTGGCCTTATTACCAACAAGGGTATCGAGGATATGGTCCTGATGGGGAGGGGCCTTCAATCATGGGGGGATTATTCCTATGCAGACCGGCTGCATGCTGTTACCCATCACCATCCTCCCCCTTTGGTTGCCCGCCGAAATACCCATGGCGTCACTGGACGAATGGATCATATGGGAGATGAGATCATCCCCTTGTATGAACACGAGGTTGAGCAGGCTGTCAATACATTGGTGGAAAAGGAAGTCGAAGTCATCTGCATCTGCTTCCTTTTTTCCCAGGTCAACCCCTCACATGAAATTCTGGCCGAAGAGATAGCCAGAACCATTCTTTTACGTCGAAAGGCCAAAACCGAATTGCTGTGCAGTCATCAGGTCAGACCAGTAATAAGGGAACAATCAAGGTTGAATTCACTTTTGATTGAGGCCTATGCTACAGGCGGGGGAAGAAAACAACTGAAGAGTATTGAAAAGGCAGCCAGGGAAAATGGCTACAGGTATGGTGTGCAAACACTTCAATCCTTTGGAGGACTGACTTCAATCAATCACCCGAATCTCCATGAAACAATGGTATCAGGTCCCATTGGTGGCGTTCTTGGTGCCAGGTACATAAGCCAGATAATCAAAAATGATTCCCTTGTGGTTTCGGATTTGGGAGGAACCAGTTTTGATATGGGAATAATTTCCAAGGGGCAAATCAGGATTGATCAGGAACCCTTGATCGGCAGATTCAAACTAAACCTGCCCCTGATAGCCATGGATACCATTGGTGCTGGTGCCGGGATGCATGTCAAGGTGGATCCCTTGACCAAAAAGGTGAGTCTGGGTCCTGAAAGTGCAGGTTCCGAACCTGGACCAATCTGTTTTGACAAGGGAAATCTTGTTCCGACCATTTGCGATTGCAATGCCATTCTGGGAAGGTTGAACCCGTATTATTTTCTGGGTGGAAAAGTCACATTGAATGTTGACCTGGCTTATGAAAAGTTCAAGGAAACCTGTGTGGATTTACTCGGTGTGGATAATGTTTACGATGTGGCTGAGGGCATGATCAATATGCTGGATTCTGAGGCTGGGGTTGCCCTTCGAAGGTTGCTATCGGCTCAGGGCATACACCCCTCTGAATACACCCTGCTGTCCTACGGTGGTTCAGGACCGCTTCATCTGGGAGATTACAGTCGGGGAATTGGCTTCAAGGACATCATTACGTTTCAGTTCGCAGCGGCCTTCTCGGCATTCGGATGCACAACCGCTGATTTTCAAAAACGGTTCAGTCGATCCGTCCATTTGGATATTCCCCTGGATACTCCCTTCACGGACCTTCAGGAAGCGGTTTTCACCATCAACAATATTTGGGATGATTTGAAAAACAAGGCACTGGAACAAATGGTTTCCGAAGGCCATTCAGCTGACAAGATAGGTTTCCAACCCTTTCTGCTCATGCGGTATACAGGTCAACTTGAAGATGTGGAAGTGTATTCCCCGATTGATAAAATCAATGGTGCAGATGAATTTGACCTGGTTATTTCGACCTTCAGAAATATCTACAGGAACATCAACCGAAGCGTATCCGATTATGGACAGACCAGTGTTTCGGTGATGGAAATGGGGATGATTGCTTCGGTAGAAAAAATCAAGCCCCGCCTCAAGAAAGCAAGATTGGGCAAATCCAAACCCGAAGAACGGACTTGCAAGGGGCATCGAAAAGTTTATTTCAACGGCAGGTGGGAAAAGACGCTGCTTTGGGAAATGGATGAAATTCTACCCGGAAATGAAATCAGGGGACCGGCCATCATTGAGCATCCGGCAACGACACTTGTCATTCATCCGGGAGATGAAGTATTCATGGATGAGTGGTCCATGCTCCATTATCGGCACCAGAGCGAAGGTTGATTCATGACTGAGGCCAATTCATTGAATTCCGTCTTGCGGAAGCGCTTGGAGGAAAGCGAGACGATGTTGGCCGAGACCGGGTGTTATGACGGTATTACAACCTTGGAATGCAGGGATATGGATCCCCTGAAATTTGAAACAATCCACATGAAATTGCGGGCCGGTTGTGTTTCGGCCAGGGAAATAGCCCGTCGTATTTCAGCATCCCCTGGAGTACGGGAAGTTGGTGAAATGGTTGCTGCCATTTACACCCCGGAAGGGGATGCGGTCGCCATCTCCAATGGAATAATGGTTCATGTCCATACGATGAGCAGGTTCATCAAGTGGATGATCAGAAATGACTACGAGCATGATCCAGGAATAAATCCTGGTGATATTTTCGCCAACAACGATGCCTTCATAGGAACCGTTCAGGTCCCGGATGTCATGGATGTTGTACCCATTTTCCATGAGGGTGAGCTGGTCGGATGGGCGGGGGCAGTTTGTCATGAGCTGGAAGCAGGTGGCATAACACCGGGTGGTGATGTAGCTCTGGCTCAGGAGAGATTCGGCGAAGGGTTGTTCATCTGCGCCGAAAAGATTGGCCTCAATGACAGGATTCGGCGTGATTATGTCATCAGATGCGAACGCAATCTCAGAATGCCCATTTATTGGATTCTGGATGAACAGGCCAAGGTTGCAGCCTGTTTCTCAATGCGGGACAGGGTATTGGAATTGATCGATGAGATTGGTGTCGATTTCTACAAGAGGATTTCCAAGGAATTTATCGAGGAAGGTAGACGTACCCAATTGGCCAGAGTAAGGCAACTAACCGTTCCGGGTACCTACCGGTCCAACACCTTTTATGGTCATGTCACGAAGGGCAAACCAGGGTTCCAACCGCTGGGAGACCCTGATTGGCTCTATTCGATCCCTTTGAAGATGGACATCGAACTGGATGGCAAGATCGTAGTGGATTTTGAGGGGGCACAACCCTGGGGGTATCATTCCATGAATTGTACTCCAGCAGGAATGGATGGGGGCATGTTTGTTACCCTTACCCAGCATATGAATTTTGAAGGTCTGGTCAATGATGGTGCCTGGCTGGCAACGCAATTGAAATTGCCCAGGGGCACCTGGACCAATCCCGACAGTGAATTCTGTGCAACTGCAACGTCCTGGGCACTGCTGTTGCCTGCCTATGGGGCCTTTCAAAGAATGCTCTCGCGAGGATTTTTGGCACGTGGTTTCCTGGAAGAAGTTTTTGTCGGTCAGGTCAACAGCCCCATGATTGAAATGGGAGGCATTAGCCAATACGGCAAACCATTTGGCATAGCTCACTTTGAATGTGCTGCAGCCGGTTCGGGGGCCTTGGCCATCAAGGATGGCCTTGATACTGCCTATGTTGGATGGAACCCCGAGTCGGACATGGGCAATATTGAAATCTGGGAATTGGACATGCCAATGGTCTATCTGGGCCGATCCATTCTTCCCAATTCCGGAGGAGCTGGAAAATACCGAGGAGGCAATGCTTTCATGTCGACCTGGGTGATCAATAAATCACCGGAAGTCAGGATTGTAACTTCAGAACATTCCTCGAGGGTCTTTGACAATGCCGGTATGTGTGGAGGGTATCCGGCACCAACTTGCCAGAAGCACAGGGTCGTTCGAAATTCCAATATCTATCAACGAGTTGAACAGCGCAGACCTCTGGCCCATTCCACGGGATTGGATCAGAATGATTTGGAACAATTTTATCAGGGCAATCAGCAGATCATTGAAGGACCTCACATTGCCGCACCGATGAAGGAAGGGGATATTTTCACCCATTCCTATAATGGTGGAGGGGGTTATGGTGATCCACTCGAAAGGGATCCCGTACTTGTTCTGGATGATATCATCCAAGGCCATTCCTCACAAATTCATGGCGAAAGGGTCCATGGTATAAGGTTCAAGGGAACCATTGATGATGAAACGTTGGAGATCGATTTTTCACAAACGCAAAAGACAAGAAAGAGATTGAGAACAGAAAGACTTCAGGACGCTGTACCTGTGATGGAATGGTATGAGTCTGAAAAAGACAAGGTGAAGCAGGGTGATTTCTCACCGGAGGTTCTGAAAATGTACCGTGCGGCCATGGATCTTTCGGAGGAGTTTGCCCAGGAATTCAGAGCATTCTGGCAACTTGAAAATGGTTTCGCCTATCCTCAGAATGAACAGGTGGACTTGAGCAATGAATAACCGGCAAAGGGAGGAATACAGGCTTCTTCTCGATGGACAACTGCCTTGGCCACAGACAAAAAATCTGATGAGTTCCTACAAGGACAGGGACAGGTTTTTCAAGATTCTGGAAATCTATCAGGACAAGGTTGAATGGGATGAAAAAATCCTCCTGCCGATCGGAGAACATCTGTTCATTGTCCAAAAGGGGAAACAGCGCATTGTGAAATGCAGCTGTGGTCATGAATTTGGAGATTACAGGAAAAACTGGAAGTTTCAGGCTGTTCTTCGGGTTAGAAACACTGTGGAGGATCTCGAAGGAATTTATCCCCATGCCGATGTGTGTGATCCCTCCTGGATGGAAATTCGTGAATTCATCTGTCCGGGGTGCGGAACACTGCTGGAAGTCGAGGCCTGTTCACCCGGTTATCCCATAACCTTTGATTTCTGTCCCGACCTGGAAGGATTTTACAGTCAGTGGCTGAATCATCCATTGTAAAAGTGGATTACCTCAAGGGAAGAAAATCAACACCAGTTATTGAAAGCCGACAATTTGGGATTAATTGACTAATTTCAAAATTGGAAATGGGTAATTCAGGTTGGTAAACCTTAGTTATCCTTTGGGTATTACGGTGTTTCTCCTTTTTCAATCAAAGAATTCTCATTGAACAAGTGAACGGGTACCTGATTGAGAACTTGTCTTGATTATGCAAATTGGTGCAATTGATTTTTTCTTGAGGATTTGATGCATAAATATCGAACGCATACCTGCGCAGAATTGAACCGTGGCCAGACCGACGAGACTGTTCGTCTTTCTGGTTGGGTTCACCGGATCAGGGATCATGGTGGGGTCCTCTTTGTTGACCTGCGAGATCACTACGGCATCACACAGGTATTGGCAGATCCGGACAGTGAGGTCTTCACCGATGTGGAACAACTCAAGGCAGAATTTGTCATATGCATTGAAGGTGAAGTCAGATTGAGGGATCCAGAACTTGTCAACAGCAAGATTTCCACTGGCGAGATTGAGGTATTCATCAGGAAACTGGAAATACTTGGTGCCGCTGAAGACCTTCCCCTGCCAGTCTTTGGAGAACCTGATTATCCCGAGGAGACAAGGCTGAAATACCGTTTTATCGACTTGCGACGCCAAAGCCTGCATGATCGGATTGTTTTACGCTCCAAGGTGATATCCTGGATACGCAATAGG
Source organism: Paracoccaceae bacterium (assembly GCA_026710155.1). Classification (GTDB taxonomy): domain Bacteria; phylum Pseudomonadota; class Alphaproteobacteria; order Rhodobacterales; family Rhodobacteraceae; genus MPNP01. The sequence goes on from JAPORQ010000036.1 coordinate 17,056, forward strand.
ATGGAGAGCCAAGGTTTCATGGATTTCCAGACACCCATTCTCACCGCTTCTTCACCGGAAGGAGCCAGGGACTTTCTGGTACCTTCCAGACTTCACCCGGGAAATTTCTATGCCCTCCCTCAAGCCCCCCAGCAGTTCAAGCAGTTGATCATGATTGCCGGTTTTGATCGCTATTTCCAAATCTCGCCATGTTTTCGTGATGAAGATCCCAGGGCTGACCGGTCACCTGGAGAGTTCTATCAGCTCGATGTCGAAATGAGTTTTGCCACACAGGAGGATGTATTCAGGGAAATCGAGCCTGTAATGCGGGGTGTCTTCGAGGAATTTGGCGGTGGCAAACCTGTAACCAAGGAGTTTCCACAGATCACCTACAGGGAAGCAATGCTGACCTACGGGACTGACAAGCCCGATTTGAGGAACCCGATAAAAATGCAGATTGTCAGTGAGCATTTCAAGGAATCAGGATTTCGGATTTTTGCCAATCTACTGAAGGTGAAAGGTAATGAAATCAGGGCTATTCCTGCACCGGGTGGCGGCAGTCGAAGATTCTGTGACAGGATGAACTCCTTTGCCCAAGGTGAGGGTTTGCCTGGCATGGGATATATTTTTTGGCGGGTTGAAGACGGCAAGGTTGTCGGTGCAGGGCCATTGGCGAATAACATCGGTACCGATCGAACCGAAGCCATCAGGCAACAGCTTGGTCTGGATGCAGGTGATTCGGCCTTTTTCCTGGGTGGCAAGCCATCCGGTTTTGTACATGTTGCGGCCAAGGCAAGGGATGTCATGGCGAATGAGTTGAACCTGATTGACAGGGATCGGTTTGAATTGTGCTGGATAAAGGATTTTCCTCTTTTTGAACGGGATGAGGAGACTGGTGAACTTGACTTTTCGCACAATCCATTTTCCATGCCGCAAGGTGAATTGGAAGCATTGGAAAACAACGATCCACTGGCTGTTCTGGGATATCAATATGACATTGTTTGCAACGGCGTTGAGTTATCTTCGGGAGCGGTTCGAAACCATAAGTTGGAAATCCTCTACAAGGTTTTCGAGATTGTCGGTTACGACAAGGATTTTGTGGATACAAATTTCAGTGGCATGGTCAATGCCTTCCGATACGGCGCTCCACCGCATGCAGGTATAGCTCCGGGGATTGACCGCATCATCATGTTGCTGACCAATCAGGAGAACATTCGGGAAGTCATTTTATTCCCCCTTAACCAAAGAGCCGAAGACCTGATGCTGGGCGCTCCTTCTGTACCAACAAATGAAGCCTTGAGAGACCTTGGATTGAGGGTTGTCAAGAAGTAAGTTCCCTGCCTTTGGTTCAATTACCAAAATGGTACCAATCGGGACCTGCTTTTAGTCCAAGACCTGATGAAGGGGTCAAATATTGGCACACCAAAAAATGTTAAGAAAAAAATCCTCTTTTTTAAGGTCAATTTTGTGGAAATTCCCATTGACAGAAATGATGGTCTTAAGCCAATAATTCGTTGACCTGAATGCCTTATTGGTTTTGAATTCTTGCAATTATCTTGAGAATGGGAATGGAAATTAGATCAAATCGGCGCATACCTGAATTATGTGCCTTTTTTGTTGCGTTGGTTTGGGGGTTGGGCTGGATTCCGGTTCGGTATGTAAATCAGATTGGTTTTGATGGAATATGGGGTGGTATATTCCTCAACATAGGAGCCGCCATATTCCTGGTGTTGTATGTGGGATTTATTTCCGGATTTACAAAAACGACAGTCAAAAGTTCCATAGGTGCATTCATTGTAGGAATTGGGGCTGCGACTTTTTTCATTGCCATATCCTTTACTGAGGTAGCTAAGGCCGTGCTGCTGTTTTACCTTTCCCCAGCATGGAGCACCATAATCGAATGCCTGTTTTTGGGAAGAAAATGGAGATGGCCAAGCTTAGTGGCCATTGGATCCTCCCTTTTGGGTGTCGTTCTTGTATTTGATTGGGTTATATCCTTTGATTCCATAAATATTGGAGACCTTATGGCTTTTGTTTCAGGCTTGTGCTGGTCCATTGGCATCTCTTTCTTGTTCACATCCCCTACGAAAAAGCGAGAATTCCCCCAACTTGCCCTGATCGCCATTGTAGGGTCGGTCCTGATTGGAGTGCTTATAGCCTTGATTGGTGGTTCCCAGCTGGGTGTTTTTCCTGATGGTGAAACCTTGCTGACCCATGGTTATGTGCCATTGTTGTTAGGAACACTTTACTTTGCCCCACTGCTTGCCTTATCATTGTGGACCTGCACCTTGATCGCACCTGCCTTGATGAGTTTCCTTCTTTCCATGGAAATACTGTCGGGAATAGGATCAAGCTATATCCTTTTGGACGAACCATTTGGCCCAAGCAAATTTGCAGGTACGTTTTTCATAATATTTGCAGCCATTGTTGAATTTCTGATACCTAACAGGATAACCAAACAGGGAGTGTATCAGGATTAACATGTCATTCACAAAGATCATAATTGACACATTGGGATTTGATTGTTGATTTATTTAATATACGGAATATAAGAAACTGAATCTGGAGAGGATGAATACTATGTTGGATTCCATGAACGAGATTGATCTGTCATGGCTTTCTCATGGGTGGACAAAGGAACCTGGAGAGTCACATTCCCTACGGGCTGAAACCTATTGCCAGAAAGAAATTTTTGAAATTGAAAAAAAGGTGATTTTCGCCAGAACCTGGCAATGGGTTTGTCATGCCGAGAAACTTGCAAGCCCAGGTTCATATGTAACGACCACAATTCGGGATTGCCCCATACTGATTTGCCGCGATCTTGATGGCAATCTTCGGGCCTTCTATAATGTCTGCAAACATCGTGGACACAAGCTGCTCACAGGAGAAGGCATGACAAATAGGGTAGTCTGTCCCTACCATGCCTGGACTTACAATCTTAAGGGTGAACTTGTCAGAGCACCACATACCGATGGCATGAAAAATTTTGACCTTGGTGCCATTTGCCTAGATTCGGTTCAGGTAGAGGAATTTTGCGATTTTGTATTTATCAATCTGGATCCTGATTCGGAATCATTGTCGAAACAATCAGGCTCTCTTGCTGATGAAATTAATTTTTGGGCCCCTGACCTGGCAGACCTGACCTTTTCACACAGGCTTACCTACAACATCAAATCGAATTGGAAGAATGTTGTGGACAACTTTCTTGAGTGCTACCACTGCCCGACAGCTCATAAGGATTTTTGTACCTTGGTGGATATGGATACCTATAAGGTAACAACCCATGGGATATGGTCGAGCCATATGGCTGAAGCTGGCAAGATTGCAAATTCAGCCTATTCGGTTTCCGAGGCCACAGTCAAGGACCATGCCGTTTGGTGGTTGTGGCCGAATACCTGTCTGATGCGATATCCCGGCAGGGGAAATTTTATCGTCATGCACATTCTGCCAGTTGATGTTGATCACACTTATGAAACCTATGATTTCTTCTTCGAAACAGCCGACCCAGTTGAATCGGAACTTGAAGCCATCAAATATATTGATGAAGTTCTTCAGGCAGAGGATATTGCATTGGTTGAAAGCGTTCAACTGGGCATGTCCACACCTGCCTTTACCCAGGGCAGAATAGTCCATGATCCTGCTGGCTCGGGTAAATCCGAACATGCAGTACATCATTTCCATGGCCTTGTACTTGATGCCTATGGTGGAAGGAAGAACAAACAGTGAATAGGCTGGAAGGCAAGAAAGCCATTGTCACGGGAGGTGCCGGAGGAATCGGTACGGCCATTTGCAAAAGGTTTGTAGCAGAGGGGGCTGAAGTCATCTCGCTGGACATCGCCCAGGCTTTGGTGGATGATTGGTTGGCATTAAAGGTGGATATTACCAGCCCAGATGATCTTCAGAATATTTTTGACAAAATCGCTACAAGGTGGGATGGGGTTGATGTCGTGGTCAACGCGGCCGGTATTGAAATCGAAAAGACCATTGAGGAAACCTCACTTGAGGAATGGAACAAGATCTTTTCAATCAATGTTACCGGCACTTTTCTTGTTTCAAAATTATCACTACCCCTTCTCAGAAAATCCGGCAAGGGAAACATCATAAACTTTGGTTCCTATGACGGTTTTATTGCCGACCCGAAACTCGCTGCCTATTGTGCCACCAAAGGGGCTGTTCATGCCCTGACCAAAGCCATGGCGTGTGATCATGGGCCTGAAGGGATCAGGGTAAATGCAATCTGTCCAGGATTTGTCCAGACCCCTATGCTGGAGAGTTTCGTTGGGGAAAGCGGGAGCATCGAGGAGTTGAAAAATGATATTCAGAAATTACACCCGACCCATACCATAGGGCAACCTGAGGACATAGCAAGTTTGGTATTATGGCTTGCTTCGGACGAGGCAAGATATGCTTCCGGACAATTATGGGTCATTGATGGGGGACTTACTGCACAGGTTCAGCAAATGAACTTGTAATCTGAAAGATGGCTCCAGGTTGGATTTTCATAAAATGTAAATTAGGCCATGAAAAATTTGAAGCACGAATTTGAAGAGTTTAGAGCCTGAATCATAAGTCACAAAAGCAATAAAAACGATACTGTCTATCATGAAATAAGGGACTGATTTTGGAACTAAAAATGGTTTTTGCATCGGGAATTTGCTACATTTTGGGATTTATGGAAAAGGCTCTCAAAGTTTGACTTGGCGACCAGTGCTTGAAGCAGTAGCCTTGAATTTTCGTCATTCCAATCATCCGGTGAATGTCAGTGATCCCATACAAATTCTGGGAAATTCCAAGAGACGAGGGTTTTATCCTTGGGGATAAAATTCTAAACATTCGATGTTCAACAGTAAGGATTTTTTGCGAATCCGAATATCAGGGCTTATACTTCCGGTTGCAATCGAGAATGCACTTCAAGAAGAAACCCAAAAGATCACCACCACCATGTGACCGATTCGCTTGGTTCCCATTATGGCCAGGGAGTTTGACTGGAACCGGCTGGGCCGACGGGTGATGATTGATGTCCTGGAGGGAATCATCGAACTGATGAGTTACTCAAGCACACATGCGGAGCTTGGTGATGCCTCCAACATGACGGTCAGTATCGCGGGCCCCGCCTTGTCAATCAGGGACAGGTCAAAGCGTGGAACCTGCTGGAATGGACCCGGTGACCCGGAAAACATTGGTCTTGAGCCAGAAACTGCCTTCTATGTCGGCGATAATGCCGTGGCCTGTTATGCCATGCGTGAGGAACATCGGCGGGCAGTGCCGGACTTGCAAGGGATCATGAACAAAAATGGATCCGGCACCACTGGGTGTTGAACAGGTTGCTGCTGATCTACCATATTGATTGGAGGGGTCCTGACCTCAGGGCCAGGAGCAAGCCATTGTCCTTTCCAAATTGTGGAAACAATGACGCAAACCCGGTATTCCCCAGCCCCAACCCCAACTGGCAAGCCAGTCATCAATCGCCAAGGCCTGCTGCAGGGTTGATCCCGACCCGTTCCTTGATGTTCACGGGATCATCCCCGGGCATGGAGGTAGTCCCATTTGGAAGGGACACTGGATCCTAGCAATTGACGGTTCGGCGATGAATCTTCCTTGGGCCTTGGTCAACGGAGGATATGCACTGCTGGCCAGAAAGGTCCATTGTTCCAGGGGCTGGTCTCTCGTCTCCACCGGACCGGTGATGACATGCCGATGACCTTCCCGCTTTCCTCCCATGGCTGTGAACGCATCATTGTGACCATGCAAGACCATGGGCAATGTCCGATCCCATCCAAATTGCCCTCGAAACCACCAGCGGTTTGGGGCAAATAGTGTGAAGATGGGGGTAAGGCTGGAATGTCCTCCCTGATAACCGCGATCTTTGATCTCATTGAAAAGACCCTGTCCCGACAATCAAGGATGGTCATGGAGATGTTTCCACAGGATAATCCTTGTAGGAATCCATTGCCTGGTTTTGGAGAACGGGGCTCGTGTATTGAGCTTCTTTCAGCAAGTTCTTCAAATACTTGATTACGGTATGTCGATCGCGACCGGTATGAAGTGCGATGGTCCGAATCGACATTCCCAGATGATTCAACCAATGAAAATTCATGATATCCTCCAACGCTGGCATCACAAAATCTCCTCTGCTCGATTTTTTATATTACAGGCAGACTGGATTTTTTCCAAGGAGGGTTAGACTTGCCATGGAACCTTTTCCAGAAAAAGTGGTGTACTTTTTGATTTCCAATATTGGTGTATATTTAAGCAGGTAGTGACAATCATAATTCAATTGACAATTTACATTCACGGATACTGGTTCAACAATTTTCAATTCCATGTTGCTATGAATGGATGTAGGTAATCAGCAATCTTTAATTCTACTTCTAAATTCTAATGAGGTTTGCATGACTGACAATAACAATCAAGCATTGGATTTTCTTTTGACCAGAAGATCATGTCCCTTTATGGCCATAAAGGAACCTGTACCAGACAAGAAAGAGTTAAATACCATTCTGAATGCAGCTGCCAGAAGTCCCGATCATGGAAAATTGGAACCTTGGAGATTCATAGTTTTGGAAAAACCGGCCATGCCAAGACTTGCAAGAATCCTTCAGGAAAGGGGTGAACAATTAGGCAAGGCCCCTTCCCTTCTTGCCAAGGCTTGCGAGGTGTTTACGGTTGCCAGTTTGATTGTTGTCGTTGTTTCCAAACCCAACAGGGAAGCAAAAATACCATTGATTGAACAAACTCTTTCTGCGGGTGCTGTTTGCCTGTCCCTCCTTAATGCGGCACTGGCATCTGGTTGGGGAGCAAACTGGTTGACAGGGTTTGGTGCTCACGATGAGGAATTCCGAAACAAGGCCCTTGGCCTGTCCGCGGATGAATATGTTGCCGGGTTCATTCACATAGGAACTTCAGCCTCCGTACCTCATGACCGTCCCAGACCGGATATAGATACAATCACCACTTGGGTTAATGAGTAATACAGGTATCGTATCAGCGAGTGAATGCATAATCCATTGAGCCTGACACATTGAACACCTAAAGCACATAATGAATGAAGTTATTGGGGGATTATATACTTAAGTGATCATTAAAATGCTGGGCTGTTTATTTGGTAATGATCAAATCTTCCGAAATAAGGTGTCTTCTTCAAAATCGATTCCATATCATTATCTTTGAATCCTCTAAATGTTCCAATAGAAAGGAAAATTGCAATTAGTGCAATGGGCACGATAGGTGTTGTTGCATATAAAGAAACGCTTGAACATTCTAGAAAGATTTCATGCTTTATCACGAAGAAAAACAACAAAAACTCAAATACGATTAGAAGAATCATGAAACCAATAGAGGAACGAAAAACATATTTACGAAGGTTACGTTTTTGTTCTTCTGTTGTAACTATTCAGGTACCAAATTCAATATCCTGAACAATCTGATTGTTGTTGATATATTGAAAGTCAAGCCTATTTCAGGTTTCCAACAAGACGGCCATGAAGCCGCGCGGATTTCAAACGAGCAGTAAATTCAACCCATTGCAAGGCCTTGATATTTAGTACAGACACATGATGTTATATTCCCCTTATTCACATTCGACCAATGTGCCGGCCTTGATGGAGGTGCTTGCTGTCAGGGATGCCAGAATACGGGAGCTGGAAAGACAGGTACATGAGTTTGGAAAGAAGTTGCATTTACAGGTTGGGATCAATGCCAGGCAGGCCGAGGAGATATCCGAACTCCAGTGCCGTCTTGGCCTGGACAGTACCAACAGCAGCAAGCCTCCCTCAAGTGACGGCCCGGCAAAACCACCGGCCAAGCAATGGCATTTCCTCAAGGTTTTTCGACCGTTTCCTTAAGTAAATGCCATTGGGGCAACAGGCAGGCTTCCGGGAAACAAACTTTCTACATGTCCATTTTCGGGGGTTCCCTTTTCGGTCCTGTCCGGAGCATCCTCCCCTGGTGGATTCCCGACTTCCTTTTCCAATACTGCCAGGTTGACGGGCTAGCCCGGCATCCCCATCAACCGGCCAGCCTCGTCGCATGTCGCTGCAGGAATGCTTTCCGCCATGTGCGGCCATGGCTGCCCCGGGGCATCACGCGGGATTTGTCGCTGACGACAAACAGGGCGGTTTCCCTCGGTGCCCCGTGGGGTGCATTGTCAGGTTCAACAGGAGAGTGAACCGGAAAAAAACAGTCCCTGTTCTTCCGGCAATCTCACTCTTTACACAGCGCCTTTCCCGGCTGTTTCCCAAGTTGTCTGGCAGCGTGCGGTCCCCAGGATCTTAGGGCTTGGAGGCATGGGCGGCGGTGGCCTCTTTCGTTGCCTGTCCCTGATGTCGGCCAATTGTTCCTCCCCCTTGGCCAGGCCTTCTCGGATCCTGCGTTTCCTCCGGAAGGAAAGGAACCCGATCTTCAAGAATTCATCCCTCAGACCTGCAAGGACCTGCTCGGCCGATTGGAACTCACTTTCCAGCAGGGAACCCTGCTCCTGCCATTCCCGTAGGGCCTTCCCGTGTATCCGGCACTGGCTGCGGGCTTGCCGGATCATGTCGTCCGATGGTGGCAGCAGGGTGAGACCTCCCGCCTTGACAAGGTAGGACCGGAAAGAGGGTATGCCCAGGGATATGGTGTTATCCACACTTTCCAGCAATGCACCCTGGTGAACCAGATGGTTAAGAAAACCTACAATATCCATATCCTTGGGCAAGCGCCAACCATCTTCATCCCTGGCATTTTTCCGAATGATTTTATGGACACTGATCAAATCCGAATTGTTTGCCATTGATTTCATGATGGCTCCAACCAGGTGAGCAGATCCAGCCATGATTTTTGATTGTTGACCCTGGTAGTAGCGGGTCCGGCTTTGGGCAGCTTCTTGCTGGATCTTTTTCCAGGCAACTCCCGAAAGATCACCACCAGACTTCAAGGCTTCCCGTCCCAATGTCTGCAGGGCAAAATGGAGGTGCCGTGGCCATCCCTCACACGGGGCAGCCAGTTCCATAATCCTTTCTTCATGACCAAGGGGGTCCATCCCGAATCTGCGGCAACAGGACAGCATGAATTCACCGGCCTCTTCGGGGGTCAGCGATCCGATTTCATGGACTTTCTTGCCGCGGGTCAGGTTCATTTGACTTGCCCGTTCTGCCGTGTCTCCCAGACCAGCCAAAACAAGCAACAATGGAAGATTCGTATCGCTGTTGTGGATGGATCGAAGAAAACCTGCATGGGATGTTTCCATCCCTCCACTGAATGTCTGGGCCTCATCTATGGCCAGTATAACCGGTGCTTTCCATTTTGATGGAGGAAACAAACTTGCCAGGTCCCAGATATGCCGAGGTTTTTCCTGGTTGTTCAAATCCCAACCCAGTTCCGGTGTAACGGAATCGGGCCTGAGTGCAACACCAAACTTGAGTTTTGACAAGAGCTTGCGCCAGACCGGTGAACTCAATTCTGCTGCCCCGGCCAATATGGTAAGCACCCCCGGCAAGTCATCAGCTACCATTTCGGGAGAAATGTTTACAACCCGAGGAACAGGAACGGAAGGATTTTCCTCCGAATCCCTGATTTTTTCCTGCAACCGATTGGTCAGTTCGACAATTATAGAACTTTTACCCGCACCCGGGGCACCCTGGACGACACGTGTCTCACCGGGGTTGCCATGAACCAAGGCTTCCGATCCCTTCCATGATCGCCTTGAGGTTGCCTCTATATCCTGGAGTATTTCCTTCCGGCCAACAAATACCGGCGGGGGAGATTTGTCACCACTGGCAACGAACTCCTGCAGTCCTTCCCGATCAAATTCCAATGCAATTCACCCTTATTCCCATCGATACCCGAACAATTCGGTCTCCCGTCATGATAACAAATGACATTCCATGGTCAATATTTAAGCCTTTCCGGATCAATCCCCAAAAAAACCCATTCAACCCCTTTACATTTCCGGATGTGTATGTGTTTATGTACAAAATTTCATTTTGGAATGGATTATCATGCTGCAACCATACGGTCATCTCCAATCCCCTCCAACGAACCAACCGTTCATTCATCCCGCAAACGGAATTCTGCCCGAATGAAAAAAATTATTTCTAAAAAAAATTCTGGAAATACAGAAAACAGACTGTTTAATCGACTTTGTCAATTCACCCGAATGAAGCATTTAACATTTTATTATTAAGGTCTTGCAATTCAGGATTTGCAGGTTCCACATCCAGTTTGGTGACTGGTAGTTTCTCTCGCAAAACATGATGGTAAGATGGTACACCCTTCTCCAGACAGGAAAAGATAACCCTGTCATAGGCTGAAGATTTGGTAGCTTCGCTGACCCAAACCGATAGCATACTGTCTTCTTTCGATGTTTCCTTGTCAATTCTGCCACTCAGGTAGCGGGCAAGTTTCATTTCCCTTGTTTCCTTGCGATGATGAAAGATACCTCCTCTTTGCAGGGTTAGAGTAGGTGTTTGGGGAATTTCCTGATAGAAAATGACACAATCGGGATAGAAGCCGAGAACCAGATTGGGAAAAATACCAATATACAGCCAAATATTCCTATGTGATTCCGGCAGGTGAGTGTTTTCAGGTAAAATATTCAGGTAATGTCTTACACTCCAATGCTTTCTGGGTCCAGGGGTAAATCTTCCAACAGACCTGTTGGTTTCACCTTTCATGGGCTCATCTTGATAATCCTTGCCATAAAGATCATTCAATGCCGGATGAGCTTGTGGTACATGATACCCTTCATTGTCAACATCCCTTACTGCTTTCCAATTGGCCTCGATTCTATCTGTAATGCGCCCCTTTGGTGAAGCTATCATGCGGTCGAGACCATAGGGTTGGATTTCGTTGGCATGTCTGGTCATTATTTCGGCAATGGATGCCTGCTTGCCAGGTTTGAACCTTATGAAAACCAATCCATTCCAAATTTCAAACTCTATTCTTTTCAAACCCAGATTTGAATGATCCACTTCGGCAAAGGTATTCCTTCTGGCGATTCCCCGCAAGGTTCCATCCAGATTGTAGGTCCATCCATGAAAGGGACAGACCAGGACCTTATTGCATTGCCCCCTTTTGCCGGAAACAACTCTTGATCCTCGATGCCGGCACAGATTGTGAAAAGCATGTATTCGGTTGGCCGAATCCCGAATTACAAACCCCCTCTCTGTCCCAATATCATAGGAAACAAATTCACCGGGCTGTTTAATCTCATTGACATGACAGACAAACTGCCAGTGTGAATAGAACAGGACCTCCAATTCCAGACCGAAAAGTCCTGGTGAAAAATAGGTCCAGCCTGGAAGCCCTTCACTTTCTGAGGTTAAGTTGGGTTTGGTCAAATTTTGGTATGAATTCATAATCAATTTGTCAGCAGGGGGTCCAGCCTTCATCTATAAGTTCGGAATTAACCCTTTCGATTGCCCTTCCAAGTTTATTGACTATTTCATCTACCTCTTTCCTGGTGAGGGTTAAACCAGGAGACATGATATTCAAATGACCTACCGGACGAACGAGCAGACCAAGTTCCTCGGCGACATCGGAAATTCTCTTGCCGATTTGAACTTCTTCCGGAAAACATTCCTTGGTTTCCTTGTTCATGACGTTTTCAACACATCGCATCAAACCCATACCTCGGACATCACCAACCAGAGGTAAATCTCTTAGTTTCTGCAATTGTTCACCAAAGTAAGGACCGACCTGCCGAACATTCCGAAGAATATTTTCCCGCTGAATGATCTCAATGTTTTTCAAGGCAGCCACACAACATACCGGGTGACCGGAATAGGTGAATCCATGTGGGAAATATCCATTTCCCTGCCCTTCTGAAATGACCTCATGGACCCGGTCTGAATATATCATGGCGGAAATGGGAAGGTATCCGGAGGATAGGCCCTTGGCCGATGTAATTATATCGGGTACAAAGTCGAAGACAGTTTCTGATGCGAACCAATGTCCCAACCGACCAAAACCGGTAACGACCTCGTCTGAAATATAAAGGATATTATGGGCCTCGCAAATGTCCCTGAATCTTTTCAGGTATCCTTTTGGTGGTACCAGAACACCACCAGCGCCCATTATGGGTTCGGCGATGAATCCTCCTACCTTATCCGGTCCGATTTCAGCAATTTTATCTTCAAACTCCTTTACCAAATGGTCACAATATTCATCTTCGTTCATACCCTCTGGTGCCCGATAAAGATCAGGTGCCGAAATGTGATGAATTATATCTGTAATAAAATGAAACTGGGAGGTTCTGTCAGTTTTCTTGCGGCCAAGCGACATGGCTGCATAGGTCGAACCATGATAGGCTTGGTGTCTGGCAATAACATGTATTTTTTTCGGATTGCCCTGACATCCATGATAGTAGTGGACCAACCTGAAAGCCGAATCTACAGCGGTCGATCCGCCTGTTGCAAAATGGACCCGATTCAAATTTCCCGGTGCAAGGGAAGCAATTTTTTCTGACAAAAGGGCGGCTGGTTCATTTGACATGTCAGTGAAGATGGAGGAATATGCCAGTTTTTTGATTTGCACAGCGATGGCATCAGCCATTTCCTTATTACCTAGGCCTATATTGGTACACCACAATCCACCTATGGCATCGAGGTAGGTTTGTCCATTGCTATCCTTTATGTTGTTACCCTCTCCGCTTTCAATGATCAGCGCTCCATTTTCATTAAATGAAGGAAATTCAGTAAAAGGGTGGAGGTTATGCCTCAAATCTTTTTCCCAAATCTGTTTGGAAGCGTCATTAACTAATTCAGGCATAAATACTCCACTTTGGATTTTGTACTATGGTTTGAAATTATCATTCGAAATTAACCATTAGCATAATATATCACGCAAACAACAAAAAACGGCAATTACAAGCCCATCCATCCATTTTCATAAGGTTGACGTGTTAACCTCTAATGCTTAGTAGAGTATATGGATAAGGGGGCTTATAAAGATAGGTAGGTTGCCGACGAATCAATTCACCAGCCTGTCAAGGCAGCCTCCAAACCGGCCCTGCCCCAATCCATGCTCCCCCACCAATTCCCGCCAGGCGCCCAGTCCACCCAAGCCACCTCCTGCCGTTCCCAAGGCTCTCAGGAACCGGGTTACATCAAGTGGGATGGTTCGGACCGGGAGGGAAATCGCACATCCGCCGACCCATCCTTGCAAGCCCCAAATCAAAAAAGGGCGGTCATCATGCCGTCCCGGTGTGTGTCTGATTAGCCTGCCCCATCACAGCCCCAATTGGCCCGAATCGAGGTGTAATCGTAACTCACGGCACTGCCGTCAATCGTGACGGTTCCAGAAACAGGCCTGCCACACAGGCAGTTGCGCGCATCAAGAGGGGTCAGGGGGCTGATCGAGAAGCACCCGTTGCTGCCGTTGTTAATAGAGAGATTGGTGATGGTGTAGGTGCCACCCGTCATGAAGCACGCGGTGTCAAGCGGATTGGCAACGCCAAGCCCAGGGACGTCCGCATAGAGAATGGCAAAATAGGGTGTCTTTGCCGCCGCCGAGAAACCGACCGCTGCATTTGTCAAACTCGTGTCTGTCGAATTGACCGTGCCCACAATTTGTTCGACCACGGACGCGCCCGTCCTTGCGTTGACGACCCGCAGATTGACGGGGAATGAACTGGTTCCGCTATCACCGGTTCTTCCGCGCAAGAATGAATAGGTGATCTGGGAAAAGTTGTTTGGATAAAGCTGTTGCGTGCCAGCGGAATTCACCACCGAGTTCATGCCGATATGGGGCGGTGACCCGATATGGGTATATCCCCCCCCCCACACACGCGGCCTGGCCGTAGAGCCCCGGCGCATTTATCGTCTGCGCATGTCCCGGTGTGGCCAACAGCGCAAGCAGCAGGAGGGTTGTGGGTTTAAATATGGGGGGGGGGGTGATAAGCAATCTGTCCATTTGTTTTTCTCCTTCCATGAATGGCTTTATTGTTACCATAATTACATGGCTGGCTTGGTTTGTCAAGGGAAGGGATCATTTCAAGTCGGCAATCGCGGGTCGTTTCGGGCAAGGGGGCGGATCCTGCGCCAGGGATATTTGGGTTGATGGCAGCCAAGGGACAGAGTCCCATGGCCTTTTCGATTTGGGGCCTGCAAGGATGGGCTGGCGGATGTGCGATTTTCCTTCCGGTCCGAACCATCCACTGGTTCATGAGAGCCTTGGGACCGGTACCCGGTGCGCCAGGGAACGGCGGGAATTGGTGGGGGAGGATGGATTGGGGCATGGCCGGTTTGGAGGCTGCCTTGACAGGCTGGTGGATTGATTCGTGGTCAACCCATCTTTATAAGCCTCAATAAAAGCATTGGGTAAACATTCCAAATGTTCAAAACATTATTTGGTTCAATTCGGGCAGTTTATTTCCACATGACCAATTGCCGTGTCACAATCAATCGGTTTGAGAATCAAATGGATATAGCTTGATCCATTAATAAAATATTTTGATCCTCAATTTGGTCCTCAGCCCAAATGAAAAACATTTGGGCTGAGTTGATTTTTATGAATTTAGTCTTTTGAACCGCATTCTATGAAGCTGTCAGCAATCGAGGATATCAATTCCAGATATAAATCAGGTCCTGGTTCAATTCTGGCACCAGTCGGATCTATTTCGTATACATTGATATCTGCACCTGAAACCACTGTCTCCAATAAATCATCTTCAAACAATGGTTCTGAAAATGCACAGGAAACACCCACTTCAGATATTCTATCGATTAACCTACGAATATGCCTCGCTCCAGGATCCGAACCAACTATATCCGAGATCGATCCAATGGCACTTAATCCATAATGGATTTCAAAATACTGGAAGGCATCATGGTAAAGCACAAACTTTGGATTCACATCATGAAGTCTATCATGGATTTCCTGATCATGTTTGATGATTTGTGCTTTAGCTTGCTCGGCATTTGCAAGATAGGTATCCTGATTTGCCGGATCTGCGTCACTCATTACTTCTGCAATTATATCTATCCATTCTAAGACCAAATTGGGATCAAGCCATGCATGGGGATCAAAATCACCATGATGATGATGGTGGTGACCGTGCTCATTTTCGTCATGCTTGTCGTGGTCGTCATGTCCTTCATGGCCATGCTCATCGTGGCCCTCATGGTCGTCGTGGCCTTCGTGCTCATTTTCGTCATGCTTGTCGTGGTCGTCATGTCCTTCATGGCCATGCTCATCGTGGCCCTCATGGTCGTCGTGGCCTTCGTGCTCATTTTCGTAAAAGGAAACAGGATCTCTAATTGGAAGAAGTGAATCTTCAATTTCATCTAATAGAGAAATTACCTTTGTTTCTGGGGGTAACTCCTCAAGAAATTTTTCCAGTGCTGGCAGGATTGATGGTCCTGTCCAGAAAATAATGTCTGCTTCAGAGACAAGTCTGACTTCTGATGGACGCATAACATAATCATGAGGAGAAACACTTCTGGAAGCGATCAGTTCAGAAGTTGCAAGATCCCCTAAAACCATGCTCACCAGAGAGTGTACTGGTCTGATGTCAGATACGATATTTAACGATTCTGCTTTTGCTGTAGGTGAAAAAGAAAATGAAAACAAAAACAGAATAATGGGTAAGGGAAAGCGCCAGAATGAAAATGAAAACAAGCATTTTCTTATCCCATCATGTTTTGATTTAGCAAGGGTCATAAAAAAAATCCTTAAAAGAAAATTTTGAAATCTTGGTGATTAAAACAATTAACTTGTAATTTAATGTTATAATATAACATTTTAATTCAATTTACCGTAAGTTCAAGATAACAAGATGAGGAATGAAAAAAGGTTTGAATCTGAAATTTATTGAAAATGATGTGTGATTTTAACCAATCGGTGAATTTCGAATCATGAAATAATCACAATAAACCCGTTTTGGTAAGTTCTTTACAGGTAGAAGTGCATATCTATTGCAAGGCTTGAACACGAAAATTGTTGAAGAATAATCAAAAGGTGCAATTACGACGCTACAATATCGGATAACAATACATTCTTTTTCATGAATGCATTTGCCAGTAAACTCCTTGTTTTGTTTCATGTTTATGCCGCGTCCAGACTGATTTTGACTTTTAGGTCTTTAGCTGATGGGTTTACCGATTTGGAATAAAGGTTGATGGGATAATCAGGAAACTTGCTGTTTCACTTATCAACGGTCTTACTGAGCAGTTCGATGAAAGCGGTTCTTCAGATTACCTTGGTAATTCTGTCATGATATGAGGATTTCTTCAGAGAAATAGGATTCAAAAGAGTTAATAAGTCAATAATTGGAATCACAAGAGAAGTGTTTGGGAATTAGGTATATGCTTGATGATTTTATCATAAGATCACTTTTGGGAGGATTGGCAGTTGCTCTTGCTGCAGGCCCTCTGGGATGTTTTGTTGTTTGGAGGAAAATGTCATATTATGGAGATGCAACCGCCCATTCAGCTATTTTGGGCATCTCCCTTTCACTATATTTCAGTGTTTCAATTTTTTTGGGTGTATTCTTGATGGCCTTACTTGCCTCCCTGGTTGTAACACTTTTTGTAAACCGTTATTACAGTGCCGATACAATTCTGGGAGTATTTTCTCATTCCACCCTGGCATTTGGGATTATTGCCGTCAACATGCTGCCAGCCCAAAACGTTCATATTGAATCCTATCTGTTTGGTCAGCTATTGGCCGTCACCAAAGTTGATCTGATTTATATCTGGAGTGGTGCAGTAACGATCCTTGCCTTGATTGTTTTCCGATGGAAAAATCTTTTGATTTCCACCGTTAGTGAAGATTTGACGATAGCTACAGGTTTAAATCCGAAATGGGAACAATGGATATTAAATCTTGGTTTGGCCATTTTGGTTGCGGTTGCAGTCAAGGTGGTGGGGATATTTTTGGTTGCATCCATGTTATTGATCCCCCCTACCGCCGCACGACCAGTGGTTCGTCAACCAGTTGCGATGGTGTTCATTTCTGCATTAATCGGGTGTTTGTCAGTTATGTTGGGACTTATGTTTTCATTGCAAGTTGACACTCCTACAGGACCTTCAATCATTGCCTTTGCGACAGTAATATTGATTCTGATCTGGATCGCGGTGTTTTTTCTCAGAAAGGGAAGTTTATCCATGCTGTTCAACCCAAAAAAACAATGAAGGAATGATCTTAACGAGTATCAATTTATGGGCTTTGTTTGTTGGATGTGTTTGATAACCAATCATTAAGCAAAAAGGTTAATTGTCCATTGACCTGGCAATAAGTTCCTTCATGATTTCGTTTGAACCACCATAAATCATCTGGACACGTGAATCCGCATACAATCGTGCGATCGGATAATCAAGCATATACCCATAACCGCCATGCAATTGTAAGCATTCACTGATAATCTGATTTTGAACTTCGCTACCCCAATATTTTACCATGGAAGCAGTGGCGGCATCCAGTTCATTGTTTTCAATTCTTTGAATGCAATCATTGACAAAAGTCCGCAGGAGCTCTGCCTTGGTTTTTGCTTCAGCCAATTTAAACCTGGTATTTTGAAGATCCATCAAACGCTTACCAAAGGCTTTTCGCTCCTGTACATAACTTATGGTCTGTTCTAGTGCAAAATCTATGATTCCCAAGGCGGTGATACCGATAAGAAGACGTTCCCAGGGTAGTTGCTTCATCAGTTGATAAAATCCTTGCCCTTCCTCTTCACCCAACAAATTGGTTCTAGGGACCATTACATTATCAAAGAACAGTTCTGCCGTATCATTTCCCCTCTGTCCCAGTTTGTTCATTCTTGGACCTCGCCGAAATCCTTCAAGGTCTCGGGTATCAACAAGTATCAATGATACACCCTTGGCACCCTTGGATGCTTCCGTTTTGGTTGCCAAAACAATCACATCAGCTGATCCACCATTGGTAATGAATGTTTTGGAACCATTGACAAGGTAATGATTCCCTTTCTTCTCTGCCGTGGTTTGAATGGACTGAACATCGGAACCACAACCAGGTTCAGTCATTGCAAGAGCCCCGATTGACTCGCCGGAAACCAATTGCGGCAACCAGTAGGCTTTTTGCTCATATGAACCGTATTTTATCAGGTAATGGATGACAATGGACTGGATACCATAACCCCAACTGCCATCCCCAATTTTGCCCTGTTCATAAAGGGCAATGGAATCGAAGCCGTAAGAACCACCACTGCCCTCATACTCCTCTGGAACCGAACCCCCCATTATGCCGATTTCACCAGCTTTTTTCCAAAAATCCCGGTCAACCATGCCATTGGTATCGAATCTTTGCATATTGGGTACCAAGTGATCTGCATAGAATCGCTTGACGGAATCAGAAAACATGGAATGTTCTTCCCGATTCCAGGTAGAGGTTTGGGTAAAAAGTGTCACGATTTTACAGTTGATTTTCTTGAATGGGATTGCTTGTTGCCAAAATCAGGCGGGCACCTTGTTGGAAATGTACTGGGCAAATTCATAATTGGGTCTTTCCAAATGCGAAAGCGGGCCGGGATTGGGAAAATTCGAGAGCATGCCGGCATAAACCCTTTCGGTACATCCCTTGTCCTCATCGTTAACCGCATCCAGCAGAACTCGCAATTCCTCAAAGTGTTTCTGACTCTCAACACTTGAGGCAAATTCCTTGGCCATGCCACCGCCAAAATAAATTTTTACCCTGCCCGGAGCCAAGGGGTAGAGGGACAGGTACCAGAAATAGCCCGGAGTCAGTGTGATTAACCAACTGGGATAAATGGCAAGCAGGTAGGTCATATACCTTCGTTCCCCCTGCAAGGTTGTATTGTCGGGATGGGCAACGGAAAGGGTGAAACCTTCTTCCTTCTGCAGCGTATGGTAGTTGAATGATTCAAATCCTTCGGGGCATTCGACTTCGTCCACTTTCGATAATCCTCCGATCGTTGCAGCATGGCAGACTGGGAGATGGTAACTCTCCATGAAATTTTCGGCAAGAACCTTCCAATTCGTATTCCATTCGAAGGTCTCAAAGAAAGCCTGCTCATAGTTGCCCATATCAAAGTCTGCCACCATGGATTCTACTCTGCCCAGCTTTTGGGCAACCGTTTCCACATCGGGATTGAGGGAAACAAGAACCCATCCCAACCATTCCTCGCATCTGATTTGTGGCAACCCCATTTTCTCTCGGTCGAAAACCTTGTTCCTTGTCATGGCTGGTGCACCACGCAAGCTGCCATCAAGGTTATAGGTCCAGCCGTGATAGGGGCAAACTATTCTTTTGGTATTGCCGCTCCCTTCGAGAAGTTTGGACATTCGGTGCCTGCAAACATTGGCCATGGCGCGTAATTTTCTGTCCCGGCCCCTGATTACCGTGATCGGTTGTCCTGCAAGTTCCAGCGTGAAAAAGTCCCCCGCGTTTGGGAAACCATCCGCCCGACCAACACAAAACCATTCCTCGGCAAAAATGTTGGATATTTCCCTGTCAAGGAAGTCTTGTGAGGTGTAAACGCTTTTTGGCATGGCATGGGCAGATTCAAATGGCTGAAATGCTATTTCCCGTAGCTCTTTTGCCGGATCAAGAGATGTTTCAACCATTTCCATATCGTTTCTCCAAGTAAGGCTCAAAGTCCCACTAATTAACACTTAAAATTTACTTGCACATCACCGGGGGTGTTATCTTGTCAAAATATATTTCTCCTAAACTCCATTACTATAATATTTGCTTCAATTGAATAAAATTATCCACAAAGAACACCAAATAAAAATCCAGAGATCAATCAGAATCATTTCATGATATTATGTTATCGGTTCACAATGTTTTTGCCACAATTTCTGACCCTGTCGGTTATCGTTTCCTCACTCAAATAAACAGTCTGATGTCAAGGGATGCGATGTTCTTTGTCAAATCACCCTCTCTTCTGGACTATAGTATTTTAATCATGGTTGTGCAGTGATGCACTGTGCTTCACTATTCAAGATGAAAGCGTTGAACAGAGACAAGAACAATTAACTTGTTAGGTTATGACTTGGCTATGATATTCAAAATTTAGATAAGGAGAAACTTCATGCAAGAAATTCCTGATAAGAATTTGAAAAAAATAGTACAAAAGGAACTGGCCCCGGTAAAAATCATTGATTTGACCTCGGAAGAGATAGAAGATTTTGATGATGATCCAACGTTACATATCAGGGTAGTTTATGAATCTGAAAACAATCGTTTGGATCCGGATAAAGTTGCTGATTTGATCGGGCATTTGCGTAGAGTTATTGACGAAAAAACTAATGGTGCAGAAAGATTTCCTATTCTGACCTTCATGATACAAGAGGAAGCTGAAATTGCAACCGGATGATCTTATTGAAACTGCACGTGCCTTGGCTAGACTGGATCTAAGCAAGCCGCGGCTGGCGAACTTGAAAAGAGCTATGAGTACTGCTTATTATGCGATGTTCCATACCCTCTGCTGGAATTGTGCTAATTCCTTCGTTGGCACGGTCGGTGCCGGCAGGAGTCAACAAGCTTGGAACCAGGCTTATCGGGCAGTAGATCATAGTATTGCCAAGAATAAGTGTGAGAATTACCAGGTTATACAAAGTTTCCCCAAAACAATCCAAAGATTTGCCAATCATTTTGTAACCCTGCAGAAACTTCGTCTCCAGGCAGATTATAATCCAGCAAATACTTTTTATTGTCATGAGGTTCTTAACACAATTGATTTCGCAGAAAGAATGATAGTAAATCTGCAAGATTCCGATTCCAAGGATCGGAAAGCCTTTGCTGTTTGGATTGCCATTAAACATCATGCAATTTGATATTGGTTCGGTATCCACAAGTAATTATATACCTGCTGGGAAAGAGTCATATATTCCAAATATGAACCGAAACCACAAGCCTGTCAGTTGATCAAACTCAGTATTTAGTTGATGTTTTTCCGGTTCAAGTAATCATTTTTATGCAGGAAGATCAATTAAACAGGGACCACCAGAAGCTAGTTCACAAAATGATGGAAACATTGAAACTTTCCACCGGCCACATCCCGGCAAAGAAGCCAAGCGGTATCAAGTTGTCGCAGTGCGTGCCTTTTCAGCAAGAATTGGAGTGGAACCATGAGCAATAAGATGTCATACAAAGGCTATCTGGCCCGTATTGAATATGACGATAAAGACGGTATCCTGTTCGGGAAACTAGCTGGTGTCCGGGATGGTGTCGGTTTTCATGCATGTAATATTAAGGATCTGAGTGCTGCGTTTCATGAGGCCGTGGATGAATATATTGAGGTCTGTAATAAAATTGGCAAGGAATCGCAAAAATCCTACTCGGGCCGTGTCATGTTCTCGGATTGATCCGGATATTCACAGACGCTCCGCCCAATCGGCTCGATTGGCTGGGAAAAGCCTGAACAAATGGGCTGAAGAGGTTATTGACAGCTCGACCGATTGATTCCCCAAAATTATTGGCCAAGCCGCACTTCGTTACCAAGATCCACGAAGGCAAAGTCTATTTGCCGTGATTCCGCACCCGCATAATCGTCTGCCGGCTTGTTTTCATTGCCCTGTCGATGGCCGAGATGGTTTCCCCCTGGTCAATCCGGGCGAGGAACTCCTTTATCTTGTCGGCCGAAAACGTTGCTGGTCTTCTCAATTGTTCCCCCCGAGATCGGGCTCGAACCAGCCCGACCTGTGTCCGTTCGATGAGGAGACCACGCTCAAATTGGGCCACGGCATTGATGACATTCATGGTCATTATTTGGGGAAGAAACCAAAATGAAATTACCCCGAACTGGATAGACTATTGAGCCTACTCGGTGAATCAACACCTGCATTAGTTCAGAGCGATCTAATGATCTCCAAGTCCAGATCTACCAGATTCACACATTTCCTGCCAGGTCATGTTCCAGACGGATGGTCCGGCATCTTTACCATCCCCGCCGCATGACAACCGGGCCGTCCGTATCCCGTCGGGGCCGTGGCTCACGGACGGTCATGGATGAAACGTCTGGCCCGGTCAATGCGGGCATCGCCGGAAGATGATGTCATGTCCGGCCTCATTCCAATGACAGGTAAAGGGAATCACAAAACAGGGGGCAAGGGCAAAAAAAGCTGAAAACAAGATGTGTGAATACCGTAGGTCATGAATGGAGGCGTGAGTTCCTGCGGCATCCCGACCGTGAAGAGGACATGTCATCCCCCTGCGTCGAGGGACGGCGAGAAGTGGTGTGTGGGAACTGTACGCCTGGCAGGAATTGATGAATGAATTTATGGGGTAGCATGGATTGGTGCATGATCGGTTTGGAGGTTGCCTTGACACGCTGGTGGATTGATTCGTCGTCAACCTATCTTTATAAGCTCCAATATCAAAGAAAAGAAGTAGTAAATTTTTACCTGAGAATTTGAATCATAATTCACGATTGTACTGATTCCATTCCTTTTTCCTCCATCACACGGGCAATCCCACGCATCGGAAACCGGCAGGCTGCCAGCGTCACCCACCCTTCCGAACTTGCCATTGTTCTCTCATGATCCCTGGACAGGTGACGGCATCTTCCCATCCAGGCAAAGGTTCGTTCCACAACCCAACGTCGGGGAAGGACTTCAAAACCCTTGCCGTCCCTCGCTTTACGGACGATGTCAAGATCAACACCGGCATCCGGTTCCTTCAGCGTCCTTTCCGACCTGGGGCCGGCATGTCCGCCGTCAGCCCGGAGCCTGGTGATCCCCGGAGCCTTGGCAAGAGCCCCTTGAACAACCCCGGAAGCTCCATCACGGTCCTGAACCGAGGCCGGATGGACCACAATCCCCACCGGGGAGCCTTCAACATCCGTCACGACATGACGCTTCCTCCCCCTGGTCCTCCTGCCGGCACCAGGGCCGGGGGAACGCCCGACAAGATGGCGGGCACATTCCTGCAAGCGCTGCAACATGCGGGTCAGGACACCGGATTTCGACCAGGCATGAAAACAGTTCCGGACCGTGGAAAAAGGAGGATGGGCATCGGGAAGGGACCGCCACTGGCATCCGGTGCCGGGAAGGTGTTGCATGGCATCGGCAATCCGCCGCAAATCGGTCGTGCGGGGCCTTCCCCCACACCCCTGCTCCGGCAACAACGGTTCAATCAATTCCCATTCACAATCTGTCAGGTGGCAGTGCAGTGTTTGTCCGCCCATGTTTCTTCATGGCGGCTTGGTTGCAGCTCATGGTTTTCCTCCGTGTTCAGGGATGAAACAGGGGATCATGCATGACTCCGAACCAGGTCGCTTTCAACTTTCCTGAATTATGGAACAAACTCTGAGGGATAATCAATTTTGATATCAATTTCAGTCTTTAGAACCAATTTATTTGAGGATTTACTGAGTTTGGGACTTATGGAACGGCTTTAAAAAAATAATTTCTAGATTCTAGGTAAGTGGCCAAATGTAGGGTATCAAGAAACTGGCAACCAGACCAATGATGATGTTCAGGGGCAAACCTATTTTCAGGTAATCTTTGAACTCATAGCCGCCTGGTGCATAAACCAGAGTATTGGTTTGATAGCCAATAGGTGTTGCAAAACTGGCCGAGGCAGAAATCATGACGGCTACAACCAACGGTCTGGGATCAATTCCCAAATTGATTCCAACCCCTATCGCAATTGGGGTAACAATGATTGCAACAGCATTGTTGGAAACCATCTCGGTCAGTATCGAGGTGATGATATAGATAAACCAAACCATAAAAAACGGATGAAGACCAACCATTAGCGGACTGATAATGCCATCCAGCACGTCAACCGCTCCCGACAATTCCATCGCCTTTCCAATGCCGAGCATGGACCAGATTAAAACCATCAACCTGCCATCAGCAAATGAAAAGGCATCTTCAGCTTCAATGCATTGTGTGATTAAAACAACGGCAACGCCAAGGATACCCAAGAGAGCTATGGGAGCTATGCCCAGAGTAGCCAGAATTACAACCACAGCCAAGGTTGCCATGACAATGGGTGCCTTGTTTCTTCGATAGGGTAAAGTTGAGGGTTTGGTGATTTCAATCAATTTTTGGTCCTTGGACATGCGGTGTATGTCTTCTATTGATCCTTCGATCAAGAGCGTATCACCTACCCTGAGTTTGACATCGGAAAATTCCGTAAGATGGCTTGCGGCGGGTCGGTGTAGGGCAATGGGGTAAACGTTGTAATTCTGTTGGAGATTCAATATTCCCAATGTCTTGCCTATCATATGGCATCCGGGTGAAATCAAAGCCTCAAGTGTCTGTGATTGTTTGGATGATACCTTTCTGATCGACGATCGGATATCATCCGCATTATTTTCCGAAGCCTTCATTAAATTCCCACCACCGAATATCTCATCCAATTCAGTTGCCTGGGTTCGCAATACCAATCTGTCTCCGGCCTGTAATTGCAGCGTTTGGATCTGTGGTTTTTGGGAAGTTTGATCACGAATTATATCAACAATTCTGATACCCCGCTTTCGGAAGAAATCGGCCTTGCCTCCGATTTGACCTATCAAGGGGCTGTTGTCAGGCAATACCACTTCCACGAAAAACTTCATGGAAGCCCTGTCGCGTAAAAGTTCTGATAATGATTCCCGATCGGGTAACAGTCTTGGGGCGAATATCAGTAAATACACGAAACCTGTTGCTACAAGAACCACAGCCAATGGGGTTATTTCAAAGAGTGTAAACGGTTCCAATCCATTTTCACGAGCAACTCCATCCACTAGAAGGTTGGTTGAAGTGCCGATCAAGGTACAAACCCCACCCAATATAGAGACATATGAAAGTGGTATCAGCATCTTGGATGAGGAAGTTCCCAGTTCCTTGGCAACCTGTATGACGATTGGAATCATCATTACGACAACCGGTGTGTTGTTCATGAATGCCGACGCAATGACAACCAGACAGGCAAGCAGACCGATCGTCAATCCAGGGTGTTTTTTTCCTCCCCTGAGAATAATAAAAGTAACTGATGACAAGGCTCCGGTACGTACCAATGCACCTGACAGAATGAACATGGCAAAGATAGTCCAGGGTGCAGGGTTCGAAAAAACCTGCAGGGCATCATCAAATGGGAGAATGCCCAATACAAGAAGGGCGGAGACACCTCCCAAGGCAGTTACCTCGACAGGCAGATACTGCTTTACGAAAAGTACAAACATGCCTATCACGACACATCCGACCACAAGAGGAGATCCGTAGATTGCTATGAGTTCCATCCGTTATCGCCAATTCAATCAAACCTGCCAAGTTGGCTTGATTATATTCAATTTATGTTTCAATCAAAGAGTTTTGCCAGAACTTCAAATGCTTTGATTGCAGCCGTCAACCGGTCACCTGTCCGGATCAAAATCGTAAAGCCATTCGTGATCCGGTGAATTGGCAAACCGCCATTTGCGAATGGGGCCGGCCATGACATTCAGATAGTACATTTCGTAACCAAAAGGCGTTCCACAAGGGTGATGTCCCCTGGGGACAAGAACCACATCGTGGTTTTTTACACATATGGTTTCATCAAGCTCTCCATCATCGGTAAAAACCCTTTGAAATCCAAATCCCTGCGGTGGATTCAGACGATGGTAGTAGGTTTCCTCAAGGTATGTGATGTTTGGATAGTCATCGACATCATGCCTGTGAGGAGGATAGGAAGACCAATTACCTTGAGGTGTGAAGACTTCAGTCACCAGCAAACTGTCTGCTTCATCCTGGTCCTCCATGGCAATGTTGTTGATTTTCCTGAGATTGGAGCCCTTGCCCCTGTCCAATTGTATGACATCATTGGGGCCTATGACCTTGGGTTTTCTACCTGGTTTTCCGGGTGCCAGGCAAATTCCTATGACACAATCGGTTTCTGCCCAGCCCCGCCATTCATGGTTGGGGGGGATGTATAATGAGTAGGGTGGTTTCTTTTCAAAGACATCCATTCGATCCCCAAGAACACCAAAAGCAGGAAAACCATCAACTTCCAGTTCGATTTTCCCTTCGATGACAACAATTATGGCTTCGTTACCAGTGGTTTTTTCGTGAACCCTGTCCCCCCTTTTCAGATTGTAAACACCAAACCCAACAAACTTCCAGTTGGCGGTGGAAGGAGAAATGTCATGAATTTTGCCTTGACCGATTTTGGGTCTTCTTAGTAGGTGTGACATATGTGTTCCCTGCAATTATTTTTTATTCCCCGGGATGCATGGTAGACCATCATTCTATTGGTTCGACTGAAACTTCAACCAATTGGTGATTTCTTTTTCAGCTTCGGAAATGGCGATTTTTCCGTTTTGCCAACTGATGTAAAGTTCCTTTAATCCATCCCAGTGAATAATTTTTCCACTACTGACAATTCTGTCACCATGCAACGATGAAGAATCATTTGAATCGGATTTTAAGTGTTGAGCATTATTAGAAATAATACCCAGTGTGTTGGGGTCATTGTCCAGGATAATCCTTTTTGCAATTGACCACTCAGAGTCACTGATATCCATGAGAATCCAAAAATCAGGTACAATCCCATTGCCCAAAATGGATTTGATCATGTCAGGCCTCAAATGATTTTCATTTGATTCAAAACCCAGTTCCAAGGCCAGGTTCAATCGGTTTCTTCTCGTATTGCCAAACAACCTCCTCAATGAAGCCATTTGCTCATCACAACAAGATGATTCATTTCCAACCAGCAGCTTTAGCTTCACAGTATGCTCCAGGGGCCATTCCGAAAGATTTTCACAATTGCCTTCAACCTCATGCACGGAATCCCTTCCGAGGACACCTACAGATTTCATGACAAGCAAACCATGTCCTGTTGATTTATCCGTCAGGGTACGGCCTTGACCTGCCGGAAAGATCACGCCATGATTTTTATCGGATAACTCTTCTGACAGAAGGGATCTGACAATGGCATCCTTGAATTTTTCTGCCAGTGCCAATCCTTGATTTTCATTGCCAAGAACGGGTTCCATGAGCATGTTTTCCAAGGAAACAATGGTTAAATCCTTCCAGTAGGCTCGCCGGGTTGTTGACCAATGGATCTGTTCCAGCGAGAAGTCATTCCTCAATGACCTGGTACAGGAACCATTCGCAAGAAAATACTCCAATTCCTCAAGTGAGGGATAGGCTGGTGTGCATCCATGCCTGGAAACGGCAAAGGCGCCACATGCATTGGCATATTTCAGCGAGGTTGACAAGTCTTCGCCGGTCAGCCATCCCTTGAGAAAGCCGGCCATGAAACCATCTCCGGCACCCAGTACATTGAAGACTTCCACATTGAAACCTGGACCCGTTTCACCTTGATCCAAGGATTCGGGTATTTCTGCCCGAAAGGCAACGGCACCCATTGGTCCTCGTTTACATACCAGAATGGCATTGGTCTTTGCCCGGACATTCTTAAGTGCGGCAAGGGTATCATCGGAACCTCCGGCGATATGAAATTCCTCTTCGGTACCCACTATCAAATCGAATATTCCCACGGTCGATTGAATGGCAGCAGTTACCTCACCCGAAGCCACAAACCGATTTTCTCCATCATCATGACCACCCAATCCCCATAGATTTGGCCGGTAATCAATATCCAATGCAGTTTTGGAACCATTTTCACGGGCAATTCGCAAGGCCTTTCTGACAGCCGCAGCTGTATCTGGATGTGAAAGATGGGTGCCTGTTGCACAGAGACATTTTGCCTTCGTGATGAATTCAGGATCAATATCCTTCTCGGTCAAACCCATATCGGCACAATTTTCCCGGTAAAATATAAGAGGGAAACTGTCCTCATCCCTGATTCCAAGCAAAACCAGGGCTGTCAACCTCTCCGGATCGGTTTTTACAGCAGTTACATCAACACCTTCCCTAACCAATTCCTCCCTTATGAATCTGCCCATATGTTCATCACCAACCCTGGTTATGAGAGCAGTGGCAAGTCCGAGTCTTGAACAACCGGCAGCGATATTTGTCGGCGAACCCCCAATATATTTTTTGAAGGAACCCATATCCTCAAGGCGTCCTCCAACCTGCTGACCATACAAGTCCACTGAGGATCGACCAATGGTGATCAGATCAAGACTTTTATTATCCATATCCAACTTTATTTATACCCCTAAGTAATTGGTGAGTATATATAGACATCTATGGCCAACTCAACAGGAATGAATGCTAATTCAAACGAATTGATAAAGGGCAGTGCCATTCAGCTTTCCAATATTGTCAAATCCTTCGGTTCAAGCATGGCACTCAGGGGATTAAGCCTGGAATTGAAACAGGGAGAAATTCATGTTCTCCTTGGTCCCAATGGTGCAGGAAAAACGACAGCAATTGATATCATGACAGGAACCAGGAAAGCAGATTCAGGTGCCGTATCATTACTGGGGGGAGAACCAAGGGATAAATCCATCAGGATGCGGGTGGGTTTGACACCCCAGGAATCAGGTTTTCCCGATAATTTGCGAGTTGCCGAAATCCTCGATCTGGTTCGGTCCCATTTTCCCGAGCCCATGTCCGATGAAGAGTTGTTTACCAGATTCACCTTGGAAAAGCTGAAGGATAAACAGGCCGGCGGGTTAAGCGGAGGTCAGAAACGGTGCTTGGCTGTTGCCCTTGCCTTTGCAGGTAATCCCGCACTGATATTTTTGGATGAACCAACTACAGGGCTTGATGTGGAATCAAGGCAAAATATCTGGAAAGCAATTCTGGAATTCCGCAGATCGGGTGGTACGGTTGTATTAACCACACATTATCTGGAGGAAGCAGAAGCCCTGGCCTCCAGAATTGTCGTTATGCATCAGGGAAAGAAATTGGCCGAAGGAACTCTTGATCAAATTCGAGATTTGGTTGGAACCAGCAGGGTCAGTTTCAAGGGCAAACAACCAGTCAAATTGGATGGATCAACTCATATCATGCAGCAAAATGGCAGGGTGGTTGTTATTACAAAGGACTCCGATCGCGTCGTTAGATCAATGGTTCGTGACGGCATAAAATTCCGGAAACTTCAAATAAGACCCGCCAATCTGGAAGAAGCATTTTTTACCCTTATAGAGAACAGTCAGCAGTAATGGTCCTATACCAGTATTTCAAAGCATGCCTGCTGGGTTTGACAAGGACCCCGAGTTATTCCCTGTTAACCATTTTCACACCGTCGGTGATTTTTGTAATAATTGGGGTTACCTTTACGGATAGCCGGCAGGAAGCAAATTTTGCTCTTGGATCCTTTTGCGTATTTTCTGCGCTGGGTGTTGCTTTCTTTCAATTTGGGGTCAGAATTGCAAATGAAAGGGAATCTCCATGGGAAAGATATGTCAGGGTATTGCCAGTTCACCCTCTGTTGAGATTGTTTGCAACAATTCTGGCATCACTGGTTTTTGTAACTGTTTCGATTGTTATCCTAATCATTGTTGCCCTACTGATAACAGATATTGGAATGCCCTCCAGCTCCTGGTTCAGAATGCTGTTAAGTGTTTTTATTGGTGTTTTCCCACTTGCTGCAATGGGTTTGACGATTGGGTATTGGTGTTCCCCCAAGGGGGCTTTACCAGTTGCAAATCTGCTTTATATCATTCTGGCCTTTCTCGGTGGGATATTTTTTCATCCGAGCCTGATGCCGGAACTGATGAATTCAATCTCCATATTTACACCGGTGAGGTATGTTGTAAACCTTACTCAGGCAGGGATCAGTGGAAAACCATGGACCATCGAGCCGTTTTTGATTTTGCTTGCCTACACCATTCTTTTCCTGATTTTGGCCACTGCTGGATATCGAAGGGATGAAGGTTACAAGTACAGTTGAACTTAACTGATCCGATGACATCGGATTGGACCGCCAACTCGAAAATTAACATTCATTGGGATGAAAAAGGGTTTAATCAAAACCTAAAAAGTCTGAATATTCATCCAGGTCAATACGGGGTGTTTTAAACTTGTTGACAGGGTTTTCGGGATCTGCATAGCCGACTGCAATTCCACACACAACGATCTCCTCATCAGGCAGATTCAGATGCTCATGGACAAGGTCACCATAATTGGCCAGGGCACCGATGCCACAGCTTGACAATCCCTCGGTTTCAATGCCGATCAGAAGATTTTGGATAGCCATTCCCAGATCCATGAAACAGCCTTTGCCCATACGCTTGTCAATGCTGACAACTATTCCCACGGGAGCGCCAAAAAAACGGTAATTGTGTTCAAACTGCTTTTTTCTGGCCTTGATGTCCCTTTTGGCTATGTTGAGAGCATCATACAAACCAAAGCCGGTTGCCCTTTTTCTTGCCAGAAGATGCTGGGACAACGGATTGGGGAAATAAGAATATTCCGAAACATCTGGACGATCATTCCTGATGGCGCCAATGAGGGAAACCGTTAAATTCTTCAAGGCATCAGAGGTTAGAACAGTAAACCTTCCTGGTTGAAGGTTTGCACCGCTTGGAGCACTTCTGGCAATTTGCAAAATATTTTCAAGGATTGGTCTGGGTACTGGATCAGGAAGGTAACCACGAATTGATCTCCTTGCCAGTACAATGTCCTGGAGGTTGGATTTAACCATTACGCGAAAGCACGGATTCTGGTCGGTATTTACACAAAAGCATGACGATCAAACCGGAGACTACGGCTTTGAAAAGGTCACCGGGAATGAACACCATAACCAGATAAATGATTTCGATAAAGGTTTGTTCCAGAGTCAGGAACATACCCATAACTCCCGCCATGTAAACCACGAGAATTCCACCAATTACAGATGCAATAAGACCTATTGCAAAAGGATGGATTCCATTGAAACGCTCCATGATCAAACCACAAACATAAGCCCCGATTGGCCATCCGATCAGAAAACCTCCAGATGGCGAAAAAAATAGTCCCAATCCACCACGACCTCCTGCCAACAAGGGGACCCCCAATGCTATGAGGACTATAAGTAAAAGGCTGGCAAGACCGCCTCTCCAACTGCCTAGAATACAACCACCAAGCATGACACCAAGTGTCTGGGCTGTAATCGGAACACCAAATGCCAAGGTAATGATCGGGATAAAACCCAAGGCTGCTGTCAAGGCTGCAAAAAGGGCGATATAGGCAATATTTCTTTCCATGGGCGGTCTATCTAGCCATTGTTTGATCGTCGTGCCTTGATGGCTTCGGCAACATGATCTGCATCATCCAGAGCAAAACATATCAATGGAAAAATTAATCTCCAGCCAGGTCTTTTCAAGGAGCGACTTCGCCATGAAAAATTCAATCTCCTGGTGATTTCCAGTAAATTGGGAACCGATCTGATCACCAAACCGAAAGTCAAACCCAAAAATGACACATCCAACCCGATTTTCCTGAGGGGCTTCACAAGTTTCTCAATCAAGGCAATCATCTCATCCAATTGAGATGTCATGGTCACCAGATTGGCAAGGCTAATGACAATCATGAATTTTACAAGCAAAACCATACCTTGGACAGTTGATCCGGTGAAAACATGCCATAGCAATATAAAGACCATAAAGGGAATAATTGGCGAAAGGTTTCTTATGGCCAGTTTAAGAAAATTAATTCCTGGCATCAGGTTGAGAAGGAACATTGCCAGCAACAAGACGACAAGGATCAGATGGTTTTCCAACTGGTAGACAACAATTGTGGTGATGGAAAGGATGGCTAGTTTCCATACGACCGGAAGTCTATGGTATGGCGTCTTAATTGGCGAATTCAAATTCAACATCTTCATCTCCAATTCGATGCATTTCCAACTTGAACTCATTCAGGACTTGGGAGGGGCTTCCATCCATGACTATTTCACCCTTTTCGAGCCAAATCACCCGATCATAATCCATCAATGTTTGCGGATCATGTGATATCAACAGAATGGTTTGATCCAGTGCTGCCAAAAATCGTTCCAGTATTCTGACCGTAGGTATGTCTGGGCCGGTAAATGGTTCATCCAATATAATGATCGAGGGTTGCATGGCCAGAACCGACAAAAGGCAAACCAGATGCTTTTGGCCCTCCGAAAGGTTTGATACAGGTCGTTCAGCCCAATGGGATTTGCCAAAATCTTCCAAAATCCTCATGGCAAATTCGTTTGCTTCATTCTGTGTATGACCGATATTGTTCAAACCAAAGCTGAGTTCCTGCAAAACCGTTGGAAAAATTATTTGATGATCAGGATTTTGGAATACCATTCCCACTGTCCTGATCGCATTCTTCCGGTCGGAATAAACATCAATATCATTGACAAGTATATTTCCACTGGAAGGCTTGATTAATCCTCCCATCAATCTGACCAGGGATGATTTCCCCGAACCATTGCGCCCAACTATTCCAATCCGTTTTTCGGTTATTTCAAGATTGAGATTGTTGATTATGGTTTTGTCATTTACCCTGTAGCTGACTTCATTTAGGAAAATCCTGTTCTTCACCAAATTGTGCATGAGTACTACCTGTAGGGACAAACCATCAAAATCCGTAAATTCAATCGGGTATAATAAAACAATCCCGATTTCATTTGCTGCCTGTTTGACAATTCAAGTGTCAGTTTTTCAAGTTCTTTCAAAATGTAACTGTACATGACCCTGAATAGTTGAATTTTAATCATCCCGCCATTCAGGGTTAGGAAGTTCAGTGATTATGTTTTGGGTTTCAATTGCGACACGAACAACGTGTGCGAGCAGTTTCAGTGGATAGGATGGCCCATCTGCACTTGCTTCTGCCCAGTGATTGGGGTCTTTGACAATACCACTCAGTTTATCAATCGTTACGGCCTGCTGCAAAATAATCCATTTGGAGGCAGGTTTGCCATTGACGATATAGTCCCACGCATCATCGGGAATTCCGCAGACGGTAATATAACGATTGTAGATGATACGTGAGAGATCCTTAGTCCGGTTACGCTTCGGGTGTTTCATTTTTGTAACCCGGAACTAGTCTTCAAGGCTATGGTCGGGAGCTGGCTCCCATACACCTTTCTCAAATTCCTGCGGCCAGGGATCAATACTGTCAAACCCAAGATGCAAAGTGCCAAGTGAACGCCCTGCTTCAACAATGGAATGGAAATGCACTCTTGCGACTGGTAAGGGGATACGCGGCAGTTCCTTCTTGAGATTGGCTGCAAATTGCTCCCGATAAGCTGGAAGATGCAACAACCCGTAGATATAATGAAATATATCGTCCTTCGAGACCTTATTACCGAATAATGATTGGTAATCCAGGAGCACTTCACTAGTGATGGTTTTCCTCCTACGGTATCCAAACACATCAAGCTTACCATCCGGAATATCCAGTTCATTAGTTTCTA
This sequence comes from Paracoccaceae bacterium, assembly GCA_026710155.1. Taxonomy (GTDB): domain Bacteria; phylum Pseudomonadota; class Alphaproteobacteria; order Rhodobacterales; family Rhodobacteraceae; genus MPNP01. Next base: position 50,191 of record JAPORQ010000036.1, read on the forward strand.
CCTTCTCATAAAGACCTTCGATATCACTTGCCTATACATTTTGCAGGTCGTATAAATCAGGAATGAAGAAAATTAATGGAAATTACTGATCCGCAAGTTTTTAACAGGTTTGTTTCGTTATCTTTATCTTTTTTCTGATAGTATGTGTCTATATCAATAAAATAATAAGGGTGTTATTGCTAGCCAAGGTGCCAATAGTACAATGGGAGTAAGATTATCCTTTGTACAACCAGGTACTTTTAGGCTACTTAACTCTACTGGCCGGATCACCAATGTAACTAAATAATTTTGTACATCCATAAATATTAACTACTTCAGGTCAATTGTAGTTTTATTTCCATGGCTGTAGTAGAAACACCAAAACGAGAGAAGCAAGATCATCAATAATTTCACATGTTATTGGTCAAGATTAATCTGCAATAACTTGCTCAAGTAAATCAGTAGGAATAATTAGGTCAGAGGCAAGTCTATTGGCTTTGTATTTTACACTTTAAAGGCTGGCCTGAACGTAGTAGGACATTTTCTGACCATTCTCCCTCTTTGATAATTTTTTTCCTATGAAGGAGCTAATAAGCAATTTTATGGGCTAAGGTAAACCGTTGTCTATGCTTTGCCTCATGTCTATTTATCCGAATGACAAACTCGTCGTTTTCTTGACCAATTTTTCCTGATATTCCTCGCGCTAGAGTAGATAAAAGAACTTTGGTACCTAATTTGTGGGGATTACATACTTGACTACGCACACCCGAAGCAATCAATCCACCAGTTTGTCGCGATAATATTAAAACTGCTTCTGCCTCAATTCCTCCCGGCAATACAGCCGTTCAACAATTCCCACCTGTTCCTCGATATCGCTTGCCCATCCCCTGCAAATCAGGAATGATGAAAATTAACAGGAATTACTGCCTTGACTCCAACCATCATTGACGCCAAAATTATATCTTTTTATAGAGAGGGTACCTGAATAGTTACATTATATTCTTTGTAGTAATTTAATCGGTTATAAAAAATAACCTGGCCAGCAAACAACTTACAGGCATACCGAGTGGCAGAAGTTAGAGCTTTCATTGAAAACATACTTAAATTGCAACTGGAGCGGATCGCTTCAGTAAGAGAAATTGATGTCATGGCTATTTATGGTCCAATGAATTATGGTTTGCCCGCAACTGTCAAAGATGTAATTGAACATTCTTTGAAGCCTGAAAATAATGATAAACTCACAATCCTTCTTGATACTGGAGGTGGTTTGGTTGATTCCGTTGAAAGGACAGTCGAAATCATTCGCTATCACTACGATCAGGTCGACTTTATTGTTCCAGACCAAGCCATGTCAGCTGGAACTATCTTCGCGCTCTCAGGTGATAACATCTATATGGATTACTACTCCCAACTAGGACCAATAGACCCCCAGTTCCTAATTGATGGTAGGTGGATACCAGGATTAGCTTACTTGGAAAAATTCGAGGAATTGAATGAAAAAGCCCGTAACAGAACTTTGACTTCACTTGAATTTGGATTGGCAGAGAAACTTGATTTGGCAGATCTACACCGTTTTGAACAAGCTAGAGAGCATTCGGTGGAATTGTTGGTGAAATGGCTTCCAAAATACAAGTTCAAAAATTGGGAAAAAAATTCAACTGGTGAAACTATTACCTCAAATATGAAACAGGACCGTGCAAAAAAGATAGCTAAGAAGTTGAATGATACAACCAGATGGCATGCGCATCATCGAGGAATTACAATGAATGTATTGAGGAATGAATTGGAATTAGTAATTGAAGATTTAAATATAAGTCAGTATAGCGATCTAAAAAATGAAGTTAAGCAAATTCATTCATTTATTAGAGACTTTATGTTAACATCTGAACTTGGATTCATTTTGAGGTTAGCAACATATAGACCAAAACAACAAAATAAAGATTCATAGTACAAATGAATTAATCTGTAAGTTCTGGATAATATCGTAAATCGTATAGGTGAAGATACTTTGTTGTTTTGTTATAATCAGGAGACAACCAATGAAAAAACTTGAACAACATTTTAGGAACCTTGCCAAGTGCGAGGATAATTTTGATTTGGGATTCAAAAAATCTGCAAATGATTTGGCAAAACAATTAAGAGATATGGGTATCGGGCGCCCCAAATCTTCACCTCGAATTTCTGACCCCGCACATGAAAGAAATATTAGTAACTCATATTCCTCATCTCCAATACTTCAGGACACTTGGCACACAAGGTAATAACCTTTTCCTTGCTTGGTGAAGTTCTGTCATAACAATATGAATCAAAAGACTAGCGTAACTATTCAGGTGCCCACTTTTTGATTATTGTCTTGACCTAATACATGCCAACCTTCAAATCCTGTCACCAACAAGACGGTTGAAGCCGCAGAGACATGAGCAATTCCGAAAGCTGTATGTCCGTTGCACGGATTTTGGTACAGGCCTTGACCATTAGACCCTTCCCATCGTAATCACGTTTTGCCGGTGATGTTGCCGCCATGGGCAAGTATGTCCAGGAGTTGGAAGACCACCTGCACCAGAGGGATGCATGCATTCAGGAGCTTGAGTCCATCATCGTCTGGAATCAGGAAAGGATCGCTGATTTAGAGCGTTGTCTTACTCTTGACAGTACCAACGGCAGCAAGTTGCCTTCCCGTGATGGTTAACCCCTCCGGCGATGCCATGGACAGGGTGATGTCGGTCGGCTTTGCCGCCTGCCAGGGGTACATGATCTTCAGGCGGTGACGGAACATTGTGCCCATAGCCATGTCTGTCCCCAATGTTCCCAGATCGTCAAAGGGTTTTTTCCCGATCATATAAAGGCACCGAACCGGTATGGTTCGACGGTTGGGAACATGGTGCGTTGTCCGAGTGCGTTTCAAATGCTGCCCACGAATCGTCTGGTCCGGACCTTCGGGGGATCTCTTTGGTTTTACGCTCTCGAAAGGGACGATTGTCAAGCCTGCTCGTGTCTCCTGGGATTTATGCCCAGAAGGTGGTTCAGGCAGCGGTCAGGCACATGAATGAGACCGACATTCGCGTGGGTGGTTGTCTACGGTGGTGGCATGCCGCCGGAACGGAAGACCTGCCCACTTTCCGGATGGGCATAAGTCGTGGTGATGTGATGCCTGTCACTACCGGTTTAAATATACACCATAATTGTTGATTGAAAAGTGCACCACTTTTTCCTGGGAGGAGATCCCGGGAAGGGTGGTTCCCGGGGGGATGGGTAAGGTGTTGCGGGGGCATTCACCGGTACAATCAAGCGGCAGGCCAGCCTTTGGCACCCCACGTCATTCATACCATTGAGCATACCCATGCTCGATGAGCCAGGGAAGGTCTGCGCTGTTACTAAGCTCTACCTCCCTTGTCATCAACAAGGAAGCATGGGTGTTTGAAGCGTCGGGTGGGTTATGATCTGGTCCGACGCATGCGGGATGATGAGGAGGCGGTCCTGTTATTTGTGAGGGACCCTTGGGTTCCGCCCGCGAACAATCTTGCGAAACGCGCGCTTCGCCCCGAGAAAACCAGGATTAAAATATCGGGATGCCATCGCAGTGAAAGCGGGGCTCACAACCGTGCCGTGATGATGACGGTTTTGGGGACGGCCGGCAAGGGGTGGAATCTCTAGAAGATGCTTCATTGACCGCCCGGGGAACTGATGACCGAACCCGGAGCAAATGATCCCCGGGCCCAACCACCATAAAGCCTAGCCGTCTGGTCATCCTTGCCACCCACCGATCAGGTCAACCCTTTCCTGACTCCTGCCATCAAGGACACCAAAATTATATCTTGTTATAGAGGGTGCCTGAATAGTTACAATTTTTCATTGTGTAACTTAATTTGCAAAATAATTTTTGACATCTCTATTAATACATTTAAAGGTAAAAATAACATTCGGTTTGGGTAATCTTTATTTAACTCGCCGGAATTTACCTTTTGAACAGGTTTTGGAGCGAGGAAAGGGCAAGTCAACTCAATTAAATGGGCATTATATACATAACTACACAACAGCCTCCTTTTCTACTTTTAGTCACTTTTAGGCGTCATTTATGGAGTTTGGCAGGTAATTTGTGAGTGAAAACACACACCCATATCAACATGAAGTAGAAAAAGTGAATGAATCCGCTAATTTTGGGATTTGTGTAGTTATCTATATAATTCCCAATTAAAATATTCTGGATTTAGCTTTCCATCCTATCCAACCGTCTGAAATCAAATATATGCCTATTTAAATTAGTGAATTGGAATGGTCACTTCTCTACATAATCCCCATAATTTACTTTGGAAATACCATTATAGAATAATTGGCGAATAATTCTAAATCCTTTCATTATCAATCAATTTGATCTAACCGGAAAGAAAATGAAAAATCCAACCCTCAGAAGGTCAGCCCTCTATATTCCTTGCCTTAATACAAGGGCCATAAACAAGGCACGGACCCTCCCAACCGATATGCTGTTATTTGATCTTGAGGATTCCATAGCACCGAATTCCAAGGATGAAGCCAGATTGAAAATAGTTGAGGAACTGAACGAGGGGGGCTTTGGTTCCAGGGAGCAGGTATTGCGTATCAATGGTAAGCAAACACCATTCTGGCATGATGATTTAAAGGTATTGAAAAGATGCACCCCGGATGGAGTCCTGATACCCAAGATAAATGATGGTCAAGATGTGGAGACTACTACAGGTGCAGTACTTGAACACAGCAGGAATAAGGATTTGGGTATTTGGCTTATGATCGAAACCCCTGGATCGATTTCCAATATCAATGATATAGGATTGCAAAAGGAACGACTGGATAATCTTCAGGGTTTTGTTATTGGTACCAACGATCTTGTAAAGGATTCCGGCTTGATACCCGGGGAAAACAGAAAATATCTTGTTCCATGGCTGATGACGGTCGTGGCAGCTGCCAAGGCCTATGGACTTGATGTTGTGGATGGAGTGTTCAACAATATTTCAGACCCGGAGGGATTCATCGAGGAAGCCACAAGTGGTCGGGAAATGGGAATGAGTGGCAAATCCCTGATCCACCCAAACCAAATCAATCCTGCCAACCAGGTTTTTTCTCCCAGTGAAGAGGAAATCGAAGAGGCACAGAAAATTGTCGATGCTTTTTCGACTGAAGAATCCGAAGGCAAGGGAGTCATCGTGGTTGATGGTAAAATGGTTGAAAGATTGCACCTTGAGATGGCACGAAATGTATTGATGAAGGCTCAATTTGTAAAACACCTCTAATCAGTAGCGACATCATCAACTTGGATACAGGTATTGGATAAGGTCAGGTTATTGATTTAAGATTTTATTGCATCTTAAAAAATGAAATTACCAAAGTCATGGGGAGAAGATAGAAAATGGAACAAAATACCGTTAGATTGACGGTTGCTCAGGCGATCGTAAGATATCTCTGTCATCAGCACACCGAAATTGAAGGGCAGAAAGTTCCTTTGTTTGCAGGGGTGTTTGCCATTTTTGGACATGGTAATGTCACTTGTCTGGGTGAAGCACTGGAGAATGCAAAGGGCGAACTTCCAACTTGGCGGGGGCAAAATGAACAAGCCATGACCCTTGCAGCCATTGCCTATGCCAAAACCAAAAAGCGCAAACAGTTGATGATAGCCACAAGTTCCATTGGTCCAGGCGCCACGAATATGGTAACTGCAGCTGCAGTGGCCCATGCAAACAGATTGCCGGTGTTAATACTGTCTGGAGATGTTTTTGACAATCGAAGACCAGATCCCGTTTTACAGCAAGTCGAAAATTTTTATGCTCCAACCATATCGGTCAATGATTCTTTCAAACCTGTAACCAGGTATTGGGATAGAATCACCCATCCAGAACAGATCATTTCCTCTTTCCCTCAGGCAATTGCGACCATGCTTGATCCATCTGATTGTGGACCGGCATTTATCGGGCTTTGTCAGGATACCCAGGAACTAGCCTTTGATTACCCTGTGGAATTTTTCAGGGACGTTATACACAAAATACCACGGCCAAGGCCAGATAAAAAAAGTATATCGCAAGCGGTTGAACTGATCAGGAAATCAAAAAAACCCATTCTCATTGCAGGAGGGGGTGTCAAATATTCAGGAGCCGAGGCTGAGCTGGAAGCCTTGGCAAGAAACAGGGGCGTGCCGATAGCTGAAACTATTGCAGGCAAGGGTACTTTTACGCATGATGATCCAACCCATATTGGCCCCATTGGTGTCATCGGTTCAAGTTCAGCCAACAATGTCGCATCCGAAGCTGACCTTGTGATTGCAGTTGGCACCCGATTACAGGATTTTACCACAGGCTCTTGGACCGTTTTCAATAGAACAACTCGATTCCTGAGCATAAATACTGCCAGATGGGATGCCAATAAACATCAGGCACTGCCAGTCATTGGTGATGCCCGGGAAGCTTTGGTTGAGATAGAATCCTCCCTTGGTGACTGGCAGTCACAGGAAGGATGGTTATCAGGAAGCAAACAGGAGTTCTCAGATTGGAATGATCTTTTGGACAAATTGCAAAAACCAACCAATACACCTATTCCCACATATGCCCAGGTTGTAGGTATGGTCAACAATTTTGCCGGAGAAAATGATCGAATGGTAACAGCCGCCGGGGGCTTGCCTGGTGAAGTATCCAAGGGATGGCGTGTGAAGTCACCAAATACCTTTGATTGTGAATTTGGTTATTCATGCATGGGTTATGAAGTTGCAGGTGGCTGGGGTACGGCCATGGCACTTGAAGGAGATGCACTCCCCATCGTAATGGTGGGTGATGGTTCCTACCTGATGATGAATTCGGATATATATTCATCAGTTTTGACCGGTCATAAAATGATTGTGGTTGTTTGTGACAATGGTGGATTTGCAGTTATCAACAGGCTTCAGAACTACAAAGGTGGAAAATCATTCAATAACCAGATTGAGGATTGCAAGGTGGTGGAACCCTTTTATGTGGATTTCGCCAAACATGCTGAATCCATGGGAGCACTTGCCCGAACGGTGAATGGGCTTGGCGAATTGCAAAATGCCCTCGATTGGGCAAGAACGACAGACCGAACGACTGTAATTTGCATCAAGACCGATGCCCACCAATGGACACCTGGAGACGCTCACTGGGATCTGGGAGTACCAGAGGTAAGTGACAGTCCTGATGTCCAAGCGGCTCGGCAAGAGCAGGAAAACATCAGAAGCAAGCAAAGAATTGGAGTCTGACCGTGTTTGCCCGATTGGGGATAGCTCCCATTGCCTGGTCAAATGATGACCTGCCGGAATTGGGGGGTGATACACCTTTGGAAACCTGCTTGAATGATGCCTCGAATGCTGGGTTTACGGGTGTCGAAACAGGTGGCAAGTTTCCTTCAACCAGTGAGGAATTGGGACCGATTCTTGATCAATATGACCTTGATCTTTGTGGAGGATGGTATTCAGGAACGCTTCTGGTTAAGGACTTGAGCGAAGAGAAAGAAAAAGTTGCCGCACAGTTGAAACTGTTCAAGGATTTAAACGCTCCCTGCCTGGTTTATGGTGAAACTGCTCATACAATCCAAAATATCAAATCAGTATCCCTTGCCCAAAAAATCAAACTTGATGAAAATCAAATTCGAGACTATGGCAGAAAATTGACGATCTTTTGCGAATGGTGCCAGGAAGAGGGTATGCCGATGGCTTTCCATCATCATATGGGAACGGTCATTGAAACACAGAACGAATTGAGCATGTTGATGAATTATACGGGTGAAGCAGTCGAATTATTGTTTGATCCCGGGCATATGGCTTTTGCTGGCGGAGATGTTTTTGAAGTCATTGAAAATCATGCTGAAAGAATCCAGCATGTTCACACCAAGGATGTGAGAAAAAACGTCCTTGACACAATTGATTGGACAAGGGACAGTTTTTTGGATGCTGTTTTGAAAGGGGTCTTTACCGTACCAGGTGATGGATCCTTGGATTTTGGTGAAATTATACATCGGCTTGCCAATACTGGTTATGAGGGTTGGTTAGTTGTCGAGGCCGAACAGGATCCAATCAAGGCTCCTCCATATGAATATGCACAAATAGGTTATGAAACACTCAAACCGATTATCTTGAAAGAAGGATACAAACTGATTGGAAGGAATGATGAACAGGCTTAAAGGCAAAATTGCAATTGTAACAGGTGGTACACAAGGTCTTGGCAAAGCCATTGCTCAAAGGTTTGCCGAAAGTGGTGTGGCTGGGCTGGTTACGTGCGGCAGGCGAGAGAATCAGGGCCTGCAAGTGGCACAGGAAATCACAGGACAGACGGGGGTACCAGCCAAATTTATCAAGGGGGATCTGGGATGCGTTAAGGATTGTCGCAACATTGTCAAATTTGCCAAACGGGAGTTCGATAGAGTTGATATTCTGGTAAATGCCGCAGCCATTACCGATCGGGGGAATTTGCTGGATACTTCACCGGAATTATTTGACCAGATGTTTGCCGTGAATGTCCGGGGGCCATTTTTCCTGATGCAGGAAACCGTCAAGCTCATGATTCGGCAGGGAATCAAAGGAGCGATTGTCAATATCGGATCAATGTCAGCCCATGCCGGTCAGCCGTTTATAATTGCCTACTGTTCCTCAAAGGGTGCACTTGCCACACTGACCAGAAATGCTGCCTATTCACTGCTTCACAATCAAATCAGGGTCAACCAGTTGAATATCGGCTGGATGTCTTCTGATGGCGAAGATGTCATCCAGCGCAAATATCATGGTGCTGATGACGGTTGGCTCGAAGAAGCCTCGAAGAAATTACCGGTTGGGCGGTTAATTGATCCAAAGGAGGTTGCCCGGGCAGTTTCCTTCATGGTATCTGATGATGCTGGTTTAATGACCGGGTCAGTTATTAATTATGATCAATCCATTTGGGGTGCTTACGATTCACCTCAGAGTGCCGGGAAACCGCTTGCTTGAATTTGAATGCGAACTGGGGAAATTTGGTTTTATTGTTGCAGAATATCCGATATTCACAATGGATGCTTCTTTTTCAAGCCTCCAAACCTATTGCGAAAAAAGGATTAATAATTTATAAAGTTCTCCACTAATTTGAAGTTTGGTCATCAAGATTGAACTTGTAATTTATTATTTGGAGGAGAAATGAAGAGAATTACTCTATGGTTTGCAGTTTTGATGCTTTTTGCAGGTTCTGCAATGGCAGAAAAGTACATTATGGTCACCCATACCCAGGGAACAGATCCATTTTGGCCTGTCGTGGAAAAAGGTGGAAGAGATGCCGCTGAGGCATTGGGCGTAGAATTTGAATATCGCTTTGCCCCAAGTGGGGACATGGCTGATATGGCCAAGTTGATCGAATCTGCTGTTGCAACAAATCCGGATGGTTTGGTTGTTTCCCTGCCAGACCCGGCCGCTTTGGGCAATGCCATCAGGGCCGCAGTAGATGCTGGTATTCCAGTTGTAACAATCAATTCAGGATTGGAATCATACAAGGATGTGGGTGCAATCATGCATGTTGGACAGCCTGAAAGACTTGCTGGTGAAAAGGCTGGTGAGCGAGCCATGGCCGAAGGTGCAACCAACGGTCTTTGTCTTAATCAGGAGGCATTCAATACTGCTCTGGTAGACCGTTGTTCAGGTTATTTTGATGCCATGGGCAAGGAACTGAACATGATTGATGTTTCAAATGACGTGGCACAAATCAAAACTAGAACCGCTGCTGCATTACAGGCAGATCCATCTATTGATGCTCTTTTGGCTGTCGGACCGCATGTATGTGAAGCCGCCGCCGAAGCAGTGGATGAGGTTGGAGCAGAAGTTCACCTATCCTGTTTTGACATGACACCTGGTGTCATAAATCTCATCAAGGATGGCAAGGCTGCTTATACCATTGATCAGCAACAGAGACTGCAGGGGTACATACCGATTGTTGTTCTGCATCTTTACAATACAAACGCAGGAATGTTGCCTGGCAACAATATCCCATCCGGACCGGGTTTTGTTGATGCTTCCAATGCAGCAGCAGTCGAAGCCCAGGCTGGCGTAAACAGATAAGTACATCCATACTTCATCAAACAAAATCTGAGGAAAGGGACTTGTTCCCTTTTCTTGTCTTGTAAGAAATTGCCTTCGAGGGCTCAATGATTGTAAGAGCAAAGTGATGCAAGCAGAAAGAAAAGAATCGGACAGACAGGTCAGTCAGGGTTCATTCAGAAGGTTTATTCGAAGACCGGAAATCGGCGCCTTCTCTGGAATGGTGGTTATCCTGCTTTTATTGGCCATCGTTGCCGGCGATGTGGTTTTCAACCCCTTGGGTATCAAAAACAACCTGTCGATTATTTCCCAGCTCGGAATAATTGCCATAGGCGCATGCCTACTCATGATCGCGGGGGAATTTGACCTTTCAATTGGTTCCATGATCGGTTTTGCGGGAATGTCAATGGCCATGATGCTGAAATGGGGATTGCCGTTTGGATTGGGGGAAGCAAGTCCATTCATGGCCTTTACGCTTACCTTGTGCATGACTCTATTTATTGGCTGGTTGATTGGCAATATCGTTGTTCGCTCGGGGTTGTCATCCTTTATTGTAACCCTGGCATTTCTATTTATCCTACGCGGTCTTACAGAGGTAAGTTTCCGGGAATTCAATGACGGTTCAACCCAGATATCCGGATTGCCTGATTTCAAGGAGACCGATTTCTTTGCCTACCTGTTCGGGGGTGAAACCTTCAAATGGGTATTTACCCTGCTTTACGAAATGGGATTCAACCTTAACCGCCTCGGCAACCAGTGGGTTATAGGTTTGGATGCAAAAGTTGCTTGGTGGATATGCATTGCCATAATCACCTATGTGGTTCTTTCCCGAACACAGCTTGGCAACTGGATTTATGCTACCGGAGACAACAAGGAAAGCGCCCGTGCCAATGGTGTCCCTGTGAATCAGGTAAAGATCGGCCTGTTCATGTTCACAGCCTTTTGCGCAACCATTTTCGCAGCCTGCCAGGTCTTTGATACCAACACGGCTGACGCTGCCAAGGGTAACCTTAAGGAACTTGAAGCGATTGCTGCTGCGGTTGTTGGCGGTACCGTAATGACTGGTGGATTTGGTTCCATCGTTGGAGTCATATTCGGGGCGGTGATTTTTGGTTTGGTTCAAAACTCCGTGTTCTACATTTCCTGGATTGACGGTTCATATTATCGGGTATTTCTGGGTACGGTGCTGTTGATTGCCGCCTTTGCCAATGAAAACATCCGTAAACGGATAACAGGAGGTATTTGACATGGCCAAGACAGCTATGGCCAAGACAGCTATGGCCAAGACAGCTGCAGAACCGTTGGTCAAACTCCGGGGCATCATCAAGAAATTCGGCCCCTTTGTAGCCCTGAACGGGGTTGACATGGATATTTATCCAGGCGAAGTGCATGCACTTCTTGGTGACAATGGTGCCGGCAAATCAACCCTCATCAAAATCCTGTCAGGTGTGCATCAACCGAGTGCCGGTGAAATCATGGTCGATGGAAACCCGATTGTCTTCCGATCTCCCAGGGATGCATCGGCAGCAGGGATTGGAACGGTTTATCAGGATCTGGCCCTGAACCAGTTGATGTCAGTATCCCGCAATTTTTTCATGGGGCGGGAGATTTTCAAGGGTCCCGCACCCTTTGGCATGATGAAATTGAAGGAAATGGATATCATAACCCATGATGAAATGATCAAGATTGGAATTGACATTTCCGATCCCCACCAGGCCGTGGGGACCATGTCGGGAGGTCAGCGGCAGACCTTGGCGATTGCCCGGGCCATTTATTTTGGTGCCAAAATCCTTATTCTGGACGAACCTACCTCGGCCCTGGGTCAAAAACAGCAGATGGAAGTTCTGAAAACAATCAAGCGGGTCAGGGCCCTCGGAAATATAGCCATTATTTTCATAACCCATAATGAAATCCATTCCAAACTCATTGCCGATCGCTATACTTTCCTTTCGCTAGGCGAGGTAATAGGTTCAGGCACCAGGGAGAGTCTGGACGGTGATGACATTCGAAGGTTGATGGCCGGAGGAGCTGAAATGGCTGACCTGGAAATGGAATTGGGAAAGATATAGCCCCGTTTTTTCAATACTGAAAATGCCAAATCCTTTGTAAGGTATTGACTTTGGTTTCTCCTAATCAGGATGGAGTTTTTTTTATTGGCTGATTTAATCTTCGTGGAGAATCATCCTTTGAAAGGAGTTTATACCTAGTCGGTCAAACCGACTGCCAACACGCCACAATTTTCAACGCCTGCAACGGGCTACCCGATTGTACAAAAGAAAGCGATATCCTGTGTGAAGCCTTCCAGAGGTTTGCTCTTGGTGCAGATGCAATCAAGATGGCCTGTCATGGGACATCTGGGACTGGTTCCCCACAAATTAATCTGCAAGTGTGGATTATGTGCTGTGGATAAAACTGGTATGGAAGCATATGGTTTCGAGAAATTCAAAAGGCTGGAAGATGCCTGAGATGCTTCCGGGAAAACACTGAGACATGTCGGTGTTATCGGCAATTTCAGATGATGAATTTTCTGGTTTTCTGGATTTGATGAATAAAAGTTGATTCAGGATTTCCATATTCTTATGCAGAATTTTATATATATCAGGTAAACCAATAGGTTATAATTCGGTTTTGAATTCGTGAAGGTATCAGTTTACAGGTATTCAAACTTTAGGCTAATGTATATCAATTCAAGGTAGTCCAATATGGAAATGCCATCTTCAAATAGTTCGATTATCAATGACAAGGACAGATTGATAGGTCTTTTCAACCGGATACTGTCAGCGGACTCGGTCATATCTGATCCCTATGAGACCAAAGCCTACGAGTGCGACGGTCTGACAGCCTACAAGTGCCCGCCATTGGCTGTTTTGCTTCCCAGGACCACCGAGGAAGTTGCCGAGATTCTGAAAATTTGTCATGAAGAGAAAATACCTGTTATACCGAGGGGTGCAGGGACATCTCTAGCGGGGGGAGCACTTCCGACTAGTGACAGTGTGATTTTGGGAACATCCAGATTAAACAATATTCTTGATCTGGATATTGAGAACAGAATGGTTAGGGTTCAAACTGGAGTGACCAATCTTTCGGTTACCGAAGCTGTTGAAAACGAAGGCTTTTTTTACGCTCCTGACCCCTCTAGTCAGCTGGTGTGTACAATAGCTGGCAATATTGCCATGAACTCGGGAGGTGCCCATTGTCTCAAATATGGCGTAACTACCAATAATCTAATGGGTATGAAGATTGTTCTAATGGATGGTTCTGTTATGGAATTGGGAGGAGAGTACCTTGATTCTGGAGGATTGGATTTGTTGGGCGTCGTATGTGGTTCCGAGGGACAGTTGGGTATTGTTACCGAAGCCGTGTTGAGAATCATACCAAAGCCCGAAGGGGCAAGACCGATATTATTGGGCTTCGATTCCAATGTTATTGCAGGTAATTGCGTTTCGGACATTATTGGAGAAGGAATTCTACCCGTTGCCATCGAGTTCATGGATCGCCTGTGTATCCAGGCTTGTGAGGATTTTGTCGGTGCCGGCTATCCAGATGTCGAAGCTCTTTTGATTGTTGAAGTTGAAGGGTCAGCCAAGGAAATTGATGAACAACTCGACAGGATAAAGGCCATTGCTTCACGACACAATCCCGTAGCCATGAAGGAAAGCAAATCCGACAAGGAATCCAAATTGATCTGGCTTGGAAGGAAATCTGCTTTTGGAGCCATGGGAAAGATCAACGATTACATGTGTCTTGATGGAACCATTCCCGTATCCCGATTACCTGATGTACTGGAGGGCATTTCCACCCTTTCCAAAAAATACGGCCTGGCTGTGGCCAATGTTTTTCATGCCGGGGATGGAAACCTTCACCCGTTAATCCTTTTCAATGCTAACCAGGAGGGTGAGTTGGCAAAGTGTGAAAGTCTGGGGGCGGATATTCTAAATCTTTGTGTCGATTTGGGGGGATGCCTGAGTGGTGAACATGGAGTTGGGGTGGAAAAAAGAGATTTGATGACGAATCAATTCTCCAGGCAGGATCTCGAACTCCAAATGCGGGTAAAGGATGTGTTTGATCCAGACTGGTTGCTAAACCCTGCCAAGGTCTTTCCATTGGAAATTTCAATGGAGCGTAGACTAAATTGAGACCTGCAAGCGAATCAGAACTTGCCAACCTGATTACAGGGAGAACATCACCTGTAATACCCTGTGGTGGAGGCACCCGTCCAATTGGACTGTCTTCGGCAGGGGAAAGACTTTATCTTGACAATCTCAACAGGGTAACACAATACGAGCCAGGAGCCCTGACGCTGGTTGCTGAAGCAGGAACGCCCCTTAAAACCATTTTTGAAATCCTCAATGAAAAAGGCCAAATGTTTCCATTTGAACCGATAGATTATCGGGGTTTGCTTGGAAGAGGCGGAGAACCGACAGTAGGTGGCATGGTTGCTACCAATTCCTCTGGTCCTAGGAGGGTCAAGGTGGGAGCCTGTCGGGATTATGTAATCGGCCTCAGATTTGTTGATGGTGAGGGAAATATCATAAAATCCGGTGGCCGTGTGATGAAAAATGTGACCGGTTATGATCTTACGAAATTGCTCACCGGAAGTTTTGGTACGCTTGGAATTATAACCGAAGTGGCCTTGAAGGTTTTGCCTGCTCCGACCCATGCGGCAGTATTGTTAATCGAGGGTCTGTCCGAGAAACTTGCCTTGCAGGTATTAAACCGCTCTCTGAATTCACCTTTTGAGGTTTCTGGTGCTGCTCACTTGTGTTCTGGAGTTGATGGTCAACCGGTCACCATGATTCGACTCGAAGGATTTCAATCGTCAGTAATGTATCGGGTGGAAGAACTTTCAAAATTTTTTGAAGATTCTGTTTCAATAACTGTGGAAACTGATCCCGAACGAACAAGGGAAGGTTGGGAATATATCAGGGATGTAGGTCCATTTCAAAACCGGGAAGGGGATGTGTGGAAAATAATAACCAAACCCAGCGAGGCCCTACTATTGGTTGAGGGATTAAGGGAAAGCATCAATATTGAAGTATTTTACGATTGGGCAGGAAGTTTGATATGGGCATTGGTAAAGGAAGGTACAAATTTGAGGGATTATCTGCAGGGTCTGAATGGTCATGCCACACTCATCAGGGCAAATGATGGCAACAAGTCGCATTTGGAGGTCTTTCACCAGCAAAGCATCATGGAATTGGAATTGAAGAAACGATTGAAAAACAAATTTGATCCCGGCAATATCCTGAACCAAGGGATGGTATTGTAATGGTAACCATGACCGTCAGCCCTGAATTTATGGAACCCAAGTAAGGCTGTTTTATGGAAACCAGGTTCACTGAAACGCAACTTGCCAACCCTTCGGTAAAAAGGGCCAATGAAATCCTCAGAACCTGTGTTCATTGTGGTTTTTGTCTTGCCACCTGCCCGACTTATCAGGTGCTTGGAGATGAGCTGGACAGTCCCCGGGGCAGGATATACCTGATCAAGGAAATGCTGGAATCCCAACGACCTGCTGATGAAAAGACAGTTAAGCACATCGACCGGTGTCTTTCTTGCCTTGCCTGTATGTCGACCTGTCCTTCTGATGTTCATTATATGCATTTGGTGGATTACGCCCGGGAATATATCGAGGAAACCTACAAACGCCCCCTGACAGATAGATTGCTCAGGAAAATGCTGAAGGTCATGATGACCAATCAAAAACTGTTCGGATTGAGTTTGTTGTTTTCAAGGTTCGCCAAACCTTTTGCTTCCTTCATGCCAGACAGGCGATTAAGGGCCATGTTAAGTTTATCTCCTTCCGGAACCAAAAAGGCGGAAGAATATATCAGGGGTGAAACATTTTATCCCGAGGGCAAGAAAAAATTCAGGGTTGCCCTGTTGATGGGATGTGTCCAGCAGGCAATTGATCCGTCAATAAACCAGGCAACAATCAGCTTGTTGGCAAGATTGGGTTGTGAGGTGGTTGTCCCCACCTATGATTGTTGTGGTGCCTTGCCCCATCACATGGGTTCCAAGGATGACTGTTCCCGTCTCGCTTTGGAAGCCATCAATTCCCTGATTGAGGAGATGGATGGGGATGGTTTGGATGCCATAATCATCAATACCAGTGGTTGTGGAACGACCATCAAGGATTATGGCTACATGTTTCAGAATCACCCATCACAAAAAGATGCTGAAAGGGTGGCAGGAATGGCAGTGGACATAACGGAATTCATTGACAGGATCGGTTTCCCCTTTCATGAAAAACCATCAATAAGGGTAGGATACCATGCCGCTTGTTCGCTGCAACATGGTCAGGGAATCAAGACCATACCCAAGGAATTGTTGAAGAGTGCCGGATTTGAGGTTGTGGAACCCTTGAACAGTCATCTATGCTGTGGATCGGCCGGAACCTACAATATGTTGCAACCTGAAATTTCCCAAGAACTCAGAACCAGAAAAATTGATACGCTGGAAGCAAAAAAACCAGATGTTATTGCCACAGGCAACATAGGATGCATGGTCCAGATTTCGGCTGGTACCAACATACCGGTTGTCCATACCGTAGAACTGTTGGACTGGATATCAACACCATCCGGTGTACCCAAATCCCTGGATACCATGAAAGCGACTTTCAATTGTTGATGACAGGAATTTTTTTACAAAAAAACTCTTGAAAATCACTTATATTGCCCTATCTATGGGTTATCAGAGCCGCAAGGTCTGGTAATTTAGCCGCCCGTTCAAATGAAGGGCACATTATGAAAATCGCTCAAATGGAGGATTATGTCATGCGTACATATGATTTGTCACCCCTATATCAAACAACCGTAGGTTTCGACCGTTTTCAGGATATGCTGGATCAGGTCTTTACCCAGGAAAGTGTTTCAACGGGGTACCCCCCTTACAACATCGAAAAGACATCGGATGAAAGCTATGTGATTTCCATAGCTGCAGCCGGCTTCTCAAGCAAGGAACTTGAAATCGAGGTCCGTGAAAACAAGCTCATCGTAACCGGCAAGAAAGTTGCTGATGAAGACAAGCGTGTTTTCCTGCACAAGGGAATTGGCCAAAGAAGTTTCCAGAGGAAATTTCAATTGGCTGATCATGTCAAGGTGATTGCCGCCAATTTCACAGATGGAATGCTGAACATTTCCCTGGAGAGGGAAATTCCCGAGGCCTACAAGCCAAGGAAAATTTCCATCAGCAATGGACAGGCGAAAGAGTCCGCCATTGAAAATGGAAAAGCCGTCGAAATAGAGGGCTAACCCTCAACATAAACCCACCTCCCCGGTAATCCTGTTACCGGGGATTTTTTTTGAAAAATCAAAAATACGATGAAGAATGCCAGTAATCTGGATTGCAGTCTACTTGTCATGTAAGTTTGAGTGCATTCTCCTATGGCGATGAATGGGAATTTTAGACGCTGATACAAACGTATTTCATTTCCAGATAATCGTCCATACCATGTCTTGATCCCTCTCGACCAATACCTGACTGCTTCACACCGCCAAAAGGGGCAGACTCGGTTGAGAAAATACCGGTATTAACACCGACAATTCCATATTCCAGCGCTTCAGCCACCTTCCATACACGGGAAACATTCTTGGTATAAAAATAGGAAGCCAATCCATGGATGGAATCATTGGCCAATTCAATGACTTCATCATCAGAACTGAATTTGAATAGCGGAGCAAGTGGGCCAAAAGTCTCGTCATAAGCAACCATCATGTCCTGATTGACATCAGTTATAACCGTGGGTTCAAACCAGTATCCGCCCAGTTCTGACGGATTTCCGCCAGTCAATACCTTTGCACCTTTGCCAACGGCGTCCTCAATATGGGATTTGACCTTTTCAACTGCATCCTGATTGATCAACGGACCAGTATTCACCCCATCTTCCAACCCATCTCCCAGAACAAGTGACTTGGTTGCTTCAGCAAGTTTCTTGGAGAATTCTTCATAAACACCTTCCTGAACATAAATCCTGTTGGCACAAACACAGGTTTGACCATTGTTTCGATACTTGCAAATCATGGCACCCTGTACAGCTTCATCAATGTCAGCATCATCGAACACAATAAATGGAGCATTGCCACCAAGTTCCATTGAGACTTTCTTGATTTGGTCGCCAGCCTGTCGCATGAGAATACGCCCGACTTCAGTGGAACCGGTAAAGGTAATTTTCTTGATTATTGGATTTGAACAGAATTCTTCACCAACGGCTCGCGATTTTGTTGAGGGTACAACCGAGAACACTCCCTTGGGTACACCAGCCCTTTCAGCCAGAACTGCCATGGCGAGTGCAGAAAGCGGTGTTTCACTAGCTGGGCGGCAGACTATCGAACAACCCACTGCCAAGGCTGGAGCAACCTTTCTGGCAATCATGGCATTTGGAAAATTCCATGGCGTGATCGATGCCACAACACCAACGGGCTGCTTTAAAACCACCAGCTTCTTGTCTGTTTGATGACCAGGAATTGTTTCACCATAAACCCGTTTGGCTTCTTCGGCAAACCACTGGATAAAGGAAGACCCATAGCCAATTTCACCTTTTGCTTCAGCAAAGGGTTTCCCCATTTCAGCAGTTAGAATGGAAGCAAGATCATCTGCATTTTCCATTGCCAAAGCATACCATTTCAAAAGAATTTCGGATCGTTCCTTGGCTGTCCTGGCTGCCCATTCCTTTTGAGCCACTTCAGCAGATTCAATGGCCCTTCTGACCTCGGCTACACCAAGATCAGGTATTGAAACGATTACATCTCCCCGAGCAGGATTGGTGATTTCAAAGGTTGCACCATCATCGGCATCAACCCATTTTCCATTGATATAGGCTTTGGTGGCAAGTAGAGTTGGATCGTTCAGGATTGAAACCAGATTTGTATGATCAAGCATTTTATTATCCTCAAAATTGATTATTCACGATTTCAATTTTTGTTCCCAAACAACAAAATACAAGTGAACAAGGGGAAAAAAGTAGAAACAACAAAGAGTTGAAGTTTGGGATACTGGAAAACCCTATCCTTATGAGGTTGGTAATTATTTAACTAGAATTATGGGGCATAGATACCTCACATTTACCCCTGGCCAATTTTCTTCCTCGAACTTGAAAGGACAAAAGAACGCATCTTTCAACTGGTCATCCGTCATTCCGGGCATATCCGTTTCAACTTCCTTTTCAGCCTTCTTCGGTTGATACTGTCTGGACTTCAATTCTATTGAAAGCAGTTTGAGGAGTGGGTGTTTTTCTTCATTGACTTCTATCCATTAAAGGAAACCTTCCACTCATAAAATCATCAATTCTTTCCTCATCTTGAACATTCCCAAGAACATCCACATTCAAAAAGTTGCAAAACAAGATTAGAGTGATTTGTTTGAGGACGTTCTGGAACATGTTCTGTTCTCCAAAGTTAACCGATAGTCCACGGTTCAGGAGGATTCTTGAAAAATGAAAACGAAACCGAACACTTGCACCCTCCTCTACTTGACCAAATATCAGTAGTTTGCTATTCCACTAGAATGGATGAAAATAACGTTACAAAAACAATACCCGTTCGTCAGCGACAAACCGGTCTTGATCGAACCTTGCAAGTTCTTGATGCATTGACTGAACATGAAAAACCGATGTCGGCCTATCGAATAGCCAGAGCAATTGGAGCTCCTTCCTCTACAATCTACAGGACCGTAGAAGAGATGCTTAAACATGGGCTTCTTTCTAGATCTTCCAAGAGGGATCTTTGGCTTGGACCAAGGCTGATGCGATACGGTCTGCTCTACCGAATTAAGCTTGATTTTTTTTCCGAGGCACGAAAAGAAATGGAGCATTTATGGCAGAAAACAGGTGAAACCATTCAAATTTGTGGTCGTGACGAGGGTATGATGGTTGTCCTTGCCATGATAGAGGGTGAAGGTCACTTTCGTATTACTTCAAACATAGGAACCAGAGTTCCACTCAACTGGACGGCATCAGGCAAACTTCTCCTTGGGCACCTTCCAGAACAACAGGCCCGAGAACTTTTTTTGGCCCATGCACAACCATCCCCCACCGGACGAGCTGAAACCGACGCTGACCTTCTTGTGAAGCAGGCTAAGGCCGATTTTGCAGCTGGACTCTCGATTCAGAAATCGGACTCTGAATACTCCGTTGCGTGTATCGCGGCCCCAATCCGAGATAGAGACAATAACTGTAGAGCAACAATCTCCATCGTACTTTCTGAAAAACAACTTGACCAAAAGGAAACAAATTTGATCGCAGCAGTCCGCGAATCTGCTGCGGCTATTGAAGCACGCATCAGATACTGATTTAATTTTGTGGTCACTGCTCCTGCCTGAGAGCAAAGACTCCATCGATTTCAACCGTTATGTTATTGGGCAACGAACTTACCCCAAATGATGTTCGGGCATGAATACCCCTTTCACCAAATACCTCCTTCATGAGTTCGGAAGCTCCATCAATCACAAATGAATGTCGCTCGAAATCTGGTGATGAATTTACAAGTCCTTGTAGTTTAACCACTCGATCGATTTGTCCCAGATCACCAATCACCAACCGTAATGCCGAAACAATATTGAGTCCGACTAGCCGGGCATGCTTACGCGCTGCTTCGGCAGTTATATTTACTCCTACCTTACCGCGCTCAAGACAACCATCAGGATGGATTGGACCCTGTCCAGAAACCCATGCCAAACCTCCATGTAAAATGACGTTGCGAAAACAACCAATTGGTTCAGGTGGTAGATTGGGAAGAAATTCGTCAATGTTTTGATGATCAACTTCATATGAATTGTTGCTTATGTTCATGAAATCTCCGATAATCTTAAACAGGCAGCTTGATGTCCTTGGTCAAGTTCCACAAGAGTTGGAATGGTATCTGCACAAGAATCTAGCGCATACCTGCATCGTGTACGAAAAACACAACCAGTGGGTGGATTCAATGGTGATGGAATATCCCCTTGAAGAAGTTCCCGTTCACGATGTGAACCGGGTTTTGGCTCAGGAATTGCTGAGAGTAGGGAACGAGTATAGGGATGAGAAGGTGAAGAGTAAACATTCTGCGAGGGACCTATTTCAACAATTCGACCGAGATACATGACTGCAACCATATCACATAGATATTCAACAACAGAAAGGTCATGAGCTATAAATAGCATTGTCAACCCTCGTTGGTCACGAATGTCAAGAAGCAAGTTTAAAATCTGAGCCTGAATCGATACGTCAAGGGCAGAAACACTTTCATCCGCAACAATGAATTCTGGATCAAGCGCAAGTGCTCTGGCAATACCGATGCGTTGTCTTTGACCGCCAGAAAATTCGTGGGGAAATCGATGCATATCCTCAGATTGAAGGCCTACCTCTTCAAGTAGAGCTGTGACTTTTTCTATTCTTTCCTTTCGGGAGCCAACTCCATGGGCTACCAAGCCCTCAGATATTATTTCCTTAACACGCAAACGTGGATTGAGAGATGCAACCGGATCCTGAAAGATAATCTGCATTCGTTGACGTAAAGCCCGCAAACTAGATGGATCAAGGGAGTTCATGTTTTTGCCATCAAAAACTATTTCCCCTGAAGTTGGTTCTATAAGTCTCAATAACGTCCGACCAAGGGTGGTTTTTCCAGAACCTGACTCACCAACCAAACCAACGATGTCACCTTTGGGAATATCAAGATACACGTCTTGAACAGCGAATACAGGTCCCTTTTCACTCTGAAATACTTTAGAAAGCCCACGAATGGAAACAAGTAATTCAGTCATATGAGAACACCTGTTCTTCAAGGATACATCGTGAATAGTTCCCTGGTTTATATTTTCGAAGAGGTATGTGATTTTCTGTGCAGATTTGAGTAGCGAAACGGCACCTTGGTGCAAAACTGCATCCCTTAGGCAAAGCATTTAATGAAGGAACGCTTCCTGGAATTGGAATTAAGCGTCCTGAAGTTCTGCCATATCCGGGTATTGATCTAAGCAAACCATGTGTGTAGGGATGGCATGGTATTGAAAACAATTGCTCTGTAGTTGCCTGCTCAACGACCTGTCCAGCATACATTACAGCCACATCATCGGCCATTTCAGCGACAACACCAAGGTCATGGGTTATAAACAATATGGACATTCCAAATTCAGTCTGAAGCCGTCGCATAAGATCAAGAATTTGGGCCTGAATTGTAACATCCAATGCAGTTGTTGGTTCATCGGCAATAAGTAAGGTTGGATTGCATACCAAAGCCTGGGCAATCATCGCTCGTTGACGCATGCCACCGGACAATTCATGGGGCCAGGAATAATATCGTTGCTTGGCGGCCGGAATTTCGACAAGTTCTAGCATTTCGATTACACGCTTTTTGCGAGTTATTGAATCAATATTCTCATGAAGCAGCAACATTTCGCCAATTTGGTCACCAATGGAATAAAGAGGATTAAGTGAAGACATTGGTTCTTGGAATATCATTGCTATTTGGGAACCGCGCAACTGCCGAACTTCTTCTGAATTAAGCCTGTTTATATCAATTGGCGTCTGATAATTATCAGGCCAGAATCGCATTTTTTTGGCAGTGGTTACAGCATTGGAGGGGAGAAGGTTCATTAATGCCAGGGAACTTACAGATTTGCCGGAACCACTCTCACCAACCAAGGCAAGGGTTTTGCCTCTTCGAACACTAAAACTTACATCCCTTATTGCAGTAACGGAAGCTTGCCGATCCTTGAATGAAACCTCCAGGCCTTCAACGTGTAGAATTGTCGTATTGGTCATGAGGTGAAATATCCAGCCAGAGAAGGCAGGGGAAATTCAACCGGCCGATGAGAATCACCTATGATTGTAGCTTTGGGAACAAAATTGCTTGACAGTTTCAATTGCTTCCCCATGGAATCGCTGACTTCCAAATTGCTATCAATTATCTTGAACAGTGTAAAATCGGCACGGCTGCCAGGTTGTGCTCCTTCGCGGGCTGGTAATTCAAGAACTGATCTGGGATGTTTTGTCACAGCAGTAATACAAGCTTCCAAATCCATACCCAGTGCGTACAGTTTTGAAATTGTCAGTGCCAAGTCATGCACCGGACCATGTATGTTCCTGCAATGAAGATCGGTAGAGATACTAAAAGGCAGAAAACCACGATTCAGGGCATCTCTTGCGACCTTGAAATCAAATGAAGCCTGGCCGTGACCCACATCCATTCTTACTCCCCGCTCAGCAGTCTTTTTGACCGTTTGCCAAATTGTACTCGTATCTGTAATTGAGCCTGCAGGTTTGCCATTGAAACAGTGGGTGACAATATCTCCATCGGTCAGTAAAGGAAGTATTTCATCCAGTAGGGGAGGGGGTTCACCAACATGAACCATAAGTGGCAGGTTGCTTATTTCAGCGACTCTTTTGGCAATTCGTACAGGGCCAATACCCCAGCTCCCAACAATAACACCACTTGCTCGAACCTTTATACCACAAATGATATCACGGTTTGCCTCAATCACCTTGAGGGTACGGTCAATGTCAATTGACCTGAGATCAATCAATTCCGGAAGCCTGTTACATGCAACCAGACCTATCGATCCAATGTTGATGAAGGCTCGTATTGTCTCTTCCGCTGTATCAATGACGTACTCGCGCAAGCCATGGAAATTGGCTTCACCAGCCGAACCAGCATCTGCAAGTGCTGTAACTCCGTAATTTCGGCCAACATCTGCTGCCCGAACGGATATGTCTGTACCACCATACCAGATGTGAACATGAAGGTCACACCAACCAGGAGACAAATATGATCCTTCTGCGTTTATTGTCGCAGCTCCTTTTATGGGAAGGCCGACTATCTTGCCTTCATTATTGATATGAATCTCTACAGGAGGGCTATCCAATCCAATCGGAACAAAATTTGTCAGTCTGAGTGCCATCTTACATTTGCCTTGCAATTCTAGGATCAAGGGCATCTCTGAGTCCATCACCGACAAGTTGGAGACTGAGTACTGAAAAGGAGATCGCCAAACCCGGAAATAAAATCAAATAGGGTGCTTGATCAATATACTGACGTCCTTCGTTGATCATAATTCCCCAAGTAGGAGTTGAGGGATCAACTCCGACGCCAAGAAAAGAGAGTCCTGCTTCCGCAAGCATGGCATAGACAAATATGAATGTGGCTTGCACAATGATGGGGGACAGGATATTTAAAAGAACATGCCTTGTAAGCACATATACGGTGGAAGAGCCCAGCGAACGGGCAGCTTCAACATAGGGGAGTTCTCGAATAACGAGAGTTGAAGCTCGTACTATGCGGGCAATTCGCGGAGTATAAACAATGGATAGGGCTATGATGACATTAATCATTGAACCACCCAGAATTGCTACCAGGGAAATTGCCAGCAATATATCGGGAAAGGCCATCATCGCATCAATTATTCTGGAAATGAGTCCATCAAGATTTCGAAAAAAACCAGCCATCAAACCAATAAGAACGCCAAGGATGGAAGATGATAAAGCAACGCCAGCTCCTATCATTAATGAAACTCGGCCAGCGTAAAGGAGCCTTGACAAGACATCCCGACCAAATGCATCAGACCCAAGAAAAAAACTGTCTCCAGGTGGAGTCAAACGTTGTCTTACTGACATCAGATATGGATCTGTAGGTGCAATGATTGGTGCCAGGAATACCAGGATAAGAACAAGCACAAAAAAAAGAAGAGCCAAGGCTGAAGAGCGGCGTTCAAGTACAAGTGAAAATACCTTTCGTTCGGCATATAATCCCTGTCCTTCCATCAGTATTGAACCCTTTTATCAACAAGTAGGTAAAGAAGATCTGTTACAAGATTGATAATGACATAAGTAACAGCAACTACAATCAATGTTCCCTGTATCACGGGATAGTCTCGCCTCAAAACAGCATTGACCACGAGATTACCCATCCCCGGGATATTAAAAACCCGCTCAGTAACCACTGCGCCCGATACAAGGAGTGCAAAAGTCAGTCCAATAACGGTAATTATTGGTATTCCTGCATTACGGAGTCCATGACGAAGTACAACTCTTGGCTCACGCATACCTTTTGAGCGGGCTGTACGAATGTAATCCTCACTTAAAACATCCAGCATTGAGGCACGGGTAAATCTTAGTATTAAAGCCGAATTGACAACTCCAAGCACCAAAGCAGGAAGTACAAGGTACACCATGCGGTCAATAAAAACCGTATCAGGACCGCCATAGCCTGAAGCAGGAAACCATCCATATTCTGTAGCAAGCCATCTTTGTGCCATGAGTCCAGTCCAGAAACTGGGTACTGAAGCTGCCAGCATCGCAATGGAAATGACTGATTGATCAAAAAAACTGCCCCGCTTGTACGCGGCATAAATTCCAATTGGAACAGCAACGACAAGCGCTATGATCAATGAGAATAAGGAAAGAAAAACTGTAGGTTCGGCACGAGATTTAAGCACCTGAGTGACTGGCTGGTTAAAAAAGATGGACTGTCCAAGATCTCCTTTTACCGCACTAACAATAAATGAAGCATACTGTATTATGATGGGTTGGTCCAAACCAAGTCGTGACCGTAATTCCTCGGCTTGTTCTGGAGTGGCATCCGGCCCAAGCATCAAGGCTGCCGGATCACCTGGAGCAAGCCTTACAATAAAAAAGGCGATGGTCAGCACAATCAAGACTACCATGCCCATGCCGAAAAGGCGTCTGATCAGGTAACGCTTAATCTAAAACACTCCACATCGGACTTTTTGGGCGGCCACTTCACAGCCGCCCAGTTTTGAATTTAGTTATTGAACTGATGCATTCCAGAAGAATGGCCATGGATTAGCTGGTACACCTTCCAATCCTTTACGTTGACCCATCAATGCATTAAATCCACCAATCTTTATAAACCCAACATCTTCAAAATTCAATCTTTGCAATTCAGAAAAAAGCATTTGGCGTTTTGCCAGATCTGTCTCGGAAGTGAATTTTGCAAGGATATCCTCTTTTTCTGTGTTCCCCCAACCTGTACGGGCTGTTACAGACCAGAGGCTGGTCAGGGCTGGTTCCGGTAGAAATGGTGAGTGCGTGATGTAGACGTCCCACAAAGCAGGATCATTGCGCCTCTGTCCAAGGGTTGCCCAGTCAACAACATCCATCTGAACCGCAAATCCTGAAGCCTCCAGGGCAACTTTGGCTACCTCCGCCATCTTGAAATGAAATTCATACTGGCGTGATGTCAAAATCCGGAGCGGTGTGCCATCATATCCGGCCGCTTCAAGATGCGAACGCGCTGCAGTTGGATCATTCTGATTGTAATACTCAACACCAGCATCATTGTTCCAAACCTAACCATCAGGGAATAGGGGAGCATCAACCAAAAAGAACTCTTCACTACCTAATGCTGCGTAAAGCATATCGTCAATTGGAAGTGCTGCCTGTAGTGCAAGCCGCAGATTTTTATCGGTCAATAACCCTGCCTTGTGATTGATAGCCCAAATCGGCCAACCAAACGGTCTAAGCAGCACTGGCTCAGCAACATCGCTATCCGCCACCCTCTCTAGTGACTCTGCTGGCAGGGCATCTGCAAAATCAAATTGACCTGAAACCAGCCCCTCAACTCGTGTGTTTGGATCTGCTACTGGAATAATACGGATTTCATCGGGAGTTTGCTGTCGGGCACCAGCATGCCCATTGGAAGGCTCAGAACGGCTGACATAATCATCAAATCGTACAAGCTGCAAATATTGATCCGGCACATATTCACCTATGGTGTAAGGTCCTGTTCCGATGATGTTATCTATGGAATCGGAAATTATTTCCTCAGGATAAATCACGGCCGCCGAGTTGGAAAATGCCAACAAGGATAAAAGCGGTGAGTATGGAGCATTCATTGTTATTGTCACTTCCAGTGGTCCTGTGGCTTCAATTGAGGCAACGCGATCAGCAATTCCGCGACCTCGAGCTGCGACTTCCAACCATCGGTTCAACGAGGCAACAACATCACCTGAGTCCATATCCGAGCCATCGTGAAAAGTGATTCCATCCCGAATTGCTATTCGGTACACCGTTCCACCATTTGAAATTTCGGGTAAATCTACCGCCAGCAATGGGGCCACATTCCATGAACTGTCAAATGTGTACAAAGTTTCGACAAAGTGTTGTGTGACCTGACTCACGATATCTTTTGTTGAAATCATTGGATCGAAAGTGTCGGCCTCACCAATTAGAGCGACAGTTATTGTTGATTTCGTGAAAGCAGGGGACCATGGAATAGCAAGTAAAACCGACACTAAAAGTGCCTTTTTTGTAAAACGGGCTAAGTGTTTCATCAATACCTCCATTATAAAGTAATTAATATCTTAATAAGGGAAAAATATCATTGATTTATTTTGCTGTCAACAAAAAAAATTCATATACCCATATCTGCCTACTAACCGAACAAAAACCTCACTAGATCAAAGGGCTTTCGATTTTAATTCACTAGGATATGGTTCTGTACCAATAGTTTTTGGTAACTATGCAGGTATCCTGAGTGCCCTGGAAACAGGCAAAATCGGAATCCTCCAATATATTGTTCTGCACAGTCCTTTACATTTCTGTCTGTAAAAGCCAAAAACCTTCAAGATGCAGCCAAAAAATCCAATGGAGTTCGATGTAGTGACAGGTTTCATACCTGAATGGAATAGCTGCCATTGTTTTTAGTCCTTCACGGCCCCATGGTTGGCAAGCCGCCCGATGGGGACATTGCGTGCCCTTCTGGCCCTGTCCCTTGCCCTGGCGAAACCGGCATAGGCGCAGTTCTTGGTTGGACAATGCAGGTCATATCATGAGGAGGTGCCCCTTATCGATGCGACCAATAAATCCTGCTGGTCGTGTTTCGTCTATACCTTGCACAGTAGCCACAACTCGACGACGATCCGTGTCGCGATGAAGAACTATCCTCCCTACAACGCGTTGGAGGACGACTCCAAGGTCGCAGGCACGGTTACCCTGAAGTCGAATGAGACCGGACGGGGTTATGAATACAGCATGACCCAATCCATCGATGTCTATGAATACCTCGCAAGGTGGCCATGGTTGAAGTTGCCGAGAGGATCCGCGACTTTCACCGGCCTCCGGCCCGGCGGTTATCATGCCATAGAGGTTTACAACAAATCTGGCGGTCTCATGCACCGCATGTGCTTGAGGTTGCCTCTTGATCCGAATGGCTGATCCGTCCGAGTGCAGGAACCCGGCCAGCAACTCAGCAGTGCAGGGTTCGGTTCCGGAAAGGGGAAGGAGCCTGCGCCGGTTCGGTATCGATGGTGGGATGGAGCCAAAATAATAATTGGCACAGAACGGGGCGGCCGAAGCTGCCCTGTTCTGTCCAATGGACATCACCCGTTGGCCTCCCTACCGTATTCACGCATCGTAACTATTCAGGTACCCCTTGGGTTTCAATAGCAATTTAGGCAGGAACGCCAACCAATGCAATTGCACCATCGATGCCAATGGTTCTGGTGATGGTTGCTTGTGACCGGCCTGTGATTCCCCGGCAACACGAAAGGGTTCTATACCGGCGCATGGACGGGGATATCTACCTCAAGTGACGCCTAGGTTCCGGGAACGACCGGCGAGGCGTGTCCGGCATGTTCCAGCCATGCTTGCGTGCCGTCGCCGGAACCGTCCTGATGATGGTGCGGCTGATCGCCCCTCCTCCATGCGCAGGTCCAATTCCGCGATGTTGTTCGTGTCGGGAACAGGCGGGTTGCAGGTGAACAGGAGGACGGCATCGCGATGATCCCGCAGGCGCGGCAACGAATTGTGGCCCTTGCGCCATTTCCTCCTTCCGCACCTGCCTGGAGATGGCAACGGTTTCAGTGATTCGCGATGCCGGAGACCCGCTTTAACAATGCGGTCGTGACTGTTCCCGATCTCCCCCATGGTCTCGGGGGACTGGGAAGCACCACCCGGCAGGGTCCCCGGCTCACTTCTCCCAGCCGAATTGGAACAGGCTTTCCAGTTCCCTCAGGCCATGGGCACTGCACATGCCGTGGCCGGCAACATGCGGCATCCTGAAGTAGGACTTTCGGCAATCATGCACGACAATGCCCATGGCCTCGAGCATCACGTCACCACGACCCCTGCCGATCCCGAAGTGCATCAACAGACCTTTACACGCAACATGCAGCCAGTGGAGCCTGCCTCCGGTCCGGAGACCGGTCCCATCCATGTGGACTGCCGATGCGGGCACGGTCACCTCAACCGACACGACCGCACCCAGGGCACTCCACGGCTTCACGGTAACGGCGAAGACACCCTATGTCGCGATTTACTATGCGGATGTCGCGGAGTGGGGACTCGACAATCCCATTGCAACATATTGCTTCATGACGGGTGGCACCTACACCATCACCAATCTCTCTGTTAACAACGGCAGCAACGGGTGCTTCTCGATCAGCCCCCTGACCCCTCTTGATGTGCGCAACTGCCTGTGTGGCCGGGGTGCCACCGGAAGCGTCACGATTGACGGCAGTGCCGTGAGTTGGGACTATTCCTCAATTCGGTCCAACTGGGGCTGTGATCCAACTGGATGACAGCCGATCGGTAATTCCCGCTCATGTTTCTCTTTTCGGCCTTTCACGACAGGAGGAACAACGGACCTTGCGGGAATGGCAGGACCCGGTTCCGTCAAGGGACAGCAGGTAATGCCCCCCGAGAACCGTGAAGTGTTCCAGGGCCTTTGAACGTTGCAGGGAACCGGGGGCGACTTGAACACGGCGGTCCCCGGCATGAGAGAGTCAGGGATGGGAAAGACATCATGGGCGACCGGATCGGAAACCGGGGCAAGGACACATGCCCGCAAAAGCGGATGGTGAACATGGGGCTGCCCGATATCCAAATTTTCAGTGGCTTGTTCATGTTGAACATGGACCATTTTTCCATTTGAGTCAAAAAATGTCACAGCGGGTTTGCGAAAAACAAATGTGGATGACTTCGCAAACCCCAATTCATGAGGAAAAAATTAAGCGGGAATTACTGGTACAACTGGAAGGAAAATGGTGCTCAACATGGTCGGGCCTGTCGGAACGGCGCAGTGTCTTCCCCTAGTTGCCCTTCTGGCAATGGTTTGTTCCAATTCCACGCAGACATCCCCCAATTCCCGTAGTTGATGTCCCTGCTCCCGTATTGTTGCATACTTGGCAGCAAGTGCCTCCAACAGGCTGTCACGTCTTTTGCCTGTGAAAAGGGGAGACGCAAAGTCATGTGCCTATATTGAATTACTTGCCTCAATGGCTTTGGACCTGTGGCTCGTGCCGTCTGATCAAGGATTGCAATCAGGCTTGACTTTCAGGATATCAACAGGAACAATCAAATTGCCCGGGATATTGAATGATTGGGTACCTGAATAGTTCAGTTTTTGAAACAAAACAATAACGCTGAGTGCTAAACCGATGAATCCAATAATTTAAAGTTGAAAGGAAGCGATTTTTTGGTACCATAATTTCTACCCGATGGGTTAAAATTCATGGTTTTATGATTCTAAGCCAAATCAGCGTAAGGTTAGCACTCTGCCGGGTCTTGTCTTTTACATATATCAGGGATAGGTTACCAAATGGCTCAACATGACTTTGCATGGCATAAGAAATATAATCTCAAACCGTTGATTAATGTTTCAGGAACAATGACAAGCTTGGGAGCATCCATTGCTTCTACTCCAATCGCCAATGCCACAGCTGACGCCATGGGTCAATTTGTTTCCATCCATGAAGCGCAGGCTTTGGCAAGTTCAGCAATTGCGCAAGCAACTGGTGCAGAAGCGGGATTTCTTACTGCATCAGCCAGTGCTGGAATATCACTTTCAATTGCGGCTTGTATGACTGGAGTTGACCCAATTCGAGTTGAAGCGCTCCCGATTGATCCCGGACCATGTAATGAAATTGTTATTCAAGCTGGACACCTTTGTGGTTATGGCGCCCCAATAGAACAGGCTATAACTTTGACGGGAGCCAAGGTAAAGTCGGTTGGGCAATCGACACTGTGCTTGGATCATCAAATCAAAGGTGGCTTGACATCGTCAACTGCGGCTGGACTGTTTGTTGTTTCACATCATACTGTTCACTATGGTCAATGCCCCCTTGGCAAGTTCATTCAATTTTGTCATAATTCAGGTGTCCCGGTTATCGTTGATGCAGCTTCCGAATACGACTTGCGGGGTTTTATTGAGGCTGGATCTGACATTGTTGTCTATTCAGGCCATAAATTTCTGGGAGGGCCGACATCTGGCATAGTTGCGGGCAAGCGTCACCTTGTTCGTGCCGCATATCTCCAAAACATCGGTATTGGGCGAGGAATGAAAATCGGAAAGGAAAGCATATTCGGTACCATTGAAGCTTTGAGAGAATGGGAAAAACGTGATCATGAAACCATTCGTGCTCAGGAAAAAGAAGTCTTGGAGCATTGGTTGAATGCGATTTCTGGTTTTTCTGGAGTCTTGGTTCGAATCGTCCCTGATCCTACAGGCAATCCACTTGAGCGCTTGCAGGTAGAGATTGATGAAGCCACTTTTGGAGCAAATGCAGCAGCTGTTGCTCGGGCCCTGTCCGAACTTGAGCCGGCCATAATCGTAAGAAACCATGAGGTGGAACTTGGATATTTCCAACTTGATCCGTGTAATTTAAAACCCGGGCAGGAAGAAACTGTGCAAGAAGCTCTTCACAAGGTTCTTTCAAAAATCGGGCATCTTAAGAACTCTCCTGAGGATTTGGAGCTTGTTCGTAATGGTGGTGTAAATGCCTATTTAAAATGGGGATTGTAATATTCCTATTTGTTGTGGGCAGAAGACAAATTCATATATGTTTTATACCCCTACCAATACCAAAAATGGCTCTTCCCCAAGAAGATTGGGATAGTACATTCAAAAAGATGCTGTTCAAATACCAGGCAAATCAAAGACAACAGTACTGGTTTTTCTTACACCAATTGAAAGATTGGTTTGTGTTCGGCTGATAAACCATGCTGACAGAATTGGCCCTTCCCATGCTCAATTCTTATATCAAAGTTAGTTCCTCAAAGGATCCTTCACGGTAGAATGGCAATCGTTTCAATTCCATACTCTGGTCAATAATCTCATTTACGTAAAGTATCACTTTCCGAGTGATGGCAGCCAAATCCAGATGTAATGCTTCCTTAAGTGCAAACCAATGAAGATTTGAAAGTTCTCCCGATGCATTGCAAAAATTGTTGAATTGGCTGGATGCAAACATTTCATTTGATTTGCAGAGAAAAAACCTGGTATCAAATCGCCTCGGCATACCTTGTGGCGTAATGGCCCTCAGAATGAATCCCATGGTATGATTATGCAAGTCGTTGCTCTTGATCCTTATTCCTGTTTCTTCTTCCAGTTCGCGGAGAGCACAATTCACAAGTGGCTGCCCCAGATCCTTGTCAGTTTGAATCAACAGTTTTTCATAATTCCAAATTTGATGGTTTGAATTGAAGAACAATTCAAAGTCAACGGGATCTAGTGAACCGCCGGGAAAGACGTATTTATTGGGCATGAATGCGGCATTTCCACTCCTCTTGCCCATCAGGATTTCAGGTGACTTTCGTCTGTGGCGAAGCAAGATGATACTTGCTGCATCCCGGATTTCCTGTGTTGTAGTCATACTACATCATTAGGGAGGTTTTCCGGCAGGTGATTAGCTTGAAGATTTATAATAGTACGGTGGTTGATCCTAGCCATAACTACCATCACCCCATCGACCGAAAAAGTCGATATCCTCAATTTGCAAATCGCCGTAGATAAGCACGATACAAGTCATTAACCAGACGAGTGTTGTAACGAGGGTTGTCCAAATTATCTTGGACTTGAGCCGGGTGTTTGTCGGTGCGGAATGGGGAGTTCCCAATTCAATCTTGCCTTCTTCCTTTTGGGTTTTTATCTGTCTGGGCAGGAAAAAGAAAAAACACAATACCCAAAAAATTGCATAAAGAACAATCGCACCAGCTATGGACATTCCCTAACCTTCTTCAAACTCCATCAGCGTACCAAGGCAATCCTTGGGATGAAGAAATATTACCGGTTTGCCATGCGCACCAATCTTGGGAGGGCCCAGTACTCTCAACCCCTCATCTTCGACCTTTTTCATGGAAGCATTGACATCATCAACTTCGAGACAAAAATGATGGATGCCTCCGGATGGGTTTTTCTCCAGAAAGGCAGCTATTGGGCTGTTTTCGCCCAGAGGTTCCAAAAATTCAATTTTGGTGTTAGGCAATTCAACAAAGACAACCGTGACTCCATGTTCGGGAAAGGCATCCGGTTCGGAAACCTTGCCACCCAACACCTCCTTATATAGCCTCGTGGCCTTTTCGATGTCCGGGACGGCGATTGCAATATGGTTTAGTGCCCCTATCATTGCTATCCCCTTATTTTCTTGTTAATCAATTGTACAGCCAGTTCCAGATTGACATTCTTGGGTGAAATATCCTTTGGTAAAGTGGCGTTGACTTTATTCCAGGAAACATATGGTCCGTATCTACCGGCACGTAATTCAACGGGACCTTTTTTTTGTGGATGTTCGCCAAGATTAATGACTTTTGATCGATTTGCCTTGTTGTTTACAATTTCAATGGCATTCTCAATTGTAAGCGAATCCTGTTTTACAGATTTGGGCAGTGAGGCGTTTATATTATTCCATTTAAGATAAGGTCCGTACCTTCCATCAAGTAAACTTATGTTTCCTCCGTCCGGATGGACTCCCAGAATTCCGTGTCCGGAACCGGTCGTGTCATTCAGGAGACTTACGGCTCGGTTAATTCCGATTTCAAATACCTCATTGGGATTTTCCTTGTCAAGGTTTTTATATTTGCCATCATGCTTGAGGTAAGGACCCAAAGGGCCGATACCAGCGATAATTTCCTTGCCGGTTTCAGGATGCGATCCAACCAACCTGGGCAGTGAAAACAGTTTAAGGGCAAGATCAAGATTATAATCACCTTCCTTGAAAGATTCAGGAATACCCGCTCTTTTCGGTTTCGACTTAGAACCGGGTTCTTCATGGATTTCAAAAAAGTTGCCAAACCTTCCTGATTTCAGAATGATGTTTTTACCGGTTTCAGGATCTTTGCCCATGACTTCTGAATGCGGAATAGAGCCTTTTTTGCCGTAGAGGAATGGCTGGTTGTACTTGCATTTGGAACACGAAAAGTAGGGGTCGGTATTCTTGAACACCCTCAACTCAAGTTTTCCTCCCTTGCAGTGCGGGTTCGGGCATGTCAGGATATGCTTCGTGGATGATCCATTGGCCAGAATCTGGGGAGCCACAACTTCAGCAACGTTTTCAATCACCTCCTTGATATCCAGATTGGTCACATTGTCTACCTTGGGCGCAAAATCAGTCCAGAAATTTGACAAAAATGCATCCTTGTTGGCCCGTCCTCCAGATACCTCGTCC
The DNA here is from genome assembly GCA_026710155.1 of Paracoccaceae bacterium. Taxonomy (GTDB): domain Bacteria; phylum Pseudomonadota; class Alphaproteobacteria; order Rhodobacterales; family Rhodobacteraceae; genus MPNP01. The sequence goes on from JAPORQ010000036.1 coordinate 84,566, forward strand.
AGCAAGTCTTCCATGTCGGCCGTAAAGCCGTATTCCATGTACTTCGGAAAATATTTTTGCAAAAAGGCGACGACAACGCGTCCTGATGGGGTGGGTTGCAATTTGCTTGATCTTGGTACAGGAATCACATACCCCCTGTCGATCAGGGTTGCAATTGTTGAGGAATAGGTTGAAGGCCTGCCGATGCCATGATCAACCATGGCCTTGACCAGTGAAGCTTCGGAAAATCTGGCTGGTGGTTGCGTGCTGCTTTCAGTAACACTAGTTTTCGCGAGGTTGATTGTTTCTCCCTCTGACAAGGGAGGCAAATCAGGATTGTCAAAGCTCTCATCCTTGTCTGATGCCTTGGCAGCTTCACCCCGACTTTCTTCGTAAACCTTTTTAAATCCATCAAAAAGTTGCACTTTCCCGGAAGCAGACAATTCAAGGCCAGGATTTTCAGACTTGATCAGAACCTTGGTATTTTTTACAAGATTCGACGCCATTTGGGTGGCAATTGTCCTTTTCCAGATGAGATCATAAAGATTGGCTTCAAGTTGGGTAAGGGATGCACCCTGAGCATTTAAATTCCGGGCATTTTGGGAAAGTCTGGTTGGACGAATACACTCATGGGCCTCTTGAGCATTTTTGGCCTTGTTTTTGTAAACCCTTTGATTTGTTGAAAGGTAATTAGTACCGAACAATGCATCGATTGCATGGCGGCAATCCTTTACTGCTTCGGGTGCCATATTGATGGCATCTGTTCGCATATAGGTTATATGACCTGACTCATATAGTTTCTGGGCTACCCGCATCGTTTCCTTGGATTTCAACCTCAACTTTCGGTTGGCTTCCTGCTGGAGGGTTGCAGTTGTAAATGGCGGTGGAGGGTTCAATGCGGAATCCTTGCTGATGATGGACCGAATTTCGTAGTGCTTTAATTCCTTGAGCGATTGTTCTGCATTTGATGCCGCTTCAGCACTTTCAAAACCGAATTTCCCCAATTTTTTACCATCATATAAAACAAGGTTCGCCTTGAATTGCTGATTCTTTGAGTTCTTGAAGGCAGCAGAAATGGTCCAGTAATTGAGACTTTCGAATTGCTCAATCTTTTGCTCCCGCTCAGATACCAGCCTGAGACAAACGGATTGTACTCTGCCTGCAGAGGCCCCGCAAGGCAGCTTTTTCCAGAGAATGGGTGAAAGATTGAATCCAACCAGGAAATCCATGGTTCGTCGGGCAAGGTATGCATCAACCAGGTCCATGTCGATCTGCCGTGGTTCCTTCAGTGCGGACTGTACACTATCCTTGGTAATTGAAGTGAATGAAATGCGATTCTTGCGGCCTGTTGCAATATCCCTGAATTTTGTCTTTAATATTTCCTCTAGATGCCAACTTATGGCCTCACCTTCCCTGTCAGGGTCAGTTGCCAAAATAAGATTCGGGTCAGATTCAAGTGCGGAAATTATGGCATTGATACGCTTCCTGGCATTGGTGGGTACCTGCCATATTACCTTGAAGTTGTTTTTGGGATCAACCGCTTCATACTTGGGTTTGAAGTCTCGGACATGGCCATAGGATGCCAAAACCTTGAAGTCTTTACCAAGGTATTTTTCAATAGTCCTGGCCTTTGCAGGTGATTCGACCACTACTATTGGCATGATGTCTCCGATTTGGTCATTAAAAAGTACCTACCAATAAATTATTTGAACCGGTTTGTTTTTACTTAATGCCGGCATGAAAATTCACCGTCAATCGGTTAGTATCTATAATTTCAAAATAGGATTGCACTAACAAAAATGTTTTTCCATTAATTTATTGTGGATAAGTGATAAAGGCTCGTTTTGAAAAAATACAATAAATTACATTTTGCTTGGAGAGGTGAATAATGGCAAACCACGGTTATGATAAGGGAGAACTTAATTTGCCATTTGTCGGCATTTGTACCTTTGGGAAATATCCATACCTTAGGGAAATTACCGATAATGAATTTGATCTGGCAATTATCGGAGCGCCTTTTGACATGGGAACTCAGTGGCGAGCTGGAACCAGGTTTGGCCCAAGATCAGTCAGGGAAGCTTCCACTCTTTTCTCCTTTGGACATGCAGGTGCCTATGACCATGAGGATAAAATAACATACCTTGACCCTCAAAAAGTCAGGATCGTCGATTTGGGGGATGCCGATATCATCCATACCGATACAATTTCAAGCCATGAAAACATAGAAAAAATTGTTCGATATGCCCTTTCAAGGGGAGCAATACCGGTAACAATCGGTGGTGATCATTCGATAAACATACCTTGTCTCCGAGCATTTTCTGATCAGGTACCCATGCATTTGATCCAGATTGATGCCCATTTGGATTTTGTAGATGAAAGGCATGGGGTCAGACATGGGCATGGAAATCCCATGAGGAGAGCTGTTGAACACAAACACATTACCGGCTTGACCCAGATTGGTATCCGCAATGTTTCCTCTACTGCAAGGGAAGGGTATGAGGAAGCCCTGAAAATGGGTTCGGAAATAATTTCTGTTCGACAGGCGCGAACCATGGGTAATGATGATCTTCTCGGCAGAATACCCGAGGATGCCAACTACTATGTAACCATTGATATTGATGCGTTTGATCCTTCAATTGCACCTGGAACGGGTACACCAAGTCATGGTGGATTCCTTTATTACGAAATACTGGAGTTTTTAGATGGCCTGACCAAAAGAGGGAATGTTCGTGGTGTTGATCTAGTGGAGGTAGCTCCCGATTATGATCCAACCGGATCCACGGCGATTCTTGCGGCACAAATCCTGATGAATTTCATTGGCAGAATACTTCACAACTGCAGGTAATTTGGGATAGGCTCTAAATCCTAGGGTTTACAAGAGCGAAAAGACCCTTCAATGGTTGCAATATCAATCCTACTCAAAAAATGTTTTCAAATGGGCTGGACAAGCTGAAGAAATACCGGATGGGATACAAAAGGAACTTGTGGGAGAGTTCTTGAACAATAAAAGCAATCCAACAAGAGATCAATTCACCGCTTACGGTCAAACCTGCTTGAACATAGCCAGGGCATTATAGAAATTCTTATGGATTTGGATTCGGTTATATTCGCAGCTACAATACTATGTGGAACTCGCCGGCCACCAAATTATCAACTCGACGACTTTTTGCGCAAGGATCATGTCTTTCTGTTTGAAAGGTTCTTTTATCTATTGGAGGAAAAAACGAACATGGCGTGATTGTCATGGATGAAACCGAGAAAAAGCAGGACAGTCGCTATCTTTTTTGTCAAAAAAGATAAATCTCAGGAACCACCACCGATTGTCAAGCCGCCAATCAGTATTGATGGTTGACCAACACAAACCGGAACCCATTGACCGTCTTTACCACAGGTTCCAATACCAGGGTCAAGTGACATGTCGTTGCCTATGGCTTGTATGTTTTTCAGAACTGTTGGGCCATCGCCAATAAGTGTTGCATTTTTTATCGGTTCTTTTCTTTGGCCATTCTGGACCCTGTAAGCCTCGACACAGGAAAAAACGAATTTGCCACTGGTTATATCAACCTGACCTCCTCCAAAACCTACCGCGTGAATGCCATCCTTGAGGTTGGATACGATGCCTTCCGGATTGTCATTGCCAGCCAGCATATAGGTATTTGTCATGCGGGGCATGGGTGTATGGGCATAGGATTGCCGCCGTCCATTTCCTGTCGAACCAGTTCCCATCAACCTTCCATTCTGCCGGTCCTGCATGTACCCAACAAGGATGCCATCTTCAATCAGGGTCGTCGCTTGACTGGGTGTTCCTTCATCATCAATCGAGATTGATCCTCTTTTATCAGGCAGGGTTCCATCATCAAGTACCGTTACACCCCTGGAGGCTACTCTCTTTCCCATCAGCCCTGAAAAGGCGGAGGTCTCTTTTCGATTGAAATCTCCCTCAAGGCCATGACCTATGGCTTCATGAAGGAGAATGCCAGGCCATCCCGGTCCAAGTACTACATCGTTGATTCCAGCTGGTGCGACTTGTGCCCCAATATTTACATTGGCTATTCTGTAGGCTTCATCAACAAGGGCTTGCCAGGTTTCCGGTGCCAGAAGATGTTGGGCAATAAACCGCCCCCCCTTGCCAGTAAATCCAGCTTCCCTGTGCCCTTCTGATTCGACAATAACCGATATGCCAAGCCTTGACATTGGCCTGCTGTCCCTGACCAATTTCCCTTCTGGTGTCAGGATTTCAATTTCCTGAAAAGATGTGGCAAGGTTTGCTGAGACCTGTACAACCTTGTTGCTCAAATCACGTGCATATGAATCGATCTCTTTCAGAATGTTCACCTTTTCGGCAAAGCCATTGGCTTCAAGGGGATTTGTGTCGCCATAAAGTTTCCTGTTGGTCCGGATTGGTGATTTGTCGAGAGAATTCTGCCCATCCCTTGTGACAACCTTGAGTGATTCCGAAGCATTTTTAAGCCCCTGAATTGTCAACTCATTCGAGTGGGAGAAACCTGTTTTTGTACCGTTGACAACCCTCAAGCCAAATCCTTCGACGGAATTGTAACCTGCTTGTTTGATTCTGCCATCATCCAGTGCCAGTGTCTCACTTTTGGAGCGCTCCAGAAACAATTCACCATCCTCACCTCCATTTACCACGGACTGCAGCAACTTAAGAGACTGCTGATAATCAAGGTTGGTTTCAAAGGGTCGGAAAGGTAAATTCAAGGTAACCTAATTTTTTTTTGAAATTGAATTTAAAATCTTTTTCAGTAGTTTATATTATGCCTGAAGGTAAAGAAATTGCTGAAAGCAGATTCACAAAATAATTATCTCCAGTGTCATTTTTGAGGTAATGAAAGAGTTTTATTTTTAAGGAATACCTGATGAATCATTTGAAAAGACTGAAAACTTATCTTTTCGGCATACTTGTGTTTGGCTTGACCAAGCCAGCCATGGGAGTGGATGTGGATCAGGAATTGGAAATCATTGGTGGCCCCATTCCCGATGGCATAAATTTCCAGCCTTCGGTTACCGAAGTGGCCCGAGATGCCATTTGGCTTGACAACATACTTCTGGTTCTTGGAACATTGATTATGGTATTTGTACTCGGGCTACTCATTTACGTGATTCTAAGATTTAATGCATCCAGCAACAAAACCCCTTCACAAAGAACCCACAATACACTGCTTGAGATAATCTGGACCGCCATTCCGATCGTTATTCTCGTTGGCATTGGCATCATTTCATTACCAATTCTCTTCAAGCAGCAAATCATTCCTGAAGGTGATGTCACCATCAAGGCAACCGGCAACCAATGGTATTGGACCTACGACTACATGGATCATGATTTTTCCTTCGACAGTTTCATGCTGGACAAGAGTGCCCTGGAAGATCATGGATACACCATGGATGAATTCATGCTGGCGACAGATCAGCCAGTAGTCATACCCGTTGACACAACAATAGTCGTTTATGTTACCGCTTCAGATGTCATTCATGCCTGGACCATACCGGCCTTTGGTGTCAAGCAGGACGGTGTTCCCGGCAGGTTGGCCGGTTTGTGGTTCAAGGCTGAAAAGGAAGGAATTTACTTCGGACAATGTTCGGAACTCTGTGGAAAGGACCATACTTACATGCCCATTACCGTTAAGGTCGTCAGTCAGGAAGTGTATGATGACTGGATTCAACGGGCGGTGGCAGAATTTGCGGAAGTGAAGGATATCAAGGAAGAGGTTCTGTACGCTTCAATACCCTGAATGTACAACCGAGCCGATTTCTTGCATTGAAATCCATCGATGTACTGGAATTATTACACTTGTTTTAACGAATGGTAGACTCAACAGTAATTTCCAAACCCCAAGAGGTCAAAATCAGTGAGGTGCTCGAACTGCTGAAACCCCGGGTCATGTCACTAGTGATCTTTACCGCATTCATTGGCATGATTATCGCCCCCATGGGCATCAATCCCGTACTGGCTTTTGCCTCCCTGGTTTTCATCGCCATTGGTGCAGGGGGATCAGGCGCTCTCAACATGTGGTGGGACGAGGATGTTGACCGATTGATGAAGAGGACCAGAAACAGGCCGGTACCGGCTGGTACGGTATCAGGTGAGGATGCCAGGTTGCTTGGTCTCTGGTGTTCAGGTTTTGCCATTTTAATGCTGGCCCTGACGGCCAACTTTCTGGCAGCAGGTATATTGGCTTTCACGATTTTTTTCTATGTGGTTGTCTATACCATGTTCCTGAAGCGAAGAACTGCCCAAAACATCGTGATCGGTGGTGCTGCCGGTGCTTTTCCACCCTTGATTGGTTGGGCTTCTGTAACCAACGGTATTGCACTGGAACCAATATTGCTGTTTATGGTTATCTTCCTGTGGACACCGCCGCACTTTTGGGCCCTGGCACTCGTTACCAAGGAGGAATATTCCCTTGCAAAGGTTCCAATGCTAACGGTTACCAGGGGCGAAAAAGTCACCAGAAGGTATATTTTCTGGTACTCAATTTCATTGATTCCGATTTGCTTACTGATTGCTTTCAGTTCCATAGGAGGTCCGCTGACTTTGGGATTGGTGATTGTTTTGAACATAATGTTCGTGTTGGCTTCACATCAAGTCATGACAAGAGATGCCGATGATTCTGCAAGAGATAATTACAACAGGGAAAAAAACCTCTTCAGGCTATCTATCTGGTATCTATTCGTCATGTTCGCTGGACTGGGTGTGGAATCCATGTTACATACATTTTATGAACCATATCTGGTTTGGCCGGAGTTGTTTTGATGGCCATTTCCAAAGAGCATGAGTTATATGCAAGAAGGAAATCAAGAAACATTTTTGTTTCGCTTGCCTTGGTGGCATTTGTGATTCTGGTCTTCGCCATTACGATTGCAAAATTTCAAGACGGACAGCTCATTGAAGGATTTGACCATTCCTACAGGGCAACTTTATTGAAGGTGGAAGAATGATTAACCAAGAAAACAAGAGAACGCTGTGGAAGCTTGTCAGTGTCATCGCACTGATGGTGGTTCTGGTGGCCGTTTCCGTTCCTTTATATGATTTGTTTTGCCGGGTAACCGGATTTGGTGGGACACCACTTCAAGCCGATGCCAATCAGAGTGAAGTGATCAAAGATACCATCAATGTAAGGTTCGATGCTTCCCTTGAACGGGATATGCCATGGGATTTCAATCCTGCCGAGAATCAGGTAACTGTCAACCTGGGTGAAAGCAAAACCATGAATTATATCGCCCACAATCCCACAGACCAGACAATAACCGGATCAGCGACATTTAATGTATTCCCGTTCACGACTGGTGAATATTTTGTCAAACTGCAGTGTTTTTGCTTCATGGAACAGGAACTTGCCCCCGGTGAAAGCAAGGAAATGCCGGTGGTGTTTTATGTTGATCCGGAAATCCTGAATGATCCGGAAACAAAGAATTTGGAAAGTATCACACTTTCGTATACATTTCACAAAGTCAAGGATGAATCCTCATCCTGAAAATCAGGAATAAGTAACATGGCACATACAAAAGAACATGATTATCACATAATCGAACCATCGGTCTGGCCTTTTCTGGGAGCAGTTGGTGGTTTCATAATGTTGCTTGGGGCAGTCCTGTTTTTCCATGATTACGGACCCTGGATCATGATGATGGGAATGGTGCTCGTTGCCTATGTCATGATCGCCTGGTGGGGCGATGTCATCAAGGAGGCTCAAACGGGCGATCATACGCCTACTGTCAGAATAGGCCTGCGCTATGGCTTCATTCTGTTTGTCATGTCAGAAATCATGTTTTTTGCCGCCTGGTTCTGGAATTTTTTCAAACATGCCCTTTACCCGATGGAAGAGGGTTCCGGCAGTGTCTGGCCACCAGTTGGAATTGAAACCTTTGACCCGTGGCACCTCCCCTTGATCAATACCCTGATTTTACTTCTCTCTGGTGCTGCGGCAACCTGGGCCCACCATGCCATTGCCCATGAGAATAATCGCAAGGACCTGATTCAGGGATTGTTTTGGGCCATAATCCTGGGAGTGGCATTCACCGGATTTCAAATCTATGAATACTCCCATGCCGCTTTTTCCTTTTCAGGCAACATATACGGTGCAACCTTTTTCATGGCGACCGGATTTCATGGTGCTCACGTCATAATCGGCACCGCGTTTCTGTTGGTGTGTTTGTTTCGGGCAATGAAGGGGCATTTTACACCAGAGGCCCACATTGGCTTTGAAACCGCGGCCTGGTATTGGCATTTTGTTGATGTTGTATGGCTGTTCCTGTTTGTGGCTGTATACATTTGGGGTGCCTAAAAAATCCCAAGACCGTTTTAAGCCGTGCAAACTCCCTTCGGGAGATGCACAATAGTGGTGCCGGATGTCTTTTGAATCGAAATACGTTAAGTTCACCTTCCCACTCATTTATGGTTTGACAGGGGTCGTTATGCTGATCAGTCTGGGAATATGGCAGGTCCAGCGATTGGAATGGAAAACAAACATTCTCATTGATATTGAAGCAAAAATAAATTCTGCATCTGTTCCTCTGCCAGACAATCCCAATGAAGAGACTGATAATTTCCTCCCAGTCTTTGTTGAAGGCAAGGTCGGTGAACAATCGTTATATTATTTGACCAGCCAGAGAAGTTGGGGACCTGGCTATCGTGTCATCTCGCCCCTGGAAATGGATAGCAGGGTGATTTTACTGGATCGGGGTTTTATTCCAGATCAACTCAAGGAGACGCATGACAATCCGGGATTTGTGAAAGTTAAGGGCAATCTGCTTTGGCCGGATGAATGGGATGATTTATTTACACCCAAACCAGAAAACGATATTTGGTTTGCCCGTGAATTGGAGAGAATGTCCGATGTTCTGGGTACGGAACCCCTGATGATTGTATCAAAAGCTACGACCAATGAAGATACGAATATAAAACCCTGGCCTGTAACCGCTGAGGGAATACCCAATAACCACCTGCAATACGCCATTACATGGTTCAGTTTGGCCACAATCTGGTTTGTCCTGACAGCCTATTGGATAATGCGTATTGCCAGAGGTTCAAGGGTAAATCTAGAGGGTTCGTGATTAGAATCAAAAGGATCTTCATCCTTTTTAACGGGATTCATTTATTTCAGGGCACCTCTATTTATTGTCTTCAAGCCGTAATTCATCAAATTTGCCACATCCCCGATTTTCGTTGAAGATGGTTTCAAAGCCCCTATGGGAATGAAAAGAATTCATTCCTTGCCGGCACTGGGTTGGGAAAATTCAATGTTCTGGATTTTGGATTCACCTTATTAAAGGGAGGTGCCCTTCAATGTATTGTGAGTAACTTCAGGCGTTGAACTTGTCAATATATCGAATTTCAGTAGATTTTTTTGTCTATATTTTGAAGGTGAAATGTAACACAATACTTTCCCTGTTCACATACCAGACGATACTATTGATGGCTGGATCGGTTAGGTGTTATCCACATCCAATTTTACAAAGTAGTTGCTATTTTCACCAAACAAGGCCAAATCATGCATGATGCCAGCAAATAGTAGGGATATTGACAATATGGCCAAATCATTTGATGCCGAAGGGTTGCAAGAATTCTTGTTTCGTGAGGACCGAATGATCAATCCGTTCTTCACGGGACGAAAGGAACTCCAATCCAGGATGGATCAAAAAAGCAAAATAATCGGCCGGGATTATCTGAATGATCCCGGCAGCAATCCGGCAGGTGGCGAAACACAGGTCATCCAAGGTCCCCCTGGTATTGGCAAGACCTCCCTGCTGGAGAAAATCAGGCGGAACTGCATCGACCAACTGAATGATGAAACTGTAGATCACAAGACCATTCCGGTCATGATAGCGGACCCGACCAACCTGACATTCAACTATCTCGGTACACGAATCCGGGAAACGATAAGTGAACTCGACAGCAAGATCACCATTGCCAGGGTCAGGGAGAAGACCCGCATGGCCTTGCGCAAGATATCCTCCGTTTCGGCCTTTGGGGCTGGTGTCGGCTGGGACAGCAGCTCGGAGGGCACACTTACATTTCCCAGGAACTGCACCATTCTCTTGCTGGTCGATGAGATTCAAAGCATACCGTCCGACAATCAGTCTGACCAGGCCAAGGTCATTCATCGCCTTCACACCGGCAGCAATCGCTATCCGATATTCCCGGTGCTTGCCGGGCTGTCCAACAGCAAGTCTGTGTTCATGGAAGCGGTGAGCCCCCGCTTGGGGGTGGGTACCGTACACCATTTGCAACCGCTGTCCCAGGAAGAGGTGAAGGAATCCCTTGGGAAGTTCCTTGATCATTTCCATGTCAGGTCCACGCCCGGACTGACCTCCGAGTGGGGTGATGAAATGGGCGGATGGGTGGATGGCTGGCCCAAGCATGTGGAGAATACCCTGGCAGCTTTGGGGCATGAGTTAATGGCAACTGAAGGCAGACTTTCGGCTGTCGATGTCCCTGCGGTCAAGGACCGGGCCACACAATACCGTGTTGACTACTACAATTCCAGGTTCGGATCGTTTGAAGCAAGGCCAAAAATAATCGGCGAGATCATGGCCGAGATGGGATCAAAACCAAGAAGTGGGGGAGAAATTTCCGTCATCATAAATGGAAAACGCAAGGAATCTCGGTGGCTGGAAGAGTTCACCGCCACGGAACTTCAAAAACTGGATTTTGATTTTCTGCATCGCTACGGGTTTGTTGAAGTCATTCATGACCTGCCGGTTCCCTTCTATCATTGCCCAATACCATCACTGCATTCATATGCCGTTGCCACCACGGGTTCACCCCTTCATGCCTTGGCCTGTTCCAATGACATTGAATCTTTCAGGAAATTTCTGGATCTCGGGCATGACATCAACGGCCTGGATGCGTGGGGGCACACACCTCTCAGGATAGCCTCGGAAAACAACTGGAGCAAGCTCGCCATGTTCATGATCGAGGAAGGTGCGAGGCTTGACCCCTCACCAATGAATGATGCGAAGGGGAACAACCCGACACCCAACCACCTTGCCAGGGACCATGTACCTGACAAATCACCTTCCGGTTCAGGGGGAGATGACAATGATTTCAACCCGTCACCGGATTTTGACATGTGATTATGATACAAGGTAACAGGGGAATTAACCACCATTAAGGTCAAAGTGCCTGAGAAAATAAACAATACAACCCAATACAAATAATACTTCAACAAAGACCTTACACTTTTCATTAAAATATTTATTTGTCACTTTTCTGTACCATTATGTGTAGACATTATGCCGGCAGAGAGTACATTTCCTATCCGATTAACAGGGCAATATGATCAAAATATTGGAATTTCTGATCGCAAGGATATAACCAAATTGGAAACCTTATATGAAAGTAGTAACGGAGAATTTAATGTTTTCCAATAATAATGAATTGAAGCAATGGAGGCGTGATACGGTAGAAAGAATTCTTGATTTTTGTAATGAAAAAGAAATCAGGGTAACTTATGGTGCAGTTGCTGAGGTGATAGAAGTTATACCACATTCCGTTGGCAATGACCTTGGTGCTCCAAGTAAAAGAAGTTCTTGGATTGTACGCAAGGATAATTATGAGCCAAGTGGATACTTACCAAACCAAATCCATGAAAATCTATTTAACAATCCAAAGGTTATTGAATGTGGTAAAGAACTAATTGTTGAATTAAAAACCTCAGGATTCGAACTTCGCCAAAAACCTGAAGAAAAGGTTCGTTATATCTCAACCAGAGGAAAATCACCGCCACTTGATTTTGAAGGGGTTCTGTTATCCGGTTTGGCACCAGATGGTGGTTTGTATGTTCCTAATAGATGGCCAAAATTCAATAAAATAAAAATGGAACAACTGAGTGGTGCTTCCTATGTTGATATAGCCTTTACCATTATCCGGCCATTTACCGGTTCGACATTTACTGATGAAACTCTTAAAAGCTTGATAGATGCTGCCTATTGCCATATCCATCATCAATCCAAATGCCCCTTGGTACAGCTAGGAGACAACCTTTTTCTGTGTGAGTTGTTTCATGGACCCACCTTGGCTTTCAAGGATTTTGCCCTCCAACTGGCAAGCAGGATGTTTGATCATGTCCTTACCCGATCGAATACAACCTGTACCATTCTCGGTGCAACCAGTGGTGATACCGGTTCATCGGCCATTGAGGCATTCAGAGGACTGGACGCGGTGGACATGTTTATTCTTTATCCCAAGGGTAAAGTATCGGATATACAAAGAAAACAAATGACAACTCCTTCGGATGTTAATGTACATGCCATTGCAGTTGAAGGAAACTTTGATGATTGTCAGGCTCTGGTCAAGGAACTATTCGGGGATGCAGCCTTTAGGCAACAACTTAATCTGGCAGCCATTAATTCGATAAACTGGGCCAGAATTGTAGCCCAGATCGTTTATTATTTTTACTCTGGCATTTCCCTTGGGGCACCTCAAAGGGAGGTGTCCTTTGTAGTTCCCACCGGCAATTTTGGTGACGTATATGCTGGATACTGTGCCAAGAAGATGGGATTACCGATAAAGCAACTCGCCATAGCCACCAACCAGAATGACATATTGTGTCGCACCCTTGAAACTGGTCAATACAAACTTGAGGAGGTTATCCCTTCCATCAGCCCGTCCATGGATATTCAGGTGAGTTCCAATTTTGAAAGAGTCCTGTTTGATGCCGGTAACAGAAATAGTGAAAATATCGTGGACAAGATGCAATCCCTGCAAGGAGGTGGTTTTGATCTTACCCGGGATGAACAAAACTATCTGCAATCCCATTTTATTGCGGGAAGTTGTTCCGAAGAAGAAACCATGGAAGAAATACAGAATACATATAATTCCAGCGGGCAGATTATCTGCCCTCATACGGCGGTTGGCGTCAAGATTGCCAGAGGACTTGATCAATCCTCGGGTGAAGCGGTAGTTTCCCTTGCCACAGCTCATCCGGCAAAATTTCCGGATGCCGTTGAGGCTGCTTGTGGTGTCAACCCTGCACTCCCCGTTGCCTTGGGCAAAAAGCTTGAACGTCCTGAACGAATTGCCGGTATCGAAAATTCGGCTGAAAAACTCAAGGAATATATCCGATATAAGGTCAGAGGATTATGATTCGTTTAACTACCCTTTCAAATGGATTTCGTGTAGCCACTGATCATATGCCGGGTTTGAGGTCCTCGGCACTTTCAATCTATGTCCTTGCCGGAAGCAGGAATGAACGGGAAGACCAAAACGGGATTGCCCACTTTTTGGAACACATGGCGTTCAAGGGAACCAAATCGAGGACTGCCATTCAGATAGCCCAGTCAATCGAGGATGTAGGTGGATTTATCAATGCCTATACCAGCTTGGATCGGACAGCATATTTCATCAGGGTGCTGGAGGAGGATGTTGCATTCGGGATCGAACTGCTGTCCGATATTCTTCTGAATTCTGTATATAGCCCTGGGGAAATAGAGAAAGAGCGGAATGTCATTCTGAATGAAATAAGACAATACAAGGATTATCCGGAGGATGTGATCTTCGAGGGATTGCAAAAAACCATCTATCCACATCAACCACTGGGTAGACCAATATTGGGTAACTCAGAGCTAGTGGGAACATATCAACGGAATAATCTGGTCGAGTTTGTAAACCAATTCTACAGTCCCCAAAACATGATTTTGGCTGCAGCCGGAGCTGTGGATCATGACACCATTGTGGCTATGGCCGAGCAGTATTTTGGGCATCTGGAGATGTTGCCCGCGGAAGGTTATGTGCAATGCGACTATCAGAATGGTGAATACAGGGAAGAAAAGGATATTGAACAGGTACAGTTTGTTCTGGCCAGTGAGTCACCACCGATAGATCACGATCTTGAGGCAGCCACCAATATTTACACACGGGTCTTGGGTGGAGGTTCATCTTCCCGGTTGTTTGTTGAAGCCCGTGAGAAAAGGGGATTGTGCTATTCAATTTCTGCCCAGGCAAATGCCCAGTCGGATACCGGTTTGTTTGTGGTGCATTCTTCAACCGGTGAACATGAAATTGAGGAGCTTTGTTATTGCTGTACTCGTGAAATCGCACGATTACAGAATGATATTGACGAATCGGAGGTAAACAGGGCCAAGGCCCAGATAAAATCCGCAATTCTGATGGGTTACGAGAATCCTTCCAATCGTGTAGAAAGAATTGGACACATGCTTCATCATTTTGGAAAAATCCTGCCCATAGATGAAACCATAGAAAAATATGAAAAGGTTACCGTGGATAAGGTAAGGGAAGCTTCAAACTATTTACTGAACGGTCAGGAACTCAGCATGGCATTATTTGGTCCGATAAGCAAAGCACCTTCAAGACAAGACATAATCAGAAATTTGAAGTCGTGATTCTATTCAACACGGAAAGTCCGCAACTCTATACCGAAAGGTTGACCCTGAAACCTCCCCAGAACAGGGATCATGAAGAGTGGGCCCATCTGAGGGAAAAAAGTCAGGATTTTTTGAAACCTTGGGAACCACAATGGGAGGAAGACCATTTATCAAGATCTTCATTCCAAAACAGGGTCAAATGGGCCAGGAAATCCATCGTTGCCCAAACTGCCTTTCCATTCATACTGTTCAGGGACAGAAGAATCATAGGAGCCATAACCCTGGATCATGTCCGGGGAGCGCCATCTCGATCGGGTATTGTAGGATTCTGGGTTGGCAAGGAGTATGCCCGCCAAGGATATATGAGGGAAGCACTGCAGGCGGTTGTTCATTTTGCCTTTCAGGAAATAAACATAAGCCGTATAGAAGCTTCATGCTTGCCAACCAACAAGGCTTCAAGAGGATTGTTGGAAATTTCCGGTTTCAAATATGAGGGGATAGCTCAAAGTTATCTGGAGATTGCCGGCAAATGGCAAAATCATGTGATATATGCCAATCTCAGAAGCGACCGGCGAGGTATGGCACTTTAGATGCAAAACCCTTCACACGAAAAGATTGCAAAATTGAGGGAAAAACTGAATCCCGGTTTGTTTTCAGAGTTTTCGGATCGGTATAAATCAGAACCAAGGGGGCAGTTCAAAGCCTCGGAAGGGATATTGCTTGTACCCGATACAACCCGGGATGTTGCCGAAATCATAACTCATTGCAATACCCTGAAAATTCCTGTGATCCCTTATGGTGGTGGTACTGGTCTTGTTGGTGGGCAAATATACAACGGGCCTGAAATCCCCGTGGTAATCAGCCTTCATAAATTGAACAGGATCAGGGATGTTTCGGTAACCGATAACTTGATTACAGTCGAGGCAGGTTGTATTCTTCAAAGAATTCAGGAGCATGTTGCTCAATCAAATCTCCTCTTTCCTCTTTCCATTGCTTCCAAGGGTTCTTGCCAGATTGGAGGAAACCTTGCAACCAATGCCGGAGGTGTTCATGTAATCCGTTACGGGAATACCAGAGACCTTTGTCTCGGCCTTGAGGTCGTCCTGCCGGATGGTTCGATCATGAATAATCTCCATAGGTTATACAAGGACAATCTGGGTCTTGATTTGAGGAATCTCATGATCGGGTCGGAAGGCATCCTGGGAATAATTACGGCTGCAACCATGAAGATTTTCCCAAAACCCGTGGAAGAAGCAACAGCCTATCTGAGTGTACCTGACCTGGATAGTGCAATCAAGCTGCTGCAGTTTTTCAGGGAGAATTTCGGTGGACTTATTTCGGCTTTCGAGTTGATTAGCGAGACCAGCTTTCATTTTGTCAAGAAAACCGGACTTGTTTCCAAACTCCCCTTTGAGAAGCCCCCCAAATGGTCTGTCTTGGTGGATTTGGGTTCCAATTTCGCTATTGACCTTGATGAGCGGCTCTTGGAAGTTTCAAGTCGGGCACTTTCAAAAGATCTGATATTGGATGGTGTATTTGCCAATTCCGAAAAGCAGCGTCAGGATTTTTGGAACTTGCGTGAACTTATACCCGAAGCCAACCGCAGGATTGGTTCCATTGCTACAAATGATATATCCGTGCCAATTTCCAGAGTACCAAAATTTGTCGAGATGGCTGATGCCGAAATTGCCAAATTGGGGGGATTGACAGCCAATTGCTTTGGTCATATTGGTGATGGAAACATTCACTATAATGTTTTTGGTCTAAGCAAGGAAAGCTATGACAATCCCGAACTGAAAAGCAAAATCAGGGAAATCATCTTTTCGATAGTAAATTCGCTTGGAGGTTCTTGCTCGGCTGAGCATGGTACCGGCCGGTTAAGAATTGATGAACTCAAGAGATCAAAGGATAAGTCCTACCTGAGCATGATTGGAAAGATTAAGCGAATAATGGACCCGAACAACATCATGAATCCAGGTGTGTTGGTGTCTCAGGATATGTACCCAATCATCTAAAACATCGTTAGTATATCATGTGGAAAAAAGGGCCTTCGTCCTTTCAGTGGGGTTGTTTATTTCAAATGTATCTGAAGACCGACAGATCAATAAACAATGTATAATTGTTATTGTTCAAATCCCTGAATAGTTATTACTGAACTTAAATCATACTCCCAACAAAGGTGAATTATTGTGGAATAGGGTGTAATTCAGAAATGCACTTTGCTATCTTTTCTCCAACAAGTGCCATATCCAGATCCCCAAGGGGCTGAACTAATATTTCACAGTGAGAACCATCTTCTTCGAAGTCTTTTGTTTTCACTAGTGGGGATTTCTGAACTTTAAGGCATTCAAGCCTCTCTAGCTCTATCTTATAAACTGAACCTACATTTAATTCAGCATACTTTCCATTTTTATTCAATTTTAATCGTGTTAATCTATTGATTTCTTTGATTTGATTTTCTTTAGACCCTGAAAAGCATTCCATCCAGTTGACAGATATACCTGTTTCATCAGGTCTAAGCCTAAACACATCTCCATTTACTTTACCCTTATGGAAACTGGTTGGTTTTACATACCGGACGATATTATCCTGATCAGATAAGTATTCTCTTTCAGAATGCACAAATTTCTTTCAAATCGTATAAATTGATCAATTCAATAATATTATTCCGGTTGACTTCGCCGGCAATACTAACTGTCCCTTTATCTTTGCTATGAGATAAAATCATGAAATGAACTTTGTTAGTTTCATAAAATTCTATTCCTAAAAGGTTACCCAAATCATCATCCCAAACTGCCCGGTAATTCCCGTTATCATTTAGATAAAGTGCATCCATTTTTATATTGAAATCTGAATCATTTAGAAATTTCCAAAAGTTATCTTCAGAAGCTTTGTTTATTTGGATTTCATCTTCCTCGGCAAAATGCTTCAATTCATTTATTCTATTACGAAACTCAATTTCGGACTGAATTTTGTTTTGCTGGATGAAATTTCGGAATCCTTCATAGTATCTGAAGAAAAATAAATCAGAATCCTTTTTCAGGTGAGTATCAATCCTTCGATCAAGTAAATAATCATGTGAGGGAGTAGAAGGATAAATTGTTGAGAAATGTAAAGGGGTTAATCTTGAATCCCTATTTTCAAAGGAACCCCAAATGTCTGAATTAGTGAAAAACTTTCTCCAATTATCAGCATTCTCTCGTTCTGAAAAAGGATAAGGCTGCTTCAATGAAGCCCTATAAGGAAGGCTTGAATTTGATAATTCAATCATGGAGAAATTTGTCTCAAGCATAGGTTATATTTTACCCCTTGTTCCAATACCTCTGGATATCATCAGTAGTTAAACAATCAAACAATTTATTTAATTCTTTATTGGCATGGTCGAACCAATCAAGCATAACAGATTTTTCGTCATCATCCAAAGTTCCTATAGCTTGAAGGGTTACCAAAAGTTGGGGCTCACGTGAATTAGGGTTGTAGTTGATTTCTATCCTTGGCTTCAAAGTTAAATTCTGGTTCAAATATAAATTATAATCATAGACAAAATGTGTTGTAGTTGTTTGTTCAACACCGAAATCAGGGAATTTGAAACCCTTAATCACTTTGCAAGTATCATTTGGTCCAGTCCATAGATCACACAGATTAACTATATTTACATAGGTTAGGTGACATTCCTTGATCACAAATTTAGTTTGGTTAAATTCCTCTTTGACAAATCCTGTGAATATGTTCAAGTTTGTATCGAAAATTGATTTCAACTTTCTGTAGCGGGGGTAAATATCATTATTTTGATTGCGCCAGTTAAAGATAAATGCATTTTTTTGAATTTGAATGACCTGAGAATTATCAATAGAATTGAAAATATATCTGGGTAGAGGTTGTAATTCGTCTTTTTCCAAAGGTTGATAATTTCCAATCGGAAAGCCCTGTGAAACCTTGGGGAAATGTCCTTTTATAAGAGACCAATACAATCCTATATGTTCACTTCGCAAGAAAGTTAAAGGAGGTGAGATTCCCGTAGTGAAAATCAATTCATCAATAGGTGGGAAATTATAATCTACTATTTTCAAACTCTCATTAAATCTTGGTCAACAGGGATTGGTTTACTATTCCAATTTAGCATGATGGAATGATGATTCAATAGAATTTTTGATTCACTGATAATGAAAACCCCAATGCTGAACAGTTACCCTGAAGGATCAATTTTGATATCAAAACCAGTCTTTCCAACCAGTTTATTTCAAGATGTACCAAGTTTTAGATTAACGAAAGGGCTCTTGAAGTGGGTTCAAAATAACCTTTCAACCCAGATGTTGACCATGCCAGGATAAGTATTTAATCAAGATGGCAAGACAATAAATCGGTCGGATATGAAGTAAATTTCAGCTAGCCGAAATGAGACTTGAATGTTCCAACACATTCATAAAAGCCATCCATGAAGGTACCATTATAGGGTCGATATACACTTTCAAGGGATATGACACCGCCATAACCATCTCGTTTGAGGGCATCTGATATGAGTGCAAACAAATCTCCCAGCTGGCCTTCTCCCATTGGCTTGATTTCAAGTGTGGCGTGCGGAGTATTCACTATCAGATCCTTGATGTGGACATGACCAATATAACCGTCACGAACAATTTCGTAGCCATCAGGATAAGCAAGTTCATGGCACCAGCAATTATTTCCCGGGGCCCACAATACCTTGAGATGATTCTTGGCATTCAGTTCATCAATCAGCCTTCTGGCAGTATAATTGGAATTAACCATTATTCCATTGCCGGTTTCGACAACCAGGATAATATCCTCTGATCTGGCCAAATCCACTGCGGGGTCTATCAGGGCTAGTGTGGCATCCCATGCTCCCTTGGCGACATTCCATTGTTCTGCCTCGTTCTTTCCCCCAGAGAATTTGCTCCTTTTTTGGAGTCATGACCTGACCAATGGAGAATTCAATTCCTTTGCCATGTCAATGACCCGCTTGAGCGAATCCATATTTTGCGTATGGAGTTTATCACCTGGTTTGTTTGCTACCGTCAGCCCATTGAATATATGTCTTGAAAGACAGGAGACCGACTTGCCATGTCCTTCAAGCATTGACTTGATGGAGGTTATTTCTTCTCTGGAATGATCACCAATCTCCTTGTCACCGACAAACTGCAGCTCGGCAAAGGCAAGCCCATATTCATCCATAATGGCAAGGGCTACGGAAAGATCACGGCTGATACCATAACAAATCACACCCAGTTTAATGGTATTGTTCACTATCTATGCAATTCAGCTCCAGTGATTTCTTCTATCAGACAGGTAACGACCCAGTTGTCTCCATCAGGAAATCTTGCTTTGCCAGCCTTGAACAACTCATAAGAGGTTGCTGCAGAATGCATGGGAACCCCAAGTGCTTCGGCGAAGTGCATGCTGATACTCAAATCCTTGCCCATTGTATCAATATGACTGCCGGTACCCTCGAATTGACGATCAATGATTTTTTCGAGAGAATTGTTGACGATCCCGCAACCAACAGAGGAAGAGGACACTACGTCATAAAAGTTTTCTCCCCTGATTCCTGCCTTTGCAGCAAGTGCAGCCGCTTCGAAGGTTGCTGTAAATACAGGTCCGATCAGTGATTGCAGACAGGCTTTCATGCTTTGACCATCACCCGGATTTGCACCAACCCGGTGGATAACTTTTGATATTGCCTTCATGACGGGCTCATACTTGTCCAGAACAGCATCCTTGCCAGCTGCCATCAGTGTTAGTGTTCCACCTTGTGCACCGGGGAAGCCACCTGAAACAGGGCTGTCGATAAGGTCAATTTGTGTATCTGCCAATTTGTTGCCAATGGCTCTCGCCTCATGGGGTTCAATTGTTGCGGTAAGAATGATGACACCTCCAGGGGACATTGTTTCAGCCAGCCCACCAGATCCAAATATGACTGATTCTGCCTGGTGACCGTTCATGACCATTACAAAAACGGCATCCGAATTCATGCCAACGACGGATACATTTTCTGCGGGTTTACATCCTGTTTCAGCCAGGACATTGACCTTTTTAAGATCAAGATCAAACACCGTGGTCGGGAAGCCATTCTTCAAAAGGTTCCTAGCCAAACCCGATCCCATGTTCCCGAGCCCAATCACACCAGTAGCAGACATAATCTTTCCAATCAAACAACCAAAAACAATGAGTTGAAATTAAGAAAAACCTCGGGAAGAACAAACAGAAGTTATCGGACAATTTCAGGTAAGTCATTTCAGTGGAATTTTGTCAAATGAAAAACTTTAAATTCCAATGTTATGAGAGACAAAGTTAATATTCGGCCTCGATTAAGTGATCAGGGTGGAAACTTGGGGCAGTTGACATCTGAAAGTGCGTCAAAGATTTCGAAAGAGCAATCAAGTGCACGGGCAGGGAAATAATAGAATTACCGGTGGAAAGTCGATTTGGATATCATGTGATCGCACTTGAAAGTATCATAGAGGGTAATCGCTATTTCATTTTAATGGCTCTTCATCAGTTATGGTGGGTAATTTTCACCTGTTGAATCCCTCGGGACATCAATCCAACCCCCAAATCCTGTCATGCCAGCGGCTTGCTGCAATCGTTGACAATGAATGTCCGTTCTTCCTTCAACATGGAATGATGCCCATGATCGGCAACATGTCAGGAATGCAATGGCTTCAGTTGGTTCTTGAAAAGTGCCCGGCCCCTGTTCAACAAACTTCTTGTGATCATCATTTCTTCCCAGCAGCTGAAGATGGCCTGTGATGAAAACACCCTTGCTTTTCAACATGAACAATACATTTGAAACAAATACAACCCACCAAAACAGGGGAACACCCAAGTATATAAGACCCATTATTATCCCAAATTTTATAAGATAGGACAGTTATTGTTCTACTTGCTGTTACTGAATTCGTTTTTTCATGGATTGCCTCAAAAAATAGGAATAGCATTTATGGCACATGCCTTTTCGTATGGTAAAATGGTACTGGAAACCAATTTATTCCAGCAGGTTCCAATGGTTTTTTGTTTTTATTGAATGGCAGGGAAACCTCGCATCCCATTCGTTGAAATAAAAAATAATCCTAGAAATATCACTTGCCAAATTGGTGCCGGCCATATATTGTAACGGTTATGCCGGAGTCTGAAAAAACCATTGATCTTGATCGCAGGCTTTCGGTATTGGAGGAACGCATGAACACGATTACCGAGAGTTATGACCGGGGCTGGAAACACCTGGAGGCCAAGATGGGGGAGGACAATGCCAAGCTTGAGGCCAGGTTGGGGAATGATATCGCCAAGCTCCGAGAGGACAGTGCCAAACGTGACAGGAACATGTCCATCCAGGTTTATGCCGTTGGTTTTGGCATTCTGGCCGTGATCATAGGTATCGGCGGAATAATCATCAGCCTGCTGGTCTGAAGTTTCAAAACGACAACAATTCACCAAATAACTTGTGATGCCAATTCCATGTTGCCTATTTCGTTCCGGGTGATGAGGACCTTCATGCCAAACTGACAGGCAGGAAGGAATCGAATGTCGTGTATTGCCATTACTTGAATGGAGTGAAGGAATTGGATTTGCCAGTTTTGGGGAAAACAAGGAAACTGAAGGTACGTTCGCATGTGGTAGACGATTGTCCCATCATCAACTGTCACAAGTTGTATAAGACCAAGACATCAATCTCTGATTGTATCGGTTGCCAAAATCATGTTGGCCATTCCAGTGATACTGTATTTTGTGGCTGCAAAATTCCCTTGAACTGAAGAACCTGTCGGTCAACAGCATACCCCTTTTGGGTTGACTGTTGCCAGCGACAGGCGTTTCTCCGACCTTGCCGTACGTCATTACGGCGGTCGTGACCGCTGGCGGACCGCCGGGCTCAACAACATCACCAAGGACAATCCCCACCGGGCAGGCGACTGCCTGAAGGTCTTATATATGGAGTGGTGAGAGGGAAATTTTCCTTACCAACCCGTATGGCATGGCTTATACTCCATGGTTGAAACCAGGAATGACTTCCGGGAGAAAACCAAAAGATGATTACAACCACAGAAGAGCACCATGTTGTCGGTTCCCTGGGTTCCGACTTCTGGCGGATCAAGGTTTTACCTGAACTGGTTCCCAGAATTGCCCATGAATTTGACTGGAACCGCTTGGGAAGGCGGGTGATGACCGATGTCAAGGAAGGAATCATTTCCTGGATGAATCCTTCCAGTACACATGTGGGACAGGCCTCGGCCAGTGACAAGGTCATCCCCTTGGCCGCTGCCATCCTGAAGGTGCATGTCAAGAATATGCGTGACCTGCGCTGGAAAGGTCCCGATGGTCCTGAAAGGGTCCGGCTGGAAGCCGATTCCGCCTTCTATCTAGGAAAGAATGCCGAGACCTAGTATGCCATATTCAGGAAAGGCGGCCAAGAAGTTGTGGAAACCTCTGGAGCCAAGACACCCCGGACCTCGTTATCAAGGTTGAGGTAACCCACTTCGACAGGAAGAAGCCGTAACTTTATGCCGGGATTGGAGTCCGGGAAATGTGGCGGATCAACGCTAGGAAGGGAAGCGAACTGATTCAGGTGGAAATACTCGATCTTCAGGCACCCGGTGGTCTTGATGCATCAATTTTGCCGAAGGCGTTCTAGGTTGGTCAGGGCAGGTGACTACAAGGGTTTGAAGGAACTGCTGGTGAAGAATCTGGTGCCAGCGACCAATTCCAAACCGGACCACGACCCCGAATCGGCACCTCCCTCCCCTTCAATGTAATCAACACTCCTCCTCGCGCGCCCTGGGAACAGGAACATTCCAAAAATCAACACCAAAGGAACTGCACTTTTTTTGTCTTTACTGAATGGCGGGAATGCCCATATCCCCATTTGATAAAATAATCATTGCCAAACCACCCTCCGGCGATTATATTCAGGGACAACGGGAAGGATATGGAAAATGCATCAATTGATTGCAGACAAGCAGGAAGAGATCGCGGTCATCTGCCTCAGGCACAGGGTTGAGCGCCTAGAGGTGTTTGGCTCCGCGGCCCGTGGAACCGATTTCGCCCCCCCCCCTGAGAAGCGACATCGATTTCCTGGTGGGTTACCCAAGACTCCTGCAATACGGTTTCCTGGGCCGCTGGTTGCAGTTGAATGAAGAATTGCAGGTGGTGCTGGGACGTAAGGTTGACCTTCTAATGGGTGATTCCATCAAGAATCCTTATCTCAAACTGACAATCGATGAGGACAGGGAGGTAGTCTTTGAGGACTGATCCCAGGAAGCTGTTGCATGATATCCTGGCCTATGGTGAAGAGATAAGGCAATTCACGGCTGGAATGGACTGACGGCAATGGTTCGCCGGTCTCATAGTCAGAAGGGCAGTCGAGCGTGATTTCGCGATAATTAGTAAGGCCATGAAACGAATGGGGATTACATATTTGAATCTACAAGGTTTGACAATCAATCCACCATTTTGTCAGGATGATATTCAAACTGCATCTGCCC
>JAPORQ010000030.1 GCA_026710155.1 Paracoccaceae bacterium
AAAACCAGGATTAAATATAATCAATCCATATGTGTATTCAAGTATATAATCCCGAAAATTTTTTATACCAACAGCTTTTAAAACTGCCAAATCCAAACCTTGTTCATGATAAAGTGTGGGTTCCTCATTGATGGACTTTAAGTCCGGTGAGGAAATAACCGCATCCTTGGCCACGTTACAAAATAAGGCTATTTTCTTTCTTTCCTCGTCCGGGATTGGTAAATTGGACCGACATACAAGGATATCCGGGGCAATTCCTATGGACCTTCATTCCTTGACTGAATGTTAGGTGGGTTTGGTTTTTATTTCATTGCATATATCAAGGTAAGGAATAAGGGTTACATGTATAAACACATAACCCCCTGAACCTTTCTCCAAAGCAAACTGTCTAATTGCTTCAAAAAAAGGTAAGCCTTCAATATCACCAACTGTACCTCCAATTTCACAAAGCATGAAATTGGTATTGTCAAACTCTCGGGATATGAATCGCTTGATTTCGTCAGTTACGTGGGAAATCACCTGAATGGTATCACCCAGATATTCTCCCTGTCTTTCCTTATCCAAAACGCTCTGATAAATTCTTCCAGAAGATGTTGAATCCAAAGCACTTGCAACAACTCCTGTAAAGCGTTCAAAATGTCCTATGTCAAGATCGGTTTCAGCTCCGTCATCAGTTACAAAAATCTCTCCATGTTCAAAAGGGCTTAATGTTCCAGGGTCAACATTCAAATAGGGATCAAGTTTGCGTAACCTGACGCCATAACCTCTGGCTTGTAGGAGGGCTCCCAAAGCGGTGTCAACAATCAGCCTCAACATACGCATGAACAAGCGAGAACCGCATTAGGGTGCGATATCAACTGATAACTCCCACTACCAGAAAAACACAGCGGCGGCCTAATCGCCGTCAAGTATGGACAGTGTTTGCAGACAAGAGACAATCCTCTGTTCGCGCCGGGCAACCGCCTATTGTGAATACCAGGGTGGTTATGACTAGACCGATGCAATGCCCTTCACACGGACCGGCCGGTTAACGCTCACTTTGGAGAATATGGATAGCAGTGACGCTAATGCGAACCTGATCCTCTTTAAAGAAAGCGGCAACGGGAAAGGATGACGGCATGGCGCATAACAAAACAACGGACGGCTTTGACCGCCCTTTTTTGTATTGACATTCCCCGCATGATCCAACAACTCACAGACAGCGGGAAGACGCCTACGCTCATTGTGTCCTGGAGTTCCGGCCATCGCCACAACGGACGCCGGAGCCTTTCAATAGGCATGGGACACGTCATCGGGCCGAGTGTTGCCCGCGCCATGGTGGTTTGAGGCCATTCTGAAACCTTGAAGACCAATTCTGACCCGCAGGAAGGAACCAATTGGTCAAAAAAAAGGCGATCCGAAGATTGTGCCCTTTATGATTGTTAATTACAGTGTTCTGTAAGTTTGATATATCTTTCCTCGCGGGTTCCAGTGTCTGAATTCCCACCATCATTGTCAAGATAGACGACATACTCGAACCCCTTGCCCCGTGTGTAGGGCATGGTTTTGTAGAGGCTGGGCGCAATGGAATACACAGGGACGATCAATTTGTTGCAGCTGTGGGCAATGTTGTCGTCGAGGATATATACGACAAATCGGTCTGATTTCTTCTTATTTGCGGGAAAGACTGGAAACCCACCCGTGTTGAATCCACCTGGTCCAGATAGGCCGATGGCCGTCGTCCACGACAGACCGATCGTCAACGGCTGTGCCGATTTTTTCTTTCCATCCTCGATATAGATCTCGAAAACTGAGGTGTGAAGGCATTGATCTACCCAGCGCTCACAATATGAGTCTGAAGGAAAAGCCGAGCGGCTTCCGACTTCTGGCACGTCCATTGCAGACAGACCATTGAACCATTCATCGAAATCAAACGCCTGACTGTTTGCAGCAACCGGGAGGATTACCACCAGACCGGCGGCCAGTGTCATCCGCAAAATGGTAGTGAGTTTAAAAAAGGCGGGGGAGGGGTGATTTGATTGCCTGGATTTTTGATGATTTGTTAAGATCGGGTGTTTTCTGGGTGGGCACTAATTATTGCAGATCGGATAAAAGTACATACATTCCTTCTCTGAATACTTTCCCATTGGATAGATACCATTGTAACTTGAAAATATAATTCATTCGATTGGATCGCATATTCCCAGAAAGAAATCTCTTAGCCAACACAGGTGGCTTACCTCCCTACCATCATTGAGTGATGTATGAAATTTCGGCAAATAAATAAAATGCTTGAACCCAAGTTTATGACATTCCTTCAAATCAAAACACTGGCTTACGCATCTTTGGGTGGTGTGGTTTTCTTGTTGTTGGGTCTTCCCATTCCACTTTTGATTGGACCCATGTTGGGGTGTTTGGTCGCAGCCTTGATTGGCTTTCGATTGAAAGGATTTGACAAGATCAGTATCTTAATGAGGACCGTTCTGGGGGTTGCCATAGGGTCAACATTTACGCCCGAAATTCTATCGGAAATTAGTCAACTGGGTGCATCACTCATCATCATTCCCTTGTTTTTAGTGGTGGTTTGTGCCGTGGGGTATTTTTACTTCAAGGCGTTGGGATTTGATACTGGCACATCCTATTACAGCTCAATTCCAGGTGGTCTTGTTGAAATGCTTTTATTCGGTGACAAAGCAGGTGCAAATGTCAGGGCACTGTCTCTCATTCATGCAACGAGAGTACTGGTCATCATGTTGGTTGTTCCATTTGTTGTCACCACCATTTGGGATATTGATCTCACCCGCCCACCAGGAGTTCATATCAACCAGGTTCCCATGCTGGAAATCGGGTTGATGATATTTGCGGCCATAACTGGATGGAGACTTGCCGTATTACTGAAGATTCCCGGTGCAAGCATTCTTGGTCCGATGGTTCTGACTTCAATCCTTACGCTGACTGATTTGATTCATTTCAGACCACCTGTTGAATTCATCTGGGGAGCACAGTTCTTTATCGGTTTGGGTGTGGGCATTCGATACAGTGGTGTAACCGGAGTTGAGGTAAGACAGTACATTCTATCAGCCTTGGGGTATTGCCTTTTGCTTGGTTTGATAAGTCTTCTTTTTGTGTTGGCGATAGTCGGGTTGTTGGATACTTCTCCGATTGATACACTGCTCGCCTATTTACCCGGTGGTCAGGCAGAAATGGGTATTATTGCCATCGTCTCCAACGCTGATGTGGCTTATGTCATTTCACATCATGTCTTGCGTTTGATTCTGGTATTTATACTTGTTCAGGTTTTTGCCCGGTGGATATTGAAATGAACTGATTTGAATGGGAATCCGGAATTTCATTCATACTTGAGTCACTTTGCTCCAAATTGGATAATCGTTATGCTTGTTGGTTACAAAATACAGGCACCAATAATAGATTGATATCCTCGAAACCCATCTATGAATAAATTAAGGTCAGTGCAAAATGGATTTGGCTATTGAAAACAGCTCTGGTTTTTCTTTTATTATTCAGACCCAAGAACTATTTGTGTTTAACAGTTTGTCAAATTCTTGATGTTGTTGAAATATGGCGGGGTAGCTCAGCAGGTTAGAGCAGCGGAATCATAATCCGCGTGTCGGGGGTTCAAGTCCCTCTCCCGCTACCATTCCACTTCCCTTCTCCAAACAAAAACCTGTAATCCTGAAAATGAAAAAAACAACAAATCAGATTTTTTGCGCAAAGTGGTTGATGAAGTAAATAATATCTCAAAAAGTAAAGTCTTAACCTATGGGGATATTTCAATAAAAATTAACGGAAACAAGGATTCTTCTCAGGCAGTGGTGCAAGCCATTAAATCTGAAACCAGATCAAACAGCAAATTCCCTTGGTGGCGAGTGGTTTTTGCAACAATGAAGCCTAAGAAAGGTGCCGAGAAGCATCTCAAAAATGAGGTTATTTACATGCACGATCAAAAGGTTCCAAACCAATTTCTAAACAGGTAAAAATAGTGCCTCATCCAGAATTAATAAATCACAATAAACAATTCCCCAAGGGAGTAATCGACATTGGCGATGGGTGTTGGACTGCTGTGGGGTTTGCAGCCTCCAACGTACACATGATTGAAGGGGATAAAAGTGTTGCTATTATCGATACTTCAGAATCCCTTAAGGCGGCACAAAATATTCTTGGCGAGTTCAAAAAACTAACAACAAAGCCCATCGAAAGAATCATTTATACCCATGGTCATCGAGATCATATTTCTGGAGCAAAAGTATTTTTTAACGGTTCTCAGGACATAATTGCAAGTCACAAATTCAAATCCGACCTGGTTAAAACTGATAAAAACAGCTTCACTCCTCTGCTGGCCTTGAAGAAAAGGGCAGAAGCCCAATTCGGCATGGGGTTGAATTCTGAAGAACGAATAAACATCGGTTGTGGTCCCGGGGACCGCCCCATGGGAGGATTGGGTGAAGGTTACATTAAACCAAATACCTTAATTGAGGTAGATATGGATTATGATTTGGATGGTGTCTTAGCCCGCTTCATCCATGCCCCCGGCGAGACCGAAGATCACATGGCCGTATGGTTGCCAGAGAAGGAAATTCTGTTCGGTGGGGACAACTGGTACCATGCCTTTCCCAATCTCTATGCCATTCGAGGTACAACCTACCGCGATTTCGGGAAATGGGCAGACAGTCTGAAACTACTTGCAGAACTCAATCCAGAAGTTTTGGTTCCTGGCCATACCCTGCCACAATTCGGGAGGGAAAAAATCAGAGAACTGCTGGAGACCACAAGGGAAATGATCATTTTCCTGATGGAGAAAACTGCAAAGGGGCTAGATGCTGGCATACCATTGGATGATATTGTAACAGAAATCGAATTGCCGGAGCATTTGGCAAGCAGACCTTGGTTAAAGGAACATTATGGTAAACTGTCCTGGTCAGCCCGAGCTTATGCAACTGGCCTTCTTGGATGGTATGACGGCAATCCGACCAATCTTGGTACAT
The DNA here is from genome assembly GCA_026710155.1 of Paracoccaceae bacterium. GTDB lineage: Bacteria > Pseudomonadota > Alphaproteobacteria > Rhodobacterales > Rhodobacteraceae > MPNP01. Next base: position 4,983 of record JAPORQ010000030.1, read on the forward strand.
TAGGAACTGTTGAAAGAGCCCGCTTGATGTCCAATTTGGCTGGTGGTTTGGAAAGTCTTTGGGTACAGGCCAATGCAACCCAAAATCTTCAGTGGAAATTGGAACTCTGCGACTGTCTGATTGCACTTGGACAGCCTGCGAAGAAACTAAAGGCAGATACCATGAGAATTCTTGCCGAATCAGAAATCAATGCCTCTGCCCGCAATTCCTATTTGTGGGAAGCAGACAATCTTGATTCAAATTATTAGGGCGGTAGGGTTATGGGGCCACCCAACCTTATAGCTTGAATCATAAGTCATAAAAAATGACAGTTTTAGTTGGTTTTTCGCAAATTCAGTCCATTATTTGTGCCAAAGATGGGTTATTCTGTACTGTAATTTTTGAGAATATTCCAAGTCATCAGGCTCATGATCCAGCCAGGTCCAAGCGGCTTCGTTGGTCTCAATGCACGGACAGAATCAGCTGCTGGAGTCATGATGCACCTCTCGTTCAAACATGAAAATCCTATGGCTGGATAATGGCTCCATGCCTCTTTCAAGAATCCCGAAATGGGGTCATGCTTGCGTTTCGGAATGGCCGCACCCCCTGGTCAAGGGAATTGCATGCCTGGCCACCCATCATTTGTTTCCCTGGTCATTCAAGGGGCGGATTGTGCTGGGTGACAGTTGTGAACGTCCACTGACAACGGAAGATCCGCATCCGGGAAGCACCCGGAACCCAAAGGGGCAAAGCATGATCATGGAACTTGGGGGGCAGGCAACCGGACAGGGGAGTGCCGGGCATGTAATTCCCCGTACATGATCATCTGATTGCCTGTATCCGTTCCAGGCGGTCCCATCCAATGGCACATGGCCTGCCTCCATTGTCAGGTGGCTTTGGGAGTGCAAACAATACGATGCCTCAAGACCGTTTGCTGCTTTCGGGACCAATGGTACAGGCTCTTGGAGCCTGGGTCACAAGTCACAAAAACAACGGAAATGATGCTGCCTGACCCGAAATTCAGTACTGACTTGGAACCGAAAATGGTTTTTTGTCAGAAAATGCATTGAATTTGCTGTATTTTTCGACTTATGGAACAGCTCTTATAGTTGTTGGTATTTTCAGATCCTGAGTTAATCAGGTACCAACCCCTCGAATAATCTTGCAACTGCCTCTGCTCCTGGATCATTGTGACCTGCAAGATTTTCTTCGGACACGTAACTTGCACGACCAGCCTTGGCACGAGTAATTTCTGCGGTTGCATCTGCCCCCTTTCGTGCGGCAATTGCAGCATCTCCTAACCCTTGAACCAATACTTCCAACGCTGGTTCCAAGGCATCAATAAGGGTACGATCACCTGGCTTGGCACCACCAACTTGCTTGATCCTTTCCAACCCGTTCTTCAAGGCATCAGTTATGTCTCCCCCACCTGATAAGGAATCTCCAGCCGCTGCAAAGAAAATGGCCATAAGAACACCTGATGATCCACCCATCGTTTCGCTCAGTTCCTGACCGATGGATCGTAAAAGTTGGGAAGGATCAGCCAATGGAAACTGATCAAGTCTGGAACTCAACGATTTGGCCGCGGTTGCCAAGGTACTTCCTGTATCACCATCACCTGACTTTGCATCGAGGGCATTTAGTTCCGCTTCTGATTCAGTAAGGATTCTACAACACTTTGCAATCAGATTTTGTGTTTTTTCATTATTTGATGGAACTTGTTTAGCCGGTCGAAGTCCCTCTGGAATATCAATTATTTTGGCTTTTTCAACTTTTTTCAAACCGGGCCAGGAAGTCTGTAAAACCGATGACCGTAGAGCTGTTAGATCTTCCCTTGAAGGAGAAAACAACGATACAGAAAAACCTTTCATGTCCAAGGAGGTCATAAGTGCCGAAGGACCAATCAATTCCTTTATTCTTCCGCCGAGGCTAGACTTCATCAAGGTGGACGTTAGTATGCTCATTTCAAGTTCGGTGCACCCACCGAGGTTATTGATTAATGCAACCAATGATCCTTTCACAGCATGGGGTTCAAGCCTATCGATCAAGAGATTCATTGCCTCCTTTGCTGTTGAATAAGGAACCTGTTCCACTCCCGGTTCACCATGAATACCCAATCCCAATTCAGCCTTGTCCAAACCGATTCTTTCCTCTTTAGGCAAGCCTGGGAGAGCACAAGTATCCAAAGACATACCCAGGGTTACCACTTGTCCAGCTATGCGTTCGGCGGCATTGGCAATTTCATCCAGATCAGCACCTGCCCTTGCCATTGTTCCTGCAATTTTGTGAATAAACAAGGTGCCAGCCACGCCACGTGGTTGTGGCAGAGAAGGCAAGGCAACATCGTCCCCGACCACAACCATCCGAACTTTATATCCCAAAGCCCTAGCCCGTTCAGCTGCCAACCCAAAATTCAACCTATCACCTGTATAGTTCTTGACAATCAGCAAGCATCCGGGTTTCCCCGTAACAGCAAGAATTCCAGCCAATACGGCATCAACTGAGGGGGATGAAAAAATTTCACCACAAATGGCAGCAGTCAGCATTCCCTCTCCCACAAACCCGGCATGACTTGGTTCATGACCTGAACCACCCCCGGAAATCAAAGAAACACGTGATTTATCCCAATCAGTACGTACTACAACCTTGATATGGGGGTAACCGTCCAGACGCCCCAACCGTCCTTCAGGTGTGCAAAGTATTCCATCTATTGCTTCAGAGACTACCGTCTCACGATCATTGATGAATTGTTTCATTGTCTCTCTCCTATCGAACACGATTACCTGATGGATCAAAATATAATGGATCCTTGGGTTGAATATGAACTATGTCATCGGGTTGAAGTTGCGAATGAACATCTGTAAGGGTTATAATTTTATGCCCTTCAATCTCAAGGTGCAGTTGCGTTTGGTCTCCCAGATGCTCCAGTCGAATTACATTTGCAGGCAATCCTGCACCGAGTTCAATATGCTCAGACCGCAACCCCAATGTGGTTGCACCAATGGGTGCCCCAGGGAAAATATTTGCTGGTATGGTATTGATCCGAGGCAATCCAAGCCTTCCACTTACATACAAGCTGACAGGATCCTCATAAATATCCCTCGGTGATCCAACCTGAACCAGCCTGCCTGCCTCCAGGACACCTATCTTACTGGCCATTGTCATGGCTTCAATTTGGTCATGGGTTACGTAAAGAAGTGTTGCACCAAGATCAGCTTGTATGTGCTTCAACTCAACCCTCAAGTCTGCCCTCAACTTGGCATCAAGGGAACTCAATGGTTCATCCATCAAATAAATTGAGGGGTTACGTACCAATGCACGACCAATTGATACCCGTTGCATTTCACCACCAGAAAGTTCTGTAGTTCGATTATTGAGCTTATGGCTTATTTGAAGTACTTCTGCAATTTCAGAGATCTTTTCCTTGATTTGGTTTTCAGGTGTCTTCAGCAAAGGCGAACGCAAGGGAAAAGCAAGGTTTTCATACACGGTCATGTGTGGATAAAGTGAATATTGTTGAAAAACCATTGCAACATTACGCATGGCAGGGGTTGTCTTTGATACATCATGGCCATCAATGAAAACTGTTCCACCATCAGGATGCTCAAGTCCTGAAACAAGCCTGAGGGTGGTGGTTTTCCCTGCACCTGTAGGCCCCAGAAGAACAATGAAATCACCATCAGAAATGGTTAATGAAACATCCTTTACGGCATCAATCCTGCCAAAGGATTTCGAAATGTTTCGAAGCTCAACTTCTGCCATTATCGTCCAGTCTCGAATTAATCTCTGACAAAAGTGCTTTACCTGTTTTTAGGTCAAACAGCGATATGAATTCCTCCCTAAAACTAATTCCTACTTTTTCTCCTTCACGTAACCTTTCCTTGGAATCCATTCGAACCTTTAGTGGCCCGTTTGGTGAAGACAGTGTTATAATTTGAGTGGTTCCCAGGTACTCAGTTGCTTCCACCCGACCTCGATATCCAGAACTGTCATTGAAGCTGACATGTTCCGGCCGAACTCCCAATACCAAGGTTCCGCTTGTCGATTCCTTGAGTGTAGGAACACTGATTGTTTGACCGTCTAGTTCAATACTGTCAATTCCAGTCGACAGGTTGCCCTCGAATTCAAGAAAATTCATTGGAGGTGATCCGATGAAATCAGCAACAAAAATGGTTGCAGGATAATCATAGATATCCTGGGGTTTTCCCAACTGCTCAATCACCCCATGATTCATTACAACAATCTGATCACCCATCTGCATGGCTTCCCTCTGGTCGTGGGTCACATACACTGTCGTGGCCCCCATGCGGTCATGCAACTCACGCAATTCGCCTGCCATATGTTCACGAAATTCCGCATCCAGAGACCCCAATGGTTCATCCATGAGAAAACATTTTGGATTCCTAACAATGGCTCTGCCAAGAGCAACACGTTGTCGGTCCCCACCAGATAGGCCACTTATCGGGCGGTCCAGAATGTCTTCAATTCCTAATATTCTGGATACTTCTGAAACCTTTTTATTTACTTCTGCCCTTCGCATACCCTGACTAACCAAAGGGTAGCTGATATTTTTTCGCACGTTCATATGTGGATAAAGCGCAAACATCTGAAATACAAAGGCAATATCACGCTGGCGGGCGGGCTTCGTTCCAACTTCCTCCCCATCTATCAAAATTTCCCCCGATGTAGGCATTTCCAAACCGGCAATCATCCGAAGAGTTGTGGTTTTGCCACATCCAGAGGGGCCAAGAAGCATGAAAAAGTCACCATCCCCAACTGTAAACGAGGAAGATTCCACAGCAATAAAATCACCAAATTCCTTGCGAAGGTTGCGAATTATGATTTCTGCCATGGGACCTTGCTCTTTTTATTTTTCAGATTTCTATTCCCACTTAAAGGTTGGAATTGGATATCGGATGATTGATTGAGTCTCTCAGACAAAATGACATAGTCTGCAGTGGACCGATTACATGCAATTACCGTTTGATACAATGTGGAGATTCTCATGAGAGCCTTAACATCCACATCATGAGGCATAGGGGTTAGTGGATCCGTTAGGAAAATCAGGATATCAATCTTGCCTTCAGCAATCATTGCACCAAGTTGCTGATCACCACCTAAAGGACCACTTTTTAGCAAATTGACCTGGAGTCCAGTTGCCTTTGAAATCTGAGCTCCGGTTGTTCCTGTAGCCCACAATTGGTGGGGTTCCAACAATTTAATATACTGTCTGACCCAATCAATCATATCCTTTTTCATCTTGTCATGAGCAACCAAGGCAATCCTTTTTTGACTTGTTTCGTCCATCATTTTTTTCCTGCTATTTTGGAAAATGGCTTACGATAATGAACATCACAGTTCCAACCAGAGTAACCAAAAAGGACCAGGTATATGCCCAAAAAAGATAAGGTTGCATAAGCATGACAACCCCGATTGCGATAATTATGGAGGCCACCATTTCCCAAGCCCCTCGACGCATTTGGTACAAATCTTTAAAAAAACGGGTCATTTTCGAACAGCACCAAAAGTAATTCCCCGAAGGAGATGTCGGCGAAGTAATATTGTAAACACCATAACTGGGACAAGAAACAAAGTGGCTCCTGCAGCAACAGCCGGCCAATCTTGACCACCCACCCCGATAATTGTTGGGATGAAGGGAGGGGCCGTTTGGGCCGTTCCAGAAGTAAGGAGAACGGCAAAAGCATATTCATTCCAAGCAAAAATCAAACAAAAAATAGCGGTGGATGCTATGCCGGTCATTGCTTGTGGAAGAACGACCTTGATGAATGCCTGAAAACGTGTATAACCGTCAATCAAGGCTGCCTCCTCGTATTCAATGGGAATTTCATCTATAAATCCCTTTAACAGCCAAACTGCAAGTGATAGGTTTACAGCTGTATACAGAAGAATCATGCCGGCATGGGTATCGGACAGGCCAAGGGTCCTGAACATTAGGAAGATCGGTATTGCAACAGCAATGGGGGGCATCATCCTGGTAGAAAGTATGAAAAACAACAAATCATCCTTGAGTGGAACTTTGTACCGGGAAAATGCATAAGCTGCCAAAGTACCCAGAAAAACTGATAAAAAAGTCGATCCGAACCCAATGATAACAGAATTTAGAAACCTCTCACCAAAACGGGACGGTCCAGCAATTACCATTCCCTTGTCATGGACAATCTGCTCATACCAATTGTTTGGCGGGTTGTTTGCAAGGTATTCTTCGGTTTGTCTGGTTTGGGTTGTAAATAGATTTACATATCCTTCGAAGGTGGGTTCAAAAATTAGTTTTGGTGGATAGGCAATGGAGTCTGTGGGCGTTTTGAATCCGGTGGAGAGAATCCAAAGAATTGGCAACAAAGTTACTAGGGCGTATATTGCCACCAATGTTCCAGCCACAAATTTTTGTGTATTGCTTGGTTCAATCAATGACCAGTTAGTCATCTGTCTTTTACCTTGTTCAGGGCCTTGACATAGATTGAGGCCAAACCGAACATCGTTACAAATAGTATGACTGCATAAGCCGAGGCATATCCAGTCCGCCACTTTTCAAAAGCCTCACGCTTGAGATTGATTGAGGTAAGTTCGGTGGTGGACCCAGGACCCCCGCCAGTCAAAAGTACGACAAGATCAAACATCTTGAAGTTTTCAATTCCCCTGAACAGAACTGCCAACATCAAAAATGGGAGAACCATGGGAATGGTTATGGTCCAAAACTGTCGCCATGAGGATGCACGGTCACATTCGGCAGCCTCATATATATAATCGGGGATTGATCTCAAACCTGCCAGGCAGATCAACATGACGAAGGGTGTCCACATCCACGTATCAACGATGACAATCGCCCATGGGGCAAGGTTGACCTCCCCAATCATGGTAAAACTGCTGGGATCAATTGTTGTAAGAAAAGAGATCAGATAATTAAATAAACCGATTTGGGGTTGGTACAGAAAGGTCCAGAAATTTCCAACAACCGCAGGGGAGAGCATCATGGGAAGTACAATGATAGTCGTCCATAAACCGTTACCCTTGAACTTCCTGTTAATCAGCCAAGCCAAGGCAAAACCAATCACGACTTGCAGGAGAAGTGTCCAGAAAAGAAAGTGGGCCGTAGCCTGCATGGTTTGCCAAATATCGCTGTCGGTAAGAATTCGTTCATAATTTCGCAAACCAATAAACTTTATATCCGCATTGGGACGGTTGGCCCGGTAGTTTGTGAAACTCAGCCGGATGGTCCAAATCAATGGAAAAATGTTGATTGCCAACAACAGCAATATTGTAGGGGTAACAAAAATCCAGGCTATCGCGCGATCGGATAGCCCCCGTATTGAACGACCCAATTTTTGTGGGGTTGCTTCAGCCGCCTTTTGCAACGGCGATACTTTCATAAGTGACCGCTACTTCATCAAGTAATGCAAGTGGCCATGATTTTGGCACAGCCACTTTGCAAAAATATTTCAAACATCAATGTCGGTTAAAGTTTGCCTTCATCTTCAAAGACTTCAATCCAATCTTCAACCAAGCCATCCAAAGCCTCTTGAGCTGTACCCTGGCCGGCTATGACATATTTGTGGACGCGGTCTTGCATGGCAAGCAATAATGATGCGTAGGCAGGTTCAGCCCAGAAATCCTTTACGATTGCCATTGAATCAAGAAAGGTCTGAGCATAGGGTTGGCTTGTTACAAAACCTGGATCCTCCACAACCGCACGCAGGGCTGAGTATCCACCAAGTTCCCACCATTTCTTTTGCACTTCCTCTTGGGCAAACCACTTGATGTATTCCAATGCGGCCTCCTGCTCGCCTGAATAGGAGACCACGGAAATCCCCTGGCCACCCAATTGGGCAAAATGTCCACCAGGTCCTGCTGGATTGGGGAAATAACCTGAGCGGTCACCACCGACATTGGGATCAGCATGTACACCCGGCCAAATAAAGGCGAAATTCATTTGCAATGCCACCAGTCCGGATCTGAAAGCATCAATGGATTCAGACATATACCAATCGGACGAACCCGGTGGTGTACAGCAATCGTAAAGTTCCTTATAGTATTCGAGACCTTTAACTGCACCATCTGAATTTACAAACCCTTCAAGCTCGTAAGGTGAATTCGGATTCCCATATTCAAAGCCATAATTGTATAAGGCGTTGGTGACTCCCATTGTAATACCCTCGGACCCACGTTCCGTATAAATGGCTGCACCGTAAACGGTTTTTCCATCGATCTCCCGACCTTGGAAAAACTCAGCAATATCCTTGAGTTCTGCTAGTGTTTGAGGAACATCCAAATCACGACCGTATTTGTCTTTGTATTCCGCTTGCAGTTCGGGTCTTTCAAACCAATCCTTCCGATATGTCCAACCAACCACATCGCCAAAAGCCGGGAGTGCCCAAAAATTTGGTGTTCCCTTTGGCCATTCGGCATAACCCTTTACTGTTGCCGGAATGAAATCATCCATAGTAATTCCTTCGGCATCAAAAAAATCATTGAGTTTTACATAATGCCCTGCTTCAGCTGAACCACCGATCCACTGGCTGTCGCCAATCATCAAGTCACACAGTTTTCCTCCCGAGTTGAGTTCGTTCAACATACGGTCCGCAAAATTGGGCCATGGAACGAATTCAAAACTCATATTGTGACCGCTTTGCTCTTCAAAATCCTTAGACAACTCTACCAATGCATTTGCTGGGTCCCAAGCTGCCCAACAGAGTGTCAGGTCTGCAGACTTGGAAGGCATCCCTGCAAATGAAACAAGAAATGCAATGGTCAAAAGTAATGATTTTCGCATGAAATTTCCTCCAAAATATATTGAATTCCTAGGTTAAGATTGATCATTGTTTTCCAAGAAACCCTTTCCTGACAGAGGTAAATACACCACTAAATACAATCAACCTTAGATCATTTTTGACACTTACCATATTTCATTTCATTTAGTCAATACCCTCACCCATTCCTTCCCTTTGAGAGCCCTTGGACAAACTCAAGGCTGATGCCATGCGGATTCTTGCTGAATCCGAAATCAATGCCACAGCCCGCCACTCCTATCTTTAGGAAGCAAACAAACTTGATCCTACAGATTAGGAGAACATACAGGAAAGGTGATTACTGCTCCATTCTCCTACAGTTCCTAAACTGAACTTTCGCCCCATTTTTCCCGATTGAATTGACCCATCCTCCCCTGCCATGAGGTATCTGGCATGGCAAGGCCATTTTTCATCCTACAAATTTGTTGCCATGTAATGGAGCAGGTTGAAACCGGGCAAGGCAAGGACAATAACCCCTTACAATGGAAGCAATGGGGAAATTACATACTGCAATGGTTCCGAAAGTTCAGCCTAAATTACTCGTTTTGTGCAAGTACTGAAATATTTTAACGATTTACCACTACAAAATTATTTTCTTGATATTCATATGAAAGGTAATCCAATTAGTTTTCGAACAAAGATTAATTTGGGTCAGTTTATCATTAAATTGACATTTGATATTTTGCTAGTATGCTTGAAAGTATTCATCAATGAGGAGAGAACCGATGATTCTGGCAGAACTTATTGAACCAACAAATAAAAAAAATGTCATAAATAATAATGAAACCGTAAATGTTGTTTCTAATTCGAGACCTGAAAATTATAACTACTTCACTGATGAAGATGCTAGGCAAAATCCCGAATATGCTTCCCGATTAAAAGATCCTGAATTTGTTCAAGCAATACGAGATGTGCGCTCTAGAAAGAACTTGCGATTAGCCAAAGAATACAATTAATGAAGAAAAAAAGGGAAGTCGGTAAGAAAAACTTAGTTCAATCGCAAAAACAAAAAAGAAAAGTATACACTTCAAGTAAATACGATAAAAATCTTGAAAAACGGATTAAACAAATACCAACATTAAAAGAAGAAGTTCAAGATTTTTTACATTATCTGAAAAACCGAAAACCTATACCACCAAAATATAAAAATCATCCACTTAAAGGTTAAATTTAAGGGAATATGGGATTCACATATTAGAGATGATACGGTCTTGACATATGAATATGATGAATCTTCAATATATTTGATTGATATAGGTACACATAGTAAATCAAGATTATAACTGATTAGAAAGAAACAAACTTAACCGTGGTGTAGAATATCAGGTGGCTCAAATGCCCTTAACTTGGATACTTCTCCTATATATTTCTCAACCTGAACCAGACAAGTATGTGCCGAAGGTCCTTGGGCCAAACTTGATGTACCCTTGTCCAGAGTGAGAACATTCGGGTTTCCATGCCGGCACATGCTTCCTATAAGCCCCGGCATTTCCGGGTCATACCAGGCACCGGTACTCATTTGAACCACATCTTCATGAATCCTGTCGGAAACTACTGCTGTTGCCAAACAACTGCCCCTGTTGTTATAGATTCTTAAGGTATCACCTGATTTTATTCCCCTCTCATCAGCGTTCTTTCGATTAATCATCATGGGTTCCCTGCCATTTTTCTTCAGCGATCTGCTATGGGAACCATGATCCAATTGAGAGTGTAACTTTCCTTCAGGTTGGTTGGAAATCAAATGAAGAGGAAATTCGGTGGATTTATTCCCCAACCATTCGATTGGTTCATACCATGTGGGATGACCTTGGCAATCTTCATAGCCATAACCCTGAATGGTCTCTGAAAAAATCTCGATCTTGCCCGATGGTGTCGGCAAGGGGTTCTCTTCCGGCTTGGTTCTGAAATCCTGTAGAAAAACCAGTGGCCCGGCTATCTTTTCCAAACTGTGCCAACCCTTATTACGGAATGTGGCAAATTCCGGAAGTTCTATACCTACCTCCGCTGACCTGGATACGGATTGGTTGTATAAATACTCAACCCAATCAGACTCATCACGACCCTCGGTGAATTCGTCCAAAATGCCGAGTTTTTTCGTGAAGCCACTGAATATTTCATAATCCGTTTTGCATTTTCCAGGAGGATCAGCAGCCTTGGACATGTAAAAAAGATAGGCGCTCCTCGATATGGCAAAGTCATTGCGTTCCAATGAAGTGGCACAGGGAAGTATTATATCAGCGTGTTTTGCCGAGGTATTCCAACACCAGTCGTTGACAATGATTGTTGATGGTTTTTGCCAAGCCCGAAGTAATTTGTTTATGTCCTGATGATGATGAAAGGGATTGCCTCCAGCCCAATAAATCAAATCAATCAAGGGGTATTTACGCTTCTTGCCATCATAATCGTATTCCTTACCGGGATTCAGCAACATGTCACTTATACGGGCAACCGGTATGAACGATTTGAGTAGGTTAGTTTTCTGACTGATGGATTTGGCAGGAATGACTATTTGTTCTTCGCCGATGGTGTTGACTGCCCCATAACCGAAACCAATTCCTCCACCAGGTAATCCAATTTGACCAAGCATGGCAGCAAGGACTGTTGCTACCCAAAACGGCTGCTCTCCATGATCCTGTCTTGTCAACGACCAACTTACCGAAATCATTGTCCTTGACGAGGCCATTTTTCTGGCAAGATGTATTATGGTTTCCGATGAAACCCCAGTTATTTCAGAAGCCCATTCAGGGGTTTTGTCAATACCATCAGAAAGGCCGAGGACATAATCCCTGAACTTTGCGAAGCCAACCGTATGGGTAGCCAGAAAACCCTTGTCATGAAGGCCTTCCTTGACCAAAACATTGGCCAGACTGAGGATCATCGCAACATCAGTACCTGGAATCAGGGGAATCCATCGTCCATGAATAGTATCAAGTACATCCGATTCGATGGGACTCAGATTTACAAATCGGGTTCCAGACCTGAAGGCATTTTCCAATCCCTGTTTGGTTGAATGATTTCCCAACCCACCGGAATTGATCTGGCTGTTTCTCAGGGGAACACCGCCAAATGACACAAACAATTCGGTATTCCCGGAAATTGAAGACCATGATGTAGCTTGATCCAGAAGTTTCATGAAGGGACCAAGGACATAGGGCATTACAACTTCACCCGCAGCCAGACTGTAACTGTCCTTTCTGGTGGTAAAGCCTCCCAGACAGTTCAAAAATCTCTTTAATTGACTTGGTGCATGGTGGAACCTTCCGGCACTGGCCCAACCATAGGTACCACCAAATATGGCCTCATTGCCGAATTCGTTTATGACCCTTTTGAACTCTTCGGCAACCAGCGTTTCGATCTGGTCCCATGAAACTTCATAAAATGGCTCACTTCCCCGTTTATGGTTATTTGAACCCGGTCCACCCTCAAGCCAGCTTTTTCGGACCATCGGGGCATAGATTCTGTTTTCCGAATAGAGGACATCCACCATTCCCCTTCCGATTGGTGATGGATCTTGATCATGTTCAAAGGGGTGCAAGTCTGTTACCCGGCCATTATTCGTCTCGACTCGATAGGTACCCCAATGGTTGCAAGTGAGAGGAAGTTTTGAAATATCATCTTTGGACAGCATGATTGAAAAATAAAGAAAATATCACTGATTTAAAACACCAAAGGCAGAAAAATGACTCGCAGATTACTATGCTATGGCGATAGCAATACCCATGGAACACCACCAATGACCTTTCTCGACCAAAGGGAAAGATTTGATCAAGAATCAAGATGGACAGGGCACCTGAGGAATTATCTAGGTCTGGATTGGGAGATAATTGAAGAAGGGTTGCCAGGCAGAACGACCCTTCATGACGATCCCATTGATGGAGCCCATATGAATGGGCTCTCGCATCTTCCGGTATCACTCAATTCCCATCGACCACTTGACCTAGTGTGCATTCTTCTTGGTACCAATGATTTGAAAGCCCGATTCCTTGTCCCAGCCCTCGAAATACTGATTTCACTGAGATTGTTGGCCCAAACCGTATACAACTCTTGTACAGGACCGGATCAATCTCCACCCCATGTATTGATTATCCTTCCCCCTCCTATCAAGGAAGTTGGGATTTTTTCTGATATTTACCAAGGTGGCAACAAGCGTGCAATGCAAATGAAGGAATTGGCACCGGGGTTTTTCAATGAAAATAATTTGAAATGGATGGATGCCGGCGAACATATGGACGTATCACCGGTTGATGGTATTCATTTTGACAGTGAAGGTCATCAAAAACTGGGAGTGGCCGTGGCGAAGGCCATTCTGGAGATGTTTTAAATCACCAAGTGGTGAATTAAACCACAAATCATGCTTCTCGATTAAGTGCACTACGGAACCTGTCCCTTGCTTCAGGGCTATGGATATAGTCATATTTCCAGGGATAATTCTTTCCAGGTTCTATGTCCAGGGCCATGAATACAGGCCCCTTGCATGAAATGATCTCGGTGAGCATCCCCTGCATTTTTTGCAGTGAAGAAAACCTAAACGCGTGTGGATATCCACAGGCCTTGGCGATGGTTGCAAAATCAATGTTCTTGCCTCCCGGCACAGGGTGTCCACCATTGACCTCATAGGTTCCGTTGGCAAATACCAAATGATACAGGTTTTCTGGTGCTGCCTCGCCAATGGTAGCTAAGGTGCCAAGATTCATCAGAAGACTGCCATCTCCATCAAATACAAACACCCGTCTTTCAGGATTTGCCAAGGCCAGACCCAAACCATGTGAAGATGCCTGTCCCATTGCTCCTGTCGCAACATAATTCAAATCCCGAGGCTTGATTTCCATCCAATCAAACAGTGATTGATAAACTGCAACAACGATATCCCTCTCTTCAATCACTTCTCCCAGGACCATCAGTGTTTCATCTCTGAGCATCATTCCACTGGTGTCCTGCCAATCAAGAATACATGTGGTTTGCTATCAGCATAACATGATTCTATTCTGCCCTGAATGGTAAATGAATCGGAAGGCTCTTGGATCAGGCTGAATGGAACTGACATCGCTTCCAGTACAGATGGAATGATCCTGACACCATAGACGCTGGACTGTTTAGGCATCGATTCGGGTTCCTTGCCCTGCAACCCCACCATCATGACTACCGGAAGTTGATAATCCATGGCTATGGCCCGAATGGAATTCAGGGAATCCATCAAGCCGGTCTGTTGCATCAGAAGGACTGCCCTCGTACCGTTATAGGACATCGCTGCACAAATCGAAACACCTTCATCCTCCTTGCAAACCCTGATCAATTCAAAATCATTGTTCCTTGCGATGGGCCACAACAAACCACTGCTGGTTACAATATCGGGCAATGAAACGACAAATCTTATCCCCGCCATCTGGAGTTGCCTGATTATTTGCTTGCCGGATGGATATTCGAGGGGGGTCATTTTAAATAACCTGCTCTAGAAATTCTTGCAAGTACCCGGCAGTCAGATCCAGCTGGCTTTCAAGACCCAGTGTAATTCGAAGGGTGGATTCGTAATTTTTTGAAGCAAATCTTCTGACCCAAACCCCTCTTTGTCTCAGGTATAATTCCGCTTCCATGGCCGAACTCACCTGCCCTGGAAATTCGAGCAGAAGGAAATTGGTTTGGCTGGGATGGACCCTCAACCCCATTTTTTCAAAAACCGGAGTGAATTTGCCTCGCATGTTCCTGTTATGGGATTTTACCCAATTAACGTGGCTTTGATCCTCCAGAGCCACCAGTGCCATACGCAAGGAAGCCGATGAGAGGGGAAAGGTCAAACTTGCCTTGGTGATGATGTCCTGAACTTGCCTTGGTGAATAGGACCAGCCAATTCTTGCTCCGGCCAAACCATAAACCTTTGAGAAGGTCCTCGTTAAGACAATATTTGGATTTACCTCGACCAGCTCCCTCAATTGCTCAAAGCAACCTTCATCTATGTACTCCTCATAAGCACAGTCAATGATCAGCAATATCCTGGAAGGTATATTGGCATGCAAGCGCTTGAGTTCACTGAACGGGATCATTGTTCCTGAGGGATTGTCCGGATTGGCAAGATAAATGATATCGACAGTATCCAAGTTCTTGGCAAGAAAGTTATCCACAACGGCTGTAAAATTCCGATCTTCAACTGGAATCGGTTCACCACCTGCTGACAAGGCATACCGGGGCGTTTTCAAATAGGAATTCTGCGATCTTAGTAATTGCCTCCCTCTTCCCAGGTAGCATCTCACCAATCTTGCCAGCAGATCATCGGAACCACACCCGATTGCCACTCTGTCGGGATCCAGACCAAACCTTTCAGCAAGTGCAGGAACCAAAAAACTGTCTTGGTTTGGAATGTATCTTTCATTCTCGCATGAAGACATTTTTGCAGCATTTACGACATGCGGACTTGCTCCAAGGGCATTTTCATTTGAATCAAGTCTGATCATTGGGGGAGGCCAGGCCATATCGGGATCAATCATATGAGCTGCAATCTGTTTTATGCCCGGGTTGGGAACTGGATGTTTCATCAAATTAATTTATTGCTTGCCGATCTCAATACTGATCAGTTTTCTCAATGTCATTGCCTGTAGGATCTATACCTGATTTATGGCCTGGCAGCCAATGCACACAATTGTCCCAATGGTAAAGTCCACCGTTCTTGTTGACATTTTGTCAGCAACAGTCAGGATTATTTCCTTTGTAGATTTTTGGTTTTAATTTAATGATTGTCTGAAAATCAATGGTAATTTAATTTCATTCTTATTCGGCCATGTCAAACGAACCAAGATACACAGGCAGCAACTTCAGGGGACATTCACGCCAGGAAGTTTGGCAAGCACGATCGGACCCGTTGCTGTCGGAAGTTGGTCCTGGCAAGCCTTGTGGTGAGTTTTTCCGCAGGTTCTGGCTACCGGTTGCCTTGGCAGAGCAAGTCGGGGAGCTTCCCCTTCGAATTCGGATCCTCGGCGAAGATCTCGTCCTGTTTCGTGAAAAACTGGGGGAGCTTGGTCTGGTTCACCTCCATTGTTGCCATCGCAACATGTCACTGGAATTTGGAATTGTCGAGGAAGGTGGAATAAGGTGCAGTTATCATGGATGGAAATACGCCCTTGATGGTACCATTCTGGAAACACCTTGTGAACCACCTGCCAGCCAGGTCAAGAACAAGACCTGTCTGGGAGCCTATCCCGTCCTGGAATACAAAGGTATGATTTTTTCCTATATGGGACCACTGGAATTGTGTCCTCCCTTCCCGTTCATGGATACTTTTGATGAGGAAGGGGATGTCATGATTCCCTACCTGATTGAATCACCTTGCAACTGGCTACAGGTAATGGAAAATGCCTGGGATCCCTACCATGTGGTTTACCTTCATACCAAGGCGGTTCGAACACAATTTATCGAAGCCTTTGCGGAAATGCCAAAAATCCAATTTCATGAGCGGGGCTATGGCGATTTCTATACCAATACCCGGCGCGTTGAAGATATCATCTGGATTAGGGTCCATGATCTGTTCCTTCCAAGTTTTACACAGAATGGAGGGCATTTCCCAATCCCTGATAAACCCCGTTACTTTGGCCGCTGCGGATTAAGCAGGTGGGTTACACCGATTGATGATACGAGAACGATGGTTGTTGCCTGGAGGCACTTTCGAGAGGGTGATGATCCAAGAGGATTGACAGATCCCAATGAAGTTGGATTGGGTAAAACGGATTTTTATGGTCAAGGTGGTGACCGAGATTATGAAACTCGACAGAAGGATCCAGGAGATTATGATGCCTGGGTATCACAAGGTCCGATCAATATCCACCAAAGGGAAAACCTGGCTTTCACCGACAGGGGCGTTGCCAAGGTCCGAAGGAAACTCCGATCAGTCCTCACTGATCTTTCCGTGGGCAAGGATATACCAAGACCATCAGATGTCTTTGAGAATCCGATTCCCACCTACGGTGGCGATACCATGTTGAATATACCACTGCAGGAAGGTCGGGATGATGCGGCCATTCAAAAAATCGTGGCTCTAAAGGTTGCCGGAATATATCAATCGGGAGACAGATACACCGGCCGACAACGGAATGAATTCATCGTGAAGAAGCTCAGGGAATATGAACAAAGCTGGACCAATGAGAACAGCGATTAATACCGGCAGGATTGAATGGTCCGGTGAGAATCCGGGAATTTACCTCAAGGAAAATGCTGACGGGGATTACTCCACTTTGGGATTGTTTTTCCGCGTGGTCCTATCTCCCTATGGCAGAGGGACAGGAGCAATAGTACTGGGCGAACCCGATACGCCTGATGGTTGGCCCAAAGTTCCAAATTTCATCATTGGGGACAATCAAAGGTTGTTCATGTGGCTTATCGATGGTTGGGTAAGCAAAATGCCAACCTTTGTTGGAAGGATCGGTCTTGATCACATGAGCTGGATTGATTTGCTTGGATCTACCAAGCATCCGACCGATTTGAAATCAAAATACAGCGAGACTCTCATGGGCAAGGGTATTGAGGTTCAAATGATTTGGCAGGAGTTGGGAGCACCCCTCCCCGTTGAGTTGACAACTCCCAATTCCGTAACCAGGGAACATGAAATGTATGCCGTTTTTCTGGAAGCCCAAAAGGCTCGGATCAGGGTCAACAACGCGCCGCTGAAAGGATCAGTCCAATCCAGGCAATTTTTTGGAAAAACCATGAGTACAGCCTTTCTGGCATTATCTGAAACATGGATAACACCCAAGAGAATGAGTTGAGGTTATGCATCTAGATACGCCCATCATGCCCGGCAGAGTCGATTGGACCGGCGAAAATCCAGGCATTCTGCTCAAGGATGACAATGATGACTTTTCGGCCATGGCCTTGTTTTTCAGGGTTTCCTGGTCACCGGCAGGTCAAGGTCAGCTCTTGCTTCTCTATTCTGACCTGCAGTCAGATCATGGTTCAGCCTCACAACCCAATGCATTGATCGGTGACAATCCACAGCTTGCTGATTTCCTCATGGAAAATTTCATTGGCAAGCTCGGAGCTTTCAGACAGGCAAGACCCTACGATCACCTCAAGTACCAGCCTGCCTTCAATATTCGCTCGTCGGGAGATCCGACAAGTCATCGATATACTGAATCCATTTCGACATCAGAACTTTTTATTGAACTGGTTTGGGAAGATCTGGAACAACCCAGGATGCTGGAACTTGTTCCCGAACAAACGGGCACCAAGGAGCATTTCATGACGACCTTGTTGGTGCCAGCCAAAAGCGCTCAAATAATTGTCAATGGCAAGGCCCTTGCAGGCAAGATCGGTTCGAGGATACAGGCTGGAATGGAAACGACAACGGCATTTTTGTATTTTGGCGAAACCTGGGTCATACCTGAGGGTTAATCGGGCATGACTCCCTTGAACACACAACAGGACCGGCTGGCATTCGATTACACCATGGTTGGTGAACCAGTCTGGAACAGGATTGAATTTGCCAGGGATGTCCTGCCCCTGGAAGACAATTTTCTTTTGCATGCCGGTCCACCGTTCGAAGAAGAGCCGCCAACCAGACCCATATTGAATTCCGCCTGTGTTGCGGCTGTTTACGACGGTCTTGCCGATGATCTTGATACTGCCGAAAAGATGATTCTCAACGGTGACATAAAGTTGTTTCCTGCTCAGGATTTTAATGTTGTTACACCTTTGGCGGCCGTTGTATCCCCTTCAATGCCCCTCCAGACAATTTATGATGCGCATCGTGGATTGGTCAGAACATTCTCACCAATCAATGGCGGCAACGCACCGGCTGCACGTTTGGGATTGAAATCAATGAAGGTGGTTGAACATTTGAAGTGGCTTAATTCTGAATTTGCCGAAACACTTGCATCAAGCCTGGCAGAGGGAATCAGTCTCATACCAATTGCCAGCCAGAGCCTTGCAATGGGTGATGATTGTCATGGCAGAACAGCACAGGCCACCCGAATATTGACCGGAGAACTCATGGATCGATCAGAGGGATCAATCAATACCAGATGTATGGCATTTTTCTCAAACTGCCCTTCCTTGTTTCTGAACCTTTGGATGGCTGCTACAAAATGCCTTTTGGTACTTGGTGAGAATGTGCCCAAGTCAAGCCTTATTACTTCAGCGGGAGGCAATGGCAGAAAAGTCGGTATAAAGCTTTCTTCGGATCCAGATAAATGGTTCACGACCGATGCCAAACCACCGAAGGGTCCCTTTGACGTTGATGTTCCCAATTCAAGGGCATTGGGTGCCATAGGAGACAGTGCCCTCGTGGATATTTATGGCTTGGGTGCCATGGTTATTCACCTTGATCCTGTCATTCATCAGAAAATGACACCTTTTTTACCATCGGATTTTCCTGACATTAGAAAAAACCTCATGACTGGCGATCATATCGGGTTTCAGGGTCTAGGCATCAAACTTGGAATTACGGCCCAAAGAGTTGTGGAATTAAAAAAATGTCCAGTGGTTTCTTTGGGTATTATTGATAAGGATGGATTGGAAGGAAGGCTTGGGGGTGGTATGTACGACATGCCCTATTCCCTTTTTGAAAAGGCCCTGAAGCAAATGGAAAGGCATGACGATGAAGAGTAACCTTCTTTCAGCAACAGAAATTGCCCGAAAAATCAAATCTGGTCAAACAACCGCTTCAAATGTCATGCAGGATTGCCTTGTGAGGATTCGGGAGCGCGAGGAGTTGATCGGTGCTTTTTCCTTTATTGATTATGACGAAGCCCTAAAATTGGCTGAAATGGCGGACAAAAACCCAACTGACGGTCCACTTTCAGGTGTCCCTTTTGCGATCAAGGACATAATTGATGTTGAAGGGTATCCCATTACCCAAGGATCATCCATTTATCAAAACAGAACACCCAGGAAGAATGCTGAATGCATAAAGCGGCTGATTGAAGCTGGCGCCATTCCAATCGGGATAACTGTTTCCACTGAATTCGCCTGCTTCACACCTGGCAAGACGGTCAATCCCCATAATCCGACTCATACACCTGGGGGTTCTTCCAGTGGTTCAGCAGCAGCAGTTGCAGACAAGATGATACCATTTGGATTGGGCTCCCAAACAGCTGCCTCCTTGGTCAGGCCAGGTAGCTATTGTGGAATTTTTGCCTACAAATCATCAAACGGCTATTTAAGTCTTGAAGGGGTGTTGGCTCTCTCTTCAAGCCTGGATTCATTGGGTGTTCTTGCCAGATCACCTGACGATCTTCAACTTGTCAGAAGTGTTCTCGGTGAAGATCAACAAAATAGTATCAATTTTGAAGTCAAGCCGCGTATCGCCTTTATGAAAGGACCCCATTGGGACAAACTTTCAGAGGATGCAAGGGTTAATTTTGAAAAGAGTTTTGTGCTGCTGAAGGAGAAGGGTTCGCAGGTAAAATATGTCGATCATCCGAAGGAGTTCAATCTGCTGACCGAAGCGCACAAAACCATCATGACCAGGGATATTTCACAATCGCGAGGATTTGAGTATGAAAATTGCCGATCCCAACTGAGTGACAAATTTATCGAACTTGTTGAAGAAGGTTTGGCCAAATCTGATGAAGATTACATGGAAGCCTTGAGTGCAAGGAATCGTGGATTAAGGGTTTTGTCACTCATGTACAACTTTTATGATGTCATCATTGCACCAGCCACCTCAGGGGAGGCACCGAAGGGATTGATGGCTACTGGAGATCCCCTATTCAGCCGAGACTGGACCTTATTGCAACTACCCGCAGTCTCGATGCCCTTTGGCAAGGGTAAAAACAATCTTCCCCTATCTTTGCAGTTAATCGGCTGGTATGGCAAGGATCAGAACTTGATTGATTACGCTGCCAGAATAAACAATCTGCTTAGTGAAGTATAGTCAGGGCCTTATATCCCATGGGGATTTAAAAGAAAGCCTGCAATCCGGTTTGAGCCCTTCCCAATATCAGGGCGTGTATGTCATGGGTTCCTTCGTATGTATTAACTGTTTCAAGGTTTTGTGAATGGCGTATTACCCGGTATTCTGCCTGTATCCCGTTTCCGCCAAGCATATCCCGTGCCATTCGGGAGATATCCAATGCTTTCCCACTGTTGTTCCTTTTGATCATTGATATCATTTCCGGAGTGAACAGGTTTCTATCCATCAACCTTCCGACCCTTAACGCTGCCTGTAAACCAAGGGTTATTTCGGTCTGTATATCAGCCAATTTCTTCTGGAAAAGCTGTGTGTTTGCCAAGGGTCTTCCAAACTGCTTTCTTTCCATACCATAATCACGGGCAATCATCCAGCATTCCTCGGCAGCACCCATTGTTCCCCAGGCAATTCCATACCTGGCCCTGTTCAAGCATCCAAACGGTCCACTCAAACCCATGGCATCTGGCAAAAGGGCGGATTCACCCACCTTGACTCCATCAAGTACAATACTTCCCGTGGCGGATGCTCGCAAAGACAGTTTACCCTCGATTTTCGGTGCTGACAAACCATTGAAATCCTTCTCAAGAATGAACCCCCTTATGGGGCCATCCTTGTTTTCCATTTTGGCCCAAACAACGAATACATCAGCCAATGGTGAGTTTGAAATCCATGTTTTGGTTCCATTGAGTTCATAACCGCTGCTTGTTTTAGTGGCAATAGTTTTCATGCCTCCGGGATCAGATCCTGCTTCCGGTTCCGTCAATCCAAAACAGCCAACGAATTCACCCATTGCCAGCTTGGGCAAATACTTTCTGCGTTGTTCATCAGTTCCATAGGCCAGGATGGGATAGATAACAAGGGATGATTGGACACTCATTGCCGACCGGTAGCCTGAATCAACCCGTTCAATTTCCCTCGCAACCAATCCATAGGTAACATAACTGGACTCGGACCCCCCATATTCCTCGGGCAGAGTTACTCCCAACAATCCAGCCTCTCCCATTTTCGAAAACAGATCACGACCAGATGATTCTTCCATATAATCCTTGTCTACCCGTGGTCTCAATTCACTTTGACAAAAGGCCTGGACTGCATCCTTGAAAAGAACCTCTTCCTCTTCCAGCTGGTCTTCCAACAGGAATGGGTCTTGCCAATCAAATACAACTTTCGAAATGGTGTTTTTCTTCATTTTCTCACCCATGGTTTAAACCCGTTTCTACTTTATACCGTAATCAGAATAATAACTTAATCACAAGACTTTGGATATACAATTTTGGTCCACCTTTTCTAATTGTGAACTCGGGTTGATTTTGAAAATTTCAACAATCCAACTGAATAAATAACCTTCTGGTCTTCAAAACCCCTTTTTGAAATTATACATTTGGCAGCGGAGACGTGGCCGAGTGGTCGAAGGCGCTCGCCTGCTAAGCGAGTGGACGGGAAACCGTTCCGAGGGTTCGAATCCCTTCGTCTCCGCCATTTATCTAATTGTTCCGTATTGAGACTAATACTTAAGGGCGCGTAACTATTCAGGTATCCTGAGTACCTTGAAAACAGGCACAATCGGAATCCCCCAATATATTTTTCTGCACAATCCTTTGCATTTCCGTCTCTAAAAGTCTAAAACCTTCAAGATATTGACAATTTCTTGACCTGAATAGTTACAAAGGCAAAACCTTTGCTGGCTACTGATCTAATTGAAACTATCATGGGATTAGAAAATCTGAATCAGGTAAATTCGATTGTTTGCACCTGAATAAAAACCTCACATCTTTATATTTGTTTTTCCTCTCCTCTAGGGATATTTAATTTATAGTGAAAACATCAATGCATTTTCAATTTTTCATTCAGAAGGATTGAATTATCCCGATTAAAACATGGAATAAAAATCCAAAAAAATTTGGAGAGATAATCATAGCTACTGCTGAACAATTCAAATCTCTTATTAGGTCTCATTTCTCTGAGGAGCCTGAGAGGTTTAATTCAATTGCATTGCAAGTTGCAGCACATGAAGCAAGGAAAGGAAACTCGGATTTCGCCCACGATATCCGTAATCTTATTGATATTGAGCGCAAGAAATCAAGTAAGAAGAAGAATTTGACTTTCCAAAGTGAACTTAACGGTTTGGTTAATATTGAAGAATCAGAAATTTCAAAGCAAATGCTTGTTTTAAGTGAAGAAATCAATGAGAGAATTGGATTAATTATTCACGAATTTCGACAACAGGGCCAAGCTAAAATCATATGGATTAACTCATCGTAGAAAAATTCTTCTAATTGGTCCTCCAGGTACTGGAAAAACAATGACTGCCAAGGTTTTGGCCTACGAACTCAAACTACCACTTTATACCATACAAGGTGATCGTTTGGTTACTAAGTTTATGGGTGAGACCAGTGCTAAGCTGCGCCAGATTTTTGATTTTTTACAGGTAAACTTAGGAGTATTTTTGTTTGATGAATTTGATGCCATCGGTGGCAAACGAACCATGGAAAATGATGTAGGAGAAATGAGAAGGGTTCTAAATTCTTTTCTAAATTTTATAGAACAGGATACTTCTGATAGCATTGTCATTGCTGCAACAAATAATCCACAGCTATTGGATCAAGCTCTGTTCAGAAGATTTGATGATGTCCTCTATTATAAAAGGCCTACGGATACGGAAAAAAAAGAGTTGATTTCAAACAAACTTGGTAAATTCAAATCTGCAGGATTTTCCTGGACATCAGTGTTGAAAAATTCATCAGGACTCAGTCATTCTGAATTAGTGATTGCTTGCCATGATGCGATCAAAAATGCAATTCTCAATGACAAAAAGAAGATCAGTGCCTCAAAATTAAATATTATGATTACCAAAAGGCAGAATGCACTTAAACGGACCTGCGAAATTTTATGATTAGAAACCTACCCCACCTTAAAATCCCCCAACCCACACAATCAATAAATTTTACAATACCCAATTCAGGCGGTGGAGGTCAAAACTTTCCCAAGAGGAACAGAGTAAAACATGGTAATTTTCTTAAGAAAAAGCTTGAACAAGCATGGAATGAAAGCAAAAATGAAGTCGCCGTTTCACACTTGACAAGAGAAGGTATCTTTATAGAGTTTCAAAGTGCCCCAGGATTTGATATCCAGATAAAAAGTCTTGAAGATTTTGGTAAAGATATCCGCTTGTGCAATGTTCGGGAAGAAACTGCATTAGATTCGAATAAAAAAACAATATTTGTCACCGTCCATGTACCAAAAGACCAAATTAGTGTATTATTCAAAAAAATTGATGATTACCTCAAAAAGAATACCAAAAAAGGAAATCCCTCAAACAAAAACTTAATTGAGGGAATTGAAAATATTAAAAAAGCCATAGGCGATTCATTTTGGGTGGATGATAAAGCGCTAATTCCCAAAGAAAATAAAGAATGGTGTGAGGTTTGGCTAAGAGAGAATCCTCAAGGAAATAGTGTCCAATTTAGCCAAATTCTAAATGGATTAGATATCAACAGCAAGCCAAGTTCAATTAATTTTCCAGAAAGAACTGTCAAATTAATTTTTGTCTCTTACCAAGACCTAAATTCATTAATTTTGCATTCAGACGAAATTGCTGAATTTAGAAAAGCTAAATCCACTGCGGATTTTTTACTATCTGAATCCCCGACTGAGCAAAGTGTGAGGGTTGAAAATCTTTTACAAAGGGTTGCTGTATCCGCTTCTTCAAATATTTATATTTGTCTATTGGATACAGGGGTAAACTGGAGACACCCCCTTATTGATCCCATACTAAGGGAAAGTGACTGCCAGGCTGTAATTCCACTTTGGGGAGTTGATGATCATAAAGACCATGGAACCCTCATGTCAGGTATTTCAGGTTATGGTGATTTACAATTTCTCTTAGAATCGAGCGGCCCTGTTTCAATTAAACATCGTCTTGAATCGGTGAAGATCCTTCCCCCAAATGGTCAGAACAATAAAGAGCTTTGGGGGGATTATACTAAACAAGGAATTAGTAAAGCAGAAATTAATGAAGTGAGCCGAAAGAGAATATTTTGCATGCCAATTTCTTCTGATGATACTTCCAGTCGTGGACGTCCCACTTCATGGTCAGCTGCAATAGATCAATTAACTTTTGGTGAGAATGATGGTAATCGGAGACTTATGATTGTTTCTGCCGGAAATTCAAAAATTGAAAACTGGAAAAATTACCCAAATTCTGTCCTTACTGACCCCGTTGAAGACCCTGGACAATCATGGAATGCTTTGACTGTTGGGGCAATAACAAACCTACAGCAAATTACTGACCCTGGCCATAGTTCATATTCACCAGTTGCATCTGAGGGGGAACTGTCACCTCACACAACAACCTCATTAACTTGGGACGAAATATGGCCAGCAAAACCGGAAATAGTGTTTGAGGGTGGTAATTTAGGCAAAGATAATATGGGGTTTTCTACTCAATGCAACGATCTCTCATTGGTTTCAACATATTACCGACCAGCTAACAGGTTGTTTGAATATTTTTATGGAACTAGCGCATCTACGGCACAAGCTGCTCATTTTGCTGCCATGCTTAGGTCTGAATATCCGGATTATTGGCCAGAAACTATTAGAGGCCTCATGGTTCATTCGTCAAGATGGCCTGATGCCTTAACTTCGAAGATTTGGAAGATGAAAAAAAAGGAACTTGAAGTTATTCTGAGAAGTTTCGGTTATGGTAAGCCAGATCTAGAGCAAGCCCTATATTGTGCATCTAACAGTCTAACTCTTGTTTCTGAAGCGGAAATCCAACCCTTTGAGAAAGCGGGTTCTAACTTCAGGACTAAAGATATGCATCTATATGAATTGCCGTGGCCAAGAGATATATTAGAAAACCTCGGAGAAGAAAAAGTAGAGATGCGAGTTACCCTTTCATATTTTATTGAACCCGGTCCTGGTGAATTGGGATGGAAAGATAGGTATAGATACCCCTCACATGGATTGCGTTTTGAGCTCAATTCACCTGGAGAGGATAGTGAAACTTTTTTAAAACGGATAAATAAAAGAGTTCGAGAGAACGAAGAGGACAGACCAGATTCTTCGAGCCCTTCCAATCATTGGCTAATAGGCATTTTCCGAAATAAAGGATCGATCCACTCAGATATTTGGAACGGGACTGCGGCGGAATTGGCAAGATCTAATTTGATAGGAATTTCTCCCAGAGTTGGTTGGTGGAGAGAAAGAAAAAATCTTAATAAGTACAACCAGAAAACTCGTTACCCTCTGATAGTTTCAATTTCCACACCAAAAAGTGACGTTGATATATATTCTCCTGTAGAAGTTAGTCTTTCTACTCAAATAACTATTTGATATTATTTAGTACCAAATGTCAGGTATTAAAATTGTAAATACTATGTACTTTTGTGGTTTTTTCGTTGATATTTTGAATGATTGTACTTGTTGAACATGGTTTGATAGATGAGACCGAAGGGAATGTTTGCACTCTCGAAACCCTAGTGGATGATAACCACCGCCATTTGGTTTGCAGATTGTGTGACTTGATCGAAGATACTGATTGTATCGATATTGCCCCATGTCTTACCGCTACTGACCCCAAGGATTTTACAATTAATGAAGTCGAAATCATATTCTGGGGTATATGCCCCTCTTGTCAAAACAAGCATCATAGTGAAATAGGAGAAACATGATGAACCAATCAGAAAAATGCCCTTTCATCCATGGGAGTGCTACGGATAATAATTCATCACCAACTGAGTGGTGGCCCAAGAGTTTGAATCTCGACATTTTGCATCAACATGACAACAAGACAAAACCTCTGGGGCAGGACTTTGATTATAAAAAAGAGCTTCAGAAACTTGATGTGGAGGCACTCAAGAAGGACATGCACGACCTTATGACGGATGAGCAGGATTGGTGGCCAGCAGACTGGGGTCATTACGGCGGCCTCATGATTCGGATGGCATGGCATTCGGCGGGGTCTTACCGTCTGGCAGATGGTCGTGGCGGTGCTGGTGCGGGAAATATCCGTTTTGCTCCTCTCAACTCCTGGCCGGACAATGCCAACCTTGATAAGGCCAAAAGGTTACTTTGGCCCATCAAGAAAAAATATGGAAATGCTGTCAGTTGGGCAGACTTGATAATTTTGGCAGGTAATATTGCCTATGAATCCATGGGCCTCAAGACCTTTGGGTTTGGGTTTGGACGTGAGGATATCTGGCATCCCGAAAAAGATGTGTATTGGGGATCTGAAACAGAATTTTTGGCAGACAGTGAAAATCGCTTTGATGAACTCTCGAAGCCTGAAACATTGGAAAATCCTCTTGGGGCAACGCATATGGGGCTGATCTATGTCAATCCTGAAGGTGTTAACGGACAGCCCGACCCACTGAAAACAGCCGTGATGGTTCGTGAGACATTTGCCCGTATGGCAATGAATGATGAGGAAACAGTAGCTCTTACTGCAGGTGGGCATACTGTAGGGAAAACTCATGGTGCAAGCAGTACTGAGGTAGGTCCTGAACCTGAGGGAGCAGATATAAGCGAGCAAGGGCTGGGCTGGAATAAAAGCGGCGGAACTGCCAAAGCCAACGAGGCTATTACCAGTGGGATTGAAGGTGCCTGGACCACCAACCCGACCAAATGGGATAATGGGTATTATTATCTTCTTTTTACATATGATTGGGAATTGAAGAAAAGTCCTGCCGGTGCATGGCAATGGGAGCCGATTGACATCAAGGAAGAAGATAAGGTCCCTGACCCATCAGATCCGTTGATCAGGCACAATCCCATCATGACGGATGCCGATATGGCGATGGTCAAGGACCCTGTGTATCGGAAAATATCCGAGAAATTCTATAAAGATCCTGATTATTTGGCAGAAGTATTTACCCGGGCATGGTTTAAACTTACGCACCGAGATATGGGCCCAAGGGCTTGTTATTTTGGACCTGACGTACCTGCAGAGGACTTGATTTGGCAAGACCCGATCCCGGCTGGAAATAGCAATTACGATGTTGATGCCTTGAAGCAAAGGATTGCTGACAGTGGTTTGACCATTTCGGAAATGGTTACAACAGCTTGGGATAGTGCCCGTACTTTCAGAGGATCAGACAAGCGCGGTGGTGCAAATGGTGCCCGTATTCGGCTGGCACCGCAAAAGGATTGGGAAGGCAATGAGCCAGAACGCCTGTCAAAGGCGCTTTCTGTTCTTGAACCACTCGCACATCAGGCTGGTGCCAGTATTGCCGACACGATTGTGTTGGCGGGATGTGTTGGAGTTGAGAAGGCCGCAAAAGCAGCTGGTTTTGATGTAAATGCACCATTCTCACCAGGACGTGGAGATGCCACAGACGAAATGACGGATGCGGATTCATTTTCTGTTCTGGAACCAATCCATGATGGGTTCAGGAACTGGCTCAAAAAGGATTATTCAGTAAATGCCGAAGAGCTTCTATTGGATCGCAGCCAGTTGATGGGGCTTACAGCACCTGAAATAACTGTGTTGATTGGAGGCATGCGTGTTCTGGGTACCAATCATGGCAATGGTAAGCATGGTATATTTACCAATCACGAAGGCTCATTGACCAATGATTTTTTTGTTCATTTGACGGATATGTCCTATACCTGGAAGCCTGTGGATAATAATGAATATCACCTTTGTGATCTTAAAACCGGCGATGTGAAATGGACAGCCTCACGTGTTGATCTTGTCTTTGGTTCAAATTCAATTCTTCGTGCATATGCTGAAGTTTATGCCCAGGATGACAACAAGGAAAAATTTGTATCTGACTTTATCGCCGCGTGGACAAAGGTGATGAACGCAGATCGTTTTGATATTCAATAAACTGGCACGGAAGAAATTCAGGGACGGCATAACATATGCCGTCCTTTTTTGTATATTTATACCTACCCAGAATATTGGTATTTTTCATTGATCACCAAAGATGCGCAAATGTTTATCCTCTCTCAATATTAATTTTTCTGTGTTATTGCGCAAGCCAACCGCCATTAATGTCAATCGTTGAACCACGAATTTCTGATGCAGCATCTGAACACAGATACTTAACCGCCTGACCTATCTGTTTTGTGGTGACAAAGTTCATGGACGGTTGCTTTTCACCAAGCAAACGCTTTATCGCCTTTGCTTCAGGGATATTCTCTCGTTCGGCCAAGGCATCAATTTGCTTTTGAACCAACGGCGTTCGCACCCAGCCTGGGCAAATGGCATTGCAAGTGATTGGTGTATTTGCAGTTTCAAGTGCAACAACTTTGGTTAGCCCTAAAACTCCATGTTTGGCAGCTACGTAAGCCGCTTTGTTGATGGAGGCGACCTGACCATGCACAGAAGATATATTAACAATCCTTCCACTATTTTGTGTCCTCATGATCGGTAACACGGCTTGGATCGAGTGAAAATTCGAAGATAGGTTGATTGCGATTATTTGATCCCAATGCTCTTTAGGAAAATCCTCGATTGAATCCGTGTGTTGGATACCGGCGTTGTTGACCAGAATATCAACCGACGAGAAATGGGCGGAACATTCATGTACCATCGCAAGGATTTCATCCGGATTGCTCATATCTGCATTCGAATAAAGGACTTGAACACCAAAGTCAGAACTGATGCCTTCAGCAATCGCTTCAATCTCGGACTTCTTACCAAACCCATTGAGCAAAATATTGCATCCGGATTCTGCGAGGATTTGGGCAATCGCCAAGCCGATGCCACTAGTCGATCCTGTTATTATTGCAGTCTTCTTTTTTGTCATTGCGATGCTCTCCTCATTCTAGTGGAGTCAACACATCCATTGAGTTGGGCAGCCAAAGTGTGATTTCAGGAAAAATGGTTAATAGGATGATCACTAGCACTTCAACGATTACAAACGGGATGATCCCGCGATAGATGGTGGCCATGCGAACATCGTATTTTTTGGCTACGCCATGAATAACAAACACATTGATGCCGATAGGCGGGGTAATTTGGCCCATTTCCATCATAATCACCATTATTACACCGAACCATATTGGATCGAAACCCAAGCCGACAACCGTGGGAAACAGAATCGGTAAGGTGAGCATCATCATCGGGATGATGTTCATGACCATCCCTAGCACGAGGTAAAGCAACAGGATCAGAACGAAAATCACGTAGCGTGACACATCTAAGCTACCGAGTAAATCAGCGAACTCACGCGGAATATCGGTCAGTGTTACAAAATACCCAAGCAATCCTACACCGATCAGAATCGTAAAGATCATTGCACTGGTCGTGGTAGCATCCAACAGGGCAGTGAAGAGTTTCTGCCGATTGAAACCCTTTGAAAAAAACGCAATCAATAATGCCCCGCTAGCCCCAACACCACCGGCTTCGGTTGGTGTTAGTATCCCCGAGTAAATACCACCAATGACAGCCGCAAACAAGGCAGCCACAGGCCAGACATCAAAGATCGACCTTGCTATCTCGAGTAGCGTGAACCTCTTGGATTTTGGTCCTAACTTGGGGTTCATAATGCATTGCACATAGACGGCAAGACAAAACCCGGCCGTCAGAATGATACCGGGAATAATGCCTGCCACAAACATCTTGCCAATTGATTGCTCAGTGATGATTCCGTATACGACGAACCCAATGCTCGGAGGAATCAATATCCCCAATGTCCCACCGGCGGCTACTGAGCCAGTTGCAAGAGAGTTGTCATAGTTATATTTTTTCATTTCGGGCAGTGAGACTGACCCCATCGTGGCCGCAGCGGCCACGCTTTCACCGCAGATTGCTGCGAATCCCCCACAACCAGCCACAGTACCTATGGCCAGCCCCCCTGGTAACCTACCAAAGACTTTGATTCCAGCGTTGTAGAGCTTTGCTCCAATTCCGGCATGAAGTATGAGAAAGCCCATAAGTAGGAAGAATGGGATTACTGTGAAGAAGTAATGCGCAACAGCGTCGTAAGTGTTGATCTTCGATACGTTGAAAGCAACTTCTGGGCCGATCAGAAACATAAGGCCAGTCAGACCAGCGAATGCCATCGCGAAGCCGACAGGAAAGCCTAGCATGAGAATGATCATCAGGAATAGAGTGTACAGAATACCCACCGTCGTAGAACTCAAGTCACCGAATAGTAACTTCAATAGTTCGGCTGAGTAGATTCCCGCAATACTCACGACTGCGATAGCCGCTAGTATCATGGGAAACTTGGTACTATTTTGATGGTACTGGTACAAACCAGACAGATGTTTTAGCAACGAGACGAGAATTGCCACGGTCAATAGCAATGTCCCAATAGATGTAAAGAAGTATAGAACCCAATATGGCATTTGGATGATGTCAGAGAACTCCTCGTTTTCGAAGGCTTCCAAGGCTCGAGTGGTACTTAACCAACTCATAGAGCCAAAGAGGAAAATTCCCCAAATTGAAAACACACTTTGCAAAAAGCTGTTCACTGGCGCAGACAAGATGGAGGTAATCAAATCGACTGCGACATGCTGGTTTTTCAGCATCGTGTAGGCAATGCTAAAAAATGCCATGAACACAAGCATAAATGTTTGAAGTTCGATCATGCCAGAGAGCGGGCTATTGAACACCAAACGACTAACCAAGTCCACGACCATAAAGATCGACATAAGTAGAGTAACAATTGCAGCTGCGTAACAAAGATATCGGGCTATTGGTTCAAGGATGGCATGAATGAGCTGACCAAGTTTCGCGAAAGTATCGTTGGGCTTACCATTTTGGCCCGAATCATTTCCGCCTCCCTGAAAAATTAGTGGGTTGCCAACAATTTTGCCTGATTGCCCCATTTTTCATCCACACCAAAAAGCCTCTCAAATAAGGCTGGGAAATCCACATTTCTTCGAAATTTGGGCTTGCAAGTAAAGCACAGTTGTTATGAAGTTTTATTTCGGACCAGAAAAGGATCGAACGGCAGGAGAGCCGCTCGATCCAATAGTTGGAAAGATTATTCCTGCCAGTCGTTGCCCCACCATTCAGCAGAAGTGTAATCCATGCCTTTGAATTCGGCAGTATATTCTCTGACTTTTGCCAGGATTGCTTCGCCATCGATGCCTTTGTCAGCCATCGTAGCGAGCCAAGTGTCATAGGCTGGCTGCGTGGCAGCTACCCATTCCGCTTTTGCCTCGGAATCAAAGGTGATAATGTTGTCACCCCTGTCTCTAACCTTTGCAAGGGTCGAATTGCGGCGATTATCCACAATTGCTCCGGTGAAATTCGTCAGCTCATCCTCCATGGAGCGAAAGATTTCCTGTTGTTCCGGCGATAGCTTGTCCCAGGTCTGCTGACTCATCGTCATGGGTATCATGATGAAGGGACCGCCGACCAGCGAATGGTTGCTAGCAAAATCCGTTACCTTCCACTTAATCATCGGTGCGGTTGGGAACCATACACCATCAATCGCCTTACGCTGTAAAGTGACGTAGATGTCAGCCAAAGGCAGGTTGCGCGGTGTTGCTCCCAACATTTCGCTATAGGTGACCGCCGATTTGGAAAAACCTCCTATTTCCAACCCTTGCAGGTCAGCCAATGTCTCGACTGGCTTCACATCTTTGTGGATGTGCAAGTTGAAGAAGTCAGATACATGGAAACCAAGGGGTACCAGACCTTCGAACTCGGCCTGGACTTCTGGTCTAGTATTATAAAGCTTCTGAAACACATGGTTCGCTTCGACTGTACTGTCGAACTGGAACGGCAGGGTCATAACATGAGTTGCTGGGAACTGGCTTTCTTGTGTGAAGATACCCGTGGTTACCACCAAATCGACAAGGCCAGATTTCAATCCGTCAACTGTCTGTGGGGCTTTTACTAAAGTTCCACCGTGGAACCATTTGAAGGTCAACTCGCCATTGGTGCGGCGTTCAATTTCCTCAAGGTACGGAATGTATACGTATTGCACAAGATAATGGCCTTCAGGCTCAAAGCTACCGACCTTGATTTCCATTTGCGCCGATGCGGAAACAGCAAATAGCATGGGGGCAGTCGTAAAGACTAATGCCATTTTCATCCAATTTAATAGTTTCATTTCAATTTTCTCCTTGTTGAAAAGTTTAGGGATTACATATTTGAATCTACAAGGCCTGCAATTCACCTCCCGACCTGAATGGTCCCACCTGATGGAATCCTGGAATGTTGTCTAGGGGGATGTTCCGGTTGCTGCGGGGGGAGGGAAGCCCGCCTTTTTCCACAATGTTG
>JAPORQ010000013.1 GCA_026710155.1 Paracoccaceae bacterium
TGATGTTTCTCCTTGTGCTTGGCCGCGGCCAGCGCGGCCGGATTTCAAACCGACACGCCAAAAACCTACAGATTTGGTCGTGACAGTGGCAATATAGACCTATCGCTCCACGGTGTCAAGAAAACGGTTGCAAAACCCATGGGGAAACAAGTATGTAATCTCCAAAATTATGTTAGATGCCCAGCAATTTAATTTGGATTGTAACCGGTTGAAGGTACAACTCAAGGATTACCTTGAAATTATTCTACAGCACAGGTTTTTTTTGCAGGATTGGACCAAACAAGAACGGTTGCCTATTTTTCTTGCTCATAATTACCGTTTCTTTGAAACTAAATTTTGTCAAACACCAATTCTCATTATGTACACAAAAAATGTCCAAGAACATACACCTGCAGAATGCACAAAACACCTCAATCTGGCCAGACCACATAAGGTAAGGGCAATAATAATTGGACACCAACAGATTTAACAAAGCCACTATGTTATTCGATTATGACACTGAGTAGGGCTTTTGATGAACTCGCGAGGGCTGGATTGCAAGTATTGAGCAACATGGTCGCAAGAAGTTCCTGTCATTTAATGATCATGTTAGGTCGTTGATCAAAAGGTCCAAAATATTTTTAATTCGTCCTGATCGGCGGATAACCCATATACGATGGCTTAAGACAAAGGTCGCGTTGCCTTTGGCTGTGAACACGTTCTTGCGTGTGTTAGTGACTTAAACCCACCGTCTAGACAACCAGTTTATCCCGTGAACTCTAAACAGATGCAAAGTTTGCTTACCAATGGATGTATAGAGTTAATTGAAGAAAGCTATGATTGCGTTATGATCCCTAGATATTGTCACAAAACCAAATGGTCGATCTGCTTTTCCTATACGCTCAGCTTTGGGATAGTCCCAACGAGCGTGTGTCAATGGACGCAGATCAACTATTGAGTCAGATAAAATGATGTTTTCCAGGCAGTTTGTTGAATTATGAGGAGAGGCAGATAGAATTATTCAGGAATAAAATGAAGCGAAAGTTCAATTGAGTACCAATGAAAGCCATATACCGTGAAATCAAATAAAGATTACTGGAAAGCACAGGATTACACACTCCACGCCAACTTTGTCTCCGCCCTTGCCCAAGAGGTAATGCAGGACCTTGCACCCCGACGGGGTGAAAAAATATTGGATATCGGATGTGGCGACGGCGAGTTGGGTGCCTTTATTATGGAACAGGGGGCTACGGTTTTAGGGATTGATAGCAGTGCCAATTTTGTGGAAACAGCTCTTAGAAGGGGTGTCAACGCTCGCGTTGAGGATGCCCAGAATATACTATTTGAAGATGAGTTTGATGCGGTATTCTCGAATGCCGCTTTACATTGGATGTTACATCAAGAAAAACTCATTACGAGAGTTTTTAACGCTCTGAGGTCGGGTGGACGATTTGTCGTGGAAATGGGCGGGGATGGTAATATTTCACTTATTTGTCGAACACTCACGGAAATATTGGCAGAGAATGGTATCGATTTTGCCTCACGCAATCCTTGGATTTTTCCCACACCTGACGAGCAGCGTAAAAGATTGGAAAGCGCAGGATTTAGTGTTGTCAAATGCTGTTTGCGCAAGCGCCCAACACCCCTGCCAACGAATGTGAAGGGCTGGTTTGATACTTTCTGCAACGAAATATTGTTTGATCTTTCAGACTCTGGTCGTGATGAAGTCATAGACAGTATGGTGGAAAGGTTGCGTCCACTGATTTGCTCATCTGATGGCATCTGGACCGTGGATTATGTACGACTCAATTTTGTGGCGATTAAGCCATGATGAAGGTTGAAAAACACATTGCAAAATCATCCATTATTGAATGTGGATATTAATGCGAGTGCTTGTGATTCTACCCCTCCATGGTCATTAAGAAAAAATATAACCCCGTTCCTGAGTTGTTGGGTAAAAACTGTTCCAGTTTTGGAAAATTGTCAAACCTCTTGGGAAAATGGTGCCGGAGAAGGGACTTGAACCCCCGACCTAGTCATTACGAATGACCCGCTCTACCGTCTGAGCTACACCGGCACTTATCCTAATTTATATCCTAAATTTATAATTTCATCAGTAGAATTCTCATCAACTACAGTTTCGCTTTCAAAATCCTCTTCATTTATCAGCGGCAAGAGCTTGATCGAAGATGGAAGACTTGTTGTTTCATCCTCTTCCCTTCGCCAGGTCAATGTATCAAATGCCTGACAGGAAAAACAAACTGGCTGCCATTCCCTGTGAATTTGCTGGCAGTTGTTGCAAATCCACTGATTGCCCCTTGGTGCAGTCAAGGCCTTACCCAACAATGCTTTCACATTCTGGTCCGAAGACCCCTTTCCTTTCTCGATTGCAGCCCTGATGAGATAGGTTCTGACCGTGGGCTCATCCTGATGAATATTTTCCATTTCATGACTGGCAACTCCGAAATCTCCTCTCGAAATTGCCAATTCAGACATCGTCATTCTTGATTCCGGATGCATGAGTGTCTTGGCAATGAGTTTCTTGAATCTCTCATGCCGTTGCTGATCGGTTTCGTCCGGTTTCAACTCAGTATATGCTTGGGCCAAATCCGGATGGGGTTCAAGATTCCAAGCCCTGGTCAAAATACGATTGGCGTTTCTATGATCGCCATCACCATTTTTCAGTTGGGCTGCCAAAACAGCAGCTGGTACCAATGATGGTGCAAGCTTGTTGGCCTCAAAAACCTTGAGGGAACCCTCCACCTTACCATCATTTAATAGTTTTTTGCCTTCAGCAAAAAGAGTTGCGGCCGTACCATGGACATATTCCTGCTTGCTAATTCGCTTGCGGTCAAATCGTACTTTCCAAGTGTTCCTTACTCCTTCCCAATCCGCTTCACTGGTCTGCAGTCGTAAAAGGATCATTTGAGTTTCTTCATGACCCGGTTTCAATTCAAAGGCCTTTCTGGCCAATTCCAATGCTGTTTTGGTATCTCCCACCTCAAGACGATGTTTCAATATACCAACGATTCCGACAAACCTTGTCTTGTCATCACCAAGCAGTTTCTTGTAAACATCCTGGGCCTTATCCCTGTTTCCCATGCGTTCGGCAGATTGTGCAGCCAAAAGTCCGGTTAATTCCGGACGACCCAAATGCCTTTCCGCAAGAGCAATCTTATGTGCAGCCTCCGAGGGTTCTCCTGCTGCCATTGCCACCATGCTCTCCGCCAAGGCTTCATAACCTTTTCTATCCTTGTTACGGTTCAGGTACCTGGTCAAAGCAGTCTCATCACCAACAAAAAACCTGAAAACAGCCATAATCAGACCACACAGGAAATACACTGCCCAGATTACAGGGATCAGAATCAAGAGCAGAATAATCAGGGTGACCAGACTGATCGTAATTCCATAATCCAGAATTTCAAAGGTCACACTGCCCTGAAGATCCAATAAATAGGCAAACCCCATGCTTAGGGCAGCAACCGCCAGGATGAACAGCGAAATCTTAATCAGCGACCAAATCATTTTACTGGTCCGGCACGGTCAATGGCTTTGATAATGTCTCTTCCACTGCAATCAATAAATCCAATCTGTTCTGTACCCTCTGTTTCCAACTTTCCAAAGTTTCCTGAACCGGTTGGGGAAGTTGGGCATATAACTCCAATACACTTTCCAGATCACCTTTTTTCAGTCTTTCCTCAAGTCTGGACAATACTGCTACTGCATCATCACCTTCTCTGGGTGTCAGGGATCTCACCTGGACCAGGGAAGAAACTATACTTCTAGCCATATCCTGAATCGACCCACTCTCAGCTCCTGTTTCCACAGCCTTCAAAGCTTCATTGATTAAGTCTTCAAATTCATTTTGTAGTTCCAGCAATGTTGCAACACCGTCTTCTGAAAACTCAAGAATGATGGCTGGCAATTCCAAACTGTTGATTTCACTTTCTCCAATTATTGCAGCATATGGGATACCTGCTTCCACTGCAGCCTGTATTCCCACCAAGGTCAGGTATAGCAAGGAATTTTCACCAACGATATGGGAGGAAAGTACAACCAGTTCAGATTCCAACCCAGTTATATTTTCCCTTACTTCGACAACCTGATTGGCAAGCATTCGGTTTTGCTCATGTAATAGAGCCAATTCCTCTTCCAGATCAGGCAGCTGAGTGCCAACATTTTCGATATTCTCAACCAAATCATCCATCAAGCCTTGATTGGTACCCAAACCGGAAAGTTGCACTCGAAGATCAGTCACTTCTTTACTCAAACTTGTCAAGTTCCTTGACAGTTCATCAAGTTCCTGAATTTTCTCACCTATTCTCTGTATCCTTGCCTCCAGCAATATTATCTGGCGACCTGTCCCCACTGTTTGATTACCTTCAGTTGAATTGCCCCCCCCCGCTGCTGTACCAGAATTCGAACTCATGGACTCGGACCATGTTAGTGCTGCAAAGTCTTCCTTCAGTTTCCTGTTATCAGATTCGATTACCTCCAAATCTGTACCCAAAGCATCCAGACTCTCCTGCAAACCCACAAGAGTTGTGTCTAGATTATTCCTGATTTCATCTTGTTTTCCGGCCAAGGCAACCAATTCCGTTCCGAATCTGGTTAATTGTTCTCCTTGTTCACCTACAACTTCAGTGATAGAATTCAAATCGGAAGCCAAGGCAGTATTCTGGCTGTCTGTTCCTTGAAAATCACTACTCAATTGCAAAATATTTTCTTCCAGGTCGTTTATTCGACTCTCAAGGGCCGGAATTACTTTAATTTGCAACTCTGCCACCTGACCACCAACCTTGGAGACACTTTCCTCAATAAGACTGGAAATTTCCATATTACCCTCGGAAGGCACGCTCGGAAGGAATTGCTGTGGAACCAAAAGGATCAAGGCAATACCAACACCACCTGCAATCAGTCCAAAGACAATGGCCCTGAAGATCAGACCGGCTATTTTATCCATCCACCTGTTCAATCTACTCTCATTGTTTGATTGCTTGCCTTTCCCGGTTTGCTCGGGCGGTGATTCCACACTTATTTCGGTAATTTTCTCACCATCGTTATTTTTGTCGGATGTGTTATCAGACATAGTTCTTTCCTAGTGGCACCATTAGGGTGTTTTTTGTTGGCTTATCCTCAATCATTAAATGGATTATACACAAGAAGACCCAAAGTCCAAAACACTGGCAAACAAAACCGAAATCTGTGATTGGGGACTTTCATATCATTGAACATCGGGAAAACCGAGGGAATTTTAGCAAAAATGATTCACAAAGCCATAATCAATCTTCATTGAAGAAATCTTGTCTGGAAAATCTCCACCGATTACCCGCACGCAACATTGTGAACATTCATTCGAGAGTGCCGGGCCAGCACCTTTGGATTGAAGCCGCCCGAAACGACCCCGGTTTCCCAATCCAGTGTAATCCCCTGTTTTATATTCTCACTCATGCAGAGGATTAGATGTCCTTTTGCAGGGATTTCCTTGACCTCATTGGAAAACAACCTGGCTGTTCTTGCGGAATACAATGGGATTAAGCATGGCTTTTCGGACAATAGATTTAGGGCTTCCTTTGCCAGTGAGCATTCCCGCTGGTTATATACGATCAATTCCCTGACTTCTATTCCCTTTCTCCCTAGAACCAATTTCAAATCCTGGGACACATGCTCTCCACGAAAATAAAACAATTTGCCAGTGAATTCGGACTTTTCCAAACCGACAATCATATCTTCAACCTTACTGAAGGTTTGTACAACATTATATCCTGCATTAATTGCCAGTTTTCGGGTTTGATTGCCGACGCAATATACGTTGACTCTCGCCAACTTCACGCCTTTGGACAAGAGTGAAAGAATCGCATTTTCGGAAGTAAAGACATATCTCGAATCTTTCTGTTGGAAGAAGTCGTAGGTTGGGTACTGTATTTCCATCAATGGGGATATAAAGATATCCAACTGATTGTTGATGGCAAATAATTCATCCTTAATTCTCTTCGATGCTTTAATGGGTCTGGTAAGAAGGATTGAACGAAATATTTGAGACAAATCACTATCCAATTATTGCTAAATACATAAGGTGGAGGGATATTAATTTCATCATTATCAGAGATTATCTGATTTTCCATAACTGTTTTTCGAAACATTTTAATATCCCGAAAAAACATAATTTTAACTAATTCGTAGAAAGCAAGACATTCAACAGCTGATATATAAAAGTGATGCCCCTGTAAAAACCCGATCCGGCATCCCCCTGCCAGAAGGGGTCAAGGGCAATCGCCAGG
>JAPORQ010000007.1 GCA_026710155.1 Paracoccaceae bacterium
TCAGGCGCGCACGGGGCGGTCACGGAATCCGCCGGCATGTCCCCTTTGGCTGGCCTGGAAACCCGTTGGTCGCATTCAGCTTGGCGGAAGGTGGACGGGGCATTTTCAAGCTGACCCACCATCAAGAAGCGCATGGGGTTTCAATCCCGGGCAAACAAACGCAAATCAGCCATAAAAGGTGCTGAAATTAGGGGCTGGGGAAACAAGTTTATAATCGCCTTTTTTTACTATCAAGTATCATCTCAGAACAATAGAAGGCTTTGATATAAATAACCGATTATAATATGCTAAATTCCTCAAAACTAACCTCTTACTACGGTTATATGATGGATAAATATAAAGGGGCTTATAAAGACGGGTTGACAAACACATTCAAGAATCTGATTCGGGAAAATGAACTTGATTCTTCCCCCGCCCGATCCGAATAATCTCGCCTGATGAAACCTAGAGATGTTGTAGATATCCGGATTGGAACCCAGTTGAACAACACCTCCATGGTCATGACGGGGGTATCAAGCCATCCGACGGTCACAATCAATGCAACCCCGAACCGGATTCCATTACTATGAGCCAAGGCGCTGTGGATGTCATGTCCATTCGGTCTTGGGCAGGGGGTTCATTGTTTTGTTGCAGCGTCGAAAACGCCGGATGTTATGACAAGGCAGCTGTTCCACGCATGGAAGAAGAGGCAGGGAATTCTCGCGGCCTCCCAATCGGGAAGGGGACATACCATTCCGGGGCTTCGGAAGGCGGTTCTTGAAATCAGCCACCCTCCATCGAGGAACAGGCGGGGATTACGGGAAAACTGGATTGATGGCAGGAATTGAGGCAGAGGCAGTTTGAATGTCATCTTGGCAAACTGGTGGATTGATTCGTTGTCAACCCGTCTTTACAAGCCCCAATATAAAACTGAAATTTAAAATTTTATTACCTGTTGCGTTGCCTTCTTTGTCTTCTTTTACCTGCTCCGGCCAAATGATTGCTGTCAGGTAGATTGACGATCCTGTTTAACTCTGGGAAATCATCCACGGCATGGGGAATTGCATTCGCATTAACGAAATGTTCCTGGAATTTGAGCTCAACTGCTGTTTCGATCTTTTCAATCTGGAAAACGGTCTTTTCAATTTCCCTTCTTGCTTCAAGGTTGCACAATCCAATTCTGGCTCCTGTTCCTGCAGCATTGCCGGAAGAAACGACCTTATCCAATTGGCAATCAGGGATCATTCCCAATACCATCGCGTGTTTGGTGGAGATATGCGATCCGAAAGCACCGGCCAGAACAATGCGGTCAACATTGCTGGCACCATATTTTTCCATCAAAAGCTTGGTTCCTGCATAAAGCGCAGACTTGGCAAGTTGTATTGCGCGGACATCATTCTGTGTTACCATTATGGGGGGAGCACCGGTTTCGGCATCCTCATAAAGGACATATGAATAGGTTCTGCCATCTGCTACAATACGGTTGGAACAAAGTGCTTCAGGGGAACCAATCAGACCGGAGGTATCAATTATTCCTGCCATCCGCATCTCGGCAATTGCTTCGATAATACCAGAACCACAAATGCCATTGACACCCGTGTTCACTACAACATCCTGAAATCCTTTCTCATCTGACCACAAAGCACTTCCAATTACCCGAAAACGGGGTATTTTCGTCTCAGGATCAATAGAGACCCTTTCAATTGACCCAGGTGATGCTCTTTGGCCAGAAGATATTTGTGCACCTTCAAATGCCGGACCGGTCGGGGAAGAACAAGCCAAAACCCTTGTTTTGTCACCAAATATGATTTCGGCATTGGTTCCAACATCCACTACCAGTACCTTGTCATCTGATTTTTGTGGTTCCTCGGACAGGATTACTCCTGCCGCATCAGCCCCGACATGACCGGCGACGCAAGGGAACAGGTAAATGGGAGTAGAATATTCAAGTGAATCCAGGCCAAGATCAGAAGCAATGAGGTTCAAGGATGAGGATATGGCTAGGGCAAATGGCGCTTGACCCAATTCTACGGGGTCAATCCCGAGCAAAAGGTGATGCATGACAGGATTACATACAATGACCACATCCAAAACAGAATTCAAGGAGATATTGTTGTTTTCGGCGATGGTCCCGAATACTGTATTCAAACCTTCACGAACAGCGTCGGTTAGTTCCTTGTCACCTCCGGCATTCATCATTGAGTAGGAAACTCGGCTCATCAGGTCCTCACCAAACCTGATTTGAGGATTCATTATACCTGCCGAATCCAGTACTGATCCATCCCTTAGGTTACATAGATGTACTGCTATGGTGGTTGAACCCAGATCAATGGCTAGACCGAATACAGGCTCTTCATGAAACCCGCTCCATACCCTTGTTATTTTCAACTCCCCATTGTGATGATTTTCCCAAATAGCAAGTGTTATATCGAAATCATCCTTTCTGAGAATTTGCTGGAGAATTCTTAACTGACTAGTGCAAATACCCACATTTTCGATATTCCATTGCTCCTTCAATGAATTACGGACCCGTTCGAAATCTCCTTCAGGCTTATGCATGTCCGGTTTTTGAACCTCAACATAATACAGGCGAGTGGAAGGATCCATGGTTACAGGACGTGCATCCGCAGCCTTTCTTACAACCTGCTTGTGTACTTGGGATTCCGGTGGGACATCAACAATAATATCGGCCAGGATTTGAGCCTGACACCCCAGACGTCGACCGGTCTTTAAACCTCTGACCCGATCATACCTTTCTTCAATGGCATTCCATTCTGATAGTGATTTTTCGGATGATTCAATCTGGTACTTGGGAAAGGAACCGTAAGAAGGTGTAATCTGGCATCTTGAACAAATTCCCCGCCCTCCACAAACACTGTCCAGATCAACACCCAAC
The DNA here is from genome assembly GCA_026710155.1 of Paracoccaceae bacterium. Taxonomy (GTDB): domain Bacteria; phylum Pseudomonadota; class Alphaproteobacteria; order Rhodobacterales; family Rhodobacteraceae; genus MPNP01. Next base: position 2,876 of record JAPORQ010000007.1, read on the forward strand.
TTTCGGGCTGCCTGCAATACAGGCGTACCTACAGGAAATCTTCCCCTTTTTCCTGAAGGAGAAAAAACTATCAAAGGATCTGGGCTGGTCACTGTTTCAATTTTTGAAATAGAAGAGGGCGCTAGACGTCCCCTTTACTAAGTTCTACTCCTTCTTCGTCTTCTCCTGACACGCATGGTGTTTTCATCCCTATCCTTTGGTGCATTGAACTTGATCCACTCCGAACCGTTGGAATCCCTTCCTGTCAACAGGTTTGCGGCCCGAATGGCATCCATTTCCAATTGTCTGGTAGGGTTCATTATGGCAGAAGTTAATCCAGATGCTATCGCCATTGGCAGGAATGTGGAATTGATTGAATGCCTGTTCGGCAAACCGAAAGAAATATTTGATGCGCCACAGGTCGTATTCACATGCAATTCCTCCTGCAACCTTCGAACCAGACGGAAAACCTGATTGCCTGCCGTAGCCATGGCACCAATGGGCATTACCAGAGGATCCACGACTATATCATTGGATGGAATACCCAAATCGGAAGCTCTTTCGACAATCTTCTTGGCCACTGCAAAACGAACATCGGGATCAGTTGAAATGCCGGTATCATCATTTGATATGGCCACCACGGGCACATTGTATTTCCTGACAAGAGGTAGAATTTGTTCCAGCCTTTCTTCCTCCCCGGTTACAGAATTGACCAGAGGTCTGCCCTCACAAACCTCCAATCCAGCTGCCAGTGCCTCAGGTACAGAACTGTCGATGCATATTGGAACATCAACCAGACCTTGAACCAGTTTTATCAATTTCTTGAGTAGGGGAGGCTCGGTTTCATTGGGATTGGGATTCGAATTATATACAACCCCTGCGTTAACATCCAGCATGTTTGCACCACATTCAACCTGTTGAATGGCATCCTTCTCGACGGTGGAAAAATTGCCGGCTTCCAATTCCGCAGCCAATAATTTTCTGCCTGTCGGGTTTATTCGTTCACCAATCACACAAAAGGGTTCCTCAAAACCGATGATGGTTGATCTGGTTTTGGATTCTACGACTGTTCTTTGCAACTATTCCTCCCACATACAAAGAAAATTCACTGATTCTCCATTATCCATTTAGAAGTAGCTTTAATACCCCCCAGAGGGAAAAAATGTATTCCCCTGATTTGACTGTTTGGTTGCGATGTCAGAATATCATTCAATTGCCGCATAACTTCGGTCGGCTCGTAAGGAACCAGTAATTTGGAAATGTCCCTGGCCCGTTTTTTCAGAACTTTCATGGATGGTCCCACACCGCAGGCAAGTGAGAATTTGATCAGTGTCTGCAATTTAGTGGGTCCTGCCACACCAATGTAAACGGGAAGATCAATACCCATCTCACCAATTCTTCTAACCCAGTTGATGACCGCTTTGCCATCAAATGAAAATTGCGTTGCAAGAGCAACACTGGCATCTGTCACATTTGAATACTCTTGCTTGAAGAGCAATGCCTTGTCAACATTTTCGGTCCCGCCATTCCTGTCAATATCATTATTGCCTTCTGGATGGCCTGCAAAATGCAGGTTCTTGAAATTGTATTTATCAAACAAACCGGTTTTCAATAATGCCATGGAGCTGTCAAAATCCCCACATACTTCCTTGGCGCCTCCAGCAAGAATCAAGGCAGAATCCACCCCTGCATCATTCCTGTACATCTTCAGGATAGTGGACAACTCATCAGTGTTGCTTATGGTTCTGGCCGTGATATGGGGCATGGTTGAAAAACCCTCATTGTTGAGTCTTTTGGCCGTATCCACCATTTCATTGATTGGGGTTCCCTCGATGTGGGCAATATAGATCAAGGTATCCTGATGAAAAAACTGCCTGAAATCACTAATCTTGGCCGCTGTCCTAGGCATGACCTCAAGGGAATATCCCTTTAGCAATTCATTCAATCCGGAAGTTAGAACTTGGTTTGCCACCTTTAAAATCTCCCACAAATCGTTTCAAGAGTATTCAAATTGCCCTAATCTGAATTTTCCCAGCCGTCATTTGCAATTAAAACCTTCAATTTTTCATTATCAAAACCATCTTCAATATCAGTGGCCATTTTGCGGGCAATTTCATCAGGGGAGCCATCCATATATCCCATCGATGATTTACGCCATTCGGCCAGATAATCATCAGTACCTACCATTTCGGTTTTCATGGCACATCGATCTATTGCTTGTTCAAACCTTTCGGCAAGTTGTACCTTGCTGGCCTGACGGCCTTTACCTACTATTACTTGGGCAGGTATGTCCCGCCAGTAAACTATCAAGACCTCAGGCATAAATTCTCCCGAATAAAATATATCCCAACAATTTCAACCCAGAAATATATTGAAACAATTTCCCTATCAAAGTTGTTCTTACTAGAATTTCAATAAGCCAAGTTAACAAAAGTACAAAAATGCGTGGAAAAAGAGATCTGCATATAAAGGTAAAGACTGCAAAGGGAAGGAAGTTGAGCTCAACCCGATGGTTGGAAAGGCAGTTGAACGACCCTTTTGTAAAACTTGCCAGGGAAGAGGGCTTTAAATCCCGGGCAGCCTACAAGTTAATTCAATTGGATGATAAATTCAGGTTTCTACATCCAGGCAAGGTCATTTTGGATCTCGGATCGGCACCCGGTGGCTGGTCACAAGTCGCTGCCCAAAGGACCAATTCGGAAAACCTCAATAAAAACAATGATGTCGGAACTGTAATAGCATTGGATATCAATGACATGGATGTTATCCCGGGAGTTGTTTTCATCAAGACGGATATTTTTTCATTTAATCTTGACAAGCTTGAATTGCCCCAAAAAAGGGTTGATGTGGTTCTGTCGGATATGGCTGCGCCATCCACAGGTCATAAGCAGACCGATCATCTAATGATCATTTCACTTTGTGAAGAGGCATTTGGAATTGCCAGGGAATGTCTTGCCCAAGGTGGTGTATTCGTATCCAAGGTACTGGAGGGCGGTGCCGGATCTGAATTGCAAAAGGAGCTTAAAGCCAATTTTTTCATGGTCAAGACTGTCAAGCCGGATGCCAGCAGAAAAGACAGTTCCGAAAAGTATATTGTTGCCTTGGGATATAGAGGATAAGCCGAAAAAAGGTTTGTCCAAAATTATCTATAAAAATGGGTTTTGCCTTTGATGGTGGTTAATTCCCCTGTTACCTTGCTTCACAATCACATGTCAAAATCCGGTG
>JAPORQ010000058.1 GCA_026710155.1 Paracoccaceae bacterium
AAATTGGTGACATGATTCTAGACCCGTTCTGCGGTTGTGCCACCACCTGTGTGGCGGCCGAACACCTGCAAAGGCAATGGATTGGTGTTGACATATCGATCAAGGCTTATGAACTGGTCAACAAGCGATTGACCAGGGAGGCGGCCGATCCAAATGATTTGCTAAAATACCAGAACACAATCCACCTGAAGATCGATCCACCAAAGCGAACCGACCAGGGAGTTGATTACCGCGAAAGGAAATTCGTTTATGTGATCTCCCATCCCGAATACCCGGGGGAATACAAGGTCGGCATAGCGAAGAAATGGAAATCAAGATTGAATTCTTATCAAACTTCCGATCCAGACAGGCGATACAAGGTTGAACTTACCCATCTGACTCCGTATTTCCGTGAGACGGAAAAGTATGTTCACACTCTTTTTCCCAACAAGCATGAATGGGTGCAGGCGGATTTGAAGGAAATCATCCAAGCGATTGAAACATGCCAACCCAACGACTTTGTCAACCCATCTTTATAAGCCCCTTAAGTTTAGTATTTATCAGTATTTTCTATGGTGGTGATGATGCGGTTAAATACAGAAAATTTTGCAATTTAAGTAAAAATTGTTCCCATGGATTTACACAAAATAATTTTTAATAACTTTGCTCCCAGTTCATGGTGAAAAAAACTTAAACTGAAATTAGCAATGTCAAAAAAGATCAATTATGGAATTTGATACCGACCAATTAGCTCAACAAATCAAAGGGAATGACAGAAGAGCTTTTGCACAAGCAATTACTTTGGTCGAAAGCAGTAATCTGGGTCATCAGCAACTATCCCTGCAATTATTTCAAAAACTAAAGTGCGTTACCCATAATCAGGCGATACGACTTGGGATTACAGGAACTCCCGGTGTTGGCAAATCAACTTTTATTGATAAGTTGGGTTTGGAACTTGTAAACAGGGGGTTGAAGTTGGCCGTTTTGGCCGTAGACCCCTCTTCGCAAATCACCGGGGGGTCAATATTGGGGGACAAAACCCGGATGGCAGAATTGTCAAGGCACCAATCGGCATTCATTCGTCCGCTTTCCACCGGGCCATTCAACAGTGGAGGTGTATCACGAAGAACACCTGAAGTGGTAAATCTATGCGAACTTGCCGGTTTTGATGTTGTCATCATTGAAACCACTGGTGTCGGGCAAACGGATTATCAGGTGTCGCTAATGTCAGATATTTTCGCACTTTTGATATCGCCCGGGGGAGGCGATGAGTTGCAGGGGATAAAAAGGGGCATTCTTGAAAAAGTCGATATGGTGTTGATTAACAAGGCTGATGGAGACCTTTTGCCTTTGGCAAGACAAACCAAATCGGAATACCAGTCGGCCTTGCATCTATTCCGCCAGAGAAAACATGATCCCAAGGGTTATCCAAAAGTCAATTTGTTGTCAGCAATTTCAGGGTCGGGTATTGAAAACAGTTGGCAAGATATTATTAATCTATGCAACTGGAGAAAGGAAAATGGAGCATGGTGTTCCATTCGCAGCAATCAGGATGTCGAACGATTTCAATTCGAAATCAGACAAGAGGTTCTTGGTTTGTTAACCGCCAATCATTCAGTGAAGAATTTTGTATCAAAGTTAAAGAGTGAGGTAATTCAAGGGGAGAAACTTCCTGTACAGGCAGCTTTGATGGTCAGTGAGTACTTGAAGAAAAATCTGACTTGACCAATAAACTGATGCCGGGGACAAAAACCTTGAAATTGTATTTCACAAGGAAAGTAGGTTGATTATGTCCAGGGTATGTGAATTAACAGGCAAGAAAGTTATGGTTGGCAACAACGTAAGCCATGCCAACAACAAAACCAAAAGAAGGTTCTATCCCAACCTTAATGCCGTGAGCCTGACATCTGATGGATTGGACCGCACCTTTAAATTCAAGGCCTCTGCAGCAGCGTTGCGAAGTGTGGATCACAAGGGTGGGCTTGATAAATTCCTGGCCAAGGCCAAAGATGAAAATCTTTCTCGCAAGGCACTCAAAATAAAAAGAGACCTGGAAAAACTGAAAAAACAAGACGAAGAATCAACGATTGGGGTTGAAGCTTCATAACATCATCTCTTGACCAAGGCAATTTGAGAAGGAAAGGTCTTCCAAATATTCAATTGGGTCAGTAGGTTAACTCCCGATTTATGGTTTTCTCAGGTAACTTGGTTTTATCCAAAGTTGAAATTCAGTTGAATATTAGACAACGGTTCCTGTTTTGATCTTGAATTAGAACCTGCCTGACATTTATTCCGATTATGAAGTGCGAACTCCAAATTGACCACCTCCCCTCACAATTCACAGATTAGAAATTTTTCCATCGTAGCTCATATTGATCACGGTAAAAGTACCCTTGCCGACAGATTGATGGAGTTCACCAGAACGGTGAGCAAGCGAGACCTGAAAGAACAAATGCTTGATTCCATGGATATCGAGAGAGAACGAGGAATCACCATCAAGGCCAATACAGTACGCTTGGAATACAAGGCCAAGGACCGGAAAAACTACATATTGAACCTGATTGATACACCGGGTCATGTGGATTTTTCCTACGAAGTATCGCGTTCCATGAAATCCGTGGAGGGATCGCTTCTTGTGGTTGATGCCTCTCAGGGGGTAGAAGCCCAGACCCTGGCCAATGTGTATCAGGCCCTGGATGCCGATCATGAAATTATACCGGTTTTGAATAAAATTGACTTGCCTGCTGCAGATTCTGACAGGGTCAGACAACAAATCGAGGAGGTCATTGGCATCGATGCGGATGGAGCAATTGAAATCTCTGCCAAGACGGGTAAGGGAGTCATGGATGTACTTGAAGCCATAGTGCAGCAACTTCCTCACCCGGAAGGAGATTTGTATGCCCCCCTCAAAGCTCTTTTGGTTGATAGTTGGTATAACCCCTTTCTTGGTGTAGTGGTGCTGGTGAGAATATTCGATGGATGTCTTACCAAGGGCGACAGAATCAAGATGATCTCTTCGGAAGCGACTTACCAGGTTGATCGAATCGGGGTATTCAAACCGGAAATGGAAGATACATCTCAATTGAATTCAGGTGAGATCGGATATTTAACCGCTTCCATCAAGCGGGTAAGCGATACCATTGTCGGTGATACCATTACTCACCAGAAAAAACCCTGCAAGGAAGCAATTGAGGGTATGAAACCTTCCCAGCCGGTCGTTTACTGTGGCCTGTATCCAATGGAAGCAGGTGAGTTCAACACACTGAAGGATGCCATCGAAAAGGTTTCGTTGAATGATTCTTCCTTCACCAGTGAGACCGAGGCTTCAACAGCCCTTGGTTTTGGCTTTCGATGTGGCTTTCTGGGATTGCTTCACCTGGAGGTAATAAGGGAAAGGCTGGAACGTGAATATTCACTGGATCTCATAGTGACCGCACCATCCGTAATTTATCATGTCTACCTGAAGAAAGGCGGTATGGTTGAAATCTACAACCCCGTGGATTTGCCTGATCCAACTGATATCGATCGAATTGAGGAACCACGGATTATGGCCACCATTCTTGCCCCAGACCAATTTGTGGGGGAGATATTAAGCCTTTGTCATGCTCGACGGGGTATCCAGCATGAACTATCTTTCGTGGAAAAAAGGGCCATGATCAGATTTGATTTGCCCTTGAATGAGGTCGTGTTCGATTTCCATGATCGATTGAAATCGGTTTCCAGGGGGTATGCTTCCTTTGATTACACGATTTCAGGTTATTCCGCCGACAATCTGGTAAAGCTTCAGATTCTTGTCAACAGTGATCCTGTTGATGCCCTCGCCATTATGGTTCATCGAACAAACTGTGAAGCTAGAGGCAGGCTCATGTGTGAAAAGCTTAAGGAACTCATTCCACGGCACCTCTTTAAAATCCCCATTCAGGCAGCAATTGGAGGCAGGGTTGTTGCCCGGGAAACGATTCCGGCCTTGCGAAAGGATGTTACTGCCAAATGTTATGGCGGTGACATCACCAGAAAAAAGAAACTACTTGAAAAGCAGAAGGCTGGAAAGAAGAAAATGCGTCAATTCGGTCGGGTTGACATTCCGCAACAGGCGTTTATCAATGCCCTCAAGGTAAATACTGATTAATATAATTGATGGTTGGGAACCAATAGGGATCATGGGAAACGAAAAGCAATTGGCAATAATAAATCCTCCCATGATCAAAAGGTATTTCTTTACCCTTCTATCCTTTATTCTGGCAGTATTGCTACTCTATGAGGGAGTAACCATTTATTTTGTATCCGGAGAACGTTTGGGATTTATTCTTGTTGGACTTTTTCTATTGGGATTAACCTACCTGTTTTATTTCAATACCGGGAAAGCTCTCGTACTTTACGAGGATCGGCTCGAATCCACAGATGGTGAACTTCTCTTTGAATTGAACAACATTGCTTCCATCGAAAACGGACTGTTTTCTTTCAAGCCAAGTAATGGTGTATTGTTTCGACTGAAGAAACCAATGCCCGTAAAATGGAGGCTGGGATTGTGGTGGCGCTTTGGCAAGCGGGTAGGTATAGGTGGTTGTACACAAAAAAGCTCAATCAACCTTGCGGTAGAGATAATCAAATCAAATTCAAATGTGAGTCGATAACCAATTCCCTTGAAGGGATCAACCGGAGTATGTCTTACAGCCCCATGGATGCATAACTTTCTGCCACTCTTTTGATGGCCACGAGATAGGCTGCAGTACGCAGATCAGCAACATCATCCCTGCGGTTCCAGATTTCACTTATGGCTTGATAGCCAAGACGCATCGAATCATCCAAACCCGACCTGACCAGTTCCATCTCACCTGCACCTTGTAGAAAACGATCAATGAATTTCTCGGAAAACTTGACATTCAAGGTTGTGTTTTGGAACATGTCATTCAGTTCCTCGACCAATAATCTGCTGCGATATTCTTCCTGTCTTCTTTGCATTCGACCAAATCTGATGTGGCTGAGGTTTTTGACCCACTCAAAATAGGACACGATAACACCGCCAGCGTTGGCATACATATCAGGTATGACAACAATTCCTTTCTTACTGAGAATATCATCAGCCGGTGCCGTGATAGGGCCGTTGGCAGCTTCAATAATCAGATTGGCCTTGATTCTGTCGGCATTTTCGGAAGTGATCACTCTTTCAATGGCGGCTGGAATCAAAATATCACATTCCTCTTCCAGCAGGGAGTGTCCATTTTCAATGAATTTTGCCTTCGGATAATTCTTGACACCTCCAGTAGCTTGAATGTGCTGGAATACATCATCAATATCCAGACCTTGCTTATTGTAAATGCCGCCATCCCTTTCAATCAATCCGATAATGGAGGCTTCATCCTCGGTGGAAAGAAAAAGCCCGGCATGATAACCGACGTTTCCCAAACCCTGCATAATGGCTTTTTTGCCCCTCAAACTACCTGAAAGACGGGCCCGTTTTACATCACCTGGATGTCGGAAGAATTCCTGCAGGGCATACTGGACACCCCGTCCGGTTGCTTCAAGTCTACCTGCGATGCCGCCAGCATTAAGTGGTTTGCCAGTAACGCATGCCCTGGCGTTAATGTCCGTAGTATTCATCCTGCTGTACTGATCAGCAATCCAGGCCATTTCCCTTTGACTGGTTCCCATATCAGGTGCAGGAACGTTTTGGCTGGGATTAATCAGGTTGCGCTTGATCAATTCGTACGCAAATCTTCGAGTAATTTGCTCCAGCTCTTCGGTGGTATATGCTTTTGGATCAATACAGAGACCACCCTTTGACCCCCCGTAGGGAACCTCAACCATGGCACATTTATATGTCATTAGTGAGGCCAAGGCCTCAACCTCATCCTGATTGACCTTTGGGCTATATCTTATACCACCCTTGACCGGTTCCATGTGTTCCGAATGAACACTACGATATCCAGTAAAAGTTTCTATCCTGTTACCAAGCCTCACCCCAAAACGTACGGTATAGGTGCTGTTACAAACCCTGATTTTTTCCTCCAGACCCGG
>JAPORQ010000044.1 GCA_026710155.1 Paracoccaceae bacterium
AAAACCAGGATTAAATATAATCAATCCATATGTGTATTCAAGTATATAATCCCGAATATTTTTGTTCAAGTGATGTTTTCGCTGGACATTACAGGACAAACTATGCGATTCCTGATTTACCATTTGGGTGGATTGCGGCTGAACTCATGTCCATCGGTTTTCTGGCAAGGTTTACCAACAATCTGAAACATCACGCTGACAAAAACGAAATGGCAAACCTTTTCAACATTGATGCAAGTATCCTGGTTGCTTTTCTTTACCATCTTGGCCATGTGAGAAATATCTGTGCCCATCACGGAAGGATTTGGAACCGGCGTTCAGTTGTACAGTTCTCACTCCCCAAAAAAACAACACCACCCTGAATTATCAAGGATGATAAACAAGGAAAGCAAGGGACATCTCTACAACATACTTGTTATGATTTACCATTTTATAAGTTTCATCGTTCTGGGCCATGAAGTTGGTGATTGCAAGGAAAATCTGCTTGAATTGATTAATAGCCATTCCGAAATCAACCTGTCCAGCATGGGTTTCCCTGACAATTGGAGGGAATTGAATATTTGACGGGGGGGGGGTAATGCAGTGTATCTCCTAAAAAATGCCCGATAGACGGGATGTTCCTTTTCCAAAAGGTGGATGTTGATGATACCAGGTTTGAAATCAGATGAGGTCCTCTCATTCAAATCATTCAAACCTTTTCGCGAGAAAGGGATCGATCACGGTCCATTCCATGACAATCAGGCTGTATTGCATAAACTTGCTTACTCGCTTATATTTCTGTGGGTTGCCTTGTTTGAGTTCATGGCTTTACTCCTCTTATTGTGGAATTAGTGGAGGTTTGTGCAAAACCTTTTTCTGGGCCGATTGCCACTTTCCATACCAATGGAACAAGGCTCTTAACTTGTAACCAAATCATTCAATTGTCGAAAATCTGAAATGACCTACAATCCCAAATCCGAATTCCTGAACGTAATTCGCCAACGCGGATTTTTCAATGATTGCAGCAATTTGGAGGAATTGGACAATTCCCTGATGAAGGGAATTATACCTGCCTATATTGGTTTTGATGCAACGGCCAAATCACTCCACATCGGCAGCCTGATCCAGATCATGATGTTACGGTGGCTCCAAAAGACGGGCCACAAGCCAATCGTATTGATGGGCGGGGGTACCACAAAGGTCGGTGATCCATCATTTCGAGCGGATGAAAGACCCCTTCTGGACAGCAGTGAAATCGAAGCAAATATTTCAGGCATCAAGGAAGTTTTCAGCAGTTACATAACCTTTGGTAATAATCCTACTGATGCAGTTATGGTGAATAACGCCGAATGGCTGGACAATCTGAACTATATTTCTTTCCTTCGGGACATCGGGAAATACTTTTCTGTCAACAGAATGCTCTCATTCGAATCTGTCAAGTCCAGGCTGGACCGGGAACAATCCCTCTCTTTCCTGGAATTCAACTACATGATTTTACAGGCCTATGATTTCCTTGAACTTGCCAAACGGCGTGATTGTCAACTGCAGATGGGTGGTTCCGATCAATGGGGTAACATACTGAATGGTGTTGACCTAACCAGAAGAATAATCGGCAAGCAGGTCTTTGCCCTTACCTCGCCTCTCTTGACCACTTCCGATGGCAAGAAAATGGGAAAGACCCAAAGTGGGGCCGTCTGGCTGAATGCCAATTTATTCTCCCCTTACGATTTTTGGCAATATTGGCGTAATGTAAGTGATAATGATGTCGTCAAATTCCTGAAACTCTTTACGGAACTGGATCTTGCCGAATGCGATCGTCTTGGTTCTCTAGAGGGTTCTGAGATCAACGAGGCAAAAATAATTTTGGCGAATGAGGTTACTAACCTTGCACATGGTAGGGAACAGGCACAAAAGGCCTTTTCAACTGCAAGGGAAGTATTTGTTGAACGGCGACAAAGTGAAGGATTACCCATCTTGTCGGTTACTTCAGATTCCTTGATGGAAGATGGCTATCCCCTGCTTCAGGCACTGGTTCAAGTGGGGCTGGTTTCCTCGGGTAAGGAAGCCAGAAGGAATTTGTTGGGTAATGGCGTCAGGGTAAATGATATCGTCGAAACTAATACGGCAAGAATGTTGAGTTTGGAAGAATTAACAAAATCAGCAAAGATATCAGTTGGCAAAAAACGCCACGCAATCATCCAGCTTGAAAAGTAACAATCTAATTGTTTGACAGAAGGTTGCCCATTTCCCATTCACCATCGGGGAAGAATGCCTCAAAAGCAAAGGCAAACAATAGATCATGGGGTAGGTTTTCTCCGGTTTCGAGATCCTTGACCCTGACCGTGCCTACATTTATACCTTGCCCCACGGAAGCTGTATCAAGAGGTGATGCCTGTCCTCCGGTCCAGGTCAAAACCATACCATGTTCCTCGATTCTTCCTTCAAGAATCAATCTCTCAAGTGGCCAGGCTCTCTGTCCAACCTTGACCACCCTCGCCAGAGGACCTATACCTTCCTGTTTGAATTCCTTGGTGTAAAGAAATGGATTGGCTGCAAGTTCGTATCCCTTGTAGGGATTTTGTCCATAGGGCCGGCGGAATTCAGGCTGGGCCATGACCAATCCCCCCTTGTCCCTGTTTCTGGAAAAGAAATCATGCCAGCTTTCAGTCCAGCCTGGAAGTTGTTCCAGGCTGTTGCCAGTATGACTTCCCACAATTCCTGTACCAAGGGCCTGTTGCCACCAACTTTCAGTTTCGAGATCATACATGACCATATCCGAGTTTCTGAGCAATCCAGATACACCGAAAGTAAGGGTCTGGTCGTTCACTACCCTTGAGAAAAACACTCCAGAATTACAAAGTGGACAGTAAGTTACAGCAATTTTTTGTTCACCTATCTGATCATTGACGATTTCATGCCAGAGAAGATATCTGATTGGATATGCTCTGGGGAGATGGCCTTTCATTTCAATGGTCATTACCCCTTCCCTGGGAAGTAAGTCAATATTATCATCCAGCGTTAAAAAAGTTGGATTATGAACTGCCGGAATTCCATCCTTTGGAACACCACCTGACATTATCTCATCCAAGGGCACTGATGCCAGAGAAAAATCAGTATTTGGCCACTGGCTGCTGAAAAGTTCCTCATTGGCTTGTCCTGAGACAAGACCCATTACCCAGACAAAAGTTAGGGTGGCGAATAGTTTGATAAAAACCAACCTTGCTGGAATATATTCCATCTTCATTCTTTTCACTTACAGATCATCCAAAGTAAATTATTATTATATCTATTCTTCTATTCTGGCACTGGTAATATAATCAGGAACAGTAACCGCTCCATTTTGTCCCTGCCCTCTTTTGATGGCATCAACAACATCCTGTCCTGAAATTACCCGTCCAAATACGGTATATTGGCCATTCAGGAACGGTGCTTCCTCAAACATTATGAAAAATTGGGAGTTGGCGGAATTGGGATTTTGTGCTCTTGCCATGCCAACCGTTCCCTTTCTGAAGGGAAGCGGTGAAAATTCAGCCTTTAAATCAGGCAAATCAGACCCCCCTGTCCCGGCCTTTTGCAAAGAGCCTTTATCAACACGTCCGAACTGAACATCACCTGTTTGGGCCATGAAACCCTCAATCACCCGGTGAAAGGCTACATTGTCGTATAATCCGTTATTTGTCAAAGTGATTATTCGTTCAACATGCAGGGGGGCAACTTCATGAAGAAGTTCAATTTTTACAGTGCCGGAATTTTCACCGGCGACATCAAGTATCAACACATTTCTTTCCTTTTCAGCCATTGCATTCATGGTACCCAGCAGCAGGAAAGTTAAAACTAGTATTATTTTCTTCATATACACCTCATGGGGAAAGATTAGGGTTTTCCCAATGAAAGCAAAATCAAATTAAAGTGAACTCAGATAAGGGTGTGGTAAAGGGGGAACCACAAGGTGGCCTAGGTCAAGTGCTATACTTTTTCTTCAACTCTTCTATCACATTCCTTGGTACGAATTCGGAAACATCTCCTCCAAGGCGGGCAATCTCCTTTACAAGTTTGGATGCAATAGTCTGCTTTCTTGCATCTGCCATCATGAATACGGTTTCAATATTTTGGTCCAATACCCTATTCATGCCAACCATCTGGAACTCATACTCAAAGTCCGAAACAGCTCTCAATCCCCTGATAATGATGTTTGCTCCAACTTCACGGGCACAATCCACCAACAGGTTTTCGAAAGGGTATACCTCAATTTCCTGATTGGTTTTTTTCTTCAGTTCCGTGATCTCCCTGTTAATCATCAAAACCCGTTCATCCAAACTGAACAGGGGGGATTTTTCCTTATTGATGGCGACACCAATTACCAACTTGTCAACCAGGGAAAATGATCTTCGAAAAATATCCAGGTGACCAAATGTTACGGGATCAAACGTCCCGGCATAGAGACCGATTTTCACACAATCCTCTTACTTAAGATTATCTGGAGCTTGATTTAATGGCCGATATATTCCTCCAGAGCCTGTTTTTCCATATTCAGCTCGCCCAAACGGGCCTTGACAACATCCCCAATGGAAATCATACCAACCATTTTCATGTTGTCCATGACCGGTATATGACGGAATCTCCCCAAAGTCATTTTGTTCAGTACATCAAAGGCAGTTTGGTTGGTATTACAGGTTACAACCTTTTTGCTCATCAGGTCCTTCACCGATAAATTCAGGACTTGGGAACCCCTTACACCTATTTCCCTGACAATATCCCTTTCCGAAACGATGCCAACGAGCAATTCTTTATCATCAAACACGACTAAGGCACCAATTCGATTCTTGGACAGAAGACTGACAGCTGTCAAAATGTCTTCATCGGGACCAATGGAGATAATGTTCTGACTGCTTTTGCCCTTGAGAATTTGGTTCACAAGCATTGGAACAATCCTTTCATTTTGAATTGAAAATATTGTTTGAAAACAATTTGGATTATCCCAATTTTCAAAAATAATTCACCCTGTTTTTTCTATGAAGCAATGAATCTCATCCAATCCTACCGTATTCACACATTTTTTTGGCGGATTGCATGCCTGTTCCCCCATTTCCTGAAAAGCATCCAGATCCACGGTGGGCCGCATATGGTTCCACAGGGGAGGTGGCCTGCACGGCCTTTCCGGGTTTTTTCCTTGACTTGCACGGATTCCCGTGCTATGTCAATGTCATGGAAAGGCATCCGCAAACATACATTAGGAGAACCGACTCATGAAACGACTGTTGAATACCCCCCCCCACTTTTAATCTGATCGCCGCCCTGCTGGTAATGGCGTTCGCCGGTCCAGCAGAAGCTCAGACCATCACCGCCCCGGGGCTGGTCGGCCAGCCTGCCTGTGTAGGGCCAGGCGAGACTGATGACCCTGTCAGTGGATCGGTTTCGAGTATAACGGCCAGTTCCGCAAACATTGCAGGCAATGCCTACAGCAACCTCTATGGCGCACTCAGGGCGCAGGCAGGGGATGGCGGACCGACGAGTTTTCCCATTCAATACCATGTCAGGAACGGCAGGACGGGCGCGTTAGTTTATACCGCAGGCGGTGGCACCAGATCTTCAGGCAGTCCTAACCTCAACGCCTCTGGTAATTTGCCCGTTTCTGGTTTGTCTTCCAACACGCCCTATGTCTTTACGATCGAGACGACGGCATCGGGCTTTGGCGAGTCGAGGCCCTTGCTGAGGCGCTGCTTCATGACGGGTGGCACCTACACGCCGTCGAACGAGAGCGGCCAGCCCGGCTACGTGGCCAACACCACAAGCGGCTGCTTCTCGATCAGCCCCCGGACCTTCCAGGACATTCGCAACTGCCTGTGCGGACGGTCGCGCATCTGGAACGACGACGCGCAAAACACTGCCCAACGGAGGACCTTGGGCTGCGCCAACGCCAACTGACGGGCCGGTCCGCCTCCTGTCCGGCGATGTGGTCACCCTCCCCCGTCATTGGAG
>JAPORQ010000035.1:0-43103 GCA_026710155.1 Paracoccaceae bacterium
CACCGGATTTTGACATGTGATTGTGAAGCAAGGTAACAGGGGAATTAACCACCATTTTGGCACGAAGAGTCTAAGTGCCTGTTCCATGAGTCTAAAAATGTAGCAAATTCAATACATTTTCGGTTCCAAATCAGTTATGAATTTCAGGTCAAACAGCATCATTTATATTGCTTTTGTGACTAATGATTCAGGTTTTAAAATTTGATAAATCCTACTTAATCGACCAAAAGACCGCTTGGTACTTCATTTGGCCTTCCCAACCTCCCTTTTATGCTTTCTGTCCCAGTTAGGGCATGTAAAAAGGCAATCAATTGCTGAATTTCCTGTTCACTCAGTTCAAGGGGCTCAATGTCGATGAAGTTTTTGAAGCGTTCCATTTCGAGGCGATCGTCATGGATAATGAAATCCCGTCTTTCGGCTTTTTCAAATGCTGGCAGAATGACTTGTGATGAGTCCCAATTCGCAAGACTTACGACCGGATTGAGGTGATGTCTTATTATTCCCTCCAAGGTGGCATAGGCACCATTATGGCCATAGGGTGCAGTAAGGCTTACATTTCTCAATGCAGGAGTCCGAAACCTGTAGGAATCCTCCCATCGATCACTTTCAGCCAATCTTCCAACATCCCTGACATGGAGATCAAATTTGCGTGTTCTGCCTGGTCCAAAAGGCGGTATCGCCAAAGCATGAAACCTTTGGTCGGCAAACAATTTGCCACTATGACAGGATGAACAGTTTCCCTTTCCAAAGAAAATTTCCAATCCCGCAAGTTCCTCTGCATTCAAGGCATCCAAATCACCGTTCAAATATTGATCAAAGGGACTATCGAAACTTCTCCATTCGCTTCCCATGAACGCCCCAAGTGCATTACCGACATGAGTAATATTGATGTCCTTGAATGAATCCACATCGCCGAATGCCTCGATGAAAAGGGATTCATAATCGGGTATGTCCCTGATCCTGTCAATGAGAAGGGGCCAACCATAATCAATCCTTTCGTTGACTGCAGGTGAAATTTCGTTTTCCTCAAGATTGCCCATCATTTCAACCTCACCAATCAGGGGGAACAAGGATTGTGCCGCGAGAAGCGTTTCCAAACCTTCAGGTAAAAATTCTTCGGCCGGTGTGTTGAAACCGTTGCCAAAGTAATCATCGCTACTCACCCTGCCGTCATTGAATATCTGACTGATTTCCTTGGCCCCGACATTGAATAGGGCTTGGGAATTTCTGGGCATTCTACGCCTGATGGTTTGGTTGTCGGCAGGTACGGTTCGATTTTCTCCGATTCCTATTCCTCCCTGCCCCAAACCCAGTGACAAGCCATCAGCACTGTGCAAATCATGGTGATGGCAGGTTCCACAGGAAATGTTTCTATTGCCGGATAAAATGGGATCATAAAACAGCAATTGTCCAAGTTTGGCCTGATTTTCGTCAAAAGGCAGAAAATCACTTTCTTCCAGTTTCAGGGATTCCATCCATTCCTGGGAAAGGTAAAATTCTCCTGCCTTGGCAAATCCGGAAAAAGCAAAAATGAAATAAAACGCTAAAAACGAAAATCGAACAATTTTGAAAAATCTCATATTTGTTAAACTTGCATGATCATGACTCAAACAAAATTCCTGTTTTTCCCGACAATCCTTTTTTTCCTGATTCCGCTTCAAGGCACTGGCGACATTGAATATGCCAAGGATCTCATGGAAGCCAACAGATTTGAGGAAGCCATGGCCGAGCTTCTTCCTGCTGCTCATTCCGGTAATGCCGATGCCGAGGAATTGATCGGCATCATGTACGCCTTGGGACTTGGCGTTCCCCAGGATGATGTAAGAGCCTTTGAATGGTATCTCAGATCTTCCATGAAAGCCCATCCAGGAGCCCAATCTGGAGTGGGCTGGTATTATGAAACGGGAAGGGGCCTGGAAAAACCTGATATCGTCAGAGCTTACATGTGGTACACCCTTTCGGCAATAGGAGGAGATCCTGATGCCAAGATCAGTCTTGAATTCCTTGTAACGAAAATGACGCGTGAGGAAATAAATCAGGGAAAAATTTTGGTACAAGATTACAGACCTTGGATGTACCCCTTGAGGTAGCCCCTCTGTTGATGGTTAAATCATTCAAACGCTTACCGGTTTGGCAAACCTTTTCAATTGACCTGATTCAGGATTCCGCAAAGGTTCTGAACTATATTGAATTAGATAGGCCCGTCGGTTTTTGTCAGTGATGTTTGCCCCTGAACTATGCAGGGTAAGGCTGGAAAAAACAACAAGCATTCCTTTCGGACCAATAACCATGGTTCCTTCATCCGCACCATCATAACCAACCAACTCATTTGAACTCCTGTCCCAATTGTGGTTATCGATATAATTTTGCTCCTTGAGATTCCGTGGCAGGATTCGGAGGCAACCGTTTTTTTCATTAGCCTCATCAATGGCCATCCAGACACTGACATATGGTTTATGATCAAAACCGACATAGGCACTATCCTGATGCCAGGCAAAACTTGCCCCGGTTTTTGGTCCCTTCACCACGAATTGCTCGTTGAACAGATAGCATTCATGACCCACAACCCTTGAAGCTACCCTGGCTGGCAGTCCGGAGAGAATAAACGATTCCAGGCCATCAAACTCTTCATGACGATGGGCAAGAAATCTTCTTCTTTTCCCCAATCCGATTTCATGACGGTCACCACCCCCATCATCCACCGGCTCATCCAGCAGGGCATCACAACAGTTTTCAAGAAGTTTTAGGTCTCTCATGGACAGGGCTTCCTGGTCAACGAAATAACCCTCCCGATCAAAAGTGTCCAATTCAATCTCCGGCAACAAAAAAAGGAGGCCATCATGATTGGCCTCCTTGATGTTGGCATAATTTAGTTGATGATTGATGCGTTCAACATGTCAATCTCGGCCTCGGCAGCTGCAGCTGCTTCGACCAAGGCATCAAATACTTCCTGACCACCCTTTACGTTGGACTTGAACCATTCATAAACGGGAGCGGCAGCATCCTTGAACATCTGCTTTTGGTCTGGAGTAGGCACATAGATGTTTCCTCCAATCTCCACAAAATCAGTATAGGCCTGAATGGATTTTCTCTTTGGTGAGGCGAATGTGGCCTGTTGCAGTTCGGTGAAGCCATTGGCAACAACCTGCCTGAGTGATTCGGGCATGCTCATGAGTTTCTCGTTGTTCATCCACCACAGGGCGCCCATGTAGGCATGACCATCAAGAGTGATGTATTTCAAGCCAGCATCGGGGAATTTCATGCCCATGATGTCGGTGATGCCGTTTTTGGAACCTTCAACGACTCCTGTCTGGAATGAGGTGAACAACTCGGGCCAGGGAATCGGAGTTGGACTGCCACCCAACGCCTTGACGAGTTCCTGGGGAAGGTCGGCAACGACAGTCCTGATTTTCAAACCTTCCATGTCGGATGGTTCCTGAATGACTCTTTGGGTATTGGCGAAGTTTCTCCAGCCACCGGTATTCCCAATGGTCATCAGTCTGATTGTACCGTTTGAATCTTCCAGCGCCTTTTGACGAAGAAGATTTACAAAATCACCACGTAGAACGGTCTCGGCGACCCGGTCATCCCTCAGGAGATAAGGCAGGTCAAAGATCTGGACATAGGGAAAGATGCCTGCAGCACCACCTGATGTGGAGATATATACATCCATGGTGCCATCGGAAATTCCCTGCAGGCACTCAGCACCATTGGCACACAACTGGGTTCCGGCAAAGATCTCAACTGAAATCGCACCGTTCGAACGGGATTCTACATAATCCTTGAATACGACAATCCCATCATAGTCTTCATCGTTCAGGTCTGGGCCAACAACAGCTCTCAGATTATAATCGGCGGCGATTGCGGCACCCAGACCAATCATTAACCCAAACAAAACTGTCACCCCCAATTTAAAAGGTTTAAACAATCTACTCAACATTCTATTTTTCTCCTAAATACTCAAAAACAGGGCTGTGGAAAATTGGTATGAGATGCCAGTTTCCCACGGAAACCGGTTACCTTACACCCCCGTTCTTAAATTGCTTTTTTGAATATGGAGCAAGAATTCCATCCAACTCCATCAACACTCTAATATATTTTTGGCAGAAATCTGCAACATAATTTCCCAATTACCTGATAAACCCAAACAACTCGGGAATAAACAGGGAGATTGGAGGTATGTATGTTATGAGAAAAATCACCAAAATCTCAACGGCGAGGAACGGCAATATGGTCTTGGCAAGGGATTCAACCCTGACGCCAGATATGCTTGATGCCACAAACAGCACCAATCCCATGGGGGGAGTGACCAGTCCAACAGTCAAATTGACGGACATGATGATGGCAAAGTGAACCGGATGAACTCCCATTTCAATGAATATTGGTGCCAGTATAGGCCCCAGGATGATTATGGCTGGACCAGCATCCAGAAACATGCCGACAATGAAAAGCAAAATATTGATGAGAAACAACAAAACCAGGGGATTGGAGGAGAGAGTCAATACCCATCCGGCCAGAATTTCCGGGAGATGGCTCAATCCCACGATGGCCTTGAAGGCCATGGCAGCTCCCACCAGCAAAAGAACCACGGTGGACGACAAGGCAGCCCTGACCAGTACTTCCGGCAGATCGCTCCAAGTCATTGTCTTGAGCAGGAAAATACTGATTATCAAGGCATAGGCAACGGCGACGGCTGAGGCCTCCGTCGGGGTAAACACTCCAGCAAGGATTCCCCCCAGGATGATTACGGGTGTCAGTAACGGGAAAAAGGCTCTGGCGGCCGCCCGAATTCTTTGACGCCAGGTTGCCCGCTGGGAAGCAATGGGGAAATCATTTTTCTTCGCAAGATAACCTGTAACAATCATGAGACCAACCCCAACCATCAGACCGGGAATCATGCCACCGAGGAATAGGGCAGCAACCGATTCTCCCATGACATAGGCATAGATAATCATTATGCCGGACGGAGGAATGATCGGACCTATAACCGAGGATGCGGCGGTAATGGCAGCAGCGAATCTTCTGGAGTAACCATTTTTCTCCATGGCGGGTATGAGCATTGATCCCAAGGCCGAAGTGTCGGCAACAGCCGATCCGGAAAGTCCTGCAAACAGCATCGAGGAAAGAATGTTTACATGCGCAAGACCACCCCTGAAATGCCCCATCATGACCTGGGCAAAATCAACCAGTCTTCTGGTAATCCCTCCCCTGTTCATCAACTCGCCAGCCAGCATGAAGAAGGGAATTGCCATCAGGGGAAAAGAATCAATGCCGTTATAGATGTTTCGATACAAAAAGGCGATGTCCCGTTCCTGTCCGATACCCCACAGAACCAGGCCGGGGCCGGCCAACATGGCAAAAAAGACCGGCACTCCCACAAACAGAAAAACCAAAAATAACGGTAGAAACAAAATCATCATTTGATTTACTCGGTGGCAGAAGAGATCTTATCGTAGGGGCTGGGATAGCTGACATTTGAATTCAGCAGTGTGTGAACCTGTTGAATGATCAATTCGAGACCAACCAGGACCATCAATACAAAACCGGTCGGAAGGGACATGTACATCCAGGCCAATTTGATCCGGATTGATTCCATCCCGATCAAGGAAAGGGGTATCTTCATCGAGCTGGAGTTGAACAACCATCCGCTTGCAATGTGTTTGTTGGCAAACCACAAGGCAACCAATAGCGTAACAATGCCAAGAACAAGGATCAGGAGATTGAATAGGCCACCGAGGGTCCTGCCCATAAAGTCCTTGATTATGTCAATGGAAACAAAACTACCCCATCTGTATGCGGATGGAGCCATTAGACCCGTCATCCAAAGCATGCAAAAGCGGGCTGCTTCATCAGGCCATGGCAAGGCATTGTTCAGTATGTACCTGAAGAATACCTGTATCAGGATACAGGCAACCATCAGTCCCAGGGCAATTATGGCCAAAACCCGAAACAAGGCCAGTATTCTGGTCAGGATATTCCCGTAAATCTTTACCAAATCAGTTAGTTCCATAGGGAGTTCCGAGCATCAACACCAATCTGCCATTACCGATGGCAATTGAAGATCATGCCATGGGCAATCTTTGTTCGGCCATCTCAACCCACCAGGAACAGCCCGCTGGTATGACCTCATCGTTAAAATCATACTGTGGGTGATGCAAGGGGGCTGTATCGCCATTGCCGATCAGGATAAAGGCACCTGGCCTGGCATTGAGCATATATGAGAAATCCTCCGCTCCCATCACGATCGGATGGTTGTCATCAACTCCGCTTGAGACCTTCTGGGCAGCCCTTGCCGCGAACTCGGTTTCCCGTTCATGATTTTCTGTCACTGGATAACCATGATCATATTCCACCATTACCTTGCCACCAAAGGACTTTGCTATGCCCTCGGATATTGCATGAATCTTGTCATACACTGTATCCTTGACATCTTTGTCCATTGTACGAACGGTGCCCTTCAGGAGGACATTTTGTGGAATGATATTGCTGGCCTTGGTATCGGTTTCAAATGAAGTTACAGATACAACAACCGTTTTGACCGGATCAATATTCCTTGAAGCGATTGCTTGCAAGGCAACGACAATATGGGCAGCAATCAGGGTCGTGTCCACCGCGATATCAGGTTTTGCTGCATGACCTCCCTTCCCTTCCACCTTGATATGAAATGTATCTGCCGCTGCAAAAAACGGCCCCGACCTGATCGCGAAATCACCGACTTCCATGGCCGGGACATTATGCATCCCATAGACTTCGCTGATATCGAATCTATCCATCATCCCATCATCAACCATTTCCTTGCCACCGCCACCGCCTTCTTCTGCGGGTTGGAAGATGACAGCAATCCTGCCGTTGAAGTTTCTGGTTTCGGCAAGATACTTTGCTGCTCCCAATAACATTGCGGTGTGCCCATCATGCCCACAGGCATGCATGACACCTGGCGTTTTGGATGTATAGGGAACCGATGTATCTTCCTCGATTGGCAGGGCATCCATATCCGCTCTCAGGCCGATCGTTTTGCCGGAGGTGTTCAAGCGACCATTGATAATCCCCACAACCCCGGTACGGCCGATACCACGAACTATCTCGTCACAACCAAATTCCTCGAGTTTGGTGGCTACGAAATCCGAAGTTCGGTAAACATCGAACATCAATTCCGGATTTTGGTGAATATCCCTTCGCCAATCACTTATTTCGCCATGCATTTCTGAAAAACGGTTTCGAATTGCCACCTTGTTCTCCCTAAGTCAATTCCCTGATGATCTTGCCAATGAACCGTTCCCCCGCTTCAAGCTGGGAAATGGAAATAAATTCATCTGCGCCATGAGCCTGTTCAATGCTTCCCGGTCCGCATACAACCGCGGAATAGCCCTCTTCCTGAAACTGACCGGCTTCAGTGGCATAGGATACAACATTGATGCTGTTGTCGCCGGTGATCCTTCTTGCCATTTCTTCTGCAGCTCCATTCGTTTCAGGCTTCAATGGAGGTACATTGAACCAATCGCCCACATTAATCCCAGCTTCTTCATTAACCTTTTTCATTTCCGATTCAAGTTCAAGGGCATATTGCTGAAACTCGGACACCCATCTTTTGGGCTCTTCTCCAGGTACACATCGTATCTCGATAAAAAACCTGCAGTCCTTCGCCGTAATGTTCTGTGCCGTTCCACCCTTGATCTTGCCGACATGCAGTGTCGTATATGGCGGAACAAACTGACTGGTTATGCTGTCTTTCCTTTTCTCGCTGTTTTCCTTGTTGCGTTGATTGGCCCATTCAATCAGCTTGGCACCATACATGATGGCAGAAACACCCTGATGCATGATGGATGAATGCACCTCAAAGCCTCGGACATGGACTGAAATGGCAGTTCCACCCTTGTGGCCGGTGACAACCTTGAGCATTGAAGGTTCCCCGATAATGGCGAGTTTGGCTGGTGGCAATTGATCCCTGATCTTGCTGATCATTGGAGGGGCACCGATACAACCGATCTCTTCATCCCTGGAAAAGGCAAGCTGAATTGGACGTTTGAGTTCAACCTCTGTCATTTCAGGAACCATGGCCAGTACATTGGCAAGAAACCCTTTCATGTCACAGGTTCCCCGGCCATGAAGCTTGCCATCACTTTCAATCAGTTTCCAAGGGTCGGTTTGCCATTTCTGACCCGCGACAGGAACAACATCAGTATGCCCCGAGAGAATGATTCCATCAGGTTCTTCTGGCCCAATCAAGGCATAAATACTTGCCTTGGTGCCATCGGAATTATAATCAAGATGGCAATTGATACCATGGTCTTCCAGATAATCACAGATCCAGCCAACCAGATCCAGATTGGAACCATTTGACACTGTTGGATACGATACCAAACTCTCCAATATGCTCCTGGATTTGATTGTCATTAGAGTTGCAATTATCTTTTGAAGGAGATTTCATTCAATTTAATTTTTACAGAAGATTGAATAATAAAACTAATCATAAAAAAAGGGCATCACTATTTTTAAATCCTCTACAATTCCTATTATTCTAAACTGTCCCACTAAACAAGGAAAGACAATGATCGCAAATATTGCCTTGATCATATAAACCGAGATCAATTTGTTGTGAAATATTTAAGCAAAAGAGAGTTTGTCACAGGTTCACTCGGGTTAATGGCTTCAACCCGTGTTGCCAGAACACAGTCAATCAGACCGTATGAACTCAAGGTGGCGGGACTATACCCCGAAGAACAACAATTGGCCATTTCCGAAACCATCCACAACTCGGCAATAAAATCGGCAATTCGCGGTGATATCAAATATGATTTCTACCGTGGTGTACCGGAATGGGAATTTGAAACCATCCTACGTGAAATTTCCGAACAGGATTATGACCTGATCATCGGGTCAATATTCAATCATGAGGAACTTGCCAGGGAAGTGGCTCTCGATTTTCGCAGCCAATCCTATCTCTTTGGTTCATATCAACCCACGCCCGAATTCCTCACCTCATTTTCCATCTTTGAAAATTATACCCATGATGCCTCGTACCTTGCCGGGATCATTGCCAGTGGTCTGAGCGAAACCAAGGTTTTGGGAATCTTCGGCACCTTGTATTCCCAGAATTCCTACCGAAACCTGAATGCCTTCACCCAAGGAGCAAAGGAAGTCAATTCACAAATCAATATCCTGGTTGAACTGATCGATGGTGCCATCGATCCGGGAATCATGGCAGAAAAGCTGGAGTTTCAAAAAACGTTCGGGGTGGATTTGATTTATGCCGAACGGGTCGGGGTGGAAAAATATTCAACCGAAAATGAAATTCTCACCATTGGCAATATTCACAACCATTCAAAACAATATCCCGACCTTGTGGTATCCTCTACTCTATGGCATTTTCAACCGACACTCCATGCGGCTTTGAACAAATTGAGAAATAACGATTTCAAGACCGAAAACCTGCGGCACCATTCCGGCATGAAACATGGAGGCTGTTCTCTGGCATCTCTTGGCTCCTTCATCAATCGGGTTCCACCGGACGTGATCGAGAAGGCTGCCCGGAGGATAAATGAGATCAAAAACGAAAACTATGAGGTTGCCACGGTTGAACTATTGCCGGTGACAGAATTGGGACAGTGATACCAATATCATTGGGAAAAGGGGAAATTCATGAGAATCGATGCTCACCACCACCTATGGGATTTGAATAAAGTCGATTACCCCTGGCTGATGGAATCCGGAAAGGAGAGGTTTTTCGGCAATCCCGAACCAATCCAGAGAAACTTTCTCATTGAAGAATTCAGAGCAAAGGCCAATAATGAGGGATTTGAAGGTTCTGTTCATGTTCAGGTTGGTGCTGCAGATGGCCTGGAAGAAGCTAGATGGATTCAGGAAGTTGCCTACAGCAATCCCGATTGGAATCTGGTTCAGGTGGCGTTTTGTGATCTGACTTCTTCCACTAGGGAAAGCGTGCTTGAAGAGTATTCTGACCTGTCCACCGTCGTTGGCATAAGACAAATCGTTGGTAGGTCGGATGAGGAAGATCGACTTTCAGGAACCAATAACCTTCTGTATGACAGTGAATTCTCCAGGGGATTGGAAACTATTGCCAAATTGGGTTTTTCATTTGACCTGCAACTTACCCCACCTCTGATGGCAGCTGCCGCCAGCATATTTTCGAGAATACCCGAACTCAATGTGATCCTGTGCCATGCCGGCTCTCCCAAAGCCGCCAGGGGTGAGGAATTCAAGATTTGGAAGGAAGGAATTTCCGAATTGGCCACCCTTCCAAACATGAGTTGCAAGATTTCTGGATTGCCCATGTTTTTCAGGGAAAATGATACGGGGGTCTACCAGCCTATTATTGATACCTGCCTTCAATCATTCGGTGCCACGCGATGCATTTTTGGCTCCAATTTTCCTGTGGACAGTTTATACAAAAACTATGGAACACTTGTTGATGGTTATGAAGCCTGTATTCCCGAGGAGTTGCATTCCAGGATTTTTGGCCGGAATGCCTGGAATACTTATTTTTCAGCACGCCGGAAACTTTGATTGTAATATAGTGACATATCCTGTATTGGTTAGTGATACTTATGATAAAACAATAAATCAGGACTTCTAGTTGTTTCGAATAATGAATTCTAAGGGAAATGTCTGAAGATATTTCCCCAGTACTTTCTGTAAAGGACCTCAAGGTTGTCTTTTCAACCAGAAAAGGTGAGGTTCATGCTGTCAATACAATCAATTTTGACCTTAACTCGGGTGAACTCCTTGGAGTTGTCGGTGAGTCCGGTTCCGGCAAATCCGTAACCATGATGTCACTTTTAAGTCTTCTGCCATCACCACCCGCAAAAATCAATGGTGGAACCGTATCATTCGAGGGCAAGGACCTGTTGAAAATGAATCAAAAGGAAATCAGGAAGATACGGGGAGGTAAAATCGGGTTCATTTTCCAGGATCCCATGACATCCCTGAATCCGGTTTTTTCCGTGGGGTTTCAAATCATGGAACCACTCAAAAAACATATGGGACTCACAGGTAGAAAAGCACAGGATCGGGCTCTCGAATTGCTGGAACTTGTGGGGATACCTGATCCCAAAAAGAGATTCAAGGACTATCCTCACCAATTTTCCGGGGGCATGAGGCAACGGGTCATGATTGCCATCGCCCTGACTTGCAATCCGAAATTGCTCATTGCAGATGAACCGACGACAGCACTTGATGTCACCATCCAGGCTCAAATACTCGAACTTGTCAGGGATTTGCGAAAAAAGCTGGGTATGGCGATTATCTGGATTACCCATGATTTGGGAGTCATCGCTGGCATTGCCACCAGGGTGATCGTTATGTATGCCGGTCAAATTGTCGAACAGGCAAATGTCGACGAATTGTTTGCCAATCCACAACATCCCTATACCCAAGCACTTATCGAAACCATTCCTGCTGTCAGGGGTGAACGGACCAAAAGATTGAATTCCATAAGGGGCCAGGCACCCACAACCTTGATTGAACCCCATTTCTGTTCCTTTCATCCAAGATGTGATTTTGCCTTCAACAAATGTACTTCCATCAATCCCCAGTTGATCGAGCAAAGAAAAAACCACCTCGTCGCCTGTCATCTTTTCGAAGACAAGGAAGTTGCTGTTGGCTGATCCTCGTCAAGAAATTGAACCCCTGGTGGAAGTCAGGGACCTTAAGGTATATTTCCCAATTCAGGCAGGAGTGTTGCGGCGAAAGGTTGGTGAAGTCAAGGCGGTGGACAAGGTCTCCCTTGATATAATGAAGGGTGAAACACTTGGTTTGGTCGGAGAATCGGGTTGCGGTAAAACTACAGCCGGCAGGGCCATATTGCGATTGAATGACATTACCGATGGAACCGTCAGGATAAAGGGCAAATACATCCATGAATCTTCTCACAAGGAACTCAGGAAAATTCGTCCAACAATGCAAATGATCTTTCAGGACCCGCAGGAATCTCTCAATCCGAGAATGACCGTGTCAGCCATTATCTCCGAACCACTGACCGAACATCAAAGCATGTCTAAAAAGGAACGGGAAGAACGGGTTTTTGACCTCATGGATTCAGTTGGTCTCAACAGGGATTTCGCTTCCCGTTATCCACATGAATTTTCGGGCGGTCAGCGTCAGCGTATCGGTATTGCCCGAGCCTTGGCACTCAACCCCGAACTGATTGTTTGCGATGAACCCATTGCAGCATTGGATGTATCGATCCAGGCACAGGTTGTGAATTTGCTGGAGGACCTGCAGGAAGAACGGAACCTGACCTATCTGTTCATAAGCCATGATCTTGGAATGGTCAGGCATATCGCAACCAGGGTTGCTGTCATGTATCTTGGCCAGATTGTTGAAATAGGCAAAAGCGATAGTCTCTATTCGTCTCCACTGCATCCCTACACCGAAGCCTTGCTTTCGGCAGTTCCGGAGGCTAATCCGGAAATCGAAAGAACCAGAAAGGCGATTGTACTGAGCGGTGATGTGCCCTCACCTGCCAATCCGCCTGAAGGATGCAATTTTTGCAACAGATGTCCCAAGGCATTTGCTATCTGCCTTGAGGTGGAACCAACACTAACCGAAATCGAACCCGGAAGGTTCGTTTCATGCCATCTTTACAATGGCTAGTGTAAATTTGTGTACAAACACAATGACATAATTTGAAGAAAGGAAAAAAAGATGAAAAAGCTTTTTGTTATTTCCCTCTCACTCATCGTGATGGCAACATCGGGATTTGCCATGAGAGGGTCGTCCGGTCATGTTAATATTCTTTATTGGCAGGCCCCGTCAATTCTCAATCCATACCTATCCGGCGGAACCAAGGAGGTCGAGGCGGCTTCACTGATTATCGAGCCGTTGGCCCGATATGACGATAGCGGAAACATGGTTCCGTGGCTTGCCGAATCTATTCCAACAACCGAAAACGGTGGGGTATCGGATGATCTCAAGACCATTACCTGGAAAATCAAGGAGGGTTTGGTTTGGTCGGATGGTTCTGCCTTTACATCTGAGGATGTCGTATTCACATATGAATATTGTACGCACCCCGAGGGAGGTTGTGCCCAAGGTCAGAAATTCGAGGATGTGGTTTCCGTCGAAGCCATTGACGACTTGACCATCAAGGTGACCTTCGGAGTTGCAAAGCCCTTCCCATATGGCCCCTTCGTTGGTTTCCAATCACCAATTATCCAGAAGGTCCAGTTTGAAAATTGCCTTGGTACTGCTGCACCTGGTTGTACTGATCAGAATTTCATGCCCATCGGAACAGGTCCATTTGTTGTCACCGAGTTCAGGCCTAACGACGTTATTTCATTTGAAGCAAACGCCAATTACCGTGATCCTGACAAGCCGGCTTTTGCAACTGTGACCTTCAAGGGTGGTGGCGATGCATCAGCTGCCGGGCGTGCCGTTCTGGAAACAGGCGAGTTTGATTATGCCTGGAACCTCCAGTTGGCACCTCAAGTCCTTCAGCAAATGTCGGAAGCCGGCAAGGGCCAGGTCGTTTCGGCCTTTGGTCCTTCGGTTGAAAGAATCATGGTCAATATGACTGATCCCTCACCTGATTTGGGAGAGGAAAGATCAACCAGGGCCCATCCGCATCCATTCCTGTCCGACATCAATGTCAGGAAGGCCCTTTCGCTGGCCATTGACCGCAACATTCTGAATGAAATCGGTTATGGCCTTACCGGAAAACCAACCTGTAATATCGTACCCGCACCTGCAATCTATGCCTCAACGGCCAATGACGGTTGTCTGGTTCAGGATATTGACATGGCCAATCAGATTCTTGATGAAGCCGGTTGGGTCAGAGGTAGCGATGGTGTTCGAGAAAAGGATGGCATGCGACTTTCCCTACTTTATCAGACCTCGACCAATGCCGTTCGCCAAGATTTCCAGGCCCTGATCAAGCAGTGGTGGTCCCAGATTGGTGTTGAAACCGAACTACGCAACCTTGATGCATCGGTTTTCTTTGGAGGTGATCCGGGTAGCCCCGATACCTTCCAGAAGTTCTTTGCCGATGTCGAGATGTACACAAATAGATTTGATGGCACTGATCCAGAGTCTTACTTCAACAGTTGGAAATGTGGACGTGAACCATCTCCGGAAAACGGTTGGCTAGGTGTCAACATTACCCGGTATTGTGATGATACCTATGATGCTAAACTTGCCGAACTTGCCAAAACCGGTGATCTAAGCCGAAGAATTGAGTTGTCCAAGGCATTGAATGATCAGCAGATTCAGGAATACATCATGATTCCCCTGATCCATCGTGGTAGTGTATCCGCTCATTCCAATTCATTGGGCGGAGTGGTTCTGAATGCTTGGGATTCCGAACTCTGGAATATTGCCGACTGGTACAGGAAGTGATTTAAGAAAATGGCTCAGGGTCAAGGCCCTGAGCCTCCAAAAACCTAAATATCCCAGACATCAAGTTCCGATTTGCCAAGATGTTCAACTATACCATTCGAAGAACCCTGTTGGCAATTCCAACCTTGTTTTTCATCAGTCTGGCATTGTTTTTGCTGCTTGACCTTGCCCCTGGTGATCCTACGGCTCAACTCCCCCTGACAATTCCCCCGGAAGTGAGGGAGAAAATCCGTCTTGCACTGGGATTGGGGGAACCCTTTCACATACGCTTTCTGCTCTGGCTTGAGCAATTCTTCATCAACGAGCCCTTGCATCTTCTGACCGAACTGACCGGAGTTGATTTCTCGGGAGACCGGCAAAGGGTAATCTCCTGGCAGTCCCGATCACCCGTCATGGATATCGTTGTTCAAAGACTGCCCCAGACCTTGTGGGTTGTCGGAATGTCCTATGTCATGGGAACGATCATCGCCCTACCCATCGGCATTATTTCGGCCTACAGGCAATACAGCTGGTTTGACCAGATCGGAACCTTTGTTTCCATGGTCGGATTTTCAATCCCCACCTTTTTCACGGGTGTACTGCTCATCGTCATTTTTTCTGTCCACCTGGGCTGGTTTCCCTCCATTTATGACACGACCCATGTTGTCACCGACTGGGGCAGCCTGATTGTACAAATCAAGCAGATGATAATGCCAACCATGGTGCTTGCCCTTTACAACGCGGCACAAATCAGCCGTTTCATGCGGGCCTCAATGCTGGACAATCTGAATCAGGATTATGTGCGTACTGCACGGGCCAAGGGCTTGCGTGAGAATGTGGTACTTCTGGTTCATGTTCTCAGGAATTCAATGATACCCGTTGTGACCGTCATTGCCATTGGAGTTCCAACCGTTTTTGGTGGAGCCATCATTACCGAACAGGTATTCAAGGTAAACGGGCTTGGACAACTCTTGATTACGGCCATTCAGGCCAACGACATACCGATGGTACAAACCCTGACCTTCATTTTTGCTGTCCTGATCGTGCTTTTCAATCTTTTGGCCGACATTTTGTATGGCATCCTTGATCCGAGGATCAGATATGAGTGATGTGACCATAACACTGCAATCGGCACCAACATCCCAGTGGCGGGACATCTGGGATCAATTCAAGACCCACAGGGGTGCCTTGTTTGGAGCCATCTTCTTCCTGTTCATCATGGGTGCCGTATTTCTGGGTCCCTTTGTCTGGACCCTTGATCCACAATACATCGATATTCTATCAAGGGATCAGGGGATGAGTTTGGCCCATCCCATGGGAACCGATCAATTGGGGCGAGATACCCTGGCCAGAATTCTAGTCGGTGGGCAGACCACTGTTGCAGTCGGTATCACTGCCATGTTGTTATCCCTGGTGCTTGGAACCCTTGTTGGTGTATTGGCCGGTTTTGTGAAATGGCTGGACGGGCCATTGATGAGGCTGACGGACTTGTTCCTTGCCCTGCCAATCCTTCCCCTACTCCTCGTCATCATCCTGCTGTTCAGGGATCGCCTGAGAGTGGTCTTTGGACCAGAAACCGGTATATTCATCCTAATTGTGTTTGTCATCGGTATTACGAGCTGGATGCAGGCGGCAAGAATTGTCAGGGGGGATGTTCTGACCATCAAGGAACGGGAGTTCGTATTGGCTGCAAAATCAATCGGCACGCCTTCCAGCAGGATCATTCTCAGGCACATTCTACCAAATGTCCTGTCCCCGATCATGGTTTCAGCCACCATCGGTATTGCCAATGCCATTATCACCGAATCGGCACTCTCATTCCTTGGATTGGGATTTCCATCGGATTTTCCAACCTGGGGACGATTGTTGTTTGATGCCACCGATTATCTGCAGAGTTTTCCCGAGAGGGTTCTATGGCCAGGTGTCGCCATATCCTTTACAGTTCTGTCAGTCAACTACCTTGGAGACGGGCTACGTGATGCCCTGGATCCCCGCATTCGAGGACGGTGAATCTTCAACAAAACCCAGCTTCAGGAAATAAGTGTCAACAGCTTGTTGACTGAATCCTTGGCATCTCCAAAAAACATTCGGGTGTTTTCCTTGAAAAAAAGGGAATTTTCAATACCGGAATATCCGGTTCCCTGACCCCGCTTGGAAACAATCACCTGATTGGCCTTCCAGACTTCAAGAACCGGCATGCCCGCAATCGGAGAATTGGGATCTTCCTGGGCGGCCGGATTGACTATGTCATTGGATCCAATGATGATGGCCAGGTCTGTACTCGGAAAATCCTCATTTATTTCGTCCATTTCCAGAACGATGTCATAAGGGACCTTGGCTTCAGCCAATAGAACATTCATGTGCCCGGGCAACCTACCGGCAACGGGATGAATGGCAAATCTCACTGTCTTGCCTTGCGCAACAAGTCTTTGGGTCAACTCACTGATTGGCCCTTGGGCTTGGGCAACTGCCATACCATAACCTGGAACGATGATAATGCTGTCAGCATCGGTGATCAGGGTGGCCACCCCATCTGCATCAATGGCAATCTGCTCTCCCCCCACACTCTGGATTGCTTCACCACTTCCACCAAAACCACCCAAGATGACGCTGACGAAGTTTCGGTTCATGGCCCGGCACATGATGTAGGAAAGAATGGCTCCCGAGGAACCCACCAAGGCACCGGTTACAATAAGCAAATCATTGCTCAGGGTAAAACCTATGGCAGCTGCTGCCCAACCCGAGTAGGAATTGAGCATGGACACAACAACAGGCATATCAGCCCCGCCGATGCCCATGATAAGCAAGATCCCGATTATGCCTGCTAAAATAGATACATAAACGAGGAGATCCACACCCTGATCACCGACAAAGTAAAGATAACCAAGAACAATACAGCCAATCAATAACAAAATGTTCCAGATGTGACCTCCAGGAAATTTGAAGGGCTTGCTGGTGATTCTGCCGGCAAGTTTCCCGAAGGCTATGACTGATCCGGTAAAGGTAATCGCTCCGATAAACACACCCAAAAGCACTTCTATTTTCAGGATGCTTAATTCAACGGCATCCTTGGATACGATTTTCTTGGCAAATCCGAATAGTTCCTGGTTGTTGCCCAGAACATGAACGGACTCCACGACGATTTGGGCATTAATCCCCGTAAAAACCGCTGCCAAGCCCACAAACGAATGCAGGGCGGCAACCAATTGGGGCATTCCGGTCATTTCGACCCTTTGGGCCACAATGATTCCGATTACGGAACCAACGAGAAGTGCTGCTCCAATGATCTCGATATTCTGAATACCCAGCAAACTATCTTCTGAAACAAAAGCGATGGAGCCGAGGGTGGAGATAACCGCAATGGCCATACCAGCCATACCGTACCAGATTGCCCTTTTGGCTTTTTCCTGATTGGACAAGCCTCCGAGGGAAAGGATAAACAGAACCGAGGCTGCTATATAAATGGAGGCCAATAATCCTTCAGACATATCTTAATCTCTAGCTCCTTTGAAACATTGCCAACATTCGCCTGGTTACGTAGAACCCACCGACAATGTTTATTGTGGCTATCAGAAGTGAAATCCCCGAAAGAACAAGGATTGTCGTGTTCAGGGTACCGATCTGAAGTATGGCTCCGATGATTATGATACCGGAGATGGCATTGGTAACGGACATCAAGGGGGTATGTAATGAATGGCTTACGTTCCAGATAACCTGATAGCCGACAAAGCAGCTCAGGACGAAGACAACAAAATGTTGCATGAAACTCACCGGTGCGACCAAACCCAACAAGGCTGTTACAATTCCGCCGGCAATCAGGAAACTGATTTGCCTCTTGGTATCTGCTTTAAATTTGACCAGTTCCTCATGCCTTTTTTCCTCAGGCGTCAATTCCTTGGTGGCAATTTTGGGTTGAACCGCTATTGCCTGGATTTTTGGCGGAGGTGGTGGATATGTGATTTCACCTCCATGAGCAACGGTTGCCCCGCGGATCACATCATCTTCCATATTGATGAAGGGCATGCCATTTTTTTCCGGGGTCAGATCGGACAGGAGATGAAAAATATTGGTTGCATAGAGCAGCGATGATTGGGTCGCCATCCTGGAGGGAAAGTCCGTGTATCCGATGATCGTAACCTTGTTGTCGGCAACTATTTTCTCCCCGGGTTTGGTGAGATCACAATTCCCGCCCTTCTCGGCCGCCAGATCAACAATTACAGAACCCGGCTTCATGGCTTCGACCATATCGGCAAGCCATAATTTGGGTGCTCCAACTCCCGGTATCAAAGCCGTGGTGATAACTATATCAATTTCTGGAGCGACCTTTCGAAACAATTCCAGCTGTTTTTCCCTGAATTCCGGGGAGGAAGGTTTGGCATACCCGCCTGAACCGCTGGCATCCTCCTCAAAGTCCAGAAACAGGAATTGTGCCCCCATGGATTCGATTTGCTCAGCCACTTCCGGTCGAACATCAAAAGCCTTGACCATGGCTCCAAGTGACGTGGCTGTTCCAATTGCCGATAGACCGGCGACCCCTGCCCCAATGACCAAAACCTGGGCGGGAGGAACCTTGCCTGCAGCTGTAACCTGTCCTGTGAAAAATCTTCCGAAATTGTTTCCTGCTTCAATGACAGACCGATAACCTGCTATATTGGCCATTGAAGAAAGGGCATCCATCTTTTGCGCCCTCGATATCCTTGGCACCATATCCATGGCCAACATGGAAAGCTTTCTGGAGGCACACAGGTCCAGAAGTTCCTGTCTTTCCTGTGGATAAACGAAGGAAATAACGGCCTTGCCTTCACCCAAATCCTCAACTTCCCCGGTGCTTGGGGGATTTACCTTGACAATTATTTCCGAAGTATCCCAAAGATCATCTGCAGAAGACAGAACACTTACACCAGCCTCTTCATATTGAAAATCATCAAAACCGGCTACTTTGCCTGCACCGGTTTCAATTGCAACATCATAACCAAGTTTTATTATTCGCTTGGCTGAATCGGGTGTAATTGCTACACGGGCTTCACCATCGGTGATTTCCTTTACCGTACCAACTCTCACAATTCTATCACTCACACCTTAATGATTAATCCAGTATATATACTAGGTTTTAACTGATCTATTCAGCTAATCAATTAAATTTCATTCCTT
The DNA here is from genome assembly GCA_026710155.1 of Paracoccaceae bacterium. Taxonomy (GTDB): domain Bacteria; phylum Pseudomonadota; class Alphaproteobacteria; order Rhodobacterales; family Rhodobacteraceae; genus MPNP01. The sequence goes on from JAPORQ010000035.1 coordinate 19,483, forward strand.
TCGATATTTAAACCAATATTTTTTTGAAAACAACAACCGGATAGTAACTGGGCTCTCTTGATTGGATTAAGAATCAGTGGAGAAGTATAAATTTAATAACTTATGGCTGTAATTCGGTTTAATTTTTTCAAAATTAATCCGGTTTTCATTTTTACTTGAATATTATTCCCACCGTGACGTAAATCATGCTTGGAATATTTATCGTGCTTGCCATTGCCACCTTTCTTTTGAATAGAAAAGCACTCGTTTAGCATCAGTACCCCTCTTGGTGTAACTTGAACATTTATTGATTGTTCCAGGTAACGAAGCAATTCTTCCATTTGAAAAATAGAAATGATTTTACTATCAGATTTTATCAGAACAAAAAGTTCCGGTTCATCATCCCCCAATAGACTGTACTTGATAATCTCAAATGCCTTGGGATTTATTTCTTGAACTATATCATCTGCATACTCTGCTGTAATCCAATTTTGTCGACTATTTTTTGCCTTGGCCAAGGTCAAATTTTTGATGATATTTCGGAATTTTTCAGATAATGAAAATTGTTCAACAAAATTGTCAATTTTCATTCGTGTTACTTGATTAAATCCTGCTCCTTTAAATGATTTGACATTCGCACCGTAATTATGCCCTCCGGTTGTTCTTATGAATACATCCGACTTCTCGCCATGCTGACCTTCTAATTCAACAATTTTTATTCGCAATCCTCGTTTTGGAACTTGGGGTGTAAAAGAACTTACGATATCTTTGATAGTCTGCGGATTTTTTTGCACTTCATCTGCGAAAATTCTTTCATGATTCTTTCCAACATGAGCATTTTTATTTGTCATTATTTGTTCTCAATAGTTCAGGGCAATAATTTCTCTGCTTTTTGTTTGTGTGAAATACTGTAAAGATCGATTTAATGTTATGGGATAGACTGTATATTCTTCTGACAATTGAAAAACTTCGGGATCGTTCTGTTCAGAGAATACAATTTGGTTATTTTTTTCCACTTTTCGTAAAAATTTATTGAACTCCTGTAAATTCAGCACACCATTGTAATGGCCGTTGGTATTGTTGAAATATGGGGGGTCCAGGTAGAGCAGTGAATTCTTTTTATTTGTGAATTTCTTGTAATCCAAATTTGTTATTGTCAGGTCTTCAATTAATTCACTCAAATCTCTTAGGCTTTCATAAGAGAGTTTAGGACAAGAACTCCCTTTTCTTATCGGTGAATTAAATTTGTTTTTCCCATTAAATCTTATCTTTCCGGAAAATGCGTTTTTTGCCAGATACAGAAAGTTACCTGCACCCTCAATTCCCGTATCCAAATCTAATTCTCTTACACGATAATAGTATTCTACAGAAGAATTATGGTAATGTTTTTCATATGCTTTCCACAGTCCCTTTGGATTAATTTGAACCTGCCGGATTAGATTTACGACAATTGGATTGTTATCATTATATGTTACGTTTTCAGAGCCATACCTATTGCAGGCATAAAATGCAAAGGATCCACCTCCACCAAAAACATCGTAAATTTGGCAATTTATGTCTTCGGGGATAAGTTTATCAAAAATTTCTTTGAATCCTGCTTTGCAGCCTATGTATGGAATTAATTTTAAAGTATTTCTTGGTTTGTTATTGACGATAAAATCCAATTCCCTTTTTGCCGGCAATTCCTCCAAATTCATTTTTTTCCTCTGCCCATTTTAATTCAAACTTAAGCATTTAGTAACTTACCAGTGCTACAGATTAAATTAAAGATATTACTTTTTTCCTCTGGAATTGCTCTTTAGATTAATCTGTACATTTATCACCAATTACAAATTGGCATTTTGCACTAAAGCGAAGACAAACAAAAATGAATACTGAAATTCCTTCCAACCCACACGCCCTCATTACTGGTGGGGGAACAGGTATCGGATTGGCAATAGCTAAAGAACTCAAGGCTTCGGGAGCCGAGGTGACAGTTTGTGGAAGAAATTTCAGCAGGCTTCAGGAAGTATCTGAGGTTCATGGATTTATCCCCCTTCAAATGGATGTGACCAGTGAGAATTCTGTCAAGAAGGCTACCCAGAAAGCTGAAGAAATTTCAGGCATCATCAATATCCATGTTGCCAATGCCGGTATTGCCGAGGGGATGGAATTTGCTGAAATGGATTTCAGATTCTGGCGAAAAACAATGTCCACCAATCTAGATGGTGCCTACCTCTCTATCAAGTATTCCCTTGCATCGATTGCCAAGGGTAATTGGGGTAGAATCATTGCCATATCCTCCGTGGCCGGTTTGCGGGGTTTGAAGGGGGCATCTGCTTATACGGCTTCGAAGCATGCCTTGATAGGTTTGGTGAGAGGAATCTCGGAAGAATATCTCTACTCTGGTATCACTGCCAATGCTATTTGTCCTGGTTATGTGGAAACTCCCCTGGTTGATCGTAATGTAGAAAAGATGGCGGAAAATCTTGACATCAGTCCCGAGGAAGCTCGACAAAAACTCAGCAGATTGAACAGGAACAAAAAAATGCTTCAACCTGAAGAGGTTGCCAAAACTGTAATGTGGCTATGCTCTGAAGGTTCTGACAACATCAACGGACAAGCAATCCCAATAGCAGGTGGTCAGGTTTAGTGAGCAAGAATTTATATTGTTCGCAGAGAAACTTAAATTATGGGGATTATATATTTGAAGACCCAAATATCTTCAACAACAGAGTGCAGGGGTTGGCAATTTCAAACAAAATAGTTAGCTTGTGGGTATTTTAATTCGGGAATTATATACTTGATTGAATTTCCCCATTTTTTTGTGGAGGCATCGCTGGTTTTCCGGCGATTTTGTGAAAAAACCTACCACACACATTCCCCTGGAGTGCAGTTGTATTCCCCCGCGGTGTCTGAACACCTGTTGTATTTTCGGTAAATGGGAAATTCAATCAAGTATATAATTCCCTTTAATTCGGGTTTTGAGGAAAGATGAAAATGACAAAGGCGCCTGGAAAACATGACCGCAAGGCAATCTCGCTTCCCCAACTCATGAAGATGTTCCCTGACGATGATACAGCCGAGCAATGGTTCATCAGCAAGCGATGGAAAAACGGGGTTGAATGCCCGAAGTGCACATCCAAGGATATTCATACCAAGCCAGGGAAAGACGTCAAGAAAACGGTTTTCAGATGTCGTTCATGCCGCAAGGATTTTTCTGTCAAGACCGATACGGTGATGCACAGTTCCCCGATAGGTTTCCAGCAATGGGCATTCGGATTTTATCTTTTGAGCACTGGCTTGAAGTCGGTGTCAAGTTTGAAACTTCACAGGGACTTGGGAATCACCCGGAAATCCGCTTGGTTCATGGCTCACCGAATCAGGGAAACCCATCAGGATTCACTTGAAGGTCTGGAAATCTTTGCCGGTCCGATTGAAGCCGATGAAACCTACATGGGCGGCAAGGAAAAGAACAAGCACAATTAAGGACAAGGTCAAGAAGGGTCGGGGAACTGTCGGCAAGACCGCAATAATCGGTGTAAAGGACAGGGAAACCAACAATGTCAAGGCAAGGGTTGTGATTGATGCCAGCAAGTTGACATTACAGGGATTCATCAATGAGAATGTTGAAGAGGATGCCGAAAAATACACCGATGAAAGCCGAAGCCGCAAGGGACTTGCCCATCATTTGACGGTCAATCACAGTGCGGAAGTTTTTGTAGAGGGCATGGTTCATACCAATGGCATCGAGTCCTTCCGGTCGATGCTTAAACGCTCCCACAAGGGAACCTTCCACAAGATGTCACCGAAGCACCTTCAGAGGCATGTTTGTGAGTTTACTGGCAGACACAATGCAAGACCACTTGATACCCTTGAGATCCTGGTTGGCATGGTCGAGGGGATGGAAAAGAAAAGATTGACCTACAAGCAACTTACCACTGATAACGGGTTGGATTCAGGTGCCAGGTCGTGACTGGAACAATTGACGCAAAGGATTGCCTTGATGTTATCAGTGATCATAACGCATTGCCAAACGATGGTGTTGATTTAATTTATCCGGACCCGCCATTCAACTCCAAAAGTAACTACAACCTGCCGTTCAAGGGTCAATACAAAGATATTAAACCTGTCATGGCATTCAAGGACACTTGGTCATGGACTGAGGAAGAAGAGGATAAGGGATTGGACAGGAGAATTTAATTTTATTCAAGGGTTGAGCGTTGAACGAATAATCAATGGCGAAATGCCGAACATACCTGGACTAAGAAAAGCAGCATAATGAAAGTCGAAGATTCAAAACCCAAAGCCCGAAAGAACCGGTCCAAATACTATGAGGAATTTGAGACGATAAAGGACTCAACAGACAATGTTGCGAAGGCAATAATGAAGCGACCGCCAAAGAAGGACTGGAGATTCATGGCAAAGAAGAAAATCGATTAAATGGGGAAGTTGGGTATTCAAGTATATAATCCCCTAAATTATCCATTTATTGAAACCTATCCAAATCCGCTTAATGTGTTTTTAGTACAAGAATTGACGTATGACCTTACCCACTATTTGGGACGAAGAGCCTTTCTTCAACATGGGATTCATTGTCATATAAATATGGTTGGTGTATGCCAGAAATACATGCAGAAACTTAAATTTGATCGGCATTATTAACTCTTACCGGCTATCAACCTATTGTTTACCATAGTTGTTTTTTCGTAATATAGATCAACCAATTTATTGTAATAGCAACTTATGAATAAAAACAATTATAAATCCACCAATCCTGAACAAAAACTGGAAGAAGATTTTGTCAGAAAACTTCAGAAGGATCTCAAATATATCTACCGAGACGATATCCGTAACCGGGAAGCTTTGGAAAGGAACTTCAGGAAAAAATTTCAAGAGCTTAATCGGGTTACACTGACCGATGGCGAGTTCAGGCGACTCCTTGAGGCTATTACTACACGGGATGTATTCAAAGCCGCTAAGGCACTCAGAAACCGTGAAACATTCATCCGCGATGACGGTACACCACTAAACTATAACCTTGTAAACACCAAGGACTGGTGTAAGAATACTTATGAAGTCGTTAATCAGTTTAGGATCAATACTGATTACAGCCAGCATCGCTATGATATCATTATCCTGCTAAATGGTGTCCCGGTTGTCCAAATTGAACTCAAGAGGCCCGGTATAAGTTCCAGTCGGGCGATGGAACAAATAGTAAACTACAAGAACGACCCTGGCAATGGTTATACCCGGACACTACTTTGCTTTATCCAACTTTTTATCGTCAGCAATCGAACTGATACTTGGTACTTTCCCAACAATAACTCAAAGCATTTCCCCTTAAATTCTAACGAGAGGCACCTCCCGATCTATTGGTTTGCAGACAGTGAAAACAAAAAGATAACACACCTCGATGATTTTGCCGTCCAGTTTTTGGCCAAGTGTAGTTTGGGAGAAATGATCAACAAATATATGGTTCTGGTCGCAAACGAGGAAAAATTATTGATAATGCGCCCCTACCAGATATATGCAGTAAAAGCTATAATTCATTGCATTAACCAATACAGCGGGAACGGATATATCTGGCATACAACTGGTTCCGGCAAAACCCTAACTTCCTTCAAGGCTGCTATACTGCTCAAAAACAACCCTAATATCCATAAATGTCTATTCGTAGTCGATCGTAAGGATCTTGACCGCCAGACACGCGAGGAATTCAACAAATTCCAGGAGAATTGTGTCGAGGAAAACACCAACACAGCAACGCTAGTCCAAAGACTCCAGTCTAACAACCATGCTGACAAGGTAATAGTTACAACCATTCAAAAGCTTGGACTTGCTCTTGAGGGCAACCTCCTCAAAGAGCAGCTTCAGCACCTTTCCGAACAACGTATGGTCTTTATATTTGATGAATGTCACCGTTCACAGTTTGGTAAGAATCATCAGACAATCAAAAAAAATTTTCCAAATTCACAATTCTTCGGTTTTACAGGAACACCAATCTTTGAAGAAAATTCCAAAATACTTAAAGTCGAAGGCCAATCTGCTTCAATGAAGACCACCAAAGATCTATTTCAGCAATTGCTTCATAAATACACAATTACCCATGCTATTGAGGATGAAACAGTTCTTCGTTTCCATGTCGATTACTACGAAGAGAAAGATATTAATGACCATAGATACAAGCGGAAAGTAGTTGAAGAAATCCTTGAAAACCACAATGCATTAACTGGTAAACGCCATTTCAACGCACTTTTTGCAACATCTTCCATCAATGATGCGATTGATTATTACCAAATCTTTAATGAAGCCCAAGCAGACCGACGTAATGAAGATGCAGACTTCAAGCCACTCAAGATTGCTGCAATTTTTTCACCCCCGGCAGAAGGCAACAAGGATATAAAACAATTTCAGGAGAGCCTTGACCAGGAAAGGGAAGACAATAGGAGAGATCCGGAAGACAAGAAGGAAGCACTTACGACCATTATAAATAACTATAACCAGCTATATGATGTCACTAACGACATTAGAAATTTTGACTCCTATTATCAAGATATCCAACAACGTATCAAGGATCAGAAGTTTCCCAACAAGGATCTGCCCGGTCGAGGATCTGAGAAGATTGATATCACCATAGTGTGTGATATGCTACTCACTGGTTTTGATGCCAAATTTCTCAACACACTCTACTTGGACAAGAATCTAAGGTATCATAACCTGATACAGGCCTTTTCCAGAACCAACAGGATACTCAACCGCAGCAAGCCCTTTGGTAATATTCTCGATTTTCGAGGGCAACGGGAAAGAGTTGACGAAGCCATTAAGCTCTTTTCCGGTGTAAATATTGAGAGAGCTCGAAAAATCTGGCTAGTTGAGGAAGCGCCGGCTGTAATAAGTTTTTACAAGGAGGCAGTTAACAATCTTGAGAAATTCATGTTGTCGCAGGGTCTGGAAACTACTCCTGAACAGGTAAATAACCTGTTGGGTAATGCTTCCCGAATTCAGTTTATCAATCTTTTCAGGGAAATACGTCGGCTTAGAACCCAACTTAGCCAATACACAGATCTTTCCGATGAGCAAAAAGATGAAATCGAGAAAATTCTTAACCAAGATGATATCAATTCATTTCAGGGTTCATATCTTGAAACCATTCGTCGCTTAAAGGAAAAAGGGACGGGGCAATCTGGTGACAGATCACACACTCCAGATGAAGAACTTCCTGATTTTGAACTTAATCTCTTTTCTTCGGCAGATATTGATTATGACTATATCATGCATTTGATTGCAGATTACACCAACATGGATCCCAAAAAGGCAAGAATGACTCGCGATCAGCTCATAGGTCTAATTAGGGCCGATGCCAAGTTCCTCGAAGATGGAGAAGATATAATTGAATATGTCAATTCATTACGTGAAGGAGAGGGTCTTGATGAAACTGCAATTAGGGAAGGGTTTGATAAATTCAGGGTTGAAAAACAGGCTAGACAAATTGCAATGATAGCAAAAAACCACGGTATTTCACCTCATGTCCTCACGGTATTTGTTGACAACATCCTTGACCGAATGTTTTTTGATGGCGAACAACTCACTGACCTTATGGCACCCCTTGGCCTCGGTTGGAGGGAACGTAGAAAGCAGGAACTTTCTCTTATGCAAAAACTTATTCCTCTACTGAAGAAGCGAGGCCAGAACAGGGAAATTCCTGGTCTCAATGCTTATGAACGACAGGTCGAAGGTAATGCAAGATAAGCACGCTTGGCTTGTTCCCAAGTTAAGGTTTCCGGAGTTTCGGGATACAGGGGAATGGGAAAATAAACTGTTGGGAGCATTATCCCATGTTGTAGCTGGTCAATCTCCCAAGGGAACAAATATTAATTCTTTAGGAGACGGTGCTCCTTTCTTCCAAGGAAAAACCGATTTCGGTGATATATTTCTCAGGAAGCCTACAAAATGGACAACACAAGTAACAAAACTTGCTAAACCAGGTGATATCTTGTTGTCTGTCAGGGCACCTGTTGGAGCACTAAATATCACTTCCGTGAAAATTTGTATTGGTCGGGGCTTAGCAAGTTTACAGCCGAAGTGTAACAAATGGTTTTTGTATTATTCTTTACTTGCTCAACAAAGTAATATTGTTGGTTCAGGAGGTTCGGTTTACGACTCAATAAATAGGGAGCAGATCGAAAAGTTGCGGATAATTGTTCCTCCTGCCAATCAGGAACAAAAGAAAATAGCTGACTGCCTTGGTTCCCTGGATGACATTATTGAAGCAACAAACCAGAAACTTGAAGCCCTCCAGAAGCACAAGAAGGGGTTGATGCAGCAGCTTTTTCCTCAGTCGGGTGAAACCGTTCCCAGGTTAAGGTTTCCGGAGTTTCAAGATGTCTCCAAATGGGAAGAATTAAAGTTAGGAAAGTTGTTAAATATCCATTATGGAAAAGATCATAAATTTCTTGAAGAAGGTGAAATACCAGTATTAGGAACTGGTGGAGTAATGCGACATGTAAATAAGGCATTGTCTAAGGGTCCTGCAATTTTAATTGGGAGGAAGGGTACAATTAATAAGCCAATTTTTATTCGAGTTCCTTTTTGGGCGGTCGATACTCTGTTTTATTGTATACCAAATAAAACCATTGAACCTAGCTTTTTATTTTGCATTATCCAGCAAATTAATTGGTTAAAATATAATGAAGCTACTGGTGTTCCAAGTCTGAATGTTAATGTAATTCATAATACTACCGTAAAGACTACCTTTAACCTCAATGAACAAAAGAGGATTGCCGACTGCCTAGGTTCCCTGGATGACATTATTGAATCAACAGGCCAAAAACTTGAAGCATTGCGCCAGCATAAGAAGGGTTTGTTGCAGCAGCTTTTTCCGCCTCTGCGGAACCAGTAATTTATGCCCCGTACTAGGACTTTCTATTCACTCAATCATTTAGCTTCAAAATTGCGTGACGAGTTGAAAAGCAAGGATTATATCCTGCTTTATGCTTACAATGGTATCGGTAAGACAAGATTATCAACTGCTTTCAAAGAAATAGGAAAAGGTCTGAATGCTGACGACGAAACCGAAGTTAGAGATACACTTTATTATAACGCCTTCACGGAAGATCTTTTCACATGGGACAACGATCTGGAGAACGACAAATATCGATTTTTGAAACTCAATCAAAGATCTCGTTTCTTTGATGGTCTCCATGCAATGGAAATGGAGACTCGCATCCGTCCACTTCTAGAACGTTATGCTGATTTTGAATTTAGTATAAATATGACTGACTGGGAAGTGTACTTTGATCGTCATGTAAATCAGACAAATAGAATCGAGAACAGGGGGGAAATGGAAACCTTTTTAGAGCAGTACATCAAAATTTCCCGTGGCGAAGAGAATATATTCATCTGGTGTTTCTTTCTTGCCATTATCCAGCTTGTACTGGATGATGACGGTAACGGTCCATATAGTTGGGTCAACTACATTTACATAGATGACCCGATTTCATCACTTGATGAGCATTATGCAATTAGTGTGGCTCATCATCTATCCAAAATACTGAATTCAGAAAGTCGGGTCAAAACTGTAATTTCAACACACCATGCACTTTTTTTCAATGTCCTTTACAACGAATTAGATAATGCCAACCAATACTTTCTCAGCCGTGATAAATCATTTGAAGAATATAAACTTAGCAAAACTGGTGACACTCCCTTTTTTCAACATACGGCAATTTTAACAGAACTCTACGAGGCGTGTCAGACTGGCAAACTTTTTACCTATCATTTCAATATGCTTAGGACCATTCTGGAAAAAACAGCAAACTTTCATGGTTACCGGAATTTTTCTGAATGTATCAAACTAGAAGATCAAGATGATACCAGGCTTCTTCATACACGGATGATCAATATTCTTAATCATGGAAATTACTCGTTGTTTGAACCAAAGGAAATGCAGGAAGAAAACAAGCAGCATTTTCGTAGGATACTTGATAAATTCATCAAAAAATACCCATTCAATCCCAACTTGTACAACAATCAAAATGAGTGATACGATATGATAGAAAAAGAAAAAAGATATCTGGGAAAGACACTCTGGGACATTGCGAACCGCTTGCGCGGTGCCATGGATGCAGATGATTTCCGGGATTACATGCTCGCTTTCCTGTTTCACCGTTACCTTTCAGGTAATTACGAGTTAGCCGCCAAGAAGGAACTCGGTTCTGACTACCCTGACCCGAATGGTAGTGGTAAAGATGGCTGGTCTGCACTTTCAATTTGGTATGATAGAAACCCAGAAGATATTCCGGAGTTTGAGGATCAGATGAAACTCAAGACACATTACATCATACGCCCTGAACACTTGTGGACCAGTTTAGCTTACATGGCGCGTACCCAGGATGGTAATTTGCTCGACATGATTCAAGATGGTTTCAAATACATTGAAAATGAATCATTCGAAAGCACCTTTTCCGGACTGTTTTCAGAAATCAATCTTACATCTGATAAATTGGGTAGAGACTTTCCTGAACGTAATGCAGTACTTTGTACGATCATTACGACTATCGATGAGGGCCTTCCTGATTATTCATCAGCCAGAGATGATTTGGGAGATGCCTATGAATATCTTATCGGTCAGTTTGCTGCTGACTCAGGAAAAAAGGCTGGCGAATTTTATACCCCTCAACAGATATCATCAATTCTTTCTGAGATTGTCACACTTGATAGCCAAGATCCGAATGCTGGTAAGCGTGAACAACTTGCAAGCGTGATGGATTTTGCTTGCGGTTCCGGTTCGTTACTGCTCAATGTACGTAAACACATGGGCCAACAGGGTATAAGCAGATTTTATGGTCAGGAAAAAAATATCACTACTTATAACCTTGCCCGCATGAACATGCTTTTACATGGGGTGAAGGATACGGCATTCGATATCTATCATGGTGATACCCTTGCCAATGACTGGCCGCTACTCCGTGAAACCAACCCAGCCAAAAAGCCTGGCTTCGATGCCATTGTGGCCAACCCTCCATTCAGCTATCGATGGGATCCTAAGGAAGAAATGAAGAGCGATTCCCGCTTCATTAGTCATGGATTGGCACCAAAGTCTGCGGCGGATTTTGCCTTTCTGCTGCACGGATTCCATTATCTGAACGAAGATGGGGTGATGGCCATTATATTACCGCACGGAGTGTTGTTCCGAGGAGGTGCAGAAGAAAAAATTCGTCAAAAACTCCTTGATGATGGTCATATTGATACCATCATCGGGTTGCCAGCCAAACTGTTCTATTCAACAGGTATCCCTGTCTGTATTCTTGTCCTGAAAAAGTGTAGGTGTTCAGATAATGTACTGTTCATTAATGCATCCGAGCATTTCGAGAAAGACAAACGGCAAAATAAACTCACCGAAAAACATATCCAGAAAATCATAGATACCTATAAGGAGCGACCAAAGATTATTTCACGATATGCCAGATGTGTGGAACTAGAAGAAATAAGAGAAAACAGCTATAACCTGAATATCACGCGTTATGTCAGCACAGCCAAGGAAGAAGAACCAATTGATCTAGCTGAGGTGCATACCGAGGTGATTACAGCTGAGAAGAAAATCCAAGAGGCACAAGCAAGACACAATTCATTTCTTATTGAACTTGGGCTCCCTCCTTTAACTTAAAAATGAAACTGTAATTCATTGGAATAAATAGCGTCTCATCTTTTTGCGTATCTTTACCTTATGATTGTGAATGATGACACTTAATCCATCAGTCTAAAAACTTGGAAAATTCTCTGAAATCCAAGCTCCTAAAAAAATTACTCTTTAGTTCGGTAAATTCATCATCATTTTGATAACTTTTTGACTTGAGGGCACCTCTATTTATTGTCTTCAAGCCACAATTCATCAAATCTGCCACATTCCCGATTTTCGTTGAAGATGGTGTCAACGCCCCTATGGGAAAGGAAAGAATTCATTCCTTGCCGGCATTGGGGTGGGAAAATTCAATGCCCTGGATTTTACATTCACCTTATTAACTAAAAGAATTTTATACTACGACCTGAACTGTTTATCTTTGGAATTAGTTTTTACTTCTTGCTCTGAATCAATCTGTCATCATCAAAATCTTGAAATATTTCATTTTTTGTATATTTATATACTTTAAGTATGGAATCATACTCAATGAGGGAAATCTAAATGCATACTTCCAAAAGTCCAGAAGCAATAATACCGGATTCATATATCTCGCTTGATAACCTCAGAGACAGTGAAATTAGGAAACAGTTATCTCCATCTGGATTTCGATTGTTCGTCAATTTTTGTAATCGGTGGGGGTTTGATGAAAAGCAACGCTTGGCTTTATTAGGTGACATACATCGTCAAACTTACCAAAAATGGAAAAGAGAAGGTGTTAATTCACTAAGTAGAGATCAATTGGAAAGAATCTCACTACTTCTTGGTATCCATAAAGGGCTTAGACTTCTGTTTGCTGATCATGACAGTGCCAAAAGGTGGTTTTTCAGTAAAAACCATGATTTACCATTTTGTGGTATCTCTCCATCTGATTACTTGTTAAAGGGGAGCATCAATAACTTATATGCGGTAAGGCGTTATATTGATGCTTGGAGAGGAATGAAGTGATACTTGAAAAAAGTCTTGTAAGAAAAAAAACACATCGGCTAATTTCAAGTAAATACCCAACAATAGGCATTTTTGATGATATAACAGATGAACCAGAGGATCTAAAGGCTGGGTTTATTTTTGAAGTCATTACCAATGACAGGTTTCTGCTTTTACACAGCAGAATTAACCTCATACCAGATCATGAAATTGTAAGCGGCAATACAGCAAGCCTTGTAATGGCTGCTTATTTACATGCTAATGAAAAGGGTGGCAGATTCAATTCTTGGAAATTAGGTGCCTGGTATGCATCATTGGATGTTGAAACAGCACTTGCAGAAACATTTTACCATGCTGATAGGAACCTTAGATTATCAGAAAGTGCTTTCCCTAGTAAAATTCAAATTAGAGAACTTATTGCTGATATTGATCAGGAATTAATTGATATCAGAAACAGACAAGTTGAGTTACCATTTTTATATCAATCTGATCCTGCAAAATATCAGTTATCACAAGAATGGTCTGATGAATTAAGATGGCCATCAGAATTTGAAAGATCAGATGAAAACGGGATAATATATAATAGCGTTCGTAAAGAAGGTGGTGAAAATGTTTGTATTTTTTGGCCTACCCGTATCAACCTTCCAGTGAACCAAGGCGATCATTATGAATATAATTGGGATAAGGAAGGTAATTCACAAATATTAAAACTTACAAATATAGAGATTTAACATCCCTGTATTTTCAAACTGGTATCTTAACATCACTGTGTTGATGATATGAACCCACCAAGACAACCATTTGCCTTTTTGCTGGTTGCGTGGTAAATCATCAACTACCAATCACAACAATATTTCATTTGAGCAACAGGCCCTTTTCCAATCACGATACAGGGGTTTCAAAAGGAGGTAGGAAAACATATCGAGTACATCTGGAGGAGGAACTCCTCCACCTGTTGCACCTTGTGGATTGTCGCAAAGATTCAGCCGAATCGCGCCGGCAGGCCTATATTCTTCTGCTGACCGATGAAGGAAACAGGGATGGTAGTTTCAAGGATGGTGACATTGCCGGGGTTGGCATTGTGACCCCGGAGCGTATGCGCAGGCAATGTGTCATGGAAGGTCTGGATGCGCCCTTGAACCGAAGGGAGCAGGCCAACCGGAAGAAGCGCATTCTTGATGGCGAGGGTGAGACTAGATTGGTCAGGCTGACCTGTTCGAAACCCCCTTCCGGCCGTTCGGAATGGACCATACAGATATCGAGGGACTGGAGGTCGTCGCCGGCATATCCTTGGAAACGGTGCGGCGGACATTAGGAAAGACAGCTTGAAGCCCTGGCCTGCTATGATCACGGGCATGAGCGCAACGGGACGGCCAACCTGTTGATGATCCATGCACCCCTCAAAGGGTGACGTCATGTCAAGGTTATGGACCGTTGGACCAAGAGGGATTTTGCAAAGGCATTGCAGAAACTTGCGGATGTTCACTTTCCAGACCGGAAGATTGTCCTGATCATGTACATCCTGAATGCCCACAGGCTGTACAACCTTTTAAGAAACCTTTGAACTCGGGGAGGTGGCCAAATTGTTCAGACGGTTCGAGGTCCATCACAACCTGAAGCAGCGCATTCCTGACCGTGAAACGATGATTGAGGAAGTCGGTGCTTGGGAGGATGGTCGCAATGGTGAGGGAGCGACAACAAACTGGCGCTTCAGGGATCAGGATGCACTTATGAAGTTGAAATTCCTTTATCCATCAAATCAATAATGGTGAGATACTAATGCACTGATTCAAACAAAAGACTCCAATTAATATTTTCTTGAATACAGATAAATAAAGGGGGAAAGCCTTCAAAATACGGAAACAATATATAGTGGAAAATGCACTAGTCTTCTAAGGACAGTTTCTCATTTTTAATGAAGTATGGTGCCGCAACACGGATTCGAACCGCGGACCTGATGATTACAAATCAACTGCTCTACCAACTGAGCTATTGCGGCGCACCAATTTACATTTTGTCAATGATCTCATAATATTATTTCGTTAAGGTTTAGACTGATGACCCATTGGACTGAAACACCTAATATCCAAATGTAAAATATTACAAATCAGATACCAAAACACCTGAGGTTGAAGATACAAAATTTGTTTTAGCAATAACTGAAAATAGTATCCTGATGATACCTTGCAACCACTACATTAATCGAATTTCCAGATCTATCAGAATTTATCAGCAAAAATTCCCCGCAAAACCCGATAAAAACTATTTACAAGGTAGCTAGTGCAACCTTGCTTGGGTTTACCGGTAAAGCCAAGTTAATAAGTATCAGCAACCCGAGTTTAACACTTCAATCCAATCGATTTTACTCTGCAATTCCCCATAGGTAAAATTATAGGGAGCTTCATATCAGAGAATGGTGGTGCGCCTATTAAACCTTTATTGACAGTGATATCACCATAAAGACGAGGTGTTATTTAATGGGTCTTAAAAGATAGGTTGGCCACGAATCAATCCACCAGCCTGTCAAGGCAACTTTCAGGCTGGTCATGCCCCAATCCATGCACCCCGCACTTCAAGGTCTTGAAGAACCCGCCCGATAACCGGAAGTTCAGGGTCGTGAAATAGCTCGCACCGCACCCGCTGACAGACACCGGCCCGGCTAGGGAAAGCTGAACCGTTGACCGGCGCGTGTTTTCATACGGATCATCGGCCAGCACACATCTCCATGTCATCGGATTGCCCATCCAGGCTGGCGCACCCGGAAGCGGAGCCTGTTGCGCTGTCCACCTAGGGAGACAGGTGGGTTCACGGATCGGGGGAATTGGTTCCTGCCATTGCGCCCATGCCGGCGCGGCCAACACCGCAAGCAGTAAAAGGGCTACTAGTTTAGTGGGGCAGGATTTTTGTGGTTGATCGTTCCATCATTTTCTCCTTTCGATTTATCAACCGGTGAAAAGAGATAAACCGGCAGGCCCTGTTTGCCTGTTATATTAACACAAGCCATCAGGTGCAAGGTTGCTGAACCGTCCAAATGCAGGTCTGACAGAGACCAATTTGCCAAAAAAAGGGCGGTCAAAGCCGCCCGTTGTTTTGTTATGCACCATGCCGTCATTCATCTCCGGGCCAGGGCGAATCATCACACATCTTGTGAGGTTTCAGTCGAAATTCATCCACCTGTGCTTCGGTTGCACAAATGCACGTCCCCGAATATGAGCCCAGACTGCCATTGCCGGTCACTTTGTACATGAGCGGCGCAGTATCCGACATAGCCCTGCGGGCAATCTCGGCTTCATTGTCACACGATTCTCCATTTTCATCGGCAATATTAACAATCACCTCACGCATGTCCGGATTGATCGTATAACCAGTGCCGGGCATCAAAACAACTTTAACCTCACTTATGCCGGCAATGAGGTTATCGTCTGGAAAGCAGGGAGATCCGCTGTTGGGAGTATTACTGCTGTCGGGAAAGCGGTTCAGATTAAACCAGCCGGTGCTGGTCCCTGTATAGGTTGGAGTGGACCGTCTCCGGTAGACAAGGGGGCTGTTTTCTGGGGTATCCTCGATCCATGGGGGAACATTGTGATTCCGAAACCGGTCAAAGCCGGAGACGGTATAGGCCAGGATGTTGACCGTTACGCCTTGGGCGTTCCGGCTGGCCCGGATCTGGACCGGCAGGCCGCCATTGCCGCTGTTACAGGGTTGCAACCATGCCTCGCCAATCGGATTGCCCGGTGGCGACAATCGCATGCTAATCTCCGGCAAAGTCTGCGCCTGTGCCGGTGCGGCCAGCACCGCAAGCAGCAGAAGGGTTACGAGTTTAAATATGGGGGGGGGGTGATAAGCAATCGTTTCATGTGTACGTTCTCCTTTCGGTGAATGACTTTAATCATTAATATTGTCATGGCTGGTTTGGGTTGATGGCAACCAAGGGACAGAGTCCCATGGCCTTTTCGATTTGGGGCTTGCAAGGATGGGTTGGCGGAGGTGCGCTTTTCCTCCCCACCCGAACCATCCCACCTGATGGAACCCGGTTCCTGAAAGCCTTGGGACCGGCACCCCGTGCGCCGAGGAACGGCGGGAGGTGGCGTGGGTGGACTGGACGCCGGGCAGGAATTGGCGGGGGAGCATGGATTGGGGCGGGACCGGTTTGGAGGCTGCCTTGACAGGCTGGTGGATTGATGCGTGTTCAACCGATCTTTATAAGCCTCTATTTAATTGGTTATAAAATTCAATATACCGGAATCAGGATTATATCATTGTCTTGAAAACTAATGGTTATCTGGATCACAGGTTGGAAATCACTGCAACCAAATAAAATCATCAATACAGTTGTATTAAAACGGTTTACTGGCTGGCAGGATTTTCTTGCTACAATGTTTGGTTATGATTATAACACTGGTAAATGTACTGATCTACCAAAGAGGAGTTTTGCATGAGAAAACCGGATATCGAAGGTATTAGGGAATTCTCCCTGAGTTCGGACCGGGATTCCGCCCGCTTCTTTGTCGGGAGGGAAGAAGTACTGGACAATATTAATTATGCTTGGCAGTTCCGCATGAAGAAGTGGACTGGTGGCGAGACAATGTCATTCAGGTCTGCCACAAGGTTAGTACAGGGAGCTCCTGGAGCGGGTAAAACCAGTGTTGGAACACATCTTTCGGAGAAACTGTGGAAACCCTGGGGTAAAGGGAAAAAATTCCCTCATGTAGTAGTATTGTCAACTGGAATGCTGAATAACCCTCTGGCCGTTTTCATGAATATTTGTGAGAAAATCAATCCTGATGCCCTAAATAAACTCAGGACAACCTTTACCATTCAACATACTGCTGCTGGAGGCATTGACAAGATCATCAAGGCTGGCTACAAGCGCCAAGCAATACGCCAAGAAAGGGACATGCTGCCCGTCGAGTGGACTGATCTACGTACAGCTTTGGGAAATTATCAATGGGACAGACCGGTTTGTCTTCTGATTGATGAGGCACAGACATTGGAACCAGGTGGTTTCAAACTGCTGAAAGATATACATGAAGGTGCCCATGAATTACCAATTTTCCCACTACTTATGGGATTGGGTAATACCGAGACCAGGCTACAGGAAGGAAATGCACTCACCCGCCCGGAAAGTGGTTCTGTTCATACCCTGCCACCTCTTTCTGAGGAACAAGTCAGGGAATTGTGTACCTGTTATTTTGATACTTACCGTACCAACGGTTCCAGGAAGTACCGGGAAGAAACCATAAAGAAGCTTTATTCTTGGTCAGATGGCTGGCCATCGCATATGCACAATGCCCTAAAAGGGCTCTCTATGGAACTTCTCAAGAGCAATGGCGATCTAGAAGAAGTCAACATTGACAATGGTTTGAACCAAGCCCGTATTTACAGGCAAAATTACTATGCAAATCGGGTAGGAGATACTTTTCGTACTTCACAGCGGTTCCTCGGACACTTCATGACAAACATACCCAGTAATAGAAGCCTACTCGGGGACGATGTTCATTTGATTATCCACAAAGCCAAAGAGAAAGCGGTCCGGCAGGGGGATCAACACATCGGACAACACTCAACGGATCATCTGTTTGCTCGGTTGTTACACCAGGGCTTCATTCAACCAGACGAAAATAAGAATTACGTCTGTCCAATCCCCTCTTTGAGGACATGGTGTTTGAAGCAAGCAGGTTTGACCAATACACAGGAAACTGAGGATAATATATTTTAGGGGATTATCAGGGCAAGGCTGCTAGGGACATTGCTAGAGATTAGACGAATCCCCCAGAAATTTACCCAAGGGATTCGCCATGGGTGAAATATTGCAACAATGCCAATTTTGGTATAAACGGATTCCAATCAGGGTTTGTCAACCTGAATATATAATTCCCATATTTTATAGTTAATAAACTAACCATTGACCAAAGGGCACAGAAATACCTGTTATACTAAATTTCTAGATATGCTAAACAGAGTCTCCTGATCCATCCGATTTTATTAACAAAAATACTCCACAACACCCAATCAAAACTATCAGTAACGCAGCAGGAGCTGCCTCACTCAGATTTTCAAGTGAAGCCCTGTCATATACTCTTGTAGCAAGGGTATTAAAGTCAAAGGGTCGTAAAAGTAAAGTTGCTGGCAATTCCTTGATACAATCAACAAAGACCAGAATTAATCCTGTAACCAGTGATCCTCGAATTATTGGCAAATGCACTGAAAACAAAGACTCCTGTGCCGATTTGCCAAGCGATCTCGGAACCATTATCAACGTAGGAGGTATCCGTCCGAAGGAAGCCTCGACAATGTTTTGAGCTATGGCATAAAACCGGATGAAATAGGCAAAAATAACGGCAAATGCTGTACCTGTCAGCAATAATCCCGGATCATAGTCAAATCTCAATGAAATCCAGTCTGCAAGGATATGATCGAATGAGGCGAGGGAAATCAATATCCCAATTCCAATTACCGCGCCCGGAATGGCATAACCAAGAGTCAGGGTGGGCATGAGAAACCTTGACAAACGGTACTTTGTTACGGTTTGACCATAAACCAGTATAATTGCTACTGCCAAGGTTAAAAATGCTGCGATACCACTCGTAAACAAACTGTTTACAAATGAATCTATCAGTACCTTCTCAAACCAGAGTTCCCAACTGGAGAATGCATGAGTACACATGATTGATACGGGTAAGATGAATCCCAGGGTAACAAGGAGTAAACAAAATCCTGTGGCAAGCCACCCAGCAAATTTGGGAAGATCATTTCGCTTTGAATAAATCGGTGCTTGTGAAACCTTATGATATTCGGAATTGAACCTTAAGGTTCTTTCACCGAGAATGATGATCAATATAAGTATCAATGCAATCACGGATAGCATGGCTGCAGCACTTAAATCATAGGCCTCAAGCCATACGGTATAGATTCCGGTAGTTACAGTTTGAACTGCAAAATATTCAACAACTCCAAAATCAGCAATCGTTTCCATCATGACAATGATCAAGCCAGCAAATATTCCGGGTCTCACCAGTGGAATGATAACTCTGAACAGTCTGATAAACGGTCCCTTCCCCAAAGTGCTGGCAATATCGATGATAGCTGATGATTGTTCTCGCAAGGCAACCCGAGTAAATAAATATACATAAGGAAAAAGCACCAGGGAGAGGGTTATCGAGGCTCCACCAAGGCTTCTGATCTCCGGGAAATAATAATCCGCTGGATTTTTCCACCCAAAGATGTCCCTTAGCAATCCCTGAACCGGACCGGCATATTCGAAAAAATCCACAAGCGCATAGGCACCAACATATGCAGGTATGGCTAGAGGAAAGAAAAGAGAGTATTCAAGAATCCTTCTGAATGGAAAATCATAAATAGTCACGAGGCAAGCAGAGGTAACACCAAATATTCCTGCCAGAACCGAGACCAAAATTACCAGATAGATGGTGTTGAGAATATACCGTCTGAATGCACCGTTTTGGATATACTCCTGAAGATCACCTCCTCCAAACAAAGCTATGTAAACTATTGAACCCATAGGAAGCAAAATAACCAGGCACATTAGTACCATTACCAATCCGACCAGAATTTGTTTAGGAAAATTCATTGTTTAAACGTAACCGTTCAGGAATCTTCAAAGTTAAGAATCACCTACGATCGAATTGCCTTTGCTAATGTTTTTTTGTACTTTTATGGGGTCCTAGATAAGCCACATGGATAATTCTTTGGTCAGTATCGGGAAAATAATATAACCGATAACCGTTAGGTAGCTTTACATGATACTCGAAAACAACCTTACGCCCATCATCAAGATAATATGTGCGTTCTGTTCTAAATTTTCGATTTTTTCTAACAGATGGTGATTCACCACTTACCTTGGATTCAAGACCCAATTCAGTCAAAAAATCATGCCTATATTCGTGGTATTCGCTGGCCTGCCATTTTTCACAAAACTCTTCCATTATTTTCAGGGATTGCTTTGCCATATTTAATATGTCGGGACGTGCGGACCAATTTTGAAGTGCGGTACCGATTTGCCTGGAAAGAAAAATCAAATGTGGAAACAATTCCCTTCTATTTTCCCAAATTTCCATGGCCGAACTTGTCAGGTCCTCGTGCCCTTTCTTTAATTCCTCTCCATGAATTTCTAGGCTATCATCATTGTATAGATTGGGTATTTTATAGGTTGTTTCCTCTATTGGGTCTCCAAGTTTATACACCCAAACAGATATATGTGGCTTCATCCAAAATTCTGATGCTGCAAAACTTGCCAAAAAGGTCTCAAAATAATATGAAGCCAATAGTATAGGCTTGGGGTTGCTGGATCCTGTCAAACCAACTTCAATAGCTTCATCTATTATTGAAATATCAACTTGTTCAAATAAAGGTTGCTTCGTTTCAACATTCTTTAGAAATCTACGCCAGTCCAAAAGTTCAGGTTTATTCCTGGAAGAATTAAACCAGTCACGAACAAAATATCCTTGGAATAGTTCTAACCCCATAAGTGATTTATCTTGGTCTTCATCGACCAGGAGTATTTTCAAGCCGTATTTTTTGCAATCTTTTAGTACCTTAAAAAAGATTAACAATCCCTCACTTGCTTCATCTTTGGTGTTAAATGGCAAAGAGTAATGGTTTAAAACAATCCCATTGCTCATAGAAGTTGGTCCAGTTCTTTATCCCACTGATCAAAGAAACCATCTGGCCAAAAATCGATACATCCCTGATCGTCAATGCTTGGGTGCATAACTTCCGAAGCATGAACTGAATTTCGAACATCTCTATCAAGAAAGAATATTTTTATATCTTCTGCATCAATTTTATTTTGTTTTACTGCAACTCTAAGTCCATTTAGAAAATGATCGGAGTGAGATTCAACAATTAGCTGGACACCATTCTTTGCAGCAATTACACACAATTTACCCATTAGGGAATGGCCAGCGGGATGTAAATGAGATTCTGGATTTTCAATAATCAATAAATCACCCTTGGAGGCGCTTAAAATACTTGTTACAACCGGAAGTACGTAACTCAAACCAAACCCAACATTTTGTGGCTTAAATTCATCGGTTATGTCCTCACCCTGAATGAATGAGTATCCCAAACTAACTGAATTGAATTGTGGTTCAATCACGGCATTGATCTTTAAACCGGGGGTAATTTCAGACATCCAGGCCTCAATATTTGAAATCAGATAGTCCGAGGATGCTTTTGAATGTTTTAGTTCTTCTATCTCAAGTTTTTTGTTCCCGTTTTCAGCAATGAAGTGGGTAGTATATTCGCCATGCTTTCCAAGGGTTTTCAAAACATTTATGTTGTAATCCGAAAATTTATGATCCCTTCGGGGACCAAGCCGATCCGCACAAAGATATTGGAAATTTGTGTTGAATAGGTTTATTTCATTCAGTTTAATCCCTTGCTCAAAAAAACCCTCCCTATATGGAAGGAACTCGGAGGAATGGTCATAATCAAATTCAAACCTTACGGGTCTTTGGGTCTTGTTAAATTTTATGGTGAAAACAATGTTCTCCTTCTCCCCAAATTGGGAAAGAACATCCTTACCGGTTCCTAATTCAATGAAATCACCATTGAGTATAAGTCCCTCCTTTTGGAGAATGTTTTTTTGGTAGGATTGACGTAAAAGCAACAAACTTTGAATCAAGGTTGATTTTCCCATCCCATTTAAGCCTGAAAATAAATTCAGTGGGCCAAGTGGAAAGCTGCTATCAAGAAGAGACTTGAAATTCTGAATGTTGATGAATTCAATCTTCGAAACCTCCGAAACTAATTTATCAACCTTATCGTAGCGTAACTCTACATGGTCTCTTTTTTGGGTTGAGTAGGAAATAGCCTGAATGAATCCATCATTTTTTAATAACTCACCCACCTTTTTTGTAAATTTGGATTTGTTGTTTTTCAATTTATCAAATTGCTCTTCATTTATTTTAGCCAAGGTTACCATCCAAACCTCAAAAAGAGTAGAGTTCTTGAAAGTCGTTTTCTCATCAGGATCCTTTGCAAAACCGTTTTCTCCCAACAGGGTAAGGCAGCGTTCTATTGCCATAGCAAATACTTTTTTGAAATTTTGCTTGTAGTCCGTATCTCCCTGTTTGATTTCTTCCATAGCTCTGTCCAAAAAGGAAGCCATTTCTTTTTTATTTGATGGATCAAGGTAATCAAATCTAAAAAAGGCCCAGAACCGCAAAACCAGTTCCTGGTCCTTCATTCGCTTTGAAAGATCTCCCAACATCGTCCTTGATGCTTCTAGCCGTGTTAATTCCTTCAATAATTCCCGAACCTCCGATGGAGCCAAAGCATTTCGGATTTCCTGATTGTTCAGAATTAAACCACCAGTGTTGATTCTCCGAAAAACAATGTATTTTACATCTCTGGGCGTACCGGGTTTTATCTTGTAAATGGTGATTGGGTATTCTTTAATCCTTCGTTTATATTTACGGGGTAGTTGTTCATAGGTTGATCCGGTGAGGTCGTTTAGGAATTCCAAACCCCTTAGACGTAAATTATTATCAATTACAAATTTCTTTATCGTCGAAAGCCTCTGCAGACCGTCTACAATTAACCATTTGTCGTCATCAGACGTATCAAAGTAAAATGGAGTAATTGGTAATCGAATTAGGATTGATTCAATCAAACGGCTCATCTTGCGGTTATCCCATAAGTCAGAATGCCGTTGAAAGTCTGTGTTCATATCAATTTCACCCTCACTTATCCTTTCTATCAGGAGATCAAGGGATTTTGGTTCGGCTGCTATGTCGATATCAGAGGGGTTAAAGGGTTCCATAGAAGAATCAAAATTTTCTTCATCAGCTTCATCCTCAGGTTTAGATACCTCTTCCTCAAGTTCAGTTTCAGAGTACATACTCATAGTTTCCTCTTTTACCTAATAACATAAACTGACCAGGACTTCATTAGGTGCAAACCTAAAATTGCAGGTGCAAACTCTTCCAGAGAATCTCTAGATTTTATTTCCCCAGAAAAACAAATAAAGGTCGGATGCTTTCTGATGGGAATTATATCCTTGATTGAATTTCCCCATTTTTTTTGTGGAGGC
>JAPORQ010000035.1:43163-97093 GCA_026710155.1 Paracoccaceae bacterium
CCCGCGGTGTCTGAACACCTGTTGTATTTTCGGTAAATGGGAAATTCAATCAAGGATATAATTCCCTTTCTAATCACTTTCATTGTCAGAATGTGGTAGGATTTTATTTCCAAACTGACCTATTTAAAGCCAACATAGTGAATTATCTTGAGCATGTCTATTTTTTCCAATACCCATAATTGATTGCAATTTTCATTTGTAACTGTTCTGGTATCCATGAGGGCCCTGAAAATAGGTTGAATCCGAATCCCCCAATATATGCGATATTGACTTGGGAAATTGTCATGAAAATGTAGCATGATTCTTTCAAACATCGGGTTTGTCTTGAACGTGGCCGGAACTCATTCCTTGATTTTGGGACATGTATCAAGTATGGTCAAGCCCCCACATCATTATCCTGTTGAAGAAATGGATTCTATCGCTTCAATGATCAATTTCCGGCAAACGGCATCACTAAACCTGTGGTCCGCACCCTCAACCAGTTTCATCGCAATATCATTGGCATTGACATGATGGAGGATTTTCCTGGAAACAGATGGCGAAACATCAATATCTTCGAGACCATGAAGCAGTCTGATTGGACATTGGTATTTTACCTCCTTGTCAAACAGGCGAAATTGCTTTCCATCTTCCAATAGCTGAGCAGAAATATAATAATCTCCATCTTCATAATCCGATGGTAATTCCACATAACCTTTACGAGACAAATCCACTCTTTCTGAATCACCTAAACCCGCGTAAATTTCATCGGTGAATTGTACGGCACTGGCGATACCGACAAAGCCATGGACCTTGTCAGGGTTTTGATGGGCATAATGCAAACCAATCCAACCTCCCAACGAAGACCCTACGAGGATTTGGGGCCCCAAATCCAACTCCTTGAACATGATATCCACACTCGAATGCCAATCCTTGATCGTGGTCTCTTCAAATTTTCCCGAGGATTTACCATGCCCGAAATAATCAAATCTCAGATATGACCTGCCCTTCTCTTGACAATAAGCCTTGAGAGCCAGTGCCTTGGTGCCTTCCATGTCGGATTTCAAACCAGGAAGGAATATGATGCCAGGTTCGTTACCTTCCAGTTTGTCATAGGCCAGATAGGATTTTGAAGTTTCTGGTAATGTAATGTAGTTTGTCATTCCACCTCTATTCCAATGCAAATTTTTGACTTGATAGTGACTTAATCATAACAGGTAAAGAATAATCCTATTTCCAGCCTTTAAAACTCCTTGCAATTCCTTATAGTCTAGTGATCAAGTTTTCCCACAACCGGGTGCATCGTGGGTGCCGAACAGATGAGGACAAATCAATGACTGAAAATATTTCAATTACCTTCCCCGATAACGTTTCCAGACAATACCACAAGGGTATTACTCCAGTTGAAATCGCTCGATCCATCTCTCCCTCTCTGGAAAAGAAGGCTGTATCAGCGCTGGTAAATGAAATTCATTGGGACCTTCAATGGCCCATTAATTCCGACTCCACCTTGGAGATCAACCAAATGGGGGACAATCCCCATGCTCTCGAACTCATTCGTCACGACTTTGCTCATGTAATGGCACGTGCCGTTCAGGAATTATGGCCTGAAACCA
This sequence comes from Paracoccaceae bacterium, assembly GCA_026710155.1. GTDB lineage: Bacteria > Pseudomonadota > Alphaproteobacteria > Rhodobacterales > Rhodobacteraceae > MPNP01. The sequence goes on from JAPORQ010000035.1 coordinate 44,759, forward strand.
AGGTCACCATCGGACCGGTTATCGATAGGGGATGGTATTACGATTTTGACAGGGACACTCCATTTACACCCGTTGATTTGCAAATCATTGAAAAGAAAATGAAGGAAATCATCAATTTGAGGGACAGGGTTTCCTTTGATGTCTGGGATCGTGAACGGGCCATTGAACATTATCGTGAGAACAATGAGCCCTACAAGATTGAACTCGTGGAAGCCATTCCCGAAGATCAGGAAATCAAGATGTACTGGCATGGCGACTGGCAAGACCTATGTCGTGGTCCTCACCTTTGCCACACGGGTCAGCTTCCCGCTGACTCCTTCAAGCTGATGAGCATAGCCGGAGCCTATTGGCGGGGTGACAGCAGAAACAAGATGCTGCAACGGATATACGGGATTGCTTTCAGGAATCGCAAGGATCTGAAGGAACATCTGGCATTTCTTGAAGAGGCAAAGAAAAGAGATCATCGCAAATTGGGTGGCGAAATGAAGCTGTTCCATTTTCAGGATGAAGCTCCCGGTATGGTCTTTTGGCATCCGAACGGATGGACCATCTACAAGGAAATGAAGTCTTACATGTCGAGGATCCAGGCCGAATACGGATATCTCGAAGTTAATACACCAGCTGTTCTGGATCGGAACCTGTGGGAAAAATCAGGGCACTGGGAAAAGTTTCAGGAACATATGTTTCTGGTAAATGTCGATAAGGAAATTGATCCGAATGATAGAATAAGTGCCTTGAAGCCCATGAACTGTCCTGGTCATGTCCAGATATACAACAAGGGATTGAAGAGTTATCGCGATCTGCCACTTCGGATTTCGGAATTCGGTTCATGCACAAGATTTGAACCATCGGGAGCCCTGCATGGCTTGATGAGGGTTCGCGGTTTCGTACAGGATGATGCCCACATTTTTTGTGAAGAATCACAAATCCAGGCGGAAACCAAAAACTTCATCGAAATGTTATCAAAAATCTACCGGGATTTTGGTTTTGAAAAATTCAAAATCCTGTTTTCAGACAGACCCGAGGTCAGAGCAGGAACAGATGAAACCTGGGACAAGGCGGAAGAGGCATTGAAAAGCGCCACCGAGGCCTCTGGAAGTACTTTTGGACTGAACCCGGGCGAAGGAGCATTTTATGGCCCCAAACTCGAATTTCTATTGACCGACTCAATTGGTCGTGAATGGCAATGTGGAACGCTTCAGGTGGATTTCGTGTTACCTGAAAGACTTGATGCCAGTTTTATCGGCAGGGATGGCAACAAACATCGTCCGGTCATTCTTCACCGGGCAATACTCGGAAGTTTTGAAAGGTTTTTGGGTATACTGATTGAAAATTATGCCGGCAAAATTCCACTCTGGCTGGCACCAACCCAGGTTGTGGTTGCGACCATTGTTTCCGATGCCGATGATTTTGCCAAAGAAGTGGTTGGAAAACTCAATGCATCTGGAATCAGGGCCATAACCGATATACGTAATGAAAAAATCGGTTATAAGGTTCGGGAGCACTCATTGGCAAAAGTTCCCCATATTTTTGCCGTAGGAACAAGGGAAGTTGAAGAAAACACGGTTTCGGTCAGAACCCTGGGCAAAAAGCGGGTACGGAACATGGCAGTTGATGAAGCTGTTGTGGAATTTATTGAACTGGTCAAGCCTCCCGATTTTCAAAATTGACCAAATTGTTTGAAAAATATCACTATGGTGTGAATAATGATTGACCTTATATATTGAAAAATGAAACTACATGGTTAAAATTAAATTTCCATATCGGTATAAAATAAGGAAGTAACCCATAGCAAGAAAACCATTCCAACCCAATTCTCAAAGAAAAGTTGGGCCCCGTGCAAATGAAGAAATTGATGCACTAAAAATTCGCCTGATTGGGGCAAACGGCGAAAATATCGGAATAGTATCTCCCAATGAAGGTCTCGACATGGCAAGCCGTGTCGGTCTTGATTTGGTGGAAATTTCGGCCAATGCCGATCCTCCCGTGTGCAAGATCATGGATTACGGCAAATACAAATATACCCAGCAAAAGAAGGAATCCCTTGCCCGGAAAAAACAGAAGATTATCGAGGTAAAGGAAGTCAAATTTCGGCCAAACACCGGAATCCATGACTATAATGTGAAACTGCGAAATGTTCTCAGATTTCTTGAGAACGGTGATCAGGTCAAGGTAACATTGCGGTTCAGGGGTCGTGAAATGGCCCACCAGTCACTGGGCAAGGATTTGCTGGATAGAGTCAAGGACGATGTCGGTGAAATGGGCAAGCTGGTAGCTACTCCCAAGTATGAAGGCCGACAGATATTCATGGTTTTGGGACCGGCAAAATAAATCGTTGATAACTGGCAATGGCCTTTCAAGCTTATTTCCGGATATTTGATTCCGTCGGGAACAGTCAACAATGGATAATATTGTAATAGCTGGTACCAAAAGAACGCCGATTGGCAGGTTTCAGGGTGCTCTCAGCCATCTCTCAGCCCCTCAACTTGGAGGACTATCCATTGAAGGTTCCCTCAAACATGCAGGAATTGACCCTCACAGGATAGATGAAGTATACATGGGATGTGTTCTTCCGGCAGGGTTGGGCCAGGCCCCGGCACGGCAGGCCGGAATGACTGGAGGCATACCCAAGCAAACACCGGCCACAACGATCAACAAGATGTGTGGTTCCGGAATGAAAGCCATCATGACCGGAGTTGATCAACTGAATCTGAATCAGGCCGAGATCATAGTTGCAGGTGGCATGGAAAGCATGTCAAGGGCACCACTCTATTGTCCAGACGCCCGGATAGGCAAGCGGTTGGGACATACCAAAATGTTGGACCACATGCTCATCGACGGTTTGACCGATGCCTATGGTGATCATGCCCATATGGGTGCATTTGCCGATGATTGTGCAACCCAATACGACATAACCAGGGAAGATCAGGATAAATATGCCCATGAATCCTACTGTCGTGCCCTGAAAGCCCAAGTATCGGGTCAGGCACGAAAGGAAATAATGCCTGCCATATCTTCCAATGGTCAAACCATCGAGTTGGATGAGGAACCAGTGGAACCAAATTTGGAAAAAATGGGAAAACTCCTACCCGTGTTCAAGAAAAGGGGTACGGTTACACCTGCCAATTCTTCAAAAATTTCCGACGGCGCCGCCTCGGTTGTTTTGGGCAAGGAAACTGTAATCAGAAAATCGGAAAATCCTGTTTTGGCCCGAATTGTTGGACATGACACCTTCGCACAGGAGCCGGGTAATTTTCCGACTTCTCCCATATACACAGTGCGGAATCTCTTGGAAAAGCTTTCCTGGAAGAAGGAGGAGGTCGATCTCTGGGAGGTCAATGAAGCCTTTGCGGTTGTGGCCCTTGTCTTCATGAAGGTTTTGGGAATACCACTGGAAAAGATCAATGTAAATGGTGGTGCCTGTTCGCTTGGGCATCCCATTGGATGTTCCGGTGCTCGAATTGTAACTTCACTTGTTCATGGAATGCACAGCAGAAATGCCAGGCGGGGCATTGCAGCAATTTGCATAGGTGGTGGTGAAGCAACTTCAATTGCCCTGGAAATTTCATCCCCCTGAGAGGTTTTTCCATCGCCGGTGGATCCAATACCACTGTTCGGGATAATTCAGTACCATTGATTCAAGACTGTGATTCAACTCCTGGGTAACCGTTTTGGGATCTGTCAATGGTATGGATGATTCCAGTACGATTTCAAAATTCAGGCCATCCTCCTTTCTGATACCATAGCAGGGTATGACCAGAACATTGTACCTGATTGCCAATTGCCCCACTCCGATTCTGGTTTTCGTTGGCACCCCCAGAAATTCCACTTCCTCACCCCTGCTAGCATACTGGTCATTAAGGAGTGATACTATACCACCCTTCCTGAGATGTCTGATCATCTTGAGGGTTCCCTTCTTTTTCGTTGAAAAAAGAGGGGCACCCTTCTTTTTGATGTTCTTGACGTAATGCTCGTTGAAAAAGGCATTGCGCATGGGTTGATAGACGCCCGAGACAACATGCCCCTTCATGGTGAGGTAAGCCCTGACCGCTTCAAAATTACCGAAATGACCACTGACCAGGAATACCGGCTGGTTTTCCTCTTGTGCCTTGATCAACTCCGCGAATCCAGCCCCCCGTACCGAATACATGTTGGCCCTGTTCGTGAACTCCTTGCCGCTGTAGTTTTCGCAAAACAGCCTGCCGAAATTATTGATGACTCCCTTGGTGATATTTGCCCTTGCATCACTACTCATTTCAGGAAAAATCAATTTGAGATTGTTGTGCACCCGTTGATCCATGTCGGTCAGGGGTGCGATCACCCTTTCCATTGTCTTGCCGCTGATAGCCACCCTTTTTTCGTAAGGAATCAACCTCATCACAAGGAGCATGGACCTCAGGGAAAGATAAACCAGATAATCATAAAAAACGGACATTTATTATGTCACCTTCAACAATGGTTAGTTGTGTTGCTGCCTGAATTCGTACCACCAGATATACAAACCAGCGAGGATAATGATCAATGCTCCAATATAAGTCCAAATGTCTGGAAACTCTTCGAAAAACAACATTCCGAATATCGTTGAAAAGATTATCGAGGCATAGGTAAAGGGAGAAAGAATCGAAGCATGCACTTTGAAAAGGGAATATATGATCAACAATTGACCAATGGTTCCCAGAATGGCAATCATGCCTATGAATTTAAAATCATCCAGACTCGGTGTCGTCCAATAAAATGGAACAACCAGGGATGATGCGACAGCTCCAATGATTGTCGTATAAAACAAACTGCTCCAGATGGTTTCCGATTTGCTGAGGTACTTTGTGGCTATGAAGTAGCCGGCAAATCCCAAGGCACCACCAATCGGGTATAGTGCGTAAGGTGTGAACACAGCTGTTCCGGGGCGTATGATTATGAGTGCTCCCAACAATCCGAAACAAACCCCTATTATTTTTTGCCATCCCAGACTCTCACCCAGAAAATAATAGGCCGCAAGGACGACAAAAAGAGGATTGATCTGAAGAATTGCCGTTGCCGCACCCAATTCGATTGATGAAAAACCCGTGAAGAAACATATCGTTCCCATGAACAAGAAGAGTGACCTGAGTAATTGCAGGCCCAACTGACTTGTTGCGAGGGTGGCTTTCAGGTTGGGAATAATGATTATCAATACGAGGAGACACTGGCCGAGGTATCGAATCCATACCAGATTGAGTATTTCATAGTCGCTTGAAAGATACTTTACAGTTGCATCCATGGATGAAAGGAAAAAGATGGCCAGAATTATCGAAACAATCCCGATGGTCAAAGGGGAGAATTTCCGAAGAGTTGAAATCATGAATCAATGCATCAAAAAATTGGGTATTATCGACAAATCAATTATTTTTCTCTAACAAAAATGCCATGAATAAATTAGGGTTATAAAACATATGTATTCTGATAGAGAATATAATTCAGTTTTTGTGACAAATTTCAGATACTTTCAAAATTGGAAAGGAAAACATGATTAGAACCGGTGAGGAATATATCGAATCCATACGGGATGGAAGAGAAGTGCATATCAACGGGGAAAAGGTAAAGGATGTTCCGACACATCCAATGTTCAAGCCCATCGTTGATGTTCGGGCCAGAATTTACGACATGCAGAATGAATCCTCCTTCGAGTCCTTACTAACCTACGAGGATAATGACGAGAAGTATGCAACATCCCTGAAACCGCCAAAGACCCAGAGTGACTGGTGGCAGAAAAGAAAAATCACCAACACGGTTTTTGCCGAAATCGGAGGCGTCGTCACCCGGGTTGGAGATGAAACCGTAGGAGAAATGTGGTCCCTCTTCGATGGCCAGGACATACTCAACCAGGTGGATCCACAATTTTCAGAAAACATCAAGCGTCATATTGATCTCGTTACCTGCAACGATCCCTTTCATGTTTCAGCAAATACCGACCCCAAGGGTGATCGCTCCAAGCATCCCAAGGACCAAGACCCGGACATGCTGCTCCATGTGGTCAAGGAAACCGATGCCGGGCTGATCGTCCGGGGAGCCAAGTTTGAAACGGCCGCGGCATATGCCAATCAGGCATTTACCAAGCCGACCATTGCCAATTGGGGAAATGACGCGTATTCAGATTATGCGGTTGGATTTATCTGCGATTTATCCTCACCGGGTATTAAAATGATCTGCCGAACAGGCTTTGCGGGTGAATCCCCTGCCGCCGACTATCCACTTGGCAATAAGTTTGATGAGGTGGACAGCCTGGTTATTTTTGACAATGTTCTTGTACCTTGGGAAAATGTCCTGTTTTACAGGCATACCAAGGCAGCCGTGTTTATACGGGCAACCCTGCACAGGTATTCCGCCTTTGCTTTTGTCCAGAGAAACCTGGCCTTTACCGATCTGATGATCGGTGCAGCCCTCTTCAATGCCCGACAGACAGGATTGGACAAGCAACCTGCAGTACAGGAAAAACTGGCTCATCTGGCTGTTTACCGTGAAGGAATAAACGCTCACCTGACAGCTGCCATTGCCTTGGCCGAACCAAGCCCGGGTGGATTGCTCATGCCCAACCAGTCCCTGCTTTACACGGGACGGGTCCATGCCTGCTCAAATTATCACCAGATAATGCATATCGCCCGGGAACTTTGTGGCGGCCAAATTTGCATCACTCCCGATCACGCCTCCTTCCAGGACGAAGAGTCCGGGCCGTGGATGGACAAATTCTATACCATCAACGAAAGCTGGTGTGCAGAAGACCGCAGAAAGCTGCTGGCTTTTGCCAGGGACCTCCTCAATTCAGATTACGCAGGACATCGCCTGACCTTCCAACTATTTGCTCAATCACCCCCGTTTGCCCACCTGGGTGCGGTTTACAGAAATTTTGGGTGGGATGGACCACTGGATCTGGTCAAGAACGCTGCCGAACTTTCCGATCAGGTTGTTAAGGATATCAAATTGCGCAAGTGGCTGGATTGTGAACCTGACCTGAGTAATGAGGTGGAGTGAAAATCGTTATTTAACTAAATTGAATTGAACAAGGCATTTCATTGTTGTCAGCAGAAAACAGGGATCGAGACAGGTTTCTTGAGGGGATGCGTTATACGGCATCCGCCGTCAACATCGTCACCACTGATGGCAAGGCAGGCAAGGCAGGTGTCACCGTCTCGGCAATGACACCGGTTTCCGCTGATGGTGACAATCCGACCCTTCTGGTTTGTGTTCATCATCTAAGTCCTGCCTGCAAGGCCATTTTGCAAAACAGGGTTTTCGGAGTCAGTATACTGTCCCAGAAGCAATCCTTTATAGCAGACACCTTTGCCGGGCGGATACAGGCCGAAGGAAATGACAAGTTTAACTGTACCGAATGGATAATTGGTGAAACTGGTGTTCCCCTGGTCCTGAACTCATTGGTATCATTTGAATGTCACATGCTTGAAAATACTCGAGTTGGATCACACCATATTTTTATTGGTGGGGTACAGAATACTGGCTTCCAGAAGGACGAACTTCCCCTGATCTATTCGAACAGGGCTTATGGTTCCCCTGGGACTATAGACATTGGCAAGAATCCTGATCATATGGAAGGAGAAAGTATGATACATCAACGAATTCGACCATTCAATACAAGGGATACATATCCTGAACAAAATTTGAACAATGATCTCAGCCAAGGTGTAGTGGCAAAGGGGACAATGGTTTTTTTGCGGGGACAGGTATCGCAGGATCTGGAAACCAGGAAATCATTACATCCCTCAGACCCAACCCTGCAAACTCGCAAGACCATGGAAAATATAAAATTTCTCCTGGAAGAAGCGGGCAGCGACCTTGGTCATGTTTGCAGAATCGTGGTCTATCTCACCGATATAAGGTACAGGGAAGAAGTATACCAAGAGATGGGAACTTGGTTAAGAGGGGTATTCCCCTGTTCAACCGGGCTGGTGGTTTCAAGCCTGGCTCGTCCAGAATGGTTGGTGGAAATTGAAGTGACCGCCGTAATACCGGAGGTATAAAATGACATTCTCGATAGCAGGCTATTGTTCAAAAACCAACCGGCTGGGTATAGCAATCACGACATCATCAATTGCCGTTGGCAGTAGGTGCCCATGGGCAAGAGCTGGAGTCGGTGCTGTTTCTTCCCAAAACATTACCCTACCTTCGATAGGAAATATGATTCTTGACAGGATTGAAACAGGAGATCATGCTCCCGAAGCGTTGGATTCAGTCATGAACAATATGGAATTCAATGAATATCGACAGGTAATCACGATTGATACCAAGGGAAATACAGCCCATTACTGCGGTAAATTCACCTTGGGTACCAACAGCGTGGTACATGGAAAAAACTGCATCGCAGCAGGTAATTTGTTGAAATCAACTAAACTCCCGGGAGTAATGGTTAAAACCTTCGAGGATAATTCATCTAGTGCACTACCTGAAAGATTATTGATGTCGCTTGAAAGCGGGTTGTATCAAGGAGGTGGCGAAATGGGACCTACACATTCGGCCTCGCTACTGGTTGTGGATAAGGAAACTTGGCCATTGGTTGATTTAAGGGTTGATTGGAATGATGTCGATCCGGTCAAGGAATTAAGGAAGCTTTGGACAGCCTATGAGCCACAGATGCTGGATTATTTGCTACGGGCAAAATACCCCGAAGGAGCACCAAGTTTTGGTGTGCCGGGAGATGAATAGGTTGAGGAAACACTAAAGGAATACAAATCCTGTCCTCTTTATCATGTGAGTGAATTCCCATCAGCATCCAATCATGATCACTTTATTTAAGGAAAATGGCATGTTGAAGCCAACAAATTTCCTAACAGTTACCCAACTTGCAACTACCCTTATTCCTGAGTGTGCAACTAAATAAAGTTGGAAATAATAGTACGAGATAAGAGCTGGATTTTGTCATTTGGTATCTTTGCAGTGATGAAACCATCAATGGTTCGGATGAACTGGTCAATCTCGATTATGCAAACGAACATCAGCACGAATATCGCGCAGTATGGCCCCGCTTGCCGCAAGAAGCTGGCGCATCTCATTGAAAATCGGTTTGTCACCATCCGGGTCTTCAATGGTCAGGATGACTGCGAAGGGGACGCCCTCTTCAGGAAAAGTGTCTTCTGCACGTACTAGACTTTCGATCTGCAGGCGCCAGTTTGAAGAATTGCCTTTGGAATTGAACGTCGATTCATATTGCTTGGTTGGCTACCATTTCAACCCATGCTCAATCAAGGCTCTTTCGTGAGATCCCCAGCTTTGCACGGATTTGATTTGATTGATGTAACTTGGGTTACCGTCCTGACGAGTAATTGCTGGTTGCATCTGACTGAGTTTGGCATCAAGGTTAACACGAACAAACTCGTCACCAAAAGCTCGGTCCAGCGGTGGCGTACAAACAAGGGTCATGCGCACCCGTCCTGAACACTTTCCGTCTTGATCAACAAGGCTTTGGGGCCATGAAAAGTCAAAGCGCAATATTGACGGTCTCGTTTCACCAATGGTCAATCGGCTTTGGAATACCATTGTGATTTGATGGTCGCCCGTCTCAAGCATTTGGTTACTTGCAAAGGGTTGACCAAACCCTGCAAACTGCCGCGCTATCTTACGAAAAGCAATTTGGCGGCCCTGCAACGGTGCAGGCATGGAGGTATGGTGGAAAAGCATGGCCTGCAAAGTCTCCAGAGACAGACTATTTTGGGTTGCTTGGTCAAGATTGGCGAGAATTCGTCTAACCAAGGGCGCTGCATAGCTCGTTCCAGCCACTGATTCCTTGAAACCATTCAAACCGATGGAAAACAAACCGCTGAGATTATTCTTACTACCAGTGCCACCGTATGTTGCAACATCGGGCTTTACCAGACCTAAGACCTGGTCCGCGTCTTGTATAGCAGGTCGGCGCTCCTGCGATTTCATTTGTTCCGGGTGGATTGAGTGCACCAACGGTAACTGACCTGACACTCTCGGAGGGCTGCAGAATGGTATCTGGTTGAGTGCGCGCTGCTAGGTAATTCATTACGTCCCTCGGGCGTGGTTGCCAAACCAACCTTGATTGGCTGGAATCCAGGTTTCCAGCGGAATTGACAATAAGAACCTTGTGTCTGTCGGCAATTGCATCAAGGTATTCGGCATACATGCCGTAATATCCGACTTCGGCCAAAGCATTGATTGAGAGATTGAATATTCGGACTCCCCGGATGCACGCTTCCTCAATCGCGTTTTCCATTTCTTGAAGAAAGTCCCTAAAACCATTCGGGTATCGTTGAAAAAACAGATTTTTCAAGGGGTACAGTGGAACATCATAAATCATAACACCGATCAGGCTCTGGGATGATTTCGGGATCGTTCATCCTCTTTCCAACCGTCAGCAAGGCGGCCACATGTGTACCGTGTACCAGGTCGTAATCGGATTGAGGAAGATAATCAAAGCGATCGATGATCCAGGGATCAAGGATTGGGCCAATCCCCGAATCGACCACACCGACAACAGGATAACGGCCTTCTGGAACCAGATTAGGAATTTTAACTTTGGCTTGCAGGCTTTGCGATGTATTTTGGGTGAATTCCTCTTCTCGATTGGCCAATTCCAGCTGTATTGGAAGATGAATGCAACGTACAAGCGGATGCCGAGCAAGGGTGTCAAGTACCCGCTCATGCCGTTCAGGGTCGAGATCCACCATTGGGTCATACCATTCGGTACCACTGTCTTGTGATAAGGAATCGTTGTCAAGAAAAGCGATTGCGTCCTGTTCACTGCGAGTCAAACGCAATTCCAATATCGAAACATTGCCCGACTGCTGTAGGGGTAATGTTCTTGCTCCAGGCCCCAATCCCATCAACAAGGTTTTCAGGCTCTTGCGCAGTTCATGCTCGGCAAACCCGGGTGAAGCAGGTGTCTCAAAAAGTTCAACCAAATACCCGGATACTGTCTTTGGGTCCTCGAACAACTGCAACGCATCCATCGCTGAAAAAACTCGCTTGTCCAAGGGCGAAGTGATCTCGATTGACTTAATTGCACCGACTTCCGAACGCGTCCGGCTTGGAGCCTTGTAGGGTTCCCCACTATTTCCCGAAATGCGCGTTTGCACAGTATCTTCGGCTTGGCGAATGTTCCTGCGAAGCGTAGAAAGATGTATTGATGGTGCATGGAAATAAAGCATACCAACATTATCCGCACCAACACATGGGAACTGACCCTTTTTAAACACCACCTGGGTTGGACGGTAAGATTTGGCAAGTGACTCCTCGCGCATTTGCACCTTCAGGTATGCGGATCCATATCCACTTTGTTTGATTGCTGTTTCTGCCTGATCAACGGACGCAACCAACCCTGCACGATGCTTTTGGAATGCTCTGTCGGAATCATCAAAGAAATCCTTGTGACGTCCCCCTTTTCCCGGCTCGGGAGAACGGAGGAAGTCTTTATCGTTCAATACGATCTGTACGGGATTGTTGAACATCAACTCTTGTTCCTGTCCTGAAACTCTGCTTTTCTCTTGATTGAGCTGATTTGCGGTTGCGAATATCCCGTAGCACGGGCAATTGCCTCTTGAGTCATGTCAATGGCTGGATCGTTGACAATGTGCTGGATGAATTTCTTTTGATCCAAAGCAAGATGGCTAATCGGCGTATCATAACAGTCGATCGGTAGTCGGGTCGCTACTGCTGTCAGTGCCTGAAACAGGTCTGTAGTGGTTTGTTTGGCTCCGGAGAGTGCCACCATCCGTTTCACGGACATGCAAATGCGTTCTACATCTGCACCGGAATAGCCATCCAGACAATGAGCGAATATCTGGACGATCTCAGGTGTTGTCTCAATGGGGTGGAGAAATCGTTTGATCAGTTCATTGAGAGCGCTGCGGTCAGGGTTGTCGATGTTGATTTGAGACTCGAAGCGTCGCCAGACAGCGGGATCAAGCAACCCATCATGGTTTGTAATAGCTATTGTCACACCACAATCACGGCGATGGTCAAGATTCTGCAGCAGGGTGTTAACAACCCTTTTGATCTCACCGACCTCATGCGGATCATCGCGAATCTTGGCGATCGCATCAAACTCATCAAGCAGGAGAACACACGCATAGCGATTGGCAAAATCGAAAAGATGAGCGATATTTCGGGCAGTCTTGCCGAGGAATGATGAAATAAGCCCATCAATGCGGGCGGTAACAAGGGGCAAGGAAAGACTTGAGGCAACATAGTGAGCAGTCATTGTCTTTCCCGACCCGGGTGGTCCATAAATCAGAAGTGTTCGTGTCGGTTCAATGCCAACCTTTTCAAGTGCGGTTACATTCTGCCATTCCTCAATCAAACCGTTTACAGCAAGCTCCACATTGGTACCAAGGATTGGGGCCATAAGTGACCCGTCATCAAAATCTACAATGCAAAGTCGAGCCCCTGTTTCACGATCAACAGGTGGATGAGTTTCAGCGGTCAGACGCTCACCGCGAACCATAGTCTTCGAAAGTTCCACGCGGCTTGGCTTCAATTCCTTTGTTGTTGATGCGATGTTCAACAAACGATCAATTGACTTGGCCCTTTTTGTATCCTTGGCTTTTTCCAAGCGAGACCGAAGACGGATGACCTGCTGTTCAAAAGCATCGCGATCACCAGTCAAGCCCACACGAACAAGGCTCTGAATTACTGCGAAGTGCTCCATGCAATTACCCTAAATTAATATTAATAAAACTTCAATATTTTATAACTATTTTTAATAAAATATTCTTTTTTTTAATAATTATAAATAATTCATAAATAAAATTATAAATAAACCACTATTTTTGGATTTGGCGATATTCATACCCCACCCCCTGTAAAATACACCGCCTATCCAGTGGGTTCCACAGGTTTAACCAATTTTTTCCTCCAGAACTTTTAATTGGGGTTTGCAAATATAACCGGTCCGAAGGCAAGCCATTGTTTCGAGACATCATTGCGTATATCTCCAGAAAATACTGTCACCTTGTCGAGGAAAATCACCGGTACCATGAATCACAACCTCTGTTAACATCGCAAGGCAAGCCGGGAGGGAAGAAAGCAATAAACAGGTAACAATTTTCTACTGAGCTTGAAGGTACCCTGAGGCGGTTCTCCTGTTTACGAGTTATCCATTTGCCACCCTCTTCCACTAACAAAATCGTGTAAATTGCACTTCGCATGGAAAATGTCTTGCAGAAAATATCGGACATTTTCATAGAAAGTAGGAAGCAGAACTGGAACATGCTAGAAACCCATTGCCTGACGTCACCGGAAAGTCACCATCAATTGTGGTGAACAACCCGATTCAAGCAACGAGATAAACTTCGTAGGGTTGTACAGAAAGTACAAACTAGCGATAAACGACAATCTTCCAATGTAACGATGGTGTCATTCGTGCCATTGGATTGATTGGCATTCTTGCCTGATCTACCCTTTCATAAAGGGTATTGAACAGTTTCAATTTCAATATTCTCTTTATTAAATTAATCTGACACATACCGAAGCTCAGCAATTTCTCTCTTGAACGGTACGATTTCCTCCTTAGAAGGTTTCACCTCCAACTCCTCGGCAAATCTGCGGCCAGCATATACAGCATGGGCAATTGTAGCAGGGGCTTCACAATCCCCAAAGGATTTTACCATTTCCAAACCATGGTCTTGCCATTCACCCTCTTTTTCCATAATTCCCCTGAACAGTGAATCATTTGGATATCTGGATGTTACCAGCAGAATGGAATCCATCTCGAAATTTTGCTCCTTGCCAGTATAGGAACAATTCAATTTGGCTGTTCCTTCGGCAATGCTTGTCAAGATGAGGTTGGAATGAATTGTCACACCCAATTCCATGATTTGTTTTTGGATACGATGCTGTTCCATCGTATTTTGGGTCCAGGTCGCAACTTCCGGAGCCGGTGTCGTGTAACTGACTTCATATCCCCTTTGAATCAATAGTTCAGCGAGAACATTGCCCATGTAGTAATGATCATCATCCCAGATCAAAACATGACTGCCATTCGGAAGGTTTTCAGCCATTATGTCATCAGGTGAATAGACAGAGGCGCCCGGGTCAATATCCAAAGGTTCCTTCAGATTGAATCCAAGGCCGTTCTTATACCAGGTTGAACCAGTGCAAATGCCAATCAAGGGGATACCGAATTCAAGTAAATGATCTAGTGTAAGATCGGAATCAAGATAGGTTTCAACATTGGGCAGCTTGTTGAATTGGCTCAACCGGTAATCAACCACCCTGCCCCATGCTGCCAATCCAGGAAGTTTTGATTCCCTTGAGACCCTGCCCCCCAGATTGAGTTCTTTTTCGGCAAGGGTTACATCATATCCCCTCTTCCCAAGCATCTGGGCAGCTTCAAGACCTGCTGGTCCAGCTCCGACAATCAGGACGGGTTTGCTGGATACGTTCTTGTTTATATATTCGGGATGCCAGCCTTTTCGCCATTCCTCTCCCATACTGGGATTTTGGGTACATCTGATCGGGGACATGGTAAAATCCCCCGACACACAAATATTGCAACCGATGCATTCACGAATATCCTCAACACGGCCTTCCTCTATTTTCCTTGGCAAAAAGGGATCAGCTATGGAAGGTCGGGCGCAGCCGATCAAATCAATTTCTCCGGATTTGATGAGTGAAACCATTTTGTCAGGTGAAGTGTATCTTCCAACTCCGACAACGGGCTTGGTAGTCAATGCCTTGAATCCCTTTCGATACTCATCCTGAAAGCCCTCCTGACTGAAACGGGAAGTCTGGCTGTCATTTTCCCATCCGGCAAGACAAAAATCCCAAAGATCAGGCAATTCGGCCAACGAGGAAACAATATCCATGGCCTCTTGAGTTTCCAGCCCAGCCTTTCCCATGAGTTCATTGATCGTTATCCTGCACGGTACAGCACATTCATCACCAACGGCTTCCTTGGTATCAATGATTATCTCTTTAAGGATTCTGATCCTGTTCTCCAGATTGCCACCATATTCATCACTCCTTCGGTTGTACCGTTTGCTTAGGAAATGATGAAAAAATCCCAAACCATGACCGGCATACACATATACCAAATCATATCCGGCATTCTTGCCGCGAATGGCAGCATCCCGATGCCATTTTCTCAGATTTCTGATGTCCTGCCTGTCCATGGTCTTGGCAGAAACAGGATCATAGGTAAAGGACTGGACAGGCATACCAGTTGGTGCCAGCGGCACTTCCCTGCCATATAGATTTGGTCCATTGAGTCCATTATAGGCAAGTTCTATTCCTGCAAGGGCATCATGTTCATGAATTTTTTCGGCCATTTGGGCCAGCATTGGCACATCACGATCATCCCAGATACGCAGTTCAATGAATGGCGTGATGTCCGAGGTGTGATGGATTTCTACCTGCTCCGTACAAACCGTTCCCCATCCACCCTGGGCCTTGACACCCCTTAACCAGGCATTGGCCGTGGGATCCCGATACCCCAGGCCGGTACAATGCGGCACCTGAAAAAACCTGTTTTTTGCAGTTACCGGTCCAATCTGGATTGGCTTGAACAAAATATCATAATAAGTGTCTCTGCTCATTTTCAGCCCTGATATTGCCAGGCCATAAAATGACCTGGCAAGAATCTAATTTACTGTTTGACCCTGGTCCAGATCTGGTTGTAAACGACCTGAACATCTTCATCACAGGGTTCAACAAATGATCCGGCTGGAGCATCGGCTGGAGGTACCGATTCAGGTTCAGATTTCAAATCTGCATCCAGAAACTCATCAACCCCTTCAACACCAGCACTGTATCTGGCATAATTGGTAACTGCAGCAATGTTTTCAGGTTTCAGTAGAAAATCCATGAACTTCAACGCATTTTCCCTGTTTGGTGCATCCTTAAGAAGAACAACATTATCCATCCAGACAACCAATCCCTCACGAGGATAGGAGTATTCGATATTGGCTCCCTCGGCCCTGGCCTTGGCGCCAAAACCATTCCAGATCATCCCGACGGCAGCATCACCCGATACCAGTACATCCTTGGCTCCATCCGAATTGAACGATGCCCAATTCTCCTTGGCGTTCTGCAACAATTCATCAAGCGCCCTCAACTGGTCCTTGTCACTCGTGCATTGGGGAATGCCCAGATACAGAGAAGCCATGGCAATAACCTCACCTTGGGAATCCAATACGTTGATCTTGCCCTTCAACTCATCCGGTGGATCAAAAATGATGCCCATTGTTCTTATGTCACCCTGAAATACATCCCTGCTGACGGAGAAGCTCGTTGAACCCCATTGATAGGGAATGGAGAATTTTCTTCCAGGATCAAAGGAGACATCCATCCATTGTGGTTGAATATTTCCGATATTACTCAATTCACCAGACTGGATTTCATCAAGCAATCCTTCCGAATGCATGATTGAAACCATGTAATCGCCGGGTACGGCGACATCGAATGAACCAAGTTTCCCGGCCTTGAGGTTTGCCAAAAGGGTTTCGTTGGAATCATAGGTATCCATCGTCACCTCTATTCCGGTCTCCTCCGAAAACTTGTTGAGCAATTCCTGGGGAATATACTCGAACCAGTGATAAATTGATAGTTTGCCTTGAGCAAAACCGGAGGATGCTCCAAGGGTTACAACAAGAGCTGAAACTACTAATGTCTTCTTTAACATTTTTCTTTCCATTATTTTAAAGTTAATTCAATTCACTGTTTTATCAGTACAAACCAGAGGTTAATGATTACTTGCCCAAATCACCAATACAAATTGCAACTAGTAAGACAAGTTGATTGATACTGCATAATTTCGCAAGATATGGAAGAAAAATTTAAGGTGAAGATTTACCCCAAGTCTAGAAGTTGCCCGTATTGGTTACCTCTCTGATTATAAACTCTACCAAATTGTATTAATCAGGAAAAATTGCTTCACAGACTTACGGGTATCGAAATATAAGCAATCAACCAATATCTTGAATAAAGCTCAGAAACACATTTTTGACCTGCCAGAAGTACCTCTTTCATAGTTTATTGTAATTTCCCTAAATGCTTGTCAAAAGCATCCAAAATAGTCAAAAATTCTGATCTGTAATTTAATTCTAAACGTCAGTTCCCAATCACTGTCAAATTAAAGGGCAAGCGAATAAGATTGCAAAATCGGAAAGACCATTATAAATCGTTTATGGTCCTAACAGGTTTAAAAATCGTCTACATAACCGTTTATCGAATTGACAAAAAGAGACAACATCGACAAGTTGTTTGGAAGAAAAACACCAACGGAAATAATCGAAGAGAAAGTTGCGCAAAGAATTTTGGAGGATTTAAACTCGCAGAAAAAGACAGCAAGATTAAATACCTGAAATTACGATATTTAGATGCACTCCGGTTTCAAACTTTAGTTTAGCCTGTTCTTTAGATCTGCCCGGCTGAGAAAATAGGATATCGTTACAAAAATCGTTGAGACCAAAAGCAGTAAGGTGGACAGGGCCATTATGTCAGGCTTTATTCCCTGCTTGATGGAGCCGAAAATTGCCGTGGGCAACGTTTCAACACCAGCTCCCTTGACAAAACTGGTGATGATGAAATCGTCCAGTGAAATTATAAAGGCCAAAAGAAATCCTGAAATTATCCCCGGTATCATCAAGGGCAGCAATATGCTGCGGAATATCTGCTTGCGGTTGGCATAGAGGTCCATGGCCGCCTCTTCATAAACCTTTTCAATACTTTGCATCCGGGCCGAAATTGGAAGGTAGGCGAAGGGAATGCAGAAGACAATGTGAGCAACTAGTATTGAGGTATAACCGAGTTTGAAACTGATCATGCTAAAGAAAATCAAGGTTGCAACTGCAGTTACGATTTCAGGTACCATGATGGGCAGGCTCAGGAGGGAAATATTAAGGTTCTTGCCCTTGAAGGGGGATGTTCTGACAACCCCGATGGCTGCCGAAAAGGCTATTGTAGTTGCAATGACAGCAGCCATAAAGGCTATTGTAATCGAGTTCCAGGCAGCCTTCTGAAACTTTTCAGCCTCCAAGCCAAAAAAGATTTGCTCATACCATCTCAGACTGAAGCCACCCCATATTGTTATGGACAGCGAGTCGTTGAAACTGTAAACCATGACAACCAGTAGTGGGGCATAAAGGATTACTAGGCACAGTATTGCCAACAGAGAAAATCCCGGTATGCTTCGAACAGAACCTGTGACCTGCATCTTATCTCACTTCACCCTTGGCTTGTTGCCTTGTGTAAAGCATCAGGGCGATTAAAACCATTGTCAGCAGTATCATTGAAGCAGCTGCCCCAAAGGGCCAGTTGCCTGCATTTCCCTTGAACTGTTCTTCGATCAGGGAACCAATCATGAAATTCTTGGCGCCTCCCAAAAGATCTGGAGCAATAAAGGCCCCCAGACTTGGAATGAATACCAAAATACAGCCAGCAGCAATGCCGGGTGCCACATTCGGGAGAACAATCCTTCGTAGCGTGCTCCATTTATCTGCATAGAGATCAGCAGCAGCTTCCGAATAGGTAAAGTTGAATCTTTCCACGGAAGCATAGATCGGTAATACCATGAAGGGGAGATAAGAGTAAAATAACCCGAGTTGGACGGCAATATTGGTATTTATCAATCCCAAAGGCTCCGATAACAATCCTGATGAAAGAAGGAATTCGTTGATCGGTCCATTATCCCTGATCAGGAATTTCAAGGATACAGTTCTTACAAGCAGGTTCACCCAATAGGGAACGGTTACAAGGAAAATCCAGAAGGTCCTGTTTTGTGAATCCCTGGTAGCGATGAAATATGCCGTGGGGAAACCAATTATCAGACAGAAAGTCGTTGCTATGGCGGCCTGGACGATTGACCGCAGGAAAATGATAATATAAGTCCATTGGATTGTGGGTGGCTCATCACCGAAAAGACCTCTGTCAAATAAAAACTGGTCATAGGCTGCAAGTGAAAATTCCCATATCACACCGCCACGAAATTCCTTTGTCATGAAGGAGATCAACAACATCAAACCCACAGGTACGAGCAAGAAAACACCAATAACCACCCAAGAAGGGAGCAATAGCCATATTCTCAACGGGTCAAAGGCTCTCTTTTGATGGTAAACTGGTTCCATGGATATTCCTAGGATCGCAAAATCCTGATCGAATCCTTGCTGAAGCTGAGGTTCACATCACTTCCGGCAGGTAATAATTCCCTTCTTTCAAACCCATTTTGATCACGAACCTTGATAGTCTTGTCACCTGAAACACGAATCTGGTATTCCGTATCAGTACCCAAATACATTGATTGCTGAATTGTTCCCCGTATTGAATCAACCCGTTTATCCAATATACCAATTTTGATTTTTTCAGGTCTGAGAAGAATCTTGACCTCTTGGTTTTTGACCAAATCAGGCCCTCTTGCTCCTGATATGATGAAATCTTCGGCTACCTGATATTTTGCTTCCTCGTCGTTCAATTCCAGCAGGGTCGCTTCCAAGATATTTGTTTCACCTATGAAATTTGCCACAATCTCGTTTTTGGGACTTTCATAGATTTCCTGAGCTTTTCCTATTTGTTGAATTACTCCTTCGGACATGACGGCAATTCTGTCAGACATTGCCAGTGCCTCTTCCTGGTCATGCGTTACAAAAACAAAAGTAATTCCAGTTTCCTGCTGGAGTTGCTTCAATTCAAGCCGCATGGCCTGTCGAAGTTTCAAATCAAGGGCCGATAATGGTTCGTCAAGCAACAGTACCTTGGGTTGAGGCGCAATGGCCCTTACAAGAGCGGCACGTTGCTGCTGTCCGCCTGACAATTGATTGGGTTTTCTTTCGGCAAATGGCCGGAGTCTCACCAAATCAAGCATCTTCCAGACGGTTGGTTGAATATCATCCTTGGCCCACCCCCTCATCTTCAAACCAAAGGCAACATTTTCAAATACCGTCATGTGGGGAAACAGGGCATATTGTTGAAAAACCGTATTGACCGACCTCTGGTTGGGAGGAAGGTGCATAAACTCCTGCCCGAAAAGTAAAATGTTACCCTCGGAAACATTCTCAAAACCGGCAACCATCCTGAGCAAGGTCGTTTTGCCACAACCCGAGGGACCCAGCAGGGTAAAGAATTCGTTATCATGTATTTTCAGGTTGGCCTTGTGGATTGCCGTGAAATTGCCAAACTTCTTAACAACCTCCTGAAATTCTATTGCTACTATCTGGTTATGGTCCAATTTACTGAATTACTCCGTTCTTCAAGATATATCCTTACATGAATAAATTGATATCGCTTGCATATAGCCAACCAAAACAGCTCTCAAATCTTGTCATATTCGGAAAGAAATATCTTGTTTGTATTCCTTTGGGTATGTTTGATTCAACCTTTGTTGTATCCCTCACACTATCCTGAATCCAATACCATACAAAAATTCATGCATAATTCCATTAGCCATTACATCAAAGAATAACCTTTGAAACAAATCTAACAAATATATTTTTGCTTACGATTTTTATATTCCTAGTCACCTTGTTCTACCCGCTGCAAACATCAAGCATGTATCCAATTTAGGGAATTGTAAAAACAAAATTCTCAAAAGGGTGGCAGTCTTGGTGGCCAAACCGGTGAGGGGTCCGGCTTCCCGTCGGGCTCAGGTGCCGCAATCAACTGCAGTCTTTCTGCCTCCGCCAAAATCCCCTCGACAAGACGGGGAGCCATCAACCGCAAATAACCAGGTTGCGGGGTTGGTATCAGCAGTTTCATTTCCTGAAAACGTTCCAACGGGTCGTAACCTTCATTGTATTGTCCCAGAACTCTTTCCAGGTCATCCCTTTTTCGCACAAGGGGTTGTTTCAACATCGTATCAAAACATTGGCACAGCGCCTTGAGGGCCGCAAGCGTCCCTTCGTTCTGCAACTGCTCCCCAACAACAAATCAACGCTATTCCCCCTTAGATGGGAGGCCAGGCTGGGAATGCCATACTCCCAAACTCCAGCCGAAGGTTCCCACACAAAACCGGTATGCAGGAGTCTCTGCAGGGATTCCGGATGATCGCCGAAGAGGGAAGAACCCGGTTCAATGTGGCTAAGAGCCAAACCTAGATCATAACCCGCCGGTTGACCGTCTTCCCCCAGACGCCAGGCCATTTCGGCAAACGGGATCAACAACCCACTGCTGACCAGCTCTTCCATCCTGCGGCTGTAGAGTTCCAGTCTTTGTACGTCAACCTTCTTGCGAGCCTCACTGGCCACCTCCAGACCCGGGCTGCAGGTTCGTGTCCCGGACAGCTCTTCCCAGAGGGCCTGACCCCAGAGCTGGATGAAGCAGGGATAGTCCTGGGCATGATCCAGGACATGTGCCACCGCTTCGTCACTGAAACCAATGTGTCTGCCAAAGGGTTCAAATATGGCCTTGCGCGCATCCACCCTTTGCAACCGGCCTATTCTTTCCACCGGGGACCGTTCGATGAAGGTGGCTTTCGAGCGGCCCAGCACCTGTTTCAGGTCCGGCGTCCCGGCAATGACCACCATCAAAGGATGTTTCATTCCAACGCTTTGAATCGCGTTGTAAAGGACATGGACAACCTCGGGCGGCATGTTGTGGGCCACGTCGATGAGCAGGACACCACTAAGGGTTTCCAGCCAGGTCCTCAACTCATTCGCTTTTTCTTCCTTTCCGCCACCGCCCAGTGCAACCCCACCACCCAGGTCTCCAACATTCAGCCTGACCTCCTTGATGATGCCACGAGCACGTTCCAGCAGGCTTGGGGGAAAATGGCGGGCCAATTCCTAGGGTTCCAGCCATCACTGCACCGTGAATGCGCATCCGGCCCTGCCGTGTCCATCCTCACATCGGAAACCGGCGGTCCAAAGACCGCCCCGTGTGCGCCTGATTGACATTGTCCGTCACCGGCAACCGATGGAATCAAGAAAATTGCTGTTGTCTGTGGCATCACCAAACAAAGGCAAGGTGTTTGTACGCCCGCACCAGCAGTTCCTGACATCCTGGATGGTCCGGGGACTGATCGAGAAGCAGCCGCTCGTCTGGCCGGACGCGGGATTGACGGCCATCGTGTAGCTGCCACCCGTCATGAAGCAGCGCCGGGCGATTGTCTGGCCGGACTGTCCAGCTATGCCTGCATCGACCTCGATAAAATAAAGCGTCCTTGCCGCCAGGCCCGTGCGGGCTAAGCTCCCGCCGGCATAGGTCGGCGATGAACTGGATATGACTCCAACAGCGCCACTGTTACCCGCTACTGTCCGTGTCTCGGCGTTGAAGACATTGACGCTGATGATGGAATTGGCGGGTGCCTGCGCGTCGCCCAATCGTGTGATCACCTGGCTCCATGTCACCTGCGGGGCCGTGATGGTCACGCTGGATGTGGACAGGGCCGTGATGGGCATGTTCGCGGCATCGATCTCAGCGGAGCCGACGCAGGCCGTCGGGCCTTCCCGCCCGCTGCTGGTCACGCTTGTCTGCGCCCATGCCGGCCCGGCCAGCACCGCAAGCAGTAAAAGGATTGTTGATTTAATAAAAAATTGGGGGGGGGTATTTGATGATTGTTTTCATGGGTCTCTCCTTGTGCTGGCCGCTGCCACCGCGGCATTATTTCAAAACGACCCACCACGGACTGGCAGACGCAGAAGGCCGGACACTGACAGTGCCAATTACAGGTATCGCTCCCCGGTGTCAAGAGGCCGGTTGCAAAAATGGGGAAACAAGTATGGAATCCCCTATTTGTATAGTACACAAATAGGTGCTTATATACCTATCTAGCCATTATGGCATATGCTACAAAACTACTCCCTACCATCAGCACCGAAAAATAACTAAATTCCAGCTATAATTGATCTGGATGAAGCACACTTTAGCAATATAAAATAATCAGCATGTTGAATAAAAGGTGTCGGTTACCTGTACCGGGTACTTCCCATTCTTTTGCTGAAAAATCAGAGCTACCTTGTGGTCCTTTGGACATCCCATTTTGGTAATAACCGAACCATCCCATTGGAAATTTCCAAGTTGGCTGGAACTCCTGAAAGGGAGTTCAATGATATCGGTTACAACATTCCCATAGGGTATTACCTTTCCCCTGTTTTCACCTGCATTGATCTGTACATTGTGTGTTCTGGAATCAATTAGGACAAAAAACACTGTGTCGAATTCTGCAGGCGGTCTAGTCCAATCAATTTTCAGGGTTTCTTCACCCAAACTGATCTCAGGTGCTGATGATGGTTGGTGATCCAGATTCTTAAGTATCCTGTTGACCTTGTTTCTATGGCTTCCGACCAAATGGTATTGACCATCGATAACCACTTGTGGAGTATAATATCTAGTGGAGCTTATGCCCCGAGCATAATCCCTTTGCCGGTCGGAAAATATCTTGTCTCCAAAGGTATCCTTCCAACCAAGGTAATCCCAGTAATCCACATGATAGGCAATGGGTAACACTTCCTTTCTTGTATCCAATTCAAGCAGGAAGTCATCAGCCGGGGGACAGGTATTACATCCTTGAGAGGTGAAAAATTCAGCTAGAATTACACTTTTCCAGGTTCTTTCCTGACTCAATACTCCCGAACTAATCAATCCGGAAATCAAAGCCAAGATGAGGAATTTGATGGTAGTCAGTCTGGTGATTCTCATTGTTCATCAACAATCAAATAAAAGGAGGAAACTTACAACTATTCCCAATCAAAGTATAAAACAAATCACATTTTTGAGAACATTACCAACCAAATTGACAAATCTGGCTGGTAAGACAAGAATAATCGTGATTCAATGATCAAGTAATGCAATCGGCACTTCAACTATTTGGATGCCAAATCCCTTAGAACATAGTGGAGAACTCCGCCGTGCCTGAGGTAATCAACTTCCACTTCAGTATCAATTCTGCACTTGACCTTGATGGTTTCCATTCTTCCGTCAGCGAAGGTGATTTCACAATCATTGACCATTAACGGTGTAATGCCGCTTTCAAGCCCGGCAATACTGACCTGTTCATTCCCTACTATCCCAAGATTTTTTCGATTGACGCCATCCATGAACTCAAATGGTATGACGCCCATTCCAACCAGGTTGGATCGATGAATACGTTCAAAACTTTCGGCGATTACTGCCTTGATTCCTAAAAGGCAAGTCCCCTTAGCAGCCCAATCGCGAGAGGAACCGGTACCGTATTGCTTGCCGGCAATTACAACCAATGGAATGCCCTGCTCCTGATATTTCATGGCAGCTTCGAATATTGATGTCTGTTTTCCATTGGGATCAAGTGTATAGCCACCTTCTACATTGTCCAGCATCTCATTCCTGATACGTATATTGGCAAAGGTTCCCCGCATCATGATCTCGTGGTTTCCACGTCGTGAACCATAGGAATTGAAATTTCTGGGAGGAACCTGCCGGTCAGTCAAATATTTTCCAGCTGGTGTGGTTTCCTTGAACGATCCGGCCGGTGAGATGTGATCGGTTGTCACGGTGTCTCCCAAAACAGCGATACATCGAGCATCCTTGATATCCTTCACTCCCGGAGGTTCCATGGTGATGCCCTCAAAGTAGGGTGGATTTTGAACATAAGTTGATGTTTCCGGCCATCCATAAGTCAAACTATCCACAGTCTGTACCGATTGCCATTTCTCGTCTCCACTGAACACATCTGAGTACTTGCTCGTGAATGCTTCCCTGGTGACGGTCTGGCTGACCAGATTGGCAATTTCTTCATTCGATGGCCAAATATCCTTCAGGGTTACTTCCGATCCATCAAGTGCCATACCAATAGGATCCTCGGCTATATTCACATTCATGTCCCCAACAAGCGAATAGGCAACCACGAGGGGTGGTGAGGCTAGGAAGTTTGCCCTGACATCGGGACTGATTCTACCCTCAAAATTCCTGTTCCCCGAAAGGACACTGACTGCAATCAAATCTCCCTTGTTGATTGCATTGGATATCTCAGTTTGTAATGGTCCCGAATTTCCGATGCAGGTAGTGCAACCGTATCCGACCAAGTTAAAACCCATGGCATCCAGATCCTCCTGAAGTCCGGCATTTTCCAAATATTCGGAAACAACCTTGGAACCGGGGGCCAAAGAGGTTTTGACCCAGGGCTTGGGCTTCAACCCCAACTGTCTGGCCTTGCGTGCCACCAGTCCGGCGCCGATCATGACGTAGGGATTGGAGGTATTCGTACATGAGGTTATGGAGGCTATGACAACGGAACCATCATTCAACTGATAATCCTCACCATCAACCGCACTTGACTTGATTTCCGGAGCAGAACCATTTGCACCGCGGTAATTCCCAACAACTCTTGAAAAGGTGTCCGAGGCATTGTTGAGTGGAGTGTGGTCCTGAGGTCGGCTCGGGCCGGAAATCGCTGGAATGACCTCATTCATATCCAGTTCGAGTGTATCAGTGTAGACCGGATTGTAATTTTCCCCACGCCACAAACCATTCTCCTTGGCGTATGATTCGACCAGATTGCAGAGAGGCTTGTCACGGCCAGTTTGATCCAGGTATCTCAGGGTTTCACTGTCAATTGGAAAGTAACCGCAGGTTGCACCATATTCAGGTGCCATATTGGCTATTGTAGCCCGATCGGCCAAGGGTAAATTGTCAAGCCCCTCACCATAAAATTCAACAAACTTGCCGACAACACCCTTTTCACGCAAGAGTTGTACAACCTTCAGGACAAGATCGGTTGCCGTGGTTCCCTCAACCATTTGACCGGTCAATTTGAAACCGACGACTTCAGGTATCAGGAGTGAAATCGGTTGTCCCAGCATTGCCGCTTCGGCCTCGATGCCTCCCACACCCCATCCAAGCACAGCCAGTCCATTGACCATTGTCGTATGACTGTCGGTTCCGACCAGGGTATCAGGATAGGCAATATTCCGTCCTGTTGCGTCTTGTCCGGACCAGATTGTCTTGCTTAAGTATTCGAGATTGACCTGATGACATATTCCCGTGCCAGGCGGAACCACCCGGAAATTATCAAAGGCCGTTTGTCCCCACTTGAGGAACTGATATCGTTCCATATTCCTTTGGTATTCTCTTTCGACATTCAATTGGAAGGCCCTTGGATTACCGAATTCGTCGATCATGACCGAATGGTCAATAACTAAATCAACGGGGGATATGGGATTGATCTTGGTTGGATCTCCTCCCAGACTCACCAATCCGTCACGCATTGCGGCAAGATCAACGATCGCTGGAACGCCAGTAAAATCCTGCATCAGTACCCGTGCTGGTCGAAACATGATTTCCTTGGGGTTTTTACCACCAAGATCACACCAGTCACTAAATGCCTTTATATCATCCGTCTTGACAGTGGACTCGTCATAGAATCTCAAGAGATTCTCCAGAACAACTGCTAATGAGGCAGGTATTTGGGAAAAACTCCCCAATCCTTTTTTTTCTGCTGTGGAAATTGAAAAGTAGTCAACCTCAGTTGAACCCGTTTTCAGGGTTTGTCTGGTTGCGTCGGAATGATTACCCAAATTAAGACTCATTTTTTTTCCTTGTAAATCAATCAATATATTCAATCAGCCTGAAAACTTGGCCTGAAGCACAAATACCTGTTCCCGGACTTCAATATTTATATTCTGCACTAACATTATAATATACCTGAAATATATGGGTATAGGTAATCTTAAAATAACTACCCATTTTATTCCCTTGAAGGTAGAGGACAGATTTTAGACGAATGGCCAATTTAGACGAGACAAAAACTTCGGAAGTGGAATTGCTCTCCGTCGGTGTCAAAAACCTTACCTGTTACCGCAACGATGCAACTGTTTTTTCGAATGTATCATTCCAATTGCATCCGGGCGAGCAATTATTCATCATAGGTTCCAATGGTTCTGGCAAGACGACCTTGTTGAAAACTCTCATGGGGTTATCGAGTAAATTTGAGGGAAACATTCTTGTTCCCCTGCATGAAACTGCCTATCTGGGCCATCTCAACGGGTTGAAATCAGAATTTACGGTAGGGGACAATCATGAGTTTTGGCTGAAGCTCGAAAATATTCCGGTTTCTCACAGTTTGCTGGAATATTTTGAAATCGATGATCTCACCGGAACACCTGTCAGGTTGCTTTCCGAGGGACAGAAGAAAAAGGTTGCCTTGGCAGGTGCATTGGAATCAGGAAAAAGGATTTGGATTCTGGATGAACCATTCAATGGTCTTGATCGGAAGGGGCAGGTTTTATTGGCCGAATTAATTCAAGGACACTGTGAAAAAATGGGCATTGTGGTTGTGACATCACATTTGGAACCGGTATTCAGACCAACCCGGTCCCTTGCACTGGATAAATACCGATAGTTGAACCTGATGAATTGAAACATGCAATCATTGAATAATCGGTGATGTCTTGCTTACGTTAATTGCACGTGATTTAAGGGCCAATTTCAGGACGGGATCGGGTATATGGCTTCCACTGACCATGTTCCTGACCATTGTGGTGCTTATTCCAATCGGGATTGGACCTGACGTTGATCTTCATGCCACAATTGCACCAGCCATCCTGTGGATTGGTGTCGTGTTTTCCGTGTTTTTATTTCTTGATCGGATATTTAGCCCTGATTTGGAAGATGGTTTCCTCGATCGGATTGCAGCATCCGATCTTCCACTCGAAAAATATGTATGGTGCAAGATAATCGTTTTGTGGATAAGTTCCGGATTGTTGCTAACCATCCTGACTCCCTTTCTGGGGCTCTTTCTGAACCTCCCATTGCCGGTTGGCCTCATGTGCTCAAGTTCAATTCTGGCAGGTTCTCCAGCCCTGGCTGCCATCGGTTGTCTTGGTGGAGGAATCGGTACTTTCAACCGGCATGGCAATTTGCTTCAAACCGTCATTGTTCTTCCACTGAGCATACCAATCCTGATATTTGGCACCAAATCCGTGATTGCTTATTCAAATGGAGAGCCTTATCTTACATGGATACTGCAGTTGTCTGGCATTTCCCTTGCCTCGATAGCCATATTTCCCTTCTTGATATCCTATGCCCTGAAAACGGTACTGGAAGAATGATCGCAACAGAATGGACACGTTGACCTGATGACCACCAGATTTTGGAAATTTGCAAACCCACACCATTTTGGAAAATTGGTGGTGGCTTCCACTCCTTTCTTGTGGTCATTCAGTTTTCTATTTGTGGCAACAGGATTGCTGTGGGGCTTCTTGTTTACACCGGACGACTTTCGTCAGGGAAGTACGGTAAAGATCATTTTCGTTCATGTCCCCAGCACCCTGATGGCCATCAATTGTTGGTTGATGATGTTGTTGTCTTCAATCATCTGGATGGTTAGAAGACATCGAATCTCCATTTTGGCTGCCAAGGCCGCTGCTCCGGTGGGATTATCCTTTACCCTTGTGGCCTTGATCTCCGGTGGACTTTGGGGCCAACCCATGTGGGGTACGTTCTGGGCCTGGGATCCAAGATTGACCTCCTTTTTGATTCTGTTTCTTCATTACATCACCTACCAATTGATCTGGATATATATCGCCGATAGGGAATCTGCCGCAAACATATCCTCCCTCGTCTGTCTGGTCGGTTCCGTATTTGCCTTGTTGTCACGCTACGCTGTCAACTTATGGAGCCAGGGCCTGCATCAGGGTGCCAC
The DNA here is from genome assembly GCA_026710155.1 of Paracoccaceae bacterium. Taxonomy (GTDB): domain Bacteria; phylum Pseudomonadota; class Alphaproteobacteria; order Rhodobacterales; family Rhodobacteraceae; genus MPNP01. The sequence goes on from JAPORQ010000035.1 coordinate 73,311, forward strand.
TTTATCACTTGATCAGGAAACCAACATACATAATGCCTATTACCTGCCCCTGATCATTTGCATTGTGGGATTTGTTTTATTGTTCATAACGCTGGTACTGGTACGTACTAGAACCGAAATCATCCGCAATCAAATCGAATTGATGGAAAAGTCGAGGAGGAAGCACAATGCCTGACCTGGGTGCATATTCATTCTTTGTTCTGTCGTCCTATGGCATGGCAATATTGGTTTTGCTGGGACTATGCATCCTGACTGTAAGCCAGTATCGATCAGCCAAACGCAAACTTGCCAAGTTGAATGAGAATTAGTTCATGCTTGGCAACCGGTTGATCCTTGCACTTCCACTATTGGTGTTTCTGGGATTTGGTTTTTTTTTCATTTCAGGCATTTTCAATTCCAACAATGATGAATTGCCATCGCAATTCATTGGAAAAGATGCTCCTGAACTAAACCCCACCTCCTTTTCAGATAGCCCCATTCCAACCACCATGGATCTATCCAGAGGTGGTGTGACACTGGTCAACTATTGGGCAAGCTGGTGTATTCCCTGCAGAGCAGAACATCCCAACCTGAAGTTTCTGGCTGACATGGGAATTCCCATCATAGGGATAAATTACAAGGATGATGAAGAAAATGCCCTGGCCTTCCTGAACGAGTTGGGGGACCCTTTCACCAAGATGGGTACGGATAAAGATGGCCGGGTAGCCTTGGAATGGGGCGTTTACGGGATACCGGAAACATTCATTGTCAACGGTCGGGGAAAGGTGACACTGCGTTTCCCCGGTCCTATTACGCAAAGGGTTCTGAATGATTCAATCTTGCCCGAAATCGAAAAGGCCAAACTGCAATGAAATGCTTTTACATTTTCAATTTGCCCATTAATCAAATTCACATCATAAATTTATCTGTTTGACATGAAAAAAATAACAATACACAAACCGGATGACTGGCACCTGCATTTGAGGGATGGGGATTTGTTGAAACTTGTTCTCCCTCATACGGCCAAGGATTTTGGCAGGGCCCTGATCATGCCCAACCTGACACCACCAGTCATTACCACCTCAGATGCGGAATCCTATCATCGTGAAATCATGGATGCAGTGGACAGGGATATGGATTTTCAACCCTTCATGACCCTCTACCTGACTGAGGATACGGACCCAGGGGATGTTGAGGATGGAATAGCAAAAGGTATCGTCAAGGCTGTCAAACTCTACCCTGCGGGTGCTACTACTAATTCATCAAGCGGAGTGAGGGATTTCTCGAAAATCAACGAAACCCTTGCAGTCCTGTCTTCCAATAGTGTCCCCCTCTGTGTTCATGGTGAGGTTGTTGACGGCCATGTTGATATATATGACCGGGAAACGGAATTCATCGAAAGGGTCCTGGCCCCAATGCACAAGGATTTTCCGGAATTGAAGATTGTCCTCGAACACATCACAACGCAAGATGCCATTGATTTTGTCCTGAATACACCTGACAACATCGCTGCCACGATAACGGTACATCATCTCGTCATCAACAGAAACCACATGTTCAAGGGTGGCATAAGACCCCATTACTATTGTCTTCCCATTGCCAAGAGGGAAACTCATCGCCAACATCTGGTAAAGGTTGCCACCAGTGGCAATGCCAATTTTTTTCTCGGGACAGACAGCGCCCCCCATGCCATTGCCGCCAAGGAATCTGCATGTGGTTGTGCGGGAATATTTACCGCACCTGTTGCAATGGCCATTTTGGCTCAGGTTTTTGAAAACGAGGATGCCCTGGACAAGTTGGAGGTGTTCACGTCCCTGTCTGGTGCAAAATTTTATGGCGTGACTCCAAATCCATCATTTCTGACTCTCGGGAAGGAAAGCACACCCGTTGAATTTCCGGCATCAATTGCAAGGAATGAATTGGAGGTATCAATCTTTGACCCCGAATTTGACCTTAACTGGAAAGTAATTGATTAGGGTTGAGCCATGGGTATGAATCAATTACATGCAGCAAGAACGGCTGAAATTCTTCTTGATATAAAAGCCATCAGTTTCAATACGAAAGATTACTTTCGATTGGCATCAGGCAAATGTTCACCGGTCTATGTCGATTGCCGTCGCATCATTTCTTTTCCAAAGGCCCGTACCGAAATTATCGCGATGATGGTGAACCTTGTCAGAGAACGGGTAGGTACGGATTATTTCCAAAATATTGCCGGCGGTGAGACTGCCGGCATTCCCTTTTCCGCCCTTGTTGCCAACAAGATGAACTTGCCCATGACCTACATAAGAAAAAAACCCAAGGGTTACGGCAAAAACGCACGTATCGAAGGGTTGTTGGGATCAGGTGAAAACACCCTTCTGGTTGAGGATCTGGCGACGGATGGGGGATCAAAGTTCAGCTTTGTGGATGCCATTCGACAAGCTGGCGGGATTTGCCATTACAGTGCGGTTGTATTTTATTACGATATATTCCCTGAGGCTACCCAGAAATTACAGGACCACGGTATAGAGCTGCTGTTTCTCACCAATTGGAAAGCCATACTCAGCTCCAGGAATATCAAATCCCTGCTGTCTTCGGGCGAAATCAACATTGTATCAACTTTTTTGGAAAACCCTGCGGATTGGCAAAAAAACAATTGTGGGTAAAATGCAAACATCAGGTTTTCGAATCATTTTTTGATGCTTTGGCAAATTCAAAACTTCTGGAAACTCTTTTTGAAGGGCAAACTGAATTTGCCATCCCATATCAAAGCCCCTTTGAAAATCAATCTTTGATTCTTTTCAAGAATGGTGATTCGAATTGATCTGAATTCCACCTTCGATTCCATCATCCAAGGAGCAATCAAATATGTCAAAATTAGTACATTCCTGGTCATGGTTTTGCTACAAAACAAAGGGAAGTTCAAACCGATTTGGATCAGAAAAAACCGAACATTGAATCAGGAGCCGAACCTAGACTGACTTTCCGAAACAAATTCAACTGTTTGGAAAGAAAAATTAATGTTTTTCAATATTTAGGGGTTTTTAGGTCATACACATCGAGATATTGATGTATTTATCCCCAAGTTTTCCTAGAATAATTATACTTGTCATGGTTTTCGAATTCCATTTAAGGTGGTTTGATCCTCAAAAACAATTTTGCAATCCTCATTTGTTTAAAGACGAATTATGAATACCTCTGCCCTATTTGACATTCCACAGCAGGAAGCTGCCAATCCCCTTTCGGACGATACCATTCCCCAAAGCCTGGTTCATGAGAAAGCCCTGATTTCAGCCCTGTTGTTCAACAATGAAATCTACACGGAGATTTCCAAGGTCATCCGGCCCGAGCATTTTTACTATCCGGTCCACCGAATCATTTTTGAAAAGATCGTCCAGTTGATCCAGCAGTACAGGCTGGCCTCCCCCACCACCCTCTGGCCTTATGTCCAGAACGACATTGAAGTGGCCGAATCTGGCGGCCGGGAATATTTCAAGGAATTGATCGCCGTCAACATCGCTCCGTCGAAGGCCCAGGCCTATGCCGGGGAAATTCGCGAACTTGCCGTGCGGAGAGGCATCATCAACGTTGGCAATGACCTGACGGCCCAGGCCATTGACCAGCAGGTGGACAATCCGACCACGGACATCATCAATGATGCCGAGGGCAAATTGTACCAGTTGAGGAATTTCGGACGGGAGGAATCCGATTTCCAGGATTTTTCGAAACATCTGATTGCAACGATCGAGCGGGCCAAGATTGCGACCGAGAACGAAGACGAGATCTCGGGCCTTTCGACCGGATTGACTGACCTGGACCGCCATCTGGGTGGCTTGCAGCCTTCCGACTTGATCATCATTGCCGGCCGTCCGGGCATGGGCAAGACAGCCCTGGCCACCAACATGGCCTATTCGGTCGCCAGGAATTTCAGGGATCCGTCTCAGGCAGGGAAATCCGCCCCCCTGGGAGGAAGGGTGGCAATATTCTCCCTCGAGATGTCCGGTGAACAGTTAGCCTCCAGAATCCTGGCCGAGGTTTCGGAAGTGCCGGCAACGAGGATCCGGAAAAACCAGATTGGCAGGGAAGAGTTTGAAAAATATGCCGCGGCCTCGATGAAACTGGTCAAGCTGCCCCTGTACATAGATGACACGGCCGGCCTGACCATCGCCGACATATCCCTCAGGTGCCACAGGCTCCATCGCAAGGTCGGCGGCCTGGGCCTGCTGGTCGTCGATTACATCCAGCTCATTCAGGGGTTGAACAGAAAGGAAAACAGGACCCTGGAAATCGCCGAAATCACCAGGGGCCTCAAGAAAATCGCCAAGGACCTGAACATTCCGGTCATTGGTGTTTCCCAGCTTTCAAGGTCAATTGAGTCGAGAGATGACAAGCGGCCCCAGATGAGTGATCTCAGGGATTCCGGTTCCATTGAGCAGGATGCCGATCTGGTCATGTTTGTGTACCGTGAGGAGTATTACCTCAAGCGGAAGGAACCGCCCCAGGAAGAGGAAAAAGAATATGCAACCTGGCAGGCAAGAATGAGCAGGCACAGCAACAGGGCCGATATCATCATCGACAAAAACCGTCATGGACCGGTTGGAACGATCAAGACCACATTCAACGGCAGATTGACCAAATTCGGAAATCTGGCTGAATCTTCACATCTTGCAGGTGAACACGAAATATCCACTGGGGACCCCTATTTTCCTTCATCTTCACCAATGATGTGATACCGAGACAATAATCAAATCTTGACTTGATGGCTTGGATTTGGGGTATAAGCGTCATTAATATGCCTAAAATAACTTTGGTGAAATTTAAATAGTTGATAAGTCCTTGGCACAGTCAATCCTAACAGTCAATTTGCCGGCCATTGCCGAAAACTGGCGCAGGCTCGACCGCTTGAGCCCGCCATCAGTCGAGACAGGTGCTGTCCTGAAAGCAAACAGTTATGGTTTGGGAATTGATAAAGTTGCCCCCTATCTGGAGAAAACCGGTGTGAAGTCTTTTTTCGTTGCCCTTGCCGAAGAGGGTAAGGAACTCAGAAAACTTATATCGGGCAAAGCGAGGATATTTGTCCTTTCAGGATACATGAAGGGTGACAAGCCTCTCATCAAGGAAATGAATTTAATTCCTGTCATCGTAACCCCTGAACAATATCTGCGATTTGTTGAAGACTTGCCCAACCATAAATTTGGCATTCAGATTGATACTGGCATGAACAGGTTGGGGATGGAGCCCGAACATTTTCTTGCGCTCAAGGACAGGATAGTTTCACTCAGGCCCGAACTCATCATGAGTCACCTGGGTTGCGCTGATGAAGAAGACCAAACAACGAACAGAATGCAATTGCGCAACTTTCGTGATCTGACAAGGGGGATGGATTTTCCACTGTCCTTGTCAGCAACTGGAGGGATATTGTTGGGAGATGAATATTTCTTTGATCTGTGTCGCCCAGGAATTGGATTGTTTGGTGGACTTCCATTCAATGATGGCGTTCAAGTATTGTCATTGAAAATACCGGTGATTCAGGTACAAAAAGTTTGCAAGGGTGAAGGTGTGGGATACAACAGGGCCTGGATTGCACCTAGGGATACCATATTGGCCACTGTTGCGGCCGGTTATGCCGATGGCCTGATCAGAAGTTTGAGTAACAACTCCCTGATTTACGCCAACAACACGCCATGCCCAGTGGTTGGCAGGGTTTCGATGGATATGATTACGGTCGATGTTTCTGGTTTACAGGATGTGCCTGAATATCTAGAATTCATGGGACTTGCCCAGAGATTGGATGATCTAGCCAGGCAGGCATCGACAATTGGGCATGAATTATTAACTTCCCTTGGTCAAAGATACAAAAAGATTTATGTTCATTAGCACCTTAATTGATCGTATCCGTTCAGCGATGATTTTGCCTTGAGGCCGACATATGTCCCTTGTCTTCTCATTTTTGGCCTCCATAGGGCGAGGAACCCTTCATATCCTTGAAGAAGTGGGCAACCTCACCTTTTTCATCATCTCAACCATCAGAAATCTTTTTAAAAGACCCTTTTATTTCAAGGAATTCCTGCGGGCGGTGGTTTCGATTGGCTTCTTCAGCTTGCCGGTCATCGGTTTGACTGCCTTGTTTACAGGTGGTGCCTTGGCACTGCAAATCTATTCGGGAGGTTCCCGGTTCAACTCTGAATCGGCCGTTCCAGCCATCGTTTCAATTGGAATGGTGAGAGAGTTGGGACCCGTTCTATGTGGTTTGATGATAGCTGGCCGAGTCGGTTCCGCAATAGCGGCAGAAATAGGAACGATGAAGGTATCGGATCAACTTGATGCTCTTGTTACGCTTTCAACCAACCCCAATCAATATCTGGTAATTCCCAGGGTTGCTGCAGCCACATTAGTCCTTCCGGTCCTGACCGGAGTAGGAGACATATTGGGTATAATGGGAGGCTTTCTGGTTGGTACCCTGAAATTGAGCTTTTCTTCCCACATGTATTTAAATCAGGCTGTACAGTTTTTGGAAACGGCAGATGTTGTGTCTGGTTTGGTCAAAGGTGCCTTCTTCGGTTTCATCGTTGCAACCATGGGATGTTATTGTGGTTTCAAGTCGGGTATGGGTGCTCGCGGAGTGGGCAAGGCAACCACTCAGGCTGTAGCCCTTTCATCCATTTTGATCATTGCGTCCAATTTTGTCCTGACAGAAATATTCTTTTAAATGTCACAGCCATTGATCCAGTTGCAGGAAATTTCAAAATCCTTCGGGGAAAACCATGTCTTGAAGAAGCTGGACTTGACACTCAATGTGGGTGAGAGTGTTGCACTTATCGGAGGTTCCGGTACTGGCAAATCCGTAGCCCTGAAAATTATCCTGGGTCTTTATCACCCTGATTCGGGCCATGTCCTCATAAATGGCGAACGATCAAAACCACCGTTCGAAGGTTTTCTGTCTCAGATCGGGATGTTGTTTCAGGGTGGGGCTTTGTTCGATTCGCTGCCCGTCTGGAAGAATGTCGCCTTTAAACTCCTCAGAGACAGAAAGAGACACAGTGTGGGTGAAGCCAGAAAAATAGCCGAGGAAAAACTTGAGAGGGTTGGTCTGGGAAGTGAAGTTGCGGATCTGTATCCAGCTGAACTATCCGGCGGCATGCAAAAAAGGGCTGGCTTGGCAAGGGCCATTGTCGACAATCCCAAAATCCTGTTTTTTGATGAACCCACAACCGGATTGGATCCGATAAGGGCAGCAAACATCAGTGCCCTGATCAGGGAAATTGTTGATGAGAATGCGGCAACATCATTAACGGTCTCACACGACATGGCCTGTGTCAAGCAGATCGCTGACAAGGTAAATTTCTTGAAAGGAGGTTATATCGCCTGGTCTGGTACGGAAACAGAATTTGAAAATATAACTGAAGGAACGATTTATCACTTTGTAAAAGGACTGCCTGATCCGACCGAAGTAGAAAGTTGAAAACATCCCATGCCCATGGATGGAAGAGGCAACTTTTTTTTGTTTCAACAAATTTTATATTATGTTATGCTAACATGAATGGATTGAGCAGCATATTTTTTCCAAAAGATCAGACATGACTCCTAGTTAACAGCATGAGTGGTTTAAATTATTTTGATATATTCGCATTGGTGCTGGTACTTGTCTCAGGGGCATTTGCCTACTCAAGAGGATTTGCAAGAGAGGTGATGTCAATCCTCGGGTGGGTTGTTTCAGCAGTGGTTGCCTATCTTGCCGCTCCCTTGGTCGCACCTCTCATGAATTCCATACCGTATCTCGGGAATATCGTTCAACACAGTTGTGAACTAGGTGTTCTTGGAGCTTTTGCAGTAACCTTTGCCATTACATTGATTGCTTCAACAGTCATCAACAGCGTGGTGCTTACGGTAACCAAATTACCGGGAATCAACATGTTCAACAGGACACTTGGACTTTTGTTTGGCATTTTGCGTGGGGGCTTCATCCTTACCATTATACTCCTTGTTGTTGACTCAGTATTACCTACAGGTGGACTGTTCGATGCCATCACCCAATCCAATTCAGCTGAGATTTTCCAATATTCCAAAAACCTGATGAAAGAGAATATTCCAAATGAAACACCCGATTGGGTGACCTATGTTTATCAGAACCTCATGGCTTCCTGTAATGTCATTGTCGAGACGACAGCAGATACCGCCAGTGAATTACCCACTGATGACTTGACTTCCGATGAATTGCCCCAGGAATAATTTCTCCTGCATTCGCAATCCTTCAACCCAGGAACTTGACCAATGACAACCCAAGCAGGGAATGAACGAATTGCATTGGTCACCGGCGCTTCAAGAGGCCTGGGAGCATCAACGTCGTTATGGCTTGTCGAAAAGGGTTATACGATTATCACCGTTGCCAGAACAGTTGGTGGCCTGGAAGAGCTGGATGACAGCATAAGGGAACGGGGAGGTCATTCTTTCCTTTGTGTATTGGACATAACGAATGACAGTGAAGTGCAGGCAGCCTGTCAGACCATATACTCGAAATTCGGCCAGATTGACTTGTGGATTCATACCGCCATCAATCCGGCCCCGCTCAATCTGACCCATCAAATTGAGCAAAAAAACCTTGAACGATCTGTTGCCGTGAACGTATTGGCAACCAGTCATCTGATCAATTGCATTCATCCATTGTTGAAAAAAACCGGTCATGCTGTTTTCCTAGATGACCCAAGATTAAGCAAAAAATTCATGGGGATTTACGGCAGCACCAAACGGGCACAGATCGAATTGGCCAGGACATGGAGTTTGGAAACCGCCAATCTGGGACCCAAGGTAATAATCCATACTCCGTCAGAAATGTACACCAAGACCACCCTGACCTTTTTTCCTGGAATCAGGGAAACCGACATATCAACCCCTGATGATGAAGCAAGAAAGTTGATTGATATGATTTTTTCCTGATTTGATCGGATTTAATGCTACCCTAATGATTTCTCAACAACAACCTGATGGGTGTTCCCCGCAGGCTGAATCTGTTTCGCAAACCATTAATCAGATACCGTTTGTAGCTCGCTGGCAGGGCCTTGGGCTTGCTGCATTTCAGGACAAAAGTTGGTGGCCGGTTATTGATTTGAGAGATGAATCGCAGTTTTATTCTCAATCCCGCAACTGCGGGAGGTGGATGCTTGTACACCATATGTTCCAGCCATTTGTTCAACTCTCCGGTTGATATCCTGTAATTCCAAATCTCGTGAATGTTCCTGACTTCTCGCAACAATGACTTCAACCCCCTTTTGTAAAGGGCAGAAACACAAACCAGCCTGATCCCCTTCAATTGAGGTAGGGATGTTTCGATTTTGTGATGCAATTCCCTTTGCCCAACTCTCCTGTCCTTGACCAGATCCCATTTGTTGATTGCAATGACAACTCCCCTTCCCTCTCTTTCTGCCATGTCAGCCAGTCGAAGGTCCTGCGTATCAAGGGGGCTTGTCGCATCGATCAGGACGATAACGATTTCGGAAAATCTAATTGCCCTCAGCCCCTCGGAAACGGATTCTTTTTCTATATCATCAACAACCCTGCTTTTTCGTCGCATGCCTGCCGTATCATAAACCTCGACCTCCACACCTTCCCATCGTGTCGTGATGGAAATGGCATCCCTGGTAATTCCCGGGGTCGCCCCCGTGAGCAATCGTTCATCACCAACGATCTGATTGATCAGGGATGATTTACCGGCATTGGGCCTGCCAATCACGGCTATCCTTAATGGCTTGGCATTATCGGGTGCCGTCCCATCCCAATCATTCTCCTCTAAGGCCTCGGACGAGACAGTCACCTCTTTCTCCGAGGGGACGGAATGGATGTACTGCTGGATTTGTTCCATAAGATTGCCTATTCCGGTACCATGCTCAGCCGAAATGTAAACCGGTTCTCCCCACCCCAACATGCGAACATCTGCTTCAAAGCAATCATGAATCCTGCTTTCCGATTTGTTGGCAACCAAGATGACGGGAAGATTCTGTTTTCGCAAATGTTGGGAAATTTCAAGATCAACAGGCACTATTCCAGTCCGGGCATCAACCGTGAACAACAAGGCCGTGGAATTTTCCAGGGCCTTGCGAGTCATGCGAAAAATGTTTTCATCAAGCTCGCTCTTTGGACGGTCATCCCAACCAGCGGTATCAATAACCTTGAATGATATTCCATGTACCACTGATTTGCCCTCCTGGAAATCCCGTGTTACCCCAGGAGAATTATTGACGATCGCGGTTCTTTTCCCCACCATGCGATTGAACAGCGTCGACTTGCCGACATTTGGCCGTCCGACAATTGAAAGGCTTAAGGCCATAGGATTAAACTTCTGAATTATTGATATGGAGATTTATTTAGTAACAGTAAAACCAATTGATAACCAATCAAATGGTCGGGTTGGAATATAAGTTCATTGTGAAGGGTTCCAAAAAGGAACATCAATTTTAATGGGAACTCCCATTCTGTATTGGATTGCTTGGCAGATTGACTGGCAATAAACGGATTTGTTCAAATAATTACCACAAGTTTTCTTTATCGCTTGCCTCTTGCTTGATCGGGGTAGACATGGCCCTGTCCAAGGCATCAATCTCCATTGAAGGTATGCTGGTTGATACTAAATAAAACCACTGGAGACTGGTCAAGCAGTCATGTTGTCCTAATTTTCTAATCTCCCTGAAAAGTCATTCAGTTTACTGGAACTCGGTGCACTTTCCCAAGATTGCTAATTAAGGGCGTAAAGGGTTCCGTTGGAACTTTTCAGATACATTGTCCGATTGACAACGATTGGAGCTGAAGTTGCACCGCCCGTTATGGCAATCGTCCTTGTGACCTCTCCTGTTTCAGGAGTGAAGAAACGAATCAGGCCATCACTGGAGGCAACCACCAATTCACCTCCCACAAGCAATGGGCCAAAATGGGCAAAAACCTCTTTTCTTCTCCTGGGATTGTCTGCCTTGAATGAAGGAAGATCAGTAGACCAGATTCTCAAACCGGTTGTTGCATCAAGCCTGACCAACTCGAAATCATCCGTAACCAGGAATACTGAATCTCCTGCTGGAAGAGGTGGATTGTATGAACCATCCGGTGCCAACCAAGTGGTGGTCCCGCTGGATGGATTCAGGGCAACAGTGCTCCCACTTTGATTGGCCAGATAAATCTGGTTATTGGCAATGACGGGTGAACTTGAAATCCCGATAAGGGTTGAACTTGGGTTTGTTCGCCGGCTGCCGCTGATATATTCACGCCAATTGATACTGCCATTTTGGGCATTCGCACTTACAACCTCAGCAGATGGAAAGGGAAGTATTATGTCATTGCCTGAAATTGCTGGACTGGTGTCACCTGCAACCATCGCAATACCACCGGTACTCTCAAGGCTCCAGTTCAATCGGCCATTTCTTATATCCAATGACCAGGCCTTGCTGTCGAGTGTAATCAAATAGACAAATCCATTATGTACTGTCGGAGATGATACCGCAGGAGCATCAAATCCCTGTGTCCAATAAATGCCGCCCGTGTCCGGATCCAGAACATGGAGTTCACCAAATCCTGTTGTTGCAAAGAGCAAGCCTTCGCCATAGGCCAACCCGCCACTGGAAGCTTCTGCTTCCTCAAGATCCGATCCAAGTGGGGTTCCCCAGATCAGGTTCCCGTTGGTATCATATGCCCTGACGTTAGACACGGCATCCATGGTGAATACAATGTTTTGGGCAATGACCGGGGATGAAGCAAGTCTGTTTCTCAAGGTGCTCCCAACTCCGAAATTTCTTTGCCAAGCGACAGTCAATCTGCCATCAATTCTCAGATTTCCCGGATTGTGCCGGGGATTGGCATTGACATGTGTCCATTCGGTCAGGTTTACACTCGGGGGTGCATCAAATGGTTTGGAGCCTGGTATCGGATTGTTGACAATCAAACTGCCCGTTGTCGTTCCATCAATTTCGGAAACTATTTCTGCGGATTCTGTCAAGGGACGCTCAATGTCAATTCTGTAACCAGCGAGAATTTCATCCTTTTGGCTGCAACCAACCAGAACAGAAAGAGACACAATCCCTATTACAACCTTTTTGTTAAACACGTTGAAAATCCCCTAGAGCCAACCTTTTACAGCAGAAGACCTAATTCTGAACACTCGTTCCCTCACCTAGTGCCGTCAAAAACTGACTTATTCTAAACCTTAAATTGGCCGATGCTTCAGCATCGGCGTATACATCCCTGAGAACCGACAGACCTTCCTGCCTCAACTCCGGATTGGAAGTTTCCTCTGATAAGCCTATGAGGTAATACCCCTTCAATTCGGTGGCAATGGTACGGAATGTTGAACCGGAAATGGACAGAGCATCCAGCCTTGATATCAAATCATCATATGGGACTGATCCCTCGGACAGCAAAATGGCCTTTATTTCAGCCAAATCCCTGTAAACAATTGATACTTCATCATCATCTGCAAGACTTTCCAAGGTATCCAGTGCTTCTCTTGTGTTATCGTTTTGTCGGTGAAGTTCAGCCAGATAAAAATCCACGATGGCCCTGGCATCTGGTCCGTCAGCCTGGATTTGCTTCAAGGCATCGATTTGATCCGAGGGATCTTCCTGATCCAAGGCGGTTACAACCTTACTTCCCAATTCCTGGGCAACTGTTTCTAAATTATGGGTTTGAACTTCCCTGTAGGTGGCAAACCCAACAACAACCACGATCAACAGAGCCCCTATCCATCCCCATTTCTTGAATAGGGAGAACAACCTGTCTCTCCTGACTTCACTGGATACTTCCTCAATGAATGATTCTGAATTACTCAAGATTTCCCTCGTTCTATAAAGCGTTAAAGTTCACAGATATTTGATATAGTAGCAACTAATGAGATATAGTTTAAGTTGCGGAATAATCAATTTGTTTTACTTTGGAATTGCAATATTAGAAACATAATACTGCTAATTTTTTTTGACCCAATCACAAGCTGTCAACATATCTTCAATTTTTAAGCCTCAAGACCTAATCTTTATCATTGACAAAATTAGTGAAAGCTTTATATTTTACCGTCTTTCCTTGAGATTGTTGCGTAAGCAAAAAACAATATGCGTATTTTTTCAATCTTAACTGCTCTACTGGTTACTGGAATACTTTATTTGTTTCTAGTCGAAAGAGATTTCCTGAAGGGCCTGATTGGTTTTTCCTCAAACGAGGAGGAAAATTTGCAATTGGAAGAACCTGCCGAAAGTCAGGAACAGTTGGCAACGGTGGAAGCCAAACCCGTTAATGTGGTGGCAACGACCTTTGAACAGGAAATGGTTGATACCTCAATCATCCTTACCGGTACAACCCAGGCAGCAAGATATGTTGATGTGAAATCCGAAACTTCAGGCCTGGTCATCTCAGAATCATTCCGAAAGGGTGACAATGTATCCCAGGGTGATATCCTGTGCAAATTGGATCCTGGAACGAGATTGGCTGTATTGGAAGAAGCCCAAGCCCAATTGAAATCGGCAGAAATCAATGCCGTGACAGCTACCAGGTTGGCTGATGGAGGTTTGGGATCAGAAGCCAACAGGATTTCAACTCAAGCAGCTTTGCAAGCAAATCTTGCTGCGGTTGAACTCGCCGAAAAGGAAATTTCCAGATTGACGATTAAAGCACCATTTGACGGTCTTTTGGAAACTGATGCCGCGGAAGTTGGATCGCTGCTCCAGACTGGTTCGCTTTGTGCCACCATCATCCAACTTGACCCCATCAGGATAATTGGCTTTGTTTCCGAGAACGATGTGGATAAGCTGCAAACTGGAAATCCTGCCCAGGCACGATTGATTTCCGGTCGGAGCGTGACCGGAGAGGTTACCTTTATCTCCCGATCTGCAGATGAGAGCACCCGGACTTTCAAGGTTGAAATTACGGTTGATAACAGTGATTTGAGCATCAGAGACGGGTTGACTGCAGAAATTTCAATTCTTGCCGATGAGAACATGGCCCATTTAATTCCCCAATCAGCCTTGACACTCAATAATATCGGTGAATTGGGTGTACGTACCGTAGTCGATGATCTAGTCAGGTTCCAGAAGGTTGACATACTGCTTGATTCACCTTATGGCGCTTGGGTCGTGGGTCTGCCTCCGCGGGTTGATGTAATCGTTGTGGGCCAGGAATTTGTTGTGGATGGGACAACAGTTTCCGTCACCTTTAGGGAGAATACCTTATGAAAGGGGTAGTCGATTGGTCTGCAAAACACCCCAGCATGATTTTTGCGATGGTGATCTTTTCCATCACGGCTGGAATTGCCGCCTATGTCAACCTCCCCAAGGAAGGGTCGCCTGACATTACCATTCCAGCTTTTTTTGTTTCTGTACCCTTTCAGGGTATATCAGCCGAGGACAGCGAGCAACTGTTGGTCAAACCCCTTGAAGACAATCTTTCGGATCTCAAGGGATTGAAAAACATCAACTCCACAGCCGCGGAAGGATACGCCGGAATTGTTCTCGAATTGGAGTTTGGATTGGACCGAAATTCCACTCTTGCCGATATAAGGGAAAAGGTCAATAAAGCCCAAGCCGATTTTCCTCCTGGGGCCAATGAACCAAGTATCAACGAATTGAGTTTCGCCGAATTCCCCATTCTGATAGTTGTTTTGGCAGGTCAAATACCAGAAAGGTCACTCCAGAAGATTGGCGAGGATCTGAAGGATAGAATAGAAGCACTTCCGCCCATACTTGAGGTGGGTTTGACCGGCAACAGAAAGGAAATGATCGAGGTCATCATAGATCCATTCAGACTGGAGGCTTTTGATATAACATCTGATGAACTCAACGCCGTAATAACCCGAAACAACCAGCTTGTTGCAGCTGGGGATGTTCAAACCGACAAGGGTTCCTTTGCCGTAAAGATACCCTCTTCATTCCAAACTCCATCCGATGTTGAAAGCCTTCCTATAAAAATCAATGGTGATCGGGTCATTACGGTTGGAGACATTGGTGAAGTAAGGTTGACGTTCGAAGATCGGACCGGATATGCCCGTTATAATGGTGAATCGACACTTGGTCTTCAAATCGTCAAGCGCCGTGGTACAAATGAAATTGATACCGCCGATCTGGTGAAGGAAGTAACCAGGCAATTCATGGATACCCTTCCGGGAGAGCTGAGAAAATCCGTATCTGCGGACTTTGTTCAGGATTCAAGTTTCTACACGCAGGGCATGATTTCGCGCCTCGAAGGAGCCGTTCTCACTGCCGTTGCCCTGGTCATGATCGTCATTCTGGCATCGCTTGGATTTAGATCTGCCCTGTTGGTGGGTTTTGCCATTCCCTCATCCTTTCTCCTCTGCTCCATTTTCCTGGCTGTTTTGGGTATATCAATATCCAACATCGTCATGTTCGGATTGATCCTGTCGGTAGGAATGCTTGTCGATAGTGCCATTGTTGTGGTTGAATTGGGTGAAAAGAAGATTCGAGAAGGTGCCGGGCCCATGAACGCCTACACAAGTGCCGCCAAAAGAATGTTCTGGCCCATCATTTCATCAACCGCAACCACCCTATGTGCATTTCTGCCCATGTTGTTCTGGCCTGGCATGGCCGGTCAGTTCATGGGAACCTTGCCAATAACCCTGATTTTCGTGCTTTCTGCATCCATGGTTGTCGCTCTTATCTTCCTGCCGGTTGTCGGTGGATTGGCTGGCAGAATTTCGGTGAAATTGAACCAGCTGACCGATTTGTTGAAAAACCTGAATTTTTATTTACGAATATTTCTTACTTGCATAACAATTGTCCTGGTCGTTTTTTCCGGCTCATCGCTGGTAACCACCACCCTCTTCCTGATAGACAAGTCTGATGGTTCCTTAATCACTCTTTTCCTCAATGGTCTGGGTTTTTGTTCAAGCGTCATGTTGATGTCCATTTTGATGGGATCGGTTTTTCGAAAAGAAGTCCCTGTTTACAGTTCAGCAAGACCATCGCGAACCATTGTGGGACTAATCATCAAACTGATCGTCGGAAACCCGATTATGCCGATACTAGTGATAGCTGGCACCGTGGCTTTTGTTGTCGCTACCTTCATGAGTTATTCCAAGAACAATTATGGTGTTAATTTCTTTATCGATACCGAGCCTGACATGATAGGCATCAATGTTCTTGCCCGAGGCAACCTGAGCCTGACCGAAAAGGATTTTCTTGTAACCTCGGTTGAAAAGGAGATCATGGACGCTGAGGGCATTGATTCGATTTTTTCATTCTCCGGTGAAGCCGGTCTCCAGGACACTGAACGGGGTCCCATCGACTCGGTTGGGGAAATCCAAATAGAATTCAACCCATGGGAAGAGCGGCAATCAATGGATGAATCTCTTCATGACAGCCGATTGATCATCGAGAGGCTGGAAGAAATCATGCTTCAAATTCCCGGCATCAGAACAAATACCAACATTGTCTCCCAGGGGCCTTCGCAAGGAAAACCACTCAATCTCAGGATCAAGAGCTCAACTTGGGAAGACCTACTTGCAAAAACCGAAATCATCAAATCCAAGTTTGAAGAAACCCAGGCCCTGGTTTTTGTTGAGGATACCAGACCCTTACCGGGTATTGACTGGCAGATAGACATTGACCTTGACAAGGCAGCCAGGTTCGGGGCCGATGTGGCATCGGTTGGTTCCATGGTCAGGATGGCAACAAGCGGCGTTGTTCTAGACACCATTCGAATGGATAATCTGGATGATGAAATTGATATCAGGGTCCGTTTTCCCGAAGAATTCAGAACTCTAACAACACTGGAAACACTCAGGGTCAGAACGAATAACGGTTTGATACCCGTATCGAATTTCCTTACTTTTGAACCGGTGCAGCAGCTGGATCAGGTTCAACGACATGATGGTGACAGATTTATCACGATCAGTGCCGGCATCACACCTGATCTGGTCAATGAATTTGGTGAGACAATTACATCGACCGAACGAGTTGGCTATTTGGAGAAATGGCTGGAGGAGACATTTGGTTCAGATCCAAACTTCAATTGGGAATGGACAGGCGATCAGGCCGAACAGCAAGAAAGCCAAATATTCCTGTTGTTTGCCTTCATTGGTGCCTTGGGGTTGATGTTCGGTGTATTGCTGGCACAATTCAACAGTTTCTATAATTCAATACTTGTACTCATTGCTGTCGTTTTATCAATTACCGGTGTCCTAATCGGAATGCAGGTAATGAGCCAGCCATTCTCGATTATCATGACGGGCACCGGAATTATTTCCCTGGCTGGCATTGTTGTCAATCACAATATTGTTCTGATAGATACCTACAATGAATACTCAAGTTTTATGCCCCGGATTGAGGCAATCATCAGGACTGTCGAGGACAGAATCAGACCTGTTTTCCTGACGACTATAACCACAATGGCTGGTCTGACTCCAATGATGTTGGGAGTTTCCTTTGATTTTACCAACGGTGGCTATGTGATCGACTCGCCGGATTCAATGTGGTGGAAGCCATTGGCCACAGCGGTTGTCTTTGGTCTTGGTACTTCGGTTGTTCTAACCCTTGCCTTTACACCGGCCATGCTTGCCATCAGGGTCTGGTTGGCAAAGGGCGCCTATGCATCTTCCAATTCGTTGATGGCATTGTTACTTGGCCACAATAGTCGCATTTCCCTGGATCGTAAATTGAAGATTGCTGCGGGTTCCCTACCTCAAATCAATATTGACTGGGATCAATTCCAACAGGTTCTCCTCCCGTTGCCTCAAGACAAAAAGAAGGCAATTGAACCCTCACCAGGTGAAATCATTGAAGGAGAGACTGGTTCCATAGACGAATTCGATATTGAGCCCGAGGACGATCCAAAGCCCTAAATCAGATTAGTAATTTCGTTTGTTCAGGTTGGTTTAATCAACCTGATTTGGCAATTTCTATTTGGTTCTTTGTCCTTAATGGAGTGGGTAGTTCACCTGTTTACTCCATTAGGATGTAAATTCAGGCCATAAAATGGACATTAGGAGTCAATGATGAACCGTTGCTTGTTTTGATATCCAGCTTTTTTCACCTTGCTCCAGATGTTGAGATTATCTGAATGACCATTGTTGGCTTTCAATAACTCGACATTGATATTTTCCTATTGATGATCTCTGACCATGTGGGTAGCTTCCTTCTTCTGTTCCAGACAAACACAATTTAACCAACGTTACCACCCGTTCTGCAACTAGCGGAGATGAGTGAATTACAATATGCTTTGTAAAAAAATTACGCCTGCATTTCACCTTCAACAATTTATTTGTGATCAACTAATCGCGCTCAAAAGAAGAAACCCCAAGTCTTTTTTCAAGAATGAGTTAATTTAAGGGTGCCTCTATTTTACCCCTTTTCCAAGATTACCCGATTTCACACGACCTGATTATGGCAACATTTGACCATGACCAACAACATATTTAATGCAAACTTGGTTCAACCCAGCATGGGCAACAGGAGTCTTCCTCCCCGGCTTTCCCGATCGTGTTCGTACTGATCCAGATCGCCAGATTGGAAGGGGCGCATTGCAACATTTGGCCATGCATTCCGGCGCCGGCCCATTGGCAGGAAAAGCCTTGCCTGCAGGTCAAGACGGATTGAGTTTGCCCTTCCCCCGGCAGGACGGAGAGACGGAAGAACCCGTATCCGAGGGGATCACTGGCCCTTGTGGCCTGAGTCCGGGCGCGCCTTGAAGGGGGAACCGTTGTCATGGAAAACCCGGACCGGTTGCTATGCCGCGGGGATTGTACCGATTCCGGGCCATCCGGCCTGTACATGACTCGGGAAGATTTGTGTGAATCCAGTAGCCCCCTTCTCAACATAATACCTGTTATCGGCCAGGCTTTTTGACTTAACCATGCGGGTTTGCCGTTAATACCAACTCTGGGAGACCAACGATTCGCAAATCTCTGGAATTGCCGAAGGTTTATTCATGAGGACGGGCATGAACTCCTTCGGGAGGAAAAAGGGTGTTACGCAATGCCCCCTACATCTTCATTTTGGGAAGATCATCCTCAGGACACTGACTGCCCTTCTGCCCGGAAGAATACGCCTGCTCATTAATGTTTCCCCTGGCTTCATCCAATTCCACCAAATGGTTTCCCAGACCTGCCTTGTGCATCAACCGGTCCGCCTCTTCGGACTCCACTGCCGGGATATTGCCAGGCCAAATGGACCGCAATCCCGGTTCAACCACCATCCTGGTTTCAGGAAAGGTTTCATTCAGGGTATGCAGAAAATCAGCATCCTTACCATCCCAGACAGCAAAATGATGCCAGTTGCGGCCATAACTACCGGAAGGCATCACATGGAATTGGTCGTGGATGACAAACAACAGGGTTTCCGCTGGAGCCCCTTCAGGTACATGGCCTGCCGATACAGGTGTTTTCGCAGGAATGAAAATTCCCTCCTTCTCCAAATTTTTCACTTTTTCCTCGGCCGCTGCCTTCTTGGCTTCGGAATTTGTCAGGCAATTGGCAATCCCCAGGATCTTAGGGCTTGGAGGCATGGGCGGTGGGGGCCTGTTCCGTTGCCTTTCCCTGATGTTGGCCAACCGTTTCTCCCCCTTGGCCAGGTCTTCCTGGAGCTGGCGTTTCCTCCGGAAGGAAAGGAATCCGGTTTTCCTGTATTCCTCCCGCGGACCTGCAAGGTACTGTTCAGCTGATTGGAGGTCCCTTTCCAGCAGGAAACCCTGCTCTCGCCATTCACTGAGGGCTTTGCCGTGTATCCGGCACTGGTTGCGGGCTTGCCGGATCATGTCGTCCGATGGCTCTGGCAGGTCGATTCCTCCGGCCCTTACAAGGTAGGACCGAAAAGAGGGTATGGCAAATGATATGGTATGGTCCTCCCTTTCCGGCAATGCTCCCTGATGAACCAGATGGTTTAGAAAACTTTCAATATCCATATTCTTTGGGAAACGCCAGCCATCTTCATCCCTGACATTTTTCCGAATGCTTTTCTGGACGCTGATCAAATCGGAATTATTTTCCAGTGATTTCATGATGGCTCCAACCAGAGGAGCAGATCTAGCCATTGTTTTTGATTGTTGACCATGGTAGTAGCGTGTCCGGCTTTGCCTTGCTCCATGTAGGATCCTTTCCCAGGGAACCCCCGAAAGATCACCATGAGCCTTCAAGGCTTCCCGGCCCAGTGACTGCAGGGCAAAATGGAGGTGCCGCGGCCATCCCTCACATTGAGATGCCAATTCCAACAGCCTTTCTTCATGCCCCCGGGGGTCCATGCCGAACCTGCGACAGCAAGTCAGCATGAATTCACCGGCATCTTCAGGGTCGAGGGATCCGATTTCGTGGACTTCCTTACCCCTGGTCAAATCCATTGCACTTGCCTGTGCAGCCGTGTCCCCAAGTCCTGCCAATACCAGTTTCAAAGGAAGACCTTGTTTATTGTCATGGATGCCTTGCAGGAAACGGGCATGGGCTGTAAAGCGCCCACCATCAAAGCGCTGTGCCTCGTCAATGGCGACAATCACCGGGGCTTTCCATTTATTGGGAGGATACAAACCAGCCAGCTCACTGATATTTTCAGGGGATTTTTGGTTCCGTGAAGGTTTTCCTACCTCCCCTCCTATATGGGCAACTCCGATAGTGGCACCGGCCCTGATTTTCGCATAGAGATTCCACCAGGCGGAAGTGCTTAATCCTGCGGCTCGAGCCAGAATGCCAAGTACGCCTGGAAGGTCGTCTGCAACCATTTCGGGAGAAATGTTTACAACCCGGGGAACAGGAACAGAAGGGGTTTCCTCCGAATCCACGATTTTTTCCTGCAATCGATTGGCCAGTTCGACAATCAGTGAACTTTTACCCGCCCCTGGAGTACCCTGAACGACACGTGTTTCCCCGGGATTGCCATGAACCAGTGATCCCGCTCCTTTCCATGATCTCCGTGAGGCTGCCTCTAAATCCTAGAGTATGCCTTCCCGGCCGACAAATACCGGCGGGGGAGATTTGTCACCACTGACAACGAACTCCTGCAGTCCTTCCCGATCAAATTCCAATGCAGTACACCTTCATTTCCAACGAATCCCGAACAATCCGATTTTATCGCAATATTACCAAATGGCAATGCAAGGTCAAGATTAAAGCCATATCGGGACAGATGCAAAAAGAATCCCCATCAACCCCTTTACATTTCCAGATGTGTATGTGTTTATGTACAAAATCCTATTTTGGAATGGATTATCCAGGCTTAGTTACGAATGGATATTGGGGTACTCTTGCCCTGCCTTATTATGCCCAAAAAGGTTTACTGTCAATTTGCATTCGGTGAAAGAAAATCAATGAAACATACCTTTGATCGACTCCATATGTTTTTGCATTTGATCTTTGGATATGAATCAGATTATTCGCTGTAAGGCCCCAAGAACCGTTCACCATTGAAATGAATTAGATGTGTGGGTGAATCTGCACACCATACTTCTGTTTCCCAAGATATATCAGTCAAAAATCTTCGCATGACATTTCGGTCAGGAAAAGCCGTAACAAAAACCAAACCGGGATTTGCATTCTCAAAAAGCACTTTAAGTTCACTATTGATCGATCTCATAGGCAACCATGGCCACTGAATTGAGTGCTGGTATTTTACTACATAGAATTTCAACAAAAGCGGCTGTCAATGAACCTACTCCTGCCCCTGGATCAAGAATACGTAAATCACCAGAAACATCCGAGAAAAACTTGCCATAAACGAGGCAATTGGTGTTGGGGTCATGTATTGCTCGAGTTCCGAGCGTCTTTGGGGATCTAGCTTCAATGCGATATCAGCACTGTAGAACTATGTTGCTTCAGCATCCCCCCTGATTCATGGCCAATTTTTTGTTAGATTTCAAAACTTGATTATTTATTGTATCAGGAGACATTTAAACATGATTCCCCAACTCTTTAACCTTATCCCCGGTCGCTACCTTCTTTGCTTCGGTAGTGGTGAGGCATTTTGCTATTCCCAGCATTTTCGGACTTGGTGGCATTGGTGGTGGTGGCCTCTTTCGTTGCCTTTCCCTGACTTCGGCCAATTGAATTTCACCCTTGGCCAATTCTTCCTGAAGATGGCGTTTTCTTTTAAAGGCAAGGAGTCCGATTTTGTCGAGTTCATCCCTTAGACTTGCAATATCCTGTTCGGCCAAGTGGAATTCACTGTCCAGCAGGGAAACTTGCTCTTGCCAATCACTGAGGGATTTGCTGTGTAACCGACACTGGTTGCGGGCTTGCATGATCATCTCGTCCGAAGGTGGGGACAGGGTGAGACCACCCGCCTCAACAAGGTAGGATCGAAAAGAGGGTATGCCCAGGGCAATGGTGTTATCCACCTTTTCCAGAAGGGTTCCCTGATGAATCAGGTGGCGGCACAGGGACTGGGGCGTCATGCCCCCGGGTATCTGCCACTCAACACCGTTGTTGCTCCCCGCATGGTTGATAATGGCATTGATTACATCAGTGATTTTGGACTTGTTCTGAAATTCAACAAGAACCTTGCCGACCAGGGCAGAGGCCATTTTCATTGTTGGCGATTGCTGCCTTTGATAGTAGCGTCTGCGGTTGGCTAAAGCATCTTCAAGAATCCCTGCCCACGATACCTTGCCTAGATCGCCATCCGTTGGCAAGGCTTCCCGTCCCAGGGATTGCAGGGTAAAATGCAGATGGCGTGGCCATCCCTCACAGGGAGCTGCCAGTTCCACAAGTCTTTCTTCATGCCCTCGGGGGTCCATGCCGAAACTGCGACAGAAAGTCAGCATGAATTCACCGGCATCTTTGGGGTCCAGTGATCCGATTTCGTGCGGATACCTACCACGGGTCAGGTTCATTTCCCTTGCCTTGTCCGCCGTGTCCCCCAGCCCGACCAGAACAAGCAACAGGGGAAGCCCTGTAGTATTGTCATGAATATCTTGCAGGAAACGGGCATGAGCTGTAAAACGCCCACCATCAAAGCGTTGCGCCTCGTCAATGGCCAGAATGACAGGTGCCTGCCACTTTTCCGGTGGAAACAAACTTGCCAAGTCCCAGATATGCCGTGGTTTATCCTTGTTGGTCAAATTCCAGCCCATATGGGGTGTGACGGAATCCGGCCTGATGGTAACGCCAAGATCGACTTTTGACACGAGTTTGTGCCAGACCGGGGAACTCAATCCGGCTGCACCGGCCAATATCGTAAGCACACTTGGAAGGTCATCAGCAACCAGACCCGGGGTCAGGCTTACAACACGTGGAACGACAACGGAAGAAGGTTTCCCTCCAGGATCCATTTTTTCCCGCAACCTATTGGTCATTTCGGCAATCAGAGAACTTTTGCCGGAACCCGGGGCGCCCTGGACAATACGTGTCGCCTTGGGATTGCCATGACTCGTGGCCACAGATCCTTTCCACGCCCGGACTCCGGCGGTTTCAATATCATGAAGGATGTTCCCCCGTCCGGCAAAAATCGGTGGAGGTGACCCTTCTTCCCGGTCCACGAATTCCTGAAGTCCTTCCCGATCAAATTCCAATGCGATCCACCTTCATTTTCAAATTATTCCGAACCGTCCGACCTTCCGCCATGATAACAAATGGCAATGCAAGGTCAAGATTAAAGCCATATCGGGACAGATGCAAAAAAATTCCTGAGCATACACAATTAAATTTTGCAATGCCCCACAACAATCCCAATAATTACAACCAAGCCCCCGTTGGCATGGGTTGACGGATTGTTTTTTTGATCTTGTGCCAGAATGAAAAAAGTCAGGTTTGACATTTGCACATTGAGAACGAGAGTTAGAAGTAGTCTTGTTTAATCATAAGAAACATTGGGTGTTGCCTTGGACGAACAGGACGATCTTTGTAATAAACTCATTCGTGATACCCATTA
>JAPORQ010000076.1 GCA_026710155.1 Paracoccaceae bacterium
TGATGTTTCTCCTTGTGCTTGGCCGCGGCCAGCGCGGCCGGATTTCAAACCGACAGATGCAGTCGTGACAGTGGCAATATAGACCTATCGCTCCACGGTGTCAAGAAAACGGTTGCAAAACCCATGGGGAAACAAGTATGTAATCACCCTATTTTTTATAGATCTTCAGTCCTGCTCATTTTTGAATCCACAATTTCCAAACATGGCTCAATTGTTGATTTTTCCAGGCCGGTATAAGGTGATTGGTTGTGCTCGATTTTAGTTTTAACATTTGGAACACTTCAACCAGCAAAACAAATGCAATAAATTGAGACTTCTTTCCTGAGGTTATAAAAAAAAAGTTCTTTTGGTAGTGGTGTTTAAATTGGATATTCAAATTATCTCTAATCAAATTCAATTAAACAAAACAAAATGGTGATTGAATCACCAAAGAAATCAGGGTTGGGGCTTAAAATAAACAAATACAATACAAATTGGACCGGTTAGCATGAATCTTCTAATGTTTTGCTTGGGTCTGGCATTACTCCTTTTGGGAGGAGATGTTGTGGTTCGGGGGGCAACCCGTTTATCACATCGTTTGAAAATTTCTCCCCTGTTTGTTGGAATCATAATAGTCGGGTTTGGTACATCTTTACCAGAGATAGCAGTCAATATTGACGCTGCATTAAAGGAATTGCCAGGCTTGGCCATCGGTAATGTTATTGGAAGCAATATCGCCAATGTCATGCTTATTTTGGGAACAGCAGCAGTTATTTGCCCAGTTTCCGTTAAAGGCCTCAAGGTAGTTACTGATTATACTGCCCTCATCATCACGACCATGATGTTTGCCGGATTCGGTTTTATTTTCAAATGTATATTTTGGTGGCACGGTGTAATCTTATTGGCAACCATCGCGGGGTATGTAACTTTGACTTTACGACAGGTCAAATCGGATTCCGACTCGGATAATGATGATATCTGGCCTAGAACCAACTCATTTGCAGTGATTTTGATTCTATTGGTGATTGGTTTTGTCACGTTGATAACTGGAGCAGAATTTCTGGTACGGGGAGCAATTGGGTTGTCAACAATGTTCGGAATTTCCGAGGAAATAATTGGTTTGACAGCTGTTGCCTTTGGAACATCACTACCTGAAATTGCAATCACTTCAATTGCTGCTTGGCGCAGGAATACCCAGCTTTGTCTGGGTAATGTTATTGGAAGCAATCTTTCCAACATAACAGTTGTCACTGGTATCACTGCGCTGATCATACCTTTGCCATTTACTCCAGAAATACGTTTTGACCTTTGGGTTTTGATTCTGGTCTCGATTTACATTTCCGTAGTACTGATTTTAGGAAAGCAGATAAAAAGGTTGAGTGGAATTATACTTATAACCCTTTATTTGATCTATATCGGTATCCATTATTTATAGAATCAAAAAAGATCGCCATTAAATTCGGCAATATAGAATGACAAATTTGATCCTAATGATTTTCACCTCAAGGAATAGTTATTTAAACCATGCAATGGTTGAATTGCAGATCTTCTGCAAAGTTCGAAATAAATGAAAAACCCAACTTGTTTGGGAGTATATTCAAATTGGCTTCTTGCTTAAATGCTGGACTTTATGACCTATATTCCAATTTCAAGTTAACAATATAAGATAGCTCTTTTAATCAGAACAAAATAAAGGAATACCAAGGTGAATCAACTTGCCCGATTGTTGAAGCATGAAGCTGCCGGTGGTGTTTTGTTGATGATGGCTGCAATTATAGCGCTTGTCATCAACAATTCTCCTCTGTCCTTCCTGTATGACGCACTTCTGACCATACCTGTTGTTGTCCAGATTGGATTGTTATTGATTGAAAAGCCTTTGCTGCTTTGGATCAATGATGGCTTGATGGCATTATTTTTTCTGCTGGTGGGTTTGGAAATAAAGCGGGAACTATTGGAGGGAAACCTATCATCAAGGAAAGAAGCAATGTTACCAGCCATGGCAGCAGTTGGAGGTATGCTTGTCCCGGCCCTGATTTATGTATCATTCAATTTTGGTGATCCGGTTTCCCTGCGGGGATGGGCAATACCTGCAGCTACCGATATTGCCTTTGCAGTAGGAGTTCTGGCCATACTTGGTAACAGAATACCCATAGGTTTAAAGATATTCGTACTGGCTCTTGCGGTGATTGATGATCTTGGTGCAATTCTGATCATTGCCATATTTTACACTGCAGAACTTTCTTTGACCTCGCTTGTGTTTGCCGGTATCGGAACTGCTATCCTGTTAGGTCTGAATTTGGCTGGCGTGACCAGATTACTTCCATACATTGTTGTCGGACTTATCATGTGGGTGGCAGTATTGAAATCCGGCGTACACGCAACCCTTGCCGGTGTGTTAATCGCATTTCTTATCCCCTTGAGAGTAGGTGATCAGACAGTGGAAGCACCTTTGATAAAGGCAGAACATGCCTTGCACGGTTTTGTGGCGTTATGTGTTATGCCGGTCTTTGCCTTTGCCAACGCGGGTGTCAATCTGGGCGGCATAACCCTTGATGATTTCCTATCACCCATTCCGCTCGGGATAGCATTGGGGCTGATACTTGGTAAGCAACTTGGTATTTTTGGATTTACATGGGCAAGTGTAAAACTTGGTCTTTGCAAGTTACCAGAAGGTGTAAACTGGCGACATGTCTATGGAGGAGCTGCCCTTGCTGGTATTGGATTTACCATGAGCCTTTTTATCGGAACGCTTGCTTTTGATGATCCGGACCAGCAGGTGGCGGTAAGACTTGGAGTCCTATCTGGTTCGCTTGTTTCAGGTTTGGTCGGTTATATTCTACTTCGGTATTTCGCAAGCGAGCCGAAGGAAATGATCAGTTGATGAATTTGACCAATTGCATCAGGTTACAAAAACCGGATTTCGGCACGGTTCAAAAACCATGTGTGCGTCAAGTGCAAACCGCAGGCCTTCCTTTTCTATTTCTATAAGGGTGTCATAAACAATGATGATCTAACAGCATTGTTTGTACGGTTGGAAATGGCAATTCTAAAGCTGTCACAAATTCTTTGAATTGCCACCTGATTGATATCTTCAAGAAATAAAAACATGTCTTAACACCAAGGTTTTCACCATGACGATTCTTCCCGAACCCAACAATTCCATTAACAGGTTTCGTCAAAGGTTGGGCCAATTTATAGAAAGTCCTCGAATTACCCGTATTATAACGGTTTTGATTGTTATTAATGCAATCACACTTGGGTTGGAAACCTCTTCCATTGCAATGGAGCGGATTGGGTCATTGTTGCTTATCACTGATAAGGTACTCCTTACCATATTTGCTGTTGAATTATGCATAAAATTGTTTGCCTTTGGTTGGCGCTTTTTCACCACAGGTTGGAACATATTCGATTTTGTAATAATTGGCATTGCCCTGGTTCCTTCAAGCGGCAACCTTTCAGTACTCCGATCTCTCAGAATACTGCGTGGCCTTCGCTTGATTACCTATATTCCTTCAATGCGGCGTGTTGTCGCTGCTTTGATGGCTTCGATACCTGGAATTTCCAGCGTGATTGCCCTGATGGCCCTTGTCTATTACATTTTTGGCGTGATGGTGACCAAACTCTTCGGTGAGGTATTTCCCACATGGTTTGGAACTATTGGAAAAAGCATGTATTCCCTTTTTCAGATCATGACCTTGGAAAGTTGGTCGATGGGCATTGTTCGTCCTGTCATGGAGGTATTTCCCTACGCATGGATTGTTTTTGTTCCCTTTATACTCATAACCAGTTTTGCGGTGATAAACCTGTTTATTGCAGTAATTGTCAATGCCATGACGGAACAGGGAAAGCTTGATTCTGTCGATCCGGGGCAGGATCGGAATTCTGTCAGTGAATACGAACATCAAGCCCTGGTGAAAAAGATAGAAGACCTGAAAGAACAATTGGATGAAATCAAGGTGATTGTGGCAAAACGTTAAGTATCTACTCCACCGGTCAACCAAATATCCCTTGATTATTCCCATTGATCAAACAGGACGAGGATTGTTCATGACTTTCTTCTCAAGAGACAAAAAAATTCTTTCTTGACTTCAGACATTTTGCCATTCTGAAAAAAAACCTCTCCCCCATTTTCAGGGGTCTCTAGTTTACTCAAATTGGATTGTAAACAAGTTGTGCCCTCGGTTTTCCACCCTTGATCCTTTTTTTGGGGGATTTATATACTTGTTTCCCCATGGGTTTTGCAACCAGCCTATTGACACATGGAGCGATTGGTCTATATTTATCAGTGTCCGGCCGGCTGTAACTGCCAGTCTGTGGCAGGTCGGTTTGGAATTCAGCCGCGATGGCTACGGCCAACACAAGGAGAGATCTAATGTTCATAACCAAGTTCCCCCCCCCCTCATAAATTAGCAGCCCTCCTGCTCCTTGCAGTGCTTGCAGTTCCGGCAGGAGCGCAGATGCCAACAGTGAGCCTTTATAATACAGGTGGTTCGTATGAAAACCTTGAAAGTGAATCGGGTATCGAGCTCAGGGGAAGCACCATTATTCCCAGCGGTACCGAGGCGCGGGTTCTCGTTTCCACCGTGTCCGGGTATCAACACTATTTTCGCAATCACGGTGTCCAGACCTATCTGGCGATGGACAGCACTCTTAGTGACTTTAACGGCAACGTGATTACGTTCAGAACGGATAGTGCTGACATGAATTTCGGCATTGACACTAATGTCTTTACGTGGCCAGACGACAGGATCGACAGTGGCGGCGATACCACGATAGAACTCACGCTGTTGAGCGTCGCCGGCTTCCGGGTGGATCAGAACAACGCAACGGTAACATTTCAAATATTTGAGGATGACACTTGCAGCAATCCTGGAGAACATACGCGGAATGGAAACCTTGTCTACCAGTTCAGGAACGGCAACTTCAACGACTCGTGCGTGTGCACAACCCTGGCGGCAGTAATGGCGGCATACGGTGAAAGCGCAACCTACTTGAAATCCTCTTCAAACTGGCGCGACGATTCCACCGACTACTGCGCAGACTCGCCCTATCAGGGATTGAGCAGCATAGACTGTACTGGGAATCCCCTTTGTACTGATTGATGGCCTCAATGCCTATCCGCGAGATGATCGCGGATCATGGCCGCTACAGACCGGCACATCTCCTTGACCGTCAAGCCGTGATCCATGTCGGCAGGTTCAGCGCTCTCCGCAAGCGGCAATCCTCGGTGCGGTCCATGTGGCAGGGATTCGCTTGATGCCTGGCCGGAACAGCTGTTGCTGCTGAAGCTCCAGGTCCAGCTCCCGCTTATGCATCGGAAGCATTGCCTAACCAAGTCCAGTGAAGTTTCCGTTCCACATCCCGTATTTTCGGGGTCTGGTATCCAAGGATCAGGCGCGGGCGGAGTGGCGAACCGGTTGTAGCTAACGGCGGTGCCCTTGTCGGACTTGCCCCGGAAGCTAACGGCTTCCGGTATCAGGGAATAAGCGGAAATACAGTATGTACGTTCCGGCTTGGCACGAACAGTTTGCTGCCTTGCGGTCATGGGCATGATGAGCCTGCGGCTGGCGCCTAACACACTGCAGCCCAGGGCTGAAACCCTCATCCACGCTTGCAGCCGAATTCAGGAAGGCCTGCCGATCGAGATTAAAAGAACAGCTGTTGGCCCCAATAGCGTGACAGTCAATCTCCTGGCCTATACCATCTCCGGCCACAACAGGATCTACGACTACAACGTGCCAGAATACCTCAAGCCCAGCCAGGATGCTAGCAACGTTTACCGATCGCGGACCTCGATAACCTATTCGGGCACCTCAACGGCATGGTGGCGATTGAATGCGCTCAGCTCTGACAACACAGCATCCCTCTGCTTTCCGGACGATCGCCTGATCACCGGTGAAAGCATGATCCGGGTCGTTCTAATGGGCGGCTCGGGCTACACGGTCAATCCGGACATGGCAGCGGTTGATGTCAGGATTAATGACGATGCCAGCGACGCTTGCGACAATCCGGATGGGATCATGAACAGCGGCGGCATCATCTACAAGGTACTGAACGGCAACCTCAACGACATGTGCGTCTGTGCCAATCAAAGCAAGGTCGTTGCGACAGGCATCGCCGACGGGGAAGAGGAATCCTACGCCACGACGGCCCTGAAGTGGCGCACCGATTCCACGGACTACTGCCCGAACTCGCCCTGTCAGCGGCCGGGAGGCTGAACGACATGGGATACAAGAGGCGGTCTGCGGATAGATGAATACATTTGGCCTTACGGGCGGAGGACAAGTCCTCATGGAAGAGCCCGGCCGCAATAGAACAATTATGTTGACATCAAACGTGTCCATACCCGCCGGCACCGAAGTTCGGTATTACCCTAATTCCCTGATAAGGAAAAGGGGGAAAGCGAGGGAAGGCGCACGCTGACAGGCATAGTTTGCAAAATGCCGGTATGTTTTAAGTCACCCGGCGAAGGTGGAGACGCAGTTCACGGACGCACTGCTGACGGGGTGTAGGGGATGATAGGTGCAGATAACCGAAACCAGAAACGGGCGGGATGGACCGTCGGCTTGCCAAGGTAGGTATGGCTTTTACCAAGCAGCTGCTACTTACCCGACCGTACACGGTTACCAGCATACAAATTCAGGAACTGGCCCTTAATTTCATTACTTTCAGAAGTTTTTTTTGGAGGGGGATGATACTCAGGTTACCGAAATTCCTCTGAATATTAAAGTCAAGACCACGCGGACAAACTCTGATGTTCAAATCATCGACCTGGGCACTTTATCGGCCTTAAATCCTGACCTGGCACAATCCGTCGAATACCGTTTCCTTGATTGAAAAAACGCCCTATGTTGTTTTTTTATACTGGTTCATCCGGCAGTGATGAAACTAATGCTTTAGAGCGATATTGCTTCATGACGGGCGGAAGCTACACCATGGCGGTCGATTCCGGCGCGGGTCAGACGAGCGGGTGCTTCTCGATCAGTCCCCTGACCATTCAGGATGTCAGGAACTGCTTTTGCGGACGTGGAAACAACAGCCCAAGGGTTTGGGGATTGTTCACAGATGAAGCTCAAAACGAAGCCTTGCGTGATTCTTTGGTTTGCCGGTAAATACCATTGCCGGACACGCACGGGGCGGTCTTCGGATCGCCCTTTGTCAATCGAAAATGGTCGATGGCTGGAGCTAATTTTAGTCGGTTTCGCAATAGAAGGGATGGTTTTGGCCTGGGAAGAATAAAAAAGTCAAAATTGATACAAAAAAGGAGGGGGGGGGAAATAGTGCCTTTTTTTGGGTATCGCCCCCATGAATGGGATATTCCAGCAAAAACAAATGTCTGAAGTCAAGAAAAGGGTTATACGAATTCAGATGAATGTGACTTTTGTATATAAACCCCATTTCTTTCCTTCAGACAATAATCCAATTCCAAAATTGAGGCAAGGTTTGAAAAGTTAGCATGATAATCAGATTAAATCATGCTCTTGAGATTGCTTGAGGGAGATAATTTTCCATTTGAAATTCATGGCCATGTTACCACGATTATTTCTGGATAACCTCCGGACCCATGAATAGGGTTGGAAGATAGGTTGAAATCCAGGGAACATATGTAACGATGATCAAGAAGATCAGCAGGATACCCAAAAATGGAAAAGCTGCCTTGACAACCCTCATGACGGACATACCGGCTACTCCTGAGGTCACAAAGAGATTCAATCCCACTGGGGGTGTAACCATTCCGATTTCCATATTGACTACCATTATTATGCCCAGATGGATGGGATCAATGCCGAGCTCAATGGCTATTGGAAAAACAAGGGGAGCAACAATTATCAACAATCCCGAGGGTTCCATGAATTGCCCCCCGATAAGGAGTATGACATTGACGATAATAAGGAACATTACAGGTCCCAATCCAACTTGCAGCATATAGGAAGCCACATGTTGTGGTACCTGTTGGTCAGTTAACACATGCTTGAGTATCAATGCATTGGCTATGATGAACATAAGCGTGATTGTCAACTTGCCTGCATGATACAATGTATCCATGGTATCTCGATGGAAAAAAACCGTAATTATCGATAATGGACGTGAAATTATGGTTTCCTTGACACCTTCACCCTGACCGGCCAGCGGTCCCATGTCACGATAGACAAATGTAGCGATCAAAAAGGAATATACAGCTGCAACAGCTGCGGCTTCAGTAGGTGTGAACAGCCCCCCATAAATTCCACCAAGTATGATTATGATCAACAATAATCCCCAAAGAGCATCCCAGGCAGATGCAAAAATCTCATGCCATCCCTTCCATTCTTCCCTCGGCATTTTTCTGATTACCGCTATGACAAAAATTGCGATCATCAGCATTAGACCCGCAAGCAGGCCCGGAATAATACCGGCCAGAAACATGCGGCCAATTGAGACATCAGTCGCTGAAGCATAGACAACCATGACAATTGAAGGTGGAATCAAAATGCCCAGGGTTCCTGCATTGCAGATGACACCTGCAGCAAAATCCTTGGAATAACCTACCTGTATCATTCCACCTATTACAATGGGACCAATGGCGATTACGGTTGCAGGGGAGGACCCTGACAATGCTGCAAACATCATGCAGGCAAACACTCCGGCAATGGCCAACCCACCCGGCAAGTGCCCGACGACAGCAATCGAAAACCTGATTATCCTTCTGGCAACACCCCCGGTAGACATGAAACTTGAGGCCAATATGAAAAAGGGAATAGCCAGCAAGGTATAATGTCCTGCCATCGCTTGATAGAGCGATTGGGCAATGGAAGCCAGGGAAGCATCTGACAATACCAGAAGGAATACAATTGAAGAAAAGCCCAATGAAACAGCAATGGGAACCCCGAAGATCAAAAGGCCAATGATCATTACAAAGAGGATAACAACCGACATTTGATTAATCCGTTTCTCTTGGTGAATCAGTGCCCATGGCATCCTCCACCTCATGGCTGACTATCAAGGTCTCTGCCTTTCCATTCAGAATCATGACCGCTCCCTGAACAAATCTGATGAATATGAGCAGTGAAGCAAAGGGAAGTATGACGTAGGGGATAAATCGAGGAAGTTTTTCGTATGACTCCCCCTCATTCAACATTGGTTCAAAAAAACGAAGAAAATCAAGCATGGGTATCTGGTCTGTCTCGTACCAGGCACGATCCCTTGTATTCCAGTCAAAACCTGTTGGAAACCAGTGGCCTGTCGTTTCATACAATCCGGCAAATGGTGCCCAGTAATCCCAGGATCCCTTGAGCAGCAGGAAAGCATAGGCAATACAAATGACAGATGCAAATATTCCAAACAGTTTCCGCCAACCTGGCCTTATGATGTTGATTACAAAATCAACACCTATATGGGCAAACAACTTCACACAATGGCTGATCCCCAAAAGTACCAACCATGCGAATAGCACCAGGGTTACTTCTAATCCCCATATCAGGCTGTCATTAAACACATATCTCAATACAACATTCGTAAACGTGACTATGGTCATCAGGGCCAATATTACGGCTATGGACACTCTTTCGACCCTGTCGACATACAATCCGACATTATCAATCAAGTTTGATTTGGTTTCCATGAGATTTCAATAAGTATCCAACCGCACTTGATCAAAAATGCGGTTGGTCAATAATTACTGATCAATTCGCAGCGTTGATCTCTTGGGCAGCAGCTATATTGTCCACTCCAACATCATCCTCAAACTGTTCCCAAACAGATAACATGGCATCGACCCAGGCCTGACGCTGTTCATCGGTCAGGGTACGAACCGTATGGCCGGCATCAATGATGGCCTGCTTGGCATTTTCATTAACTGCAAAGGCTTCTCCATTTCTTTGCTCGGTTACTTCCCTCAAGATCCGGGCCAACTGATTGCGGACATCCTCATCAAGGCTTTCCCACCAGTCAACCGAAGTTACAACCAGATAATCAATGATGCCATGGTTGGTTTCGGTAATGCCATCCTGTACTTCGAAGAATTTCCTGCCGTATATGTTTGACCAAGTATTTTCCTGCCCGTCAACCACACCGGTTTGCAAGGCTCCATAAACCTCGGAAAAGGCCATGGGTTGTGCCGAAGCTTCCAGAGCCTCGATCTGGGCAACGAGAACATCGGATTTCTGCACCCTGAACTTCAACCCCTTGGCATCTTCCGGATTGACCAAGGGCTTATTGGCCGAAAACTGCTTGAGTCCGTTGTGCCAGAATTCAAGCCCAACCAGCCCGCGTCGCTGCATGGAGTTCTTCATTGCTTTTCCGGTTTCCGACTGCTGGAAAGCATCAACAGCCTCTATGTTCTTGAACATGAAGGGCAGATCGAAAATCCGGAACTGCTTGGTGAATTTCTCGAACTTAGAGAGTGAGGGAGCTGCAAATTGGACATCTCCCTGTAGCATGGCTTCAAGGACCACATCGTCATTATACAATGTGGAATTGGGGAAAACCTCCATGCAGGCCACACCATTCATCTCGTTGTTGACCCTATCCTGAAAAAGGGTTGCGGCAATCCCTTTGGGGTGTTTGTCGGTATTGGTTACATGGCTGAATTTAATGACAATCTCACCCGGGTCACAATTGGCCCAGGCGAAACCTGCAGACAACGAAAATGTCACTGCCAAAAAGAAAGTTGTAATAATTCTCATAGGTATTCTCTCTTGCTATCAATCTGAAATTATTTCCAATCCCAAGAAAATCTCTTGAAAGTTTGGATGAATTATCGTGATTATAGTAATCAAAAACAATCCCACAATAAATAGCAGTAGGATTTGGGGATAGTGGAATTCAAACTCCTCTCATTGACTATAGACTTGACACTGGAAACATTGATGGAAATAATCTTATGGGCACCTCTATTTAATGTGGTGAATCTAAAGTTTGGAACATTGAATTTACCTGTCGTGTGTCAGTAAGGAATGAGTTCTTTCCTTTCCCATAAGGACTTTGGCACTATCTTTAGCAACAATTGGAGATATGGTAAATTCAACGAATGACTATTTAAAGGCAATAAATAGAGGTGTCCCTATTTTTTTGGCCAACAAAATATTCGTAACTATTCAGGTATCCTGAGTACTCTGAAATAGGTATCCCAAAATATATTTTTCTGCACAGTCTTGTACTTTTTTGTCTGTAAAATTCTAAAACCCCCAAGATATGGACAAAAAATCTAATGAAGTTCGATATATCGACAAATTCAATACCTGAATAATTGCCCCCAAACTTATAATTGCTGGTTTTGTTTCGAAGCAATGTTCGCAATGGCAAGGAGTTTGCTGCCTACTTTATGGCTAGTGCTTCAATTTCAATTTTGAATTCCGGCTTGGCAAATCCTGAAACGATATAGAGAGTTGAGGCGGGAGGTAATGAAAGATTGTTTATCCATTCGTCTCTGATTTTCATATAGGGCTGCAGGTACTTTTTTTTGGTGACAAAGGTCGTGATTTTTACTACATCCTGTTTATCCATCCCCCCGTCATGGAGTATGGCCTCAATATTGGCAAAACAATATTCTGCCTGTTGCTCGACCGTTTCTGGAATAACACCATCTCGGGAAATACCCAGTTGACCTGAAATCAATAGATGGCTTGTAGCCCCATCAACCCTCATTCCGTGGGAATAGTTGGCAAATGGTTTTATTATCCCCTTCGGAATGATACCTGTCTTTTTCACCATTGGGATTCCCCTTCCAAAAAACTAGACCATTTCCACTTCAATTGTACCAATATTGCACCATTCAGCCGTGATCATGGATCCCTTGACCAGAGGAATTGGCTTGATTGGCGAACCGGTCATAACAAAATCCCCCTTGTTGAGTTGTCCTCCCAATGATCCCAATTTACCCAGTCGCTTGTTGAGCCAGATTATTGAATTGGCAGGATTTTCCAGCACATCGGAGGTTTTTCCGGTAAAGTGCAAATCATCTACCGTCAGGTTTACCATAGTATCTTCCAAATCGAAATCACCCGGTGAAAAACCCGGTTCGGAAATCAATATCCTAGATGCTCCGACATTGTCCATAATCACATTGTTGATACCCGAGGCCAACCCCACCCTGCTCTCTACCAGTTCAAGGGACAAATAGATTCTTTCCGTTTTATCCAAAACATCCTGAACCGATATTTCTGTACCTTCAAAACCGTCTGCAAGCTTGAAACAAATCTCGGGTTCTACAAGGACGGGTGCAGTGCCTTGCACAGGAATTTGACTTTTATTGGTCAGTTTCATCCTGTCGGTCAGAAAACCAAACTCGGGTTCGCTTATGCCATGCTGTTCCTGGACTGTTTTTGATGTAAATCCAACCTTGTAACCGAGCGTGGTGTCACCATCTTCAAGATAACAATCCAGTACTTTTCTCCTGATTGATTCGGCATCGGCCAAATTCAGCCGTACCTTCTTGTCTAGTGGGGAAATTAAGGCATTCTTGCCAATTCCGCATGTGTATATTTCATTGGCGATGAATGTATGTGAATCATTCGTAAGGCAAGGAACCATGAATTGTCTCCCAATCCCTATATGATGGCAATGTAAAAGATACTTGATTTTAAATTAACCACAGATGTTATCAACACAAAAATTTTTTGTTGCAAATTTTGATATTTTCATTACAAGATTAGAGCGAATTTCAAAATAATTTGAACTCATGTTTTCAACACATTTTAAGGAAAAATTGATGCGATTTTTGCGTTCCCTTTTTTTAGTCATACCGTTTTTCATTTTTACATCTGCTCATTCGTCAGATAATCTGGAAAAAGTTGTCTTTGGTTCCAACTGGCTTGCCCAAGCCGAGCATGGTGGTTTCTACCAAGCAGCAGCCGATGGCACCTACGAAGCTTGTGGATTGGATGTATCCATTCTGCCGGGTGGTCCGCAGGTCAATAACCGTGCCCTTATGCTAGCTGGAAAAATACATTTCCACATGGGAGGAGACCTGATCCAGGCCTTCAATTCAGTTGAGCAAGGCATCCCTGTTGTATCTGTGGCTGCGATTTTCCAAAAGCATCCGCAAGTGATCCTAGCTCATCCGGGCAAGGCTGAGTCATTTGAGGATCTCAAGGACCTGACCCTTTTGATCGGTGATAATGGTTTCAGGTCATTTTATCGATGGATGAAGGCTGAATATGGATTTACCGATGAACAGCGGGTTCCCTACACCTTCAATCCCGCACCCTTTTTGGCTGATGAAAACAAGGGGATGCAAGGTTACCTTTCCTCTGAACCATATGTTGTGGAAAAGGAAGGTGGTTTTGTTCCTGAAGTTTTCCTGATTGCCGATGCAGGTTATTCAACTTATGCAACCACCATCGAGACAATGGCTGATACCATTGCCAACAAACCGGAAGTTGTTGAGTGTTTTGTCAATGGTTCCATTATCGGGTGGTACAACTATCTGTATAATGATCGTTCAGCTGCCGATGCGTTGATCAAGGCCGACAATCCTGAAATGACTGATGACAAAATTACCTATGCCGTCAGCAAGATGCTGGAGCGTGGCATTGTTGATTCCGGAGATGCTCTGGAGATGGGAATTGGTGCATTAACCGATGCAAAAGCCGAGGACTTCTTCAATAAAATGGTTGAGGCTGGTGTATTATCGGCTGATATCGATTTCGCCAAGGCTTATACTTCCGCATTTGTCAATCAAGGTGTTGGCATGGACTTGAAATAGTCCTGTTCTTAGCACCTTAATCAATTGAAAGGGTATGATGGTCATACCCTTTCCTAACCATTTTCACAAGTAAATTGATTTGAATAGTGATTCCAGACCCCTCCTTCTGGAACTGAAGAAGGTGGGGAAGACATTTTCCGAGGATATAGTTGCTCTCAGGGAGATGGATCTGAAGATTCATTCCGGGGATTTTATTTCCCTATTAGGCCCTTCTGGTTGCGGCAAATCCACTGCCTTGAGGATTATTTCAGGACTTACCGAACCTACTGTTGGTGAAGTTGACTGGAAAGTAAGTCATGGAAGTGGCGCAATTGGGGTGGTGTTTCAGGAAGCAACATTATTGCCATGGACAACAGTCGAAAAAAATGTTTGGCTTCCCTTTCGGCTTCAAAACAAGTCATTCAGGGAGAAAAAGGACCAAATTGAGCGAAGTCTTGAATTGGTCGGCCTTAAGGATTTTTCCAAAAGCTACCCTCGAGAACTGTCAGGCGGCATGAAAATGCGGGTATCAATAGCCAGAGCACTGGTTACTAACCCCAAGGTTATTTTGATGGATGAACCTTTTGCAGCACTCGATGAAATAACCAGGTTCAAACTGAACAATGACTTGCTGGCCCTTCGTGAAACATTGGGATGTACAATAATTTTTGTAACCCATTCGGTTTTTGAAAGTGTCTTCTTGTCTGATCGAATTGCTGTAATGGCAGCTAGACCAGGTCGGGTCATTCAGGAACTGGGTGTTGATGAACCTTACCCCAGAGGAGAATCATTCCGGACTTCATCCAGTTATGGAACATTATGCAGGAAGACTTCCGACGCACTCAAATCGGCAATGGAAAATTAAATGGCAATCACTGACATCAAGGTAGATTCTCCATCTCCCAACAAGGTAGTGGACAGAAATGAATTACTGAAAAAGAGAAAAGAACGGAACATCAAAATTGGCAAATGGGTCATGCCCATTGTTGTTTTCATAATAACCGTCTACTTATGGTACTGGACAGTTCAGGTAAACGACATTCCCCATTACATATTGCCAGATCCTTTTCTGGTTGTCACTACCCTAATCCAGGATCTTCGGATCTTGTTAAGTGCCCTGCAAGTCACCATACAGATTACCCTGATGGCTCTGGCTGTTGCTGTTGTTGGTGGCGTAGGTCTGGCTATCCTGTTTACCCAATCAAAGTTCTTTGAAATCTCATTCTTCCCATATGCCGTCATATTGCAGGTAACTCCCATCATCTCGATCGCCCCGTTGATTTTCATTTATGTGGAGAATCGAACAGTGGGCCTTCTCCTTTGCGCCTGGATCGTTGCCTTTTTCCCCATCCTATCCAATACGACCCTTGGTCTCAATTCGGTTGATCACAATCTCAAGGACCTGTTTAAGATATACGGCGCCAACCGATGGCAGAAATTGCTGCACCTGCAAATACCTTCAGCCCTGCCCTATTTCCTCGGCGGCCTGAGAATTGCCGGTGGACTGGCCCTTATCGGTGCCGTGGTTGCTGAATATGTGGCTGGTACCGGAGGTATTGGATCAGGTTTGGCGTACACCATCCTGGAAGCGGGATACAGGCTCAACATTCCGAGAATGTTTGCCGCCCTTCTGCTCATAGCCGGTACCGGGGTATTCATTTTTGCCATTCTTTCCTTCGTTAGCCACATGCTTTTGCACAAATGGCATGAGAGTGCACTCCAAAAGGAAAACTAGTGGATTTCCTCACCCTGCCATCAACCCGTAGCTGGGCTGTTGAAAATGTAGTTGTTCCCGAAATACGTTCTGATGGCAAATTGCATTTCCGAAAATGCTCACTTTCTGTAAGTGACGGAAAAATCATTGCGGCTAAATCGGAAAATACCATTGATGGACAGGGGGGGTTGTTATTCCCCTTGTTTGTAGACATGCATACTCACCTGGACAAGGGACATATCTGGCCCCG
Source organism: Paracoccaceae bacterium (assembly GCA_026710155.1). Classification (GTDB taxonomy): domain Bacteria; phylum Pseudomonadota; class Alphaproteobacteria; order Rhodobacterales; family Rhodobacteraceae; genus MPNP01. The sequence goes on from JAPORQ010000076.1 coordinate 15,607, forward strand.
ATCACCTAATCCAGATGGAACTTTCGAGGGAGCGCTTAACACGGTCTTCAATGACAGAACAGGAAACTGGAAAGCGGAAGATGTGCGCCAACGAATGGATTTCGCCTTGCGATGCGCCTATGCCCACGGAACTCGGGCCATAAGGACACACCTCGATTCAGCCTCTCCCCAACACCGGATTTCCTGGCCGGTCTTCCGTGAGACCAGGGAGGAATGGAAAAACAGGATCGAGTTGCAGGCAGTTACCATTCTGGGAATTGATTTGGTTGCCAATGACCAATTATTTTTGGAGATTGCCGATACTGCCCAATCCAGTAATGGGGTGCTCGGCTGTGTAACCTATCCCTGCCCAGATCTGTCAGACAGGATTAGAACTTTTTTGCAAATTGCCCGGGAAAGGCAAATGGCGGTTGATTTTCATACCGATGAAACAAAGGATGCTGCATCGAATTCATTGAAGGAAATTGCCCTGGCCATAATTGAAACTGGTTTTGAATTCCCTGTGACTGTAGGTCATTGCTGTTCACTGGCCCAACAGGAGGAAAGCGAAGCCGAAAAAACTTTGGATCTTGTTGCCAAGGCAGGAATGAATGTCGTTTCGCTGCCGATGTGCAACATGTACCTACAGGATCGATGTACCGAAGCAACTCCAAGATGGCGAGGGGTAACACTTGTGCATGAAATGGTCCGGAAGGGAATTGATGTCTGTTTTGCCTCTGACAATACGAGGGATCCCTTTTTTGCCTATGGTGATCTCGACATGGTCGAGGTAATGAGGCAGGCCACCAGGATTTGCCATCTTGACCATTCCACATTTCCATGGTTCGGGTCCTTTAATGAAACGCCAGCCAGGGTTTGCGGCTTTCAAACGATGAAACTCGAGCCAGATTACCCTGCCGATTTTGTTCTTTTCAAGGGAAGAAACATGAACGAGTTTTTTTCACGTCCGCAAATGGACAGGGTTGTAGTAAGAAATGGTAGGCAAATAGAGCGAAAATTACCTGAATATTCTGAACTTGATCACCTTATGGAGTTTTAATGAACAGTAATTTACAAGCAGCAAAAGATGAATTGAGCCAGTTTGAACTGATTGATTCGGGTTCAGCCCTGTCAGCCAAGAGCAGGGACTTTTTCTGGTATTCGCCAGTTTTGAAGGATCGGCTTGATCATATCAAGGCTGATTTTTCGGTATCACCCCAAAACCAGGATGATGTCATCAAGATTCTCAAGGTGTGTTACAAATACGAAATTCCCGTCACGGTCAGAGGATCGGGAACAGGCAACTACGGTCAGGCGATGCCCCTTGCTGGAGGCTGCATTATCCATATGAACCAGATGACCAAGGTAAAGGAAATACATCCTGGGAGAGTCATTGTTGAGCCGGGTTGCCTGCTCAAGGATTTGGATTTTGCTTGCAGGGAGGATTCAGGTCAGGAAATAAGAATGTTTTCCTCGACCTGGGCAACGGCATCGATTGGTGGATTTATTGCCGGCGGATCAGGTGGCGTTGGTACCTGCAAATGGGGACAACTCAGGGATATGGGCAACATTATCCGAATTCGAGTGGTTACCATGGAGGAAATCCCCAGAGTACTGGATTTTACCGGCGAGGAAATCCCCAGGGTCTCGCATGCCTACGGCACCAATGGCGTGATTACCGAGCTGGAAATGCCCCTTTCTCCTGCCTATGATTGGGTTGGACTTTTCCTGGGTTTTGATGATTTCATGGAATCGGTTAGGTTTTCAGCAGATCTTGCCAATGAGGATGGTATCCTGATCAAGTTGGCCACACCTTGTGAGGCCCCTATACCCCATAGGTATTTTCCCCGCATCAAACCCTATATAGCCGAGGACACCAATCTTGTTGCACTCATGATAGCACCACATGCAATGGATGCGTTTCTGACCTATACTGCCAGAAATGGTAAAGCTGAAATCATTTACCGGTCAGATGACAATGATTGGCCTCGCAATCCCGGACCGGTTTTTGAATATGCATGGAATCATACAACCCTTCGAGCATTGAGAATTGATCCGACAATTACCTATTTGCAGGTTCGCTACGGTTATCCCAACCACTTAGAACTGATTTCAAAGGCAAGGAAGCAATTCGGCGAAGAAGTTCTGCAGCATTTGGAAGTCATCAGGGAAAACGGCAAGGTTATGTTTGCCGGTCTGCCGATCGTCCAATTCACCACGGAAGAAAGGCTGGATGAAATTGTCAGTTTGCATGAGGAAATGGGATGCATGATCTTCAATCCCCACAGATACACCCTGGAGGAAGGTGGCCGTCAAACAGTGGATACCAGGCAACTCGATTTCAAACGGGAAGCTGACCCAAAGGGACTCCTGAATCCGGGTAAAATGATCGCATGGGATGATCCTGACTGGAATTACTCGAAAATGTATTCATACCCCGGAATCCAGAAAGCCTGAGATGAAGTCGCTGGTCGTTTATGCCCATCCCGTGCCTGAAAGTTTTTCTGCATCACTTCATCAGGAAGTTCTGGATCAACTTGCCCACAAGGGGTGGGAAGTTGATGATATAGACCTTTACCGGGAGGGGTTTGATCCAATTCTGTCAGAACATGAGAGAAGAATTTATCACGATGAACCTGATAATATTGAACCCGTTAAAGAATATGTGGAAAAGTTGCAAAATGCCGAAGCACTCTTTTTGGTTTTTCCGGTATGGATTTTTGGTTTCCCAGCCATACTGAAAGGTTTCTTTGATCGTGTCTGTGTACCTGGTGTCGCCTTTAAACTCAGCGAAGGAAAACTTGCCCCAAATCTTAGAAATATTCGTACCCTGGTGGCGGTAACCACCTATGGGGGTACTCGATTCAGAGCCTTTCTTGCCGGGGACCCTCCCCGAAAGGTTGTCACCCGTAGTGTCAGGTTTTATTGCCAACCTCAAACCCTTAAATACTTAGCGCTCTATGACATGAATCGGGCAGACCATACCAAGCGAACAAATTTTCTAACCCTCGTAAGAAATGAAATAAAGAAACTCTCATGAAAGCCCTGGTGATTTATTGCCACCCCAATCCCGATAGTTTTACAGGTGCCGTAAAGGATCTGGTTTTAGAAGTTCTTGAGGAGAAGGGATTCAATACTCGTTTGACTGACCTGTATGGTGAACATTTCAATCCTCTGATTCACAAGGAAGAATTGGAATTCTATACTGATATCACATGCAATCAAAAGGGTTTGGAGAACCATGTAGACAATATCATGTGGTGTGACACCCTTATATTTGTTTATCCCACCTGGTGGTATGGATTGCCGGCCATGTTGAAAGGCTGGCTGGATCGATGTTTTCTACCTGGGATTGCATTTCATATGCCAGAGGGTAAAAAAAACGCCAAGCCCGGTCTCAAGCATATCACAAGGCTGGGCCTGTTTACCACGGCTGGAGCCACGCCACTGGTGACTTTTCTAATGGGCTCACCAGGCAAAAGAACGATCTTGCGGGCCGTCAAGTTCCTTTGCAAGCGGCCGGTCAAAACGGTATTCCTTGCCCATTATCAGATGGATTCCTCCACTGATGAAAGCAGAAAAATTCATCTTGAGCAGATCAGGGTAAAAATGCAGAAATTCCTTTCCTGATCGATTTGCTATACTCTTGAGGAGAAAAATATGAGTTTCGAATGGCTAGACAGAAGGGCTCCTGAATTCAAAGACCCAAGCCCCGACAAAACCATAGCAATTCTTCCCACGGCAGCGATTGAGCAGCATGGACCCCATTTGCCCGTGGGAACGGACACTATTATAGGCATGGGAATGTTGAATGAAGTCAAGAAAATCATTCCGACCGACCTGGATGTGAGGATTCTGCCCATCCAGGCAATCGGCAAATCAAATGAACATATTTGGCAAGTGGGTACTTTAACCCTAACTGCTGAAACTGCCCTCAAAGCCTGGACTGAAATAGGACAATCAGTTGCCCGCAGTGGGATAAGAAAACTGGTGATCGTTAATTCACATGGCGGCAACCTCGATTTGATATCAATTGTGGCAAGGGAACTCAGAGTGAACCAGGGCATGTTTGTGGTCAAGTGCCAGTGGGGCAATTTTGGCCAGCCGGAGGAATTGTTTTCGGAATATGAGAAGCAATATGGCATTCATGGCGGCGAATACGAAACCTCCCTGGTTCTGTATTTTCGCCCTGAATTGGTGGACATGAACAAGGCGGTCAAATTTGAATCTTCTGCCGAGTGCACCCCATTCTCTCCTGTAGGTCCAATCAGTTATGGTTGGATAGCAAAGGATTTAAATCCTGACGGTACAGTTGGTGATGCCCATCTTGCCTCGATTGAGAAAGGCAAGCTTACGGCAGAATATCAGGCCAGGGGGTTTCTTGAATTGCTGAAAAATGTTGCCGATATGGATATATCGAAATTCGAGGTTGAAACATCACCCGGCAAATAAATCCGTCAAGTTTGTGAGATTCCAAAGTTTGATAAGTGTTTCTGAAGATAGCTATTCTTCATTTGGGGTTTATATACGATAGTCACAACTTAATTTTCGTGATTGTTTCCCAAAGATTTAATTATTCTAGGTATAGCCAGCATTACACCACTAGTGGGTGGAATAAGAGAAAGAATTGCGATTAATGGTTGATTAATATACGTACAAAAACAGGCGGCTAAGAGACTAGCAATCGCAACATTAAAACCCAACCAACTAGCTCGTTTGACATCCATTTTTTGCGCGATTAAAACATTCGTTTCCCATTGATGACGATATGACATTTCACTTTCTGCCATCGTCATAATTCTATTAGTCATTCCCTGTTGAATTTTTTCATATTCTTCAAGCAAAATGGGCGGTGGAATAGGTCCGTTAAATGAAATAGCTTGAGTATAAGATATTTGTATGTTTTCGGGTAGGTTTGCCAGTACATCGCTAGGTACTTTGGGCCCATGTTCATTATTTTCTATTCTGGTTTGATCTGCAAGAGATTTTATTATGGGATTTAAGCGCCTGCCTTCTCGGTTTTTGTTTTTTCATGTAAATTTATAACTTTCCATATATCATTCCCAACAGATTTTAAATCTTGTCCAGGTTTACTTGAATATTTTTCAACCGAAAATTCAGATGGGTATAACAATCCAACAGATACAACAGTACTCATCAGTGAATAACTTAAAATATCTGTCTTGTTAATTCGCCTATATTCATTGAATGTCATTCAAACTCCTTTACTTTCAAATGACAATAATATGGTTAATAAAATCTAGTAATATCCAACTAATTTTTTTGTAAATGGCATGAAAAGTGATTTCGGTCAAGATAACAGCCAAGACCAAGGAATAGAGAATGTCATCGAAAACTAATTCCGGGTAGAAAGTGACTTTGTGTATATAACCCCTTTAATTTTGTGGATTGAGGTCTGACAGATAGGTTGCAATAGCCGCAAGGTCTTCAAATGAGGCATAATTTGAATAGGCTTGAGTAACGAGATACATGGCACTTGTTTCACTCACTGCACCCGACCATTCATCCAGGGCATTCAAGATTTCATCCCTATCCAGACCAGCTATTGCCGGTGCCTCCTTTTCACCGGATTTGAGTGGTTGAGCTCCCTGGAATTGTTGTCCTGCCTTTTCGGCAAAAAGTAAATTTCTTGGTGTATGGCAACTTCCACAATGTCCAAGACCATTCACCAGATAAGCACCCCTATTCCATTCCTCGCTTTTTTCCGAGTTGTATTCAAAATCTGGTGATTCCAGAAACAGCATTTTCCAGGGTAAGTTGATGATGGAAAAATTGAATGGAAAAATAAGGTCATGTGGGTTTGATTCTTCGCTCACCCCATCCAGGCTGAAAATATAGGCCTTTATGTCCAGCAGATCTTCATAAGTGGCTTTTGAATAGGAGGTGTATGGAAATGAGGGAGAATAGTGCTTGCCCTTGGGGCTGATACCCCTCACCATGGCATTGATGAAATCCAGATCACTCCAGTTGCCGATACCGGCACTTGGATTGGGGGTTATATTAGGTGGATAAAACCTGCCAACCGGTGTTGACAGTACCTCTCCTCCCATCAGCAGGTTAAAGTTGGGTGATTCTGGATTGCGGTTCAGATGACAATTTCCACATCCCCCAAGATGAAATAGAATTTCGCCCTTGTTTGGATCTGGTTCATAGCTGGCAGAAATCTGACTCCTAAACTCTTCAACCGCAATTCTCTGTGGGTAGGTCAACCCAACGAATACCATTATCAGACAAAGTAGAAGAATTGCCAATAGGGCAATTCTCTTGATGATGACTATTTTCTGAATTCCCTATGACAGGCAGAACAGGTTTGTCCCAATTGTGAAAAAGCCATAGCGAAGTCATCCTCGCTTGCTGCATTTTTCAGCATAAGACTTGCATTAATCATATTGTTGAGATGAACCCCAAATCCATCCGATGTCATGATTTCCTGCTTGGAATCCGTATCGCCATCGAACGAACCTTCTACAAACAAGAAAGGAAGGGATAATGACATGGCATGAATGGCATGACCGATACTTTTGGTCATTGCTGGTTCGAATTCAGCCTGTCCCCTTTGAATGGCACCCAGACTTCTCATGTTGGAACCGATAAACTTCATGATCTCCTGTCGAGCCTGAATTGCATCCTCCGGAAGAACTGAACCTGCAGTTCCTGCAACCGGGATTAATATCAGGCAAATAACCGCAATAAGAGATTTGAATTTCATTTTACTTTCACCACTCCTGTTTGATTCATGCTTTCAGGTTAATGAAATTTCATAAGTACTGCAAATCAAATCAAATTCCCGTCATTGGTGCCGAGATTCTTCGATTACCTCCATCAATTCCAATACATAGGGTCCAAGTTCGTTCACAATTTTGTGTACACCTTCCCTGTTGGGATGCAGCAAATCATCCTGAAGATAGATTTCCCTGACTTCCTCCCGTGATCCCAATCTGTCAATCGGGTCGAATATTCTGGGAAACAGGATTAAATCGAATTCATTGCTGAGTTCATGGAAAATCTGTTCGAATTCGGCCTTGTAGTCCTGGCCGTAGTTGGAAGGTGCTTCGTGACCGACCAACAAGGTAGGCAGTTTGTTTTCAGCAGTTACTTCAAGGATTGCACGAAGATTGTTTCTGGATTCACCAACATCGATACCCCTCAGTAAATCGTTGCCACCAAGCAAAATGATGATACCGTCAAAACCCTCCTGCAAGGTCCAGCTTATACGGGCTTTGCCACCTGCAGTGGTATCTCCGGAAACGCCGGAATTGGTCAATTTGATGGGGACATTTCTTTGATCGAACCATTCCTGCATCTGGGATACCATTCCATCCTCGGGATACAAGCCAAATCCCTGGACCAGACTATCACCAAAAAAGCTGATCTTGTATTCTGCCGAAACCTTTGTGGGCAATGCCGTCAAAAAAATTGTTACTATCAGCAGCAACTTGCAGAAAAACCCTGAAACTCCATATTTTGTGGAAATCAATCGGGGTAAAAGTAATTCCATGACAAAAAACATACTCGAATTAAAAGATGTCTTTCTGATACTTAAAGGAAATGCTGGACTCGTCAATATCATCAATGGAATAAACCTGAGCGTCAACCATCGTGAAACATTGGGAATTACTGGCCCATCAGGTTCCGGCAAATCTTCACTCTTGATGCTCATGGCAGGTCTTGAAAAGATTACCAAGGGTGAAATATTCTCGCTTGGTCACCCCATCTCCGGCATGAGCGAGGATGAACTTGCCCGTTTCCGACGAACCAATGTTGGAGTGGTTTTTCAATCATTTCATTTAATTCCAACGTTAACGGCAATCGAAAATGTTGCCATACCCCTTGAGTTGGCTGGAGATAAGGGGGCCTTTGAACGGGCCGAAGAGGAGTTGATCTCGGTTGGCTTGAAGGAAAGGCTGAAGCATTACCCCTATCAACTTTCCGGAGGTGAACAACAAAGGGTTGCCTTGGCAAGGGCAAGTGTACCTCGACCAAGCCTGCTTCTGGCTGATGAACCGACCGGAAACCTTGATGCAGCCAATAGCGAAAAGGTCATTGACTTGTTATTTGACCTTAATGATAAAAGAGGCACCACCCTGATCCTGGTAACCCATTCAAAGAATTTAGCCCATCGCTGTAATGAAGTCATCAGCCTACAGGACGGTCAAATTGTTTCTTCGTCATAGGATCATTAAATGAATTTCCTTGCACCTTTGCGAATTGCCATGCGGGAACTGAGGGGTGGGATCGGGAAATTTCGGATACTCGTTGTTTGTCTGGCCCTTGGTGTGGCTTCAGTAACCGCCATCGGTCTTGTTCAATCAGGAATTGAGCAGAGTCTCGAGAAACAGGGTGCAACAATATTGGGTGGCGATATAGAGATGGAATTCGCCTATCGATATGCCAATCCAAAGGAACAAGAGTGGATGGAGGAAAACGCATCCATGATTTCCGAAATCGTCGAGTTTCGTTCAATGGCCGTGGCCAGTGAAGATGGTGAAATCGAACGTGCCCTGACTCAGATCAAGGCAGTGGACGATATCTATCCGCTTTACGGGAATTTAATACTCAAAGATGATATGACTCTGGAAGATGCCCTCAAACCGGTTGATGGCATTCCTGGAGCTGTCATGCAAGTTGCCCTTGTTGAAAGACTCGGACTAAAGTTCGGTTCGGAATTCAGGCTTGGTTACAATACCTTTGTTCTCAAGGGAGTCATCCTCCGTGAGCCCGATGAAACAGGTGGGAATTTTTCGCTTGGACCCAGAACAATGGTTCTTTTGAAGGATTTGGAAAACTCCGGGCTCATAGATGAAGGTACTTTGTTTTCCTCAAGATATCGAATGATCATACCGGAAAATTCGGATATTGATGCGTTGCTGTCAGATGCCGAAAGCGCCTTGGGCAATACCTTTTCCTGGCGTGACAAAAGAAACGGTGCACCCGGCATTCAGGAACTGGTGGGGAGAGTTGGAGCATTCCTGACCTTGGTTGGATTGGCAGGTTTGGTCGTTGGGGGCATAGGTATCTCGTTGACAGTATCAACTTATCTGGAAAGCAAGACCAAGGTCATTGCCACCTTGAAAACACTTGGCGCTGAACAGTTTACAATCTTTTTCATTTATCTCTTTCAAGTATTGGTCCTGATTGTTATCGGCATTGTTTTTGGGCTACTTGTCGGCATTCTGATACCCTACCTGCTGGAATCGGTTTTATCTGAATTTTTGCCCGTTCCCTTCGATTTTCAAATCCATCTGACAAACCTTCTGGAAGCTGCATTTTACGGGTTATTGATTGGATTGATCTTTTCAATATGGTCATTGGCCAAATCCTGTGATATCAAACCCGGAGCCTTGTATCGTGATACGATGATCAATCCATGGAAGATACGGGCAAAGCCCTATGGAATTGTTCTCATCGTGTTAATCATCCTGTTTATTGCTTCGGCATCGTATTTTTCGGGAATCCCAAGGCTGACCTTGTATATTTCAGGTGGCATTGCTGGTACACTCTTGACCCTTGGATTAATTGCCCAGGCCTCAAAATTCCTGTCCTTCCGGCTGGGTCATTCAAAATTGGTAAGGGGCAAAATCTCGCTGGGATTGGCACTGAGGTCAATTGGTGAAGCGGGAAACGGGGTCATTTCACTGACCTTGGCTTTAGGACTTGGACTGTCCGTTTTGGCTTCAATCGGCCAAATTTCCAACAACCTGCTCAGAAACATAACCAGTGACATTCCACAAATTGCGCCGACATTTTTTGTCATTGATATCCAAAACCAGGATATTGGACAGCTAAGTGAAATGATCTTGTCAAATCCAGGTGTTTCAAAGATTGAATCCGCACCCATGCTACGGGGGATCATTACTGAAATTAATGGTCTTCCTTCCCGTGAAATATCCGGCGATCATTGGGTCCTGGAAGGTGATCGCGGTATTACCTATTCGACTGCCCCACCGGAAAATACGATCATTACCGAAGGTACCTGGTGGGAGGAGGATTACAGTGGCCCTCCACTGGTCAGCTTTTCCGAGGATGAAGGGAGGGAACTTGGTCTCAAGCTGGGGGATTATATTACACTCAATATACTCGGTCGAAACATTGAGGCTGAAATAGTCAACTTCAGGAGTGTGGATTTTTCAAGTGTCGGTCTGGGCTTTATACTATCCATGAACCCGAGTGCCCTTGCTGGTGCACCTCATTCTCATATTGCCACCATTTATTCTGATGCCGACAACGAGGAAGAATTGTTTGATACAATTACCTCTGCATATCCAAGCATCACAGTCATATCGGTATCTGAAGGAATTGCCAATGTAGCCAGATTGCTCTCAGGACTTGGTTCTGCCATCATTTATGCTTCAGGTATTACTCTCGTCCTTGGATTTGTTGTATTGCTGGGTGCATCAGCCAGTTCGGTTGCTGCAAGGGTATATGAATCGGCCATTTTGAAAGTCATTGGTGCAACACGAAGAACCCTTATGCTAAGCCTTGCCCTGAGATCAATCATATTGGGCCTCTCAGCAAGTTTGGTTGCTTTTTTTGCAGGTATAACCGGTGGATGGGCCGTCATGAAGTATGTTTTACAGGCTTCCTACGTGGTTGAACCTGTTTCAGGACTGATGATTGTGTTGGGCGGCGCTTTCATGTCATTGGTAGCCAGTCTGTTCTATTTTTCCCAGCCCCTGAATACGAAACCTTCAAGCATTCTTTACAATCGAGATTGAATTGTACAATCCGCGCACCCAGAAGATTAATTCTCAATGACACTTACCTTCAACGCATTGGATGTCGAGACAGCCAATCAATATCCGGAAAGCATATGTCAAATTGGGATTGCCCATTTCTTCAATGGATCAATCATTGATACCTGGTCAACCCTTGTCAATCCCAAGACCATCTTTCATTACCAAAACATAAAGGTGCACGGAATCAGACCCGAACAGGTACTGACTGAACCCGATTTCATGGAAATCCAGGAAGAATTGCAGCAAAGGTTGGATGGTACCATTATTGTCAGCCATACCTCATTTGATGAGAGTGTCATGAATCGGGCCGCAGATTTTTATGGTATCCCGAGATTGAATGCCACTTGGTTGGATAGCTGCAAAATTGCTCGCAATGTATGGCAATCAGATCGACAAGGCGAAAGTTTCGGACTGAAATCTCTTGCTGACTGGTTGGGCATTAGCTTCAAACACCATGATGCTTTGGAAGATGCCATTACAGCCGGCAAGATCACCCTTCTGGCTTGTCGGCACTCAAGTAAAAACCTGAACCAGTTCAAATAAAGATTTGGGAATTATCCGGGAAAATTCACTCAATGTTCGGTTTTTTTACGAAAAAGCTTTTACGTCTTGTTATCGCATCTGGTAGAAGAAGGCCAAGACAGAAACCAACAAAAAAATATCGGGTAAAATCAAGATATAAACATCCCGCTGCTTCATATACGATTAACGGAAAGGCATATGTAATTGATGGAGATAGTATCCGATGCAATGGCTATGAAATACGATTGGATGATGTTGATGCGCCTGAGTACGACCAATTTGCGTACGATCAAAACGGTCAATCTGTTCCGATTGGAGCAATTGCAAAATCCGCCTTAATCAAAAAAATTGGAGGAAAAACAGTTAAGGTGAAGGTCAGTAAAACTGATCTTTATGGTCGTGAAGTAGGCACGATATTTTATGGGGATGAAAATATAAACCTTTGGTTAATCAAGAGGGGACTGGCAGTATCTGCCTTCGGGAACAAGTATTTCAAGGCGGAGCAATGGGCAAAAAACAAAAGACTGGGTATTTGGGGTCTGGAATTAAATCATACTCCCCAAGAGTGGAGAAAAAAATATACGGTTGGTTCATGAGGAAGGTTAAATAACCACCTTCCAAAAATCAGGATAAATATATTCCTCCAAGTTTTCCTTGGGACCAATCCAGTCAATAACCAGAAATTTTCCTGACCCTTGGATTGGAGTCAATACCCCGTGCCAAGTCCCCCGGTTGAAATTTATACCTTGGTATTTGCCAGTAATAAAGGCTTTGGGGGTTCCCGGCATCCCATCCTGATCCGGTGCTACGATGATCAGGAATGGTTCATTGTCCATTGACAAAAAGAATTGACAACCATGGGGATGTCTTTCGACAAGATTAAACTGGTGGGGAATCGTCCTTATGGAAGATTCAAATATGCTGATACCCATTCTTCCATCGGGATCATGGTCCAAATTTGCCAAATCATTGAAACGAAAACACTCTCCCTGATTGATGGTTATGGGTGCAGTCGTATTCAACCGTATAATTTCACCAAAGGGGTAGAATTTTTCATCACTGATCAAATTGGCTTTGATTTCCATAATTTCTTTGGCCATCTTAATCCGTTCAGTCACAAATTAAGTATTGTCTCAATGTATCCCGTCTTATCAACACCCTCCTGACTTCCCAAGGATCAGAATCGTGGATGACGGTTGACATTCTTGTAAAGGAGATAGCGGAATTGGTTGGGACCACCAGCATAGCATGCCTGGGGGCAAAATGCCCTAAGGGACAGATAATCCCCTGCCTCGACTTCTACCCAGTCATTGTTGAGATTATACACACCTTTGCCCTGCAAGATATATATTCCATGCTCCATTGGGTGGGTTTCCAAAAAGGGAATGGAACCGCCTGGTTCGAAGGAAACTATGTTGACATGCATGTCGTGGGAAATATCATCCGGATTGACAAAGCGTTGGGTAAACCATGTTCCATTCGAATTCACCATGGGTTCAGGTACAACTTCCCGATCTTGGGAAATGAAAAAATCCGGTGGAGAAACACCATCAATGAATTCGTACCTTTTTCGTATCCAGTGAAAATTCCCAACCCCGTTTCCAACATTTCTGAGAGACCATTCTTCATCAGGTGGCAAATAAACGTAATTGCCAGATTCCAGGTTAAAGAGTTCATTACCATGCAATCGAAGTGCAAACTCCCCTTCGGTAACAAACAGGATTGCTTCACACTCTGAATCAGGTTCGGCATTCGGGCTGCCGCCTCCCGGTTCTACTTCCATCAGGTAATGGGTAAAGGTTTGAATAAAGCCGGATTGGGGTTGGGCCAAGATCCATAATCTGGTATCTTCCCAATATGGAAGATTGCTCGTAACAATGTCTGTCAGTGATCTTGCCGGGATCACCAAATAGGCATTGGTTGACAGGGCCCGGTCGGTTGTCAATTCCATCTGGGGCGGAAGACCGCCAATTGGATTGAAATAATCCCTACTCATTCTAATCTCCCCGATCAAATATCTCTTTTATCCTATACCAGGCAATTCTTTCAACCTGATGACAGGCTTCCCTGAATTCAACTTCCCGGGAACGGTTTATCCGTTTTTCCATTTCCAGAAAAATGGTTTTTTTGTCATAATCCTTGACGGCAATAATATATGGAAATCCAAATTTTTTCAGATATTCACCATTCAAATCATCAAGCTTCCATCCTTCTTTTTCCTTCAGTTGATCCAGTCCTCTGGAATGCTGTTCGCTTTTTGAAGATGAACCGAGTTTCCCGCTTTTTGCTGCCTTGCCAGCCAATTCCGGATGTTTGTTCAGAATAATCAGTTTTTCCTCCTCCGAACTGCTCCTCAAAACCCGGCAAAAAGCACTGTGAATTCCCTCTAGGCAATCATGCGCCGGACCCAACTCCAGATTATAGGCCTTTTCGGCTACCCACGGGGAATGCTCGATTATGCCCCCGAAGATTTTTATGAAATCCTTTTTGGTTAGTGAAGTGGGTTTGAACGACAACTGTTGTGGATAGTGTCGGGTCCAATGCCTGGCTATCTCAAGCCTTGTAGGTGTCCAAACCTTGTCCTTGTCATTGATGTATTCAATAAACCGAAGCAATCCTGACATTCTTCCGGGCCTGCCTATCAATCGGCAATGCAATCCAACGGACATCATTTTTGGAAATCCATCCATTCCTTCCCGGTATAGAACATCAAAACTGTCCTTGAGATAGGTGAAAAAATCCATTCCCGTGTTGAAACCCTGGTAGGTGGCAAACCTCATGTCATTGGCATCAAGCGTGTAAGGTACAATTAACTGGTTTTTTCCATCGATTGCAATCCAGTAAGGCAAATCATCCGCATAACTATCCGACACATATTCAAATCCTCCCTCTTGCGTAGCCAATCGAATGGTGTTCATTGAACTTCTTCCGGTATACCATCCTAGCGGTCGATTGCCGACAACACATGCATGTAGGGCAATGGCCTCTTCCATATGTGCCCGTTCCTCTTCAATTGGAAAATCCTTGTACTCAATCCATTTCAAACCATGACTGGCGACCTCCCAATTGGCCTCTTTCATGGATGCTACCTGTTCGGGAGACCGTGCCAGGGCCGTAGCCACACCATAAACAGTTACAGGTATATTGGCTTTGGTGAAGGCACTGTGCAAACGCCAATAACCTGATCGTGAACCATATTCATAAATGGACTCCATGTTCCAATGCCTTTGGCCAGACCATGGAGAAGCCCCTATGATTTCTGAAAGGAATGCTTCTGAAGCTTCATCGTCATGAAGGAGGCAGTTTTCTCCGCCTTCCTCATAATTGATGACAAATTGAACGGCAATCCTTGCCTCATTGGGCCAGGCGATACGGATTCCTTCCTTGCCATAACCCATCATGTCACGTTCATATCGCATGATCACCTAAAATTTTACAACCAACAGAAACCGCCAATCCACAAATTTACCAATTTCGACTTTTTTAACCTTTTTGTTTTTTCAAAAAAATTATTTTTCCTTGAAAATCCAAATCAGCCAAATTCAACATTTTTGATTCTACAGGGATTTTACTTATTTGCCGATTTCAAAAATTAGACGATTCGTGTCTATTAATCATTTTTTTGAACATTCAGGTTGTCACAAAATTCCTGTTCAAATCAATCACCGATAATGAGAATTGGCTTATGGATGACTTTTACAACATGCTAGGGTGTTTTTGCCAGTTTTGATGTAATTGCGAATAGGAGTGACTTTGGTTAATTTTCAACCATGACAAATTCACTTTTCCCATGAATTCCAAATAGAATCTACCGTAATTTCTGAAACTTGATGTTAAACTTGAATTGTTTAGCCAAAGTAAATTTACAAAGGAAACAATAATGAATCAGGTTGAATCCGTACAAGGTCCAAAATCAAATATTCCACAGGTTGACGCCAACAGGTTAATTCTCGACCCCAAGGAAATTTTTGATCCTATAGATTTTGACAAGTATCTGGTTCCGGGTAATTATCAATCAGAAGAAATCCAGGAAACAAGAAGGAATCTGATCAAGGATTTGGTTGAGAAAACCACTGAAAGCAAGAAAAAAGTCAGGGAGGCAAACCTTTTTGAACACTTTTTGAGTCCCTATTCCGCACTTAAAACAGTTCGTTCATATTCATACATTACGGATTGTATAGTCCAAATTGCCCTGGAATTCTCAACCAATGTTCTTTTTGGGAAAAGCGGCCCTGAGAGCAAATTTTCTGTCTTTGGCGTCGGTGGTTATGGGCGTGGCGAAATGGCTCCCCAATCAGATGTCGATTTATTGATGTTGCTTGATGAAAAAAGTGGCGAATGGGAAAACAAGGTCATTGAGGGAGCACTTTACATTTTCTGGGATTTGAATTTAAAGGTTGGACATTCCGTCAGAACATTGAAGGAATGTCTCCACTTTGCCAAGGAGGATCTGACCATAAGAACCGCCCTTTTGGAATGCCGCCTGGTTTGGGGACCCAGTTCTACGGAACAGTTACTCCATGACAGAATGTGGAATGACTTGTTCAAGGGATCAGGGCCAGCATTCGTTGAAGCGAAATTGGAAGAGAGAGAATCCCGATATAAACGGCAAGGTGGCAACAGGTATCTTCTTGAACCCAACGTCAAGGAAGCCAAAGGAGGATTGAGGGATTTGCAAACCCTTTTCTGGATAGTCAAGTATCTCTACAGAATCCAGGACACCTCGGAATTGGTTGGGTTGGATGTTTTATCCCTTGAGGAGTATGAAAAATTCATAAGTGCCGAATCATTTCTATGGGCTGTACGTTGTCAGCTTCATGATTTGGCCAAGAGACCTCAGGATGTACTGCATTTCAATGTCCAATTTGAAGTGGCCAAGAATCTTGGCTATGAAGACATGGATGGTCGTCAGGCGGTTGAATACTTCATGCAGGATTACTTTAGGCACGCGACCGATGTTGGGGACCTTACCAGAATTTTATTGACCAAACTGGAAGCCCAGCATGTCAAACGGGAACCGATTCTTCGTGGTTGGTTGAAGAGAGCCCGTGCCAATCTGCAATCTCATCTACCAACTGATTACAAGGAAATCAACGGCCGATTGTCAATTGCCAATCCAGACACTTTTCTGAACGACAAGCTGAATTTGTTAAGGCTATTTGAAGTTGGCCTCGATACCGGATTGTTATTGCATCCTGATTCCATGCGCCTGATTTCGTCAAACCTCCACCTTATAGATCAGGAATTCATTGCCAATCCCGAAGCAAATAAAATATTCATTGGCATGTTGCTTAATTATGGTAATCCCGAACGTGTGCTCCGAAGAATGAATGAATTGAATGTTCTTGGAAGGTTTATACCAGAATTCAGTATAATTACCGCCTTGATGCAGTTCAACTCCTATCACCACTACACGGTGGATGAACATACAATCCAGTGCCTGGCATTCTTGGCCAAACTGGAAAAGGGTGAATTGAAGGAGGACCTTCCAGTTGCCACCTCGATCCTGGAAAAGGGAGTTAACAGGAAAGTTCTTTATGTCGCATTATTGTTGCATGACATAGGCAAGGGTAGAAATGCTGATCACTCTACAATCGGAGCAGAGCTGGCCAAGGATATTTCACCAAGATTTGGGCTTGATGATAAGGAAACAGAACATGTGGTCTGGTTGGTTAAACATCACCTTCTCATGTCGGATACTTCACAAAAAAGGGATATAAGTGATCCAAAAACGGTAATTAACTTTGCCAAGATTGTTGGTACTCGCACCAAACTGAAACTGCTGACCGTACTTACAGTATGTGATATCATGGGGGTTGGCCCAGGTGTCTGGAACCATTGGAAAGCCCAGATGATAAGAAATCTTTATAATTTTACCCATTCGGTAATGACTGATGGTTCAGTTAATTTTACGGCCTATTTTGATGTTGAAGAATCCAAGAAAATCGTCCTTGATAAACTTCAAAAACAAAGTTTCGCTGATCCCGATAGTGCCATAAGCCGTCACGGAGATCCCTTTTGGAGAAGTTTAGCACCCGATGATCAAGTCATGTTCATCGAATTGTTGGATAAGGTTGAAAGTGATGAAACAATTTTTGAATTTACCAGGGATAAAATCAGGGGTGCAACCAGACTTTGCATGGTCAGAAAACAGGTTCCTGATCTATTTTCCAAATTTGCAGGAATCCTGGCCCTGCTAAATGTGAATATTGTTGACGCCAAGTCCTATTCAACTTCAGACGGGTATTTGACAAGTGCATTTTGGCTGCAGGACCCAAATGGGAAACCATTCGAAAGTGTAAAGTTAAAGCGATTGAGTACACAGGTTAAGAAATTCACCTCTGATTTTGAATTGCTGAAAAGTACATTGAGTCAACCAAATGCTCTTCAGAAAACGGTCAGGTTGAAAAAGACAACCAAATTTACAGTACCAACGGAGATAACTTTCGATAACAAGGGTTCTGATCTGTACACCATTGTTGAAGTCGATACACAAGATAGGCCGGGACTTCTTTATGATCTTGTCCGAACTCTGAACAATCGGGGAATTACTGTGGTTTCTTCTGTCGTTGCGACCTATGGTGTTCAAGCTGTCGATGTATTTTATGTCAAAGACAAGTCGGGATTGAAAATTCTCTCAGATACCAGATTGGATAATCTCAGAAAGCATTTGTCTGATGCAATCAACCAAAAAGTTTCTGACGGTTAATTCCTTTACCTGAATGAAATTCACCACTTTTATCAGGTGCGTGCCTTGCCTTATCACTAAATTCCATGTTTGATATGATGGTCATAATCATAACGGATTTGTAAATCTTTTTTGGTAAATTCTTCTGGTATTTACATGTAAATTCATATTCGTTTCAATTTTGAGACATTGAAGCCGAAAAGTGAATTTCGAGCATGAGCGAAATTTTTTTTGCAGTGCAGCATGTTTTCCCTTGAAATG
>JAPORQ010000072.1 GCA_026710155.1 Paracoccaceae bacterium
GCATTTCCCAATATATTTTTCTGTACAATCCTTTGCATTTTTGTCTATAAAATTCCAAACCCTTCAAATATAGACAAAAAATCCAATGAAGTTCGATATATTGACAAGTTCCCTACCTGAATAGTTACCTATTTTTTATAGTTGGATTGTCGTAAAAAACGTACAGACTCACTGTTTGTTATTTTGAATAAAACAATTTTTTCCAGTTAAACTGAACTTTCCCGACCAACAAATTCCTTTCCGCCTCATTGCAAGGGCGGGCATTCCTTTTCCAGCCCCGCAAGCCTGCCATGTTGTTCCCCTATACATGGCAGCTGAAATTATTTTCATCTTGCCATTGAATTTGACAGACAACCGTCTTGCAAGCAACGGTTCCCATGTCAAGATCCCGGCAATGGCACTCAACATTGAAACCATCACCAACCAGCACGGACACAAGGCAATACTCCTTAGGGAAGCCCTGAGGGAAGGAAGCAGGATCCGCAAGAAAACAATCGTCAACCTCACAAGATTCCCGGCACCGATCATTGAAGGATTGCACATCCTCCTCAGGGAAGGCACCGCCGTCAGGGATCCCCTCGAACTCGACCGGATCCTCCACTGCAAGGACAGAAGGGAATGGAAACCGGATCTTGCCCTGCCATTTCATGGTGTCATCAAGCTTCGACGGATCATCGATGGAACCGGAAACACATGCCAGGCAGGAATTCAGGCTAGGGCGTGCAATACCGTATCCGGTTCCTTGATCAATACCCGCAAAAGTGAGCAGGCAGGACCGCTCGGGAACCGTTTTCCCTGTTCCCAATTGCGGACGGTATCGGGTGAAATCCTGAGACGACTGGCAAATTCCCTCTGGCTGAGGCGAAGCCGTTTCCGGAGCTGGCGGATATCATCGGCCATCTCCTGCAGGGTCTCGGCCTCATCCTCCCTTTTATGGCGTGCAATATCCTCTTCGGTCGTTGCATCCACCTTGGCATGGTCTATCGTGCCACCGGGAAAGGTGGAAGGATCATTGGGATCAGCCTTGAACCTGATTTTCCTCATAATATCGTACCTCTCTTCTGTTCGCTTTCCATGTCGTAATGATATAGAAGGTATTATCCTTCATCGTGTAGACAACGCAGTAAACCCCACCATCGATCATGTCGTAAACGCGGAACCGTTCTTCCTTGTAATCAAAACGCTTGTCAGCCTCGATCACCTTATTTGGATCGGAAAAGACCCGGCTTGCATAGTTGAAACCAAAACCACGTTCGTTCAGGACCTTACGGTATTTCTTGTCATTCCAATCGAATTCCATGAGCCATTTATATGGTTCATTGGCCTACCATATCAATTATTTAATGAATCCTTAATGGCGGGGGAACTCCGCCATTCAATAAATCAAAAAAGATGTGCTGTTCCTAGGGTCTTATTCCGCCGGCAACAGGAAGCAGTCGCCGATATCGACTTTCCGGGCTGGGGTCATATTGTTGAGTGTGTAGAACTCCCAAAATTGCAATGAAGCAATTTGAACTCATCCAACAACAATTAGATTTTACCGAATTGGGGTACGGGGTGCCAAGGCCATTTACGCGATCCTGGTTATTCCCGATCAAAGGCGGCAACATTGCCGGCTCAAATGAAGAATAAGAAAGCGGGGCCTGATGCCCCGCACCCCAAGGACGACGCGACTGTGGGTGGCTGTTATAAATATACATTTACGAGTGAGTTGGAACAAGAAACACCTCGCCACTGGAGACGTTTTTGCCCCTTATAATTTTCGTCAGGAGATCAAACGATACCTCGAGTTTCCACTTATGACTTTTCTCTCCTATGTCACGAAAAGACAAAGTACCTATCAGAGCTGGCACTGAGTCTAGATCATCTAAGCGGTCAAGTTTCTGGTAAAAGTAGACTAGCGCTGAAACAATCTTAATATATGAATCTGGCAACTGTACTATCAGCGGTTCTTTCTCGATTGCAACTTGAAGGACGAAACCGTAGGAGTTTGAATTTTGGTTGTTCCAATTGGAAGCGCCATCTATAAAAGCGTCAATCTTGTAAGATAAAATCCCATTCTTGAATTCGAAGAAAGCAAGAGTTTGAGTCTCCTGGGCCATTTTGTTAATTTTAGCAACCTGATCATTGATTGGAAAGTCCCAGGATATATTAACATTTTTGGCTACTCCTAGTCCGACGTTCCGTAGCGGCATCCAAACGGAATTAAATTGATCCATTGATTTACCATCATTTTACATTTCAATCCAATTGTTGGTTCCCTTAAGAGAGATTCTTGTTCGTGATATTACGAGTTTCGGCTGATATGATGCCTCTCTCTGTTTAACGAGCTGACGGAAGGTGAGGAATGCAGCAAGGGCCGCAAGCAATGCGCCAAAACTAGTCAAAAGGGCAATAATTTGATCAGGTGACATGGAAAAAAATGTAAGCGGGTATTACTGAAGAAGTTTTCATGTTTCCCCAATCCTTACCAGTTTTCGTCGAAGATCCTGAGGCACTATCATTCGTGTGGGTTGGTCTAAGAAAAATACGATGTTGGTTTCGTCAAGCGTCCCCGGAAGCTTAAACCTGACATTATTCCGTATAGGTCATGAAGGGAAGGAGATGGCTAGAATCGAGTCTGTCAACCCAATTATGTAATTCCGATACGTTTTGGTTACCATGCTGGGTTAAGGTAAAAATCAAAATTCCCTATTATCTCGTAATCTGGTGACAATTCCCCGTAACTTTCCAGTGACATCTGTTACCTTCTTTTCTTCCCACACATTATCAGCTAGTATGAACTTATAGCTATTTGTTTGTTCTACGAAGCTGGACCTTTCAAGAACAATGTCCTTCGGTATCAGGGCAGCACGTTCTATATCATATTTCTCATCAAAGAGAACTGCAGCCAATATCCCAAAACTTGAAAAATCGCGGATGGCCGATAGTTGCCTTGACTTGTTTCTTCTATGAAGACGGCGACCTTTGATCTGGTACCTATTGCCACTTCCATCCTCTGCATCAAACCCCTTCTCGGAGTTTGGGGTTTGAACCAACGAAAAGGCATGGCAAAAGAGAAATTCAGCGAGATCTCCGGTAGGATTGTTCGCAGTTCGAATTATACCACTTTGCCATAGTTCTTCCATAATTCCAACATGCAAGGAAAGCAATTCCATGATTGAAAGGTTTTTTAAGTTTTCCACCTATTCCTTACCTTCATGTTTCCACAGCAGACATTTGATGATCGCCTGCCATCGGTCACCTGTTCCAGATACCGTGCTACAAGTATGAATTGATCTCCAATGGCCCTACCAGGAAATGGGAGAACATCAGTTGGACCTACCCGCTGGCATATGCCAGCGGGTTCAATGAAGGACACATCAACCGTTTTGACAGCCCAGCCCGCCTTTTTACCGTTTCCCTGAAATTTCGAGTGAGGGGCATCTTCCATCTCCTTCCGTTTTCTGTAATCGGCCCAAAACACCTGGGCCTGGGCAATATCCCCTTATTGCCGTTTTTTTGTTCCGCCAGTCAGAAGTACCACAATTTTCCTGCCATCCAGACCAAAATAAATCCTG
Source organism: Paracoccaceae bacterium (assembly GCA_026710155.1). Taxonomy (GTDB): domain Bacteria; phylum Pseudomonadota; class Alphaproteobacteria; order Rhodobacterales; family Rhodobacteraceae; genus MPNP01. The sequence continues at coordinate 3,561 of JAPORQ010000072.1, forward strand.
TATCCTGGTCGATGATGAATTCTTCGTTCCATGACCCCTTTGCCGACAGGCTTTGTATCTCCCGGGTTTCCTTCCTCCATTCTAGTCAGGGCCTCGTATAACATCCTGGCGGATTGGGCATCAAGTCCATTATACCAATCATCAAAGGGAGCACGACCCTGTTTGGTTACATGGGATCTGATGGCATATTCGTCCATGATGGTACAAAATATTATACCATCAATCAATTCAAGATGCAACCGGTTGCAATTTTGTTCCCCGAATGGGGCACAGGGTTCCCCCGCCATTCAGGAAAAACAATGATATCCGGATTGAGGAATCCGGGCTTCACCTATTTACCACGCCACATCGAACACCTTCAGGAACTGTTTGGCACGGTAGGGATTCTCCCTGGTAATTCAGCCAGCTCGGTCCGGTGGTGCAGGATCCTCGTCGGGATTCGAATTGTTCGCAAGGGCAAGTTTTTCCTTCAGCAAATCCCCGAGACCAATGTTATTCCCTCTCCGTGCCAACTGATATGCCTTCGGCAGGTCGAAAGAGGCAAGACCATCAAGTACAAGGGATTCCCCCATTGGTCGTATGGCATCCTGCAGATCAAGGATTTCGACCTGTATTTGTTTTCTCCCCTTTCGTGCATCAACCCGCCACATCTCCCGGACTCCCAGCTCAGAATAACGTTGCGGTTTCTTGCTGTCGAAGTGGGTTACCTCCACCTCGACCACGAGATCGGGTGGTGTCCTTGCCTCGAAAGTCTGGACATCTTCCTCACTGCCCTCCTGATCGACGGCATACCAGGCCACGGCATTGTCGCCGACATAGAAGGCGGCATCCGCTTCAAGCCCCACATTCGCGGGATCATCAGGCTTCTTCCAGCGGGTCCCCCGCATTCCCCTGACACGCTTTTGCAAGACCAGCCCGGCTTCCTTGACAATCTCGTCGGAGGAAAAGCCGAATATCTCGTGCAAACTGGATGGCGACATCCAGGAAATGATGCCTTCCTTGGCATCGATCATGACCCGCCTTCCCATGCGGTTCCAGTCAAACTCGCGGGCAAGCGCGGGTACCAGTTCCGGTGGAACCTCCAGTTTCCAGAAGTCGGAGCCTAGTGGTCCGATCACATGGTGTTCGTCTGTAGTTGCAGCCATCTTTTGGGTTTCTCCTGAAAGTCATTTCCTATTGCTACTGGAGTATAGAAACTCCGATTTGGATTGGCAAGGAAAATTCACTCACCAGTTTTCGTTGAAGACCTTCAAGCAGTCGCCCGGCCCGGTGGGGATTGTCCTTCGTGATGCCGTTCCAAATCTGCCAGCTCCGGCCAGCGACCGAATCGCCATGGACCTTCCGGGCCATGAGGCCAAGCTTCCTGCCGATCCTTTGCCAGGTCCTTGCAGGGAACTGTCGATGGGAAGGGTCAGACCAGCAGGCTGATGATCGTACCACCAATACCCAGGATCACGACAACGATTCCGAACGCCACGGCATAAACCTGGATGGACATGTTCC
>JAPORQ010000073.1 GCA_026710155.1 Paracoccaceae bacterium
TATATCCAGAGGGTGTCAAATCATGACTTTACCCACCATAATTGGTGAAGACCCAAGTATATAATACCCTAATTTTACAAGATTTAAAGAGATTTTTGAGTTCTACTGACATACAGTGTTTATGTGAAAACCAATAAAACAGGTCTTCATTTCGTGTCTTGGAAAAAGGGTTCTTCCCATGCTCAAAGAATTGTGTAACAAATCAATTAATCATGTGTTTGAAAGAACTACGGCAATGATGATGGCAGTGGCAGCGACAATAACTCCAAACAACCAACGCGTGTTGGCGGTATCACGCTTGGCCAATTCGGCATCCCGCCTGGCCATTTCAGTATTCTGCTTGGCTAGATCCTCCCTTAACAAGGCCCAACCTTTGTTATATCGTTCATTCATCGTATTCATGCGTTCCACCAATACGGCTAAATTGAGGGCCAAGTCCACGTGATCTGTTTGCACTGACATTTTAGTTGTACAGTTCTGCCTCTATACTGTCTCAAAGTGTAATATAATTAATTGAATAGCTTTAGGTAAGAAAAACACCACTGCTATTTTCAAGTTATTCGCACCCATGTATTCAATGGGCCTTGGGGGGATTCACTTGGAATCCCCAATTTTGCTTTGTTGAATTCAAGTAGGTTGTTTGGTTTTTCGCAAATAAGGCAAAACCGATTCAAATTCCCCAAAGCGATCCTTTGCATCCTCGTTTGATACGGCTGGAGTTATTATGACATCCTCACCTTGTTTCCAGTTGGCTGGAGTGGCAACCTGGTGATTGATCGTAAGCTGGATGGAATCCAATACCCGCAGAATTTCATCAAAATTCCTGCCCGTGGTCATGGGATAAGTCAAGGACAGTTTGATTTTCTTGTCAGGGCCAATGATGAATACTGACCTGACCGTTGCGTTGTCGACCGGTGTACGTCCTTCAGAACTTGTACCTTCCGATGCAGGCAACATGTCATACAACTTGGCCACCTTCAATTCCCTGTCCCCAATCATCGGATAGGAAACCGTGTTGCCGGAAACGGTTTCAATGTCTGATTTCCACCGATGGTGATCTTCAACGGGATCTACCGAAATGCCGATGATCTTGGCGTTACGCTTGGCAAATTCACCTTCCATTCCTGCCATGACACCCAATTCTGTCGTGCATACCGGTGTAAAATCCTTGGGATGGGAAAACAATACAGCGTAACCATCACCTATCCATTCATGGAAGTTGATTTCTCCTTCAGTGGTATCAATTGTAAAATCCGGTGCAGTGTCATTAATTCGAAGTACCATGGGTTAATTCCTGTAATAAGTTAAAAATTGCTTCCCGATTATATGAGATTCATTCAAATATTTTCCAATGGTATTAATCAACAAATAAATTTACCCGACGATTGTTTCGTCCCTTTTTCTCAATCTTACCCAATTTGATCTTGCCAATTTCATCTGTTGATTTCACATGGGTGCCACCACAAGGTTGCAAATCCACGGATTCCGGTAGTGATCCGATTCTGACCAACCGTACCTGGCCCGCTTCCATTGGTGGTTTGACCGACATGGTTTTAACCATTTCAGGTTTTTGAGCCAACTCCTCCGAACTAATCCACTCATAGGAAACAGGCAAGGCCTGATTGATCAGGTTATTCAATTGTTCCTCGATCATTTCCTTGTTTTCAAGAGGATCCGGCATATCAAAATCGAGCCGCCCCTTCAGGGTTGAAATTGAACCACCAGTAACCGGTAGTGGAATCACAACAGAAAGGAGGTGCAAGGAGGTATGAATTTTCATATGCCTGAATCTTCTGTCCCAGTCAATTTCCTGATGAACCACATTTCCCTTTACGGGTAGTGGCGAGTTTTTATCCAGAATAATTTCAATCTCTTCAAGGCGATATTTTCTTACATCAGTTACCAAAGCATTCCGACCCTTCCATGACAAGGTTCCCAAATCGTTGGGTTGACCTCCGCTTGTCGGATAAAATATGGTTTTTTCAAGAAGAATTCCCCCATTTGGTCCATATCCAGCTACAGGGGATTCCATTTCTCTCAAATACGGATCCATCAGGTAAACTTGTTTCATGTTGATACTCATTTGTCTTTATTTAATCTTGCGACTAATGTTTTAGTTTCCCAAGTTATTGGTTTAGAAAAGATAGGGCAGACAAGGTAGGAAACCTGATTACCCAAAGATAATAACATCAAGGCCTCCATAGTTGATCTCCCTCCAAACTTTATTGGTAGTAATAATCATTTTAGAATGGAAAATTCCTGTTGCAAGACACATACGATCACCCAACACTAATCCAAAGTTGTTTGTAACCGAAATCAATGATCCAGAGAGCGAGGCAATATTTTCATCAACTGGCAAAACTTCCAGTTCAAAGGATTTAAGTGTATACGAAGCTTCATGCATTGGCACTCCCCATTTTATGAGATTAGCAACTACTTCACTTAAATTATATGCACTGATTGAACCTTCTTCCATAACTTCTGACACCAACTGGTATCCTGGTTCTTTTTTATTACGGCAGGAAGTGCTGAGGCATCAAGAAGCAATTATTTACCTTCCTGTCTAGGCAATCAAATTAATTTTACTCCTTTTTTGCTTCTTCCCGTCTTTCAGAAATTAATTCTTACGAAAGTGATGTTTTTCTAAAATACTTTTTTAGATATTCCGGAGCGTTGTGTATAACATCTTCCATTTTTCTTACCCGAAGTTCCCCTCCAACAGTCTCAATGACTACGTTTATTCCATCTGAAAAACCTATCTCTTTTCTTAATTTGGCATGAACAATCAAATGGCCATTAGTTCCAAATTTGAATATGTGGTAAATATAGTGATTTTGGGGATTACAAACTTGTTTCCCCATGGGTTTTGCAACCGGCCTCTTTACACCGGGGAGCGATATCTATAATTGGCACTGCCAGTGGCTGGCCGGACGAACGGCTGCTTCTCGATCAGCCCCCTCACTCCCGCAGGATGTCAGGAACTGCTGGTGTGGTCGAGGAAACAACAGCCCAAGGGTTTTGGGATTGTTCGCCGATGAAACCCAGAACCAGGCCTTGCGCGATTCCCTGGGCTGCCGGTGACGGACAACATCAGGCGCACACGGGGCGGTCTTCGGACCACCGGTTTCCGATGTGAGGATGGACACGGCAGGGCCGGATGCGCATTCACGGTGCAGTGATGGCTGTAACCCGGCCTGCCTGAAAGGGTAAAGCCGTAACCGAGACTTTCCGCGGGATTCACCCCCGACCTGCCGCGCCGGTGGCTTTCATCCTGCCGGAAGGTGGACGGGGAACTTTCAAGCCGATCCACCATCAGGAATCGCATGGGCTTTCAATCCCAGGTAAACAACCGTGAGTCAACCGGAAAAGGGGCTGCAATCAGGGGTGGGGAAACAGGTATATAATCGTCATAATTCTGGCAAAAAATGAAATACTGGATAGTGTTTGATACTCTTACGATTCAGCATCAAGGGTCTATAGGAAAAGGCTTTAAGATGTTTTCCTTATATTTATGTAATCGTTTCTTAACCAAATATCCCTTTGGGAGAAAGGTATTTCTATACCTTCTTGTTCAAACCTCTTGGCGATGTTGAAGTTGATTTCAGATCTGGCACTAATCATGAAATTGACATCCGTGAGAATTGCCCGGATTTCAAATTCCAGAGCATCCGCACCGAACTGCATGAAGGCAACACCAGGGGCTGGATCATCTGCCACAGCTGGGTGTTCCTTCGCAATCTGCATGAGTATTTCCTGAACCCGCCCTACATCCGAGCCATAGGCCACACCCACGGGAACAATGATGCGACCAATCCTTGTGCCCAGTGTCCAGTTCTTGACGGCCTGGGCCATCAGGTCCTTGTTGGGTACAACGACTTCAGCCCTGTCAAAGGTTTCAATCGTCGTTGACCGAACCGCAATCTTGCGTACTGTTCCAGATGTTGAACCAACCTCGACCCAGTCTCCCTCCTTGACAGGTCTCTCAAACAGCAGGATTAGACCTGATATGAAATTGGAGACCACTTCTTGCAATCCAAAACCTATACCAACTGATAAGGCACCAATGACAATGGCAAGATTGGTCAAATCTATTCCAGCAAGGGAAACGGCAATTACCAAAGTAATTCCCAAACCAAGATAACTGACAATTTTAAGGGTGGATGACTTGAGTCCCTGATCCATTTTTGTGTATGGAAAAACGTACTGGCTCAGAATAACTCTGCCGATTCTGGTTAACAGGTAGCCAATCACTATAACCAGTAGAAAGACCCAAACCACTTCAAGTGAAATCAGTTGCCCACCTACTTCAACTCCCTGAATGGCACTATTCCAAAAGAAGCCAATTTCTGCATAACTATAGCCCCATGAATATAATAGCAAAATTGCAAAGGCCATGGTGTTTATCAAACCTATTACAATTGTGAATGGCCCACTCCAGCTTTGTAGAAGCTCGCTTTCCGTAATTTGACACATTGTGAAGTAGAACTTGATGAATACATTCATGGCAAACCAATAGCCGGCAACAACCAGCAAGGTAGCCAGAGTTGCCATCAATATGGTATTTGCGCCAACAGTGAATCCTGCGGTGCCAAAGCCGATGGCAATGACAGATACAATTATTGATACCCTTGCCAATAGGGAAATCAGTATTCCTAGTGGTGATCTTTTGTCATCCTTATTGGGAAGTTCGGGCATGTTTGTTGAAAGTATCCTTGCAACTCGAAACAAAAATATACCACCAAGCAAAATGACAATGTAACTCAATATGACATCTACTTGAGGCAAGTTCCCCTGATAGTTCACAAATTCATTGAAAAAAACATCCAATCCCAATATCCATCCAATAACGAGGGACATGTTGAATATTTGTCTTTGCCATGCTTGTGGTTTCTGTTCAGCAGATTTGGATATAATTAAATTATATACCTCCCTGGCCAACCAGTTTACACCCAGAACAACTACACCAAGTGAAAGCAGGGCATCAATCAGTATGAGGCTCAGGGAATATATGAAGCCCGTTGAAATTATTGCCCAATAAAACAGGTAAAGACTCAACAGGGGTAATATCAACGTATTGAATACTGATATGAAGCTTTCAAGTAAAGGCTTCGTTCGAGGGGTATTATGATCCAACAGTGGAAAGATTGCTTTATTTACCACTTGCCTGCCAAAAAACATGATGAAAATACTTGAAGCAAGAAACAACAGGGTAACTCCAATATTTTGCCATGCTTGAGTTCGCTGAGCCTGGCTCTCCAGGGATTGAGACAGGCTTACAAACATGTCATTGAAAAAACTTCCAAAAAATAAAAGGGTTTCTTGCCAATGAACAGGGTTGAGGGGAGAAGGGCCTATCGAATATAATCTATCTCTGCTTCTTGTTGCAAGAATGTTGTTGATCTCGTCGATCAAAGCATTTGTCACCTGCTGAACATCTGTTATCAAGCCCAGGCGCATTTCGGCATCGGAAAGGGTGCCATTCAACTCATTCAACAAACGGTTCAGTCTCGATTGCTCCTCTTCTGCCTGATTTGACCCAGCAAGAGCTTCAATTCTGCTTGTGGCACGTGCAATTTCTGCCTGTGTAGGCTGTAATTTCGATTGGGCAGTGTTTTCCCAGGCAACCAGTTGTAATTGCAGGTTCAGGAATGCCTCATCGGAAGCTACCTGGTTGGTTACAACCTGTTCTGCCCTTGATGAAAACTTGAGCCAGGTTTCGATATCAAAAGAGATATCCTCCTGGGCAGAAAGGAACTGGGCCCAACTTGCCCATAGAATTGCCATCAAACAAGTTAGTGCATGAAACCTCAATCTAAGCAAGTTGATCTCCATCATTCTACTCGTAGACAGACGGTATCTTTTTTGCCAGACCCGTCATCCACTTCGGTATCGGCAAATCCTTGGAAAGCAAAAAATCCCTGTTGAACAATTTAGATTGATATCTTGATCCATAATCACATAAAATCGTAACAATAGTATGACCAGGTCCCATGTCACGTGCCATTCTTACAGCCCCTGCGATATTTATACCCGAACTGCCACCAAGACAAAGCCCCTCATTGGCCAATAGGTCAAATACTATCCTGAGGGCTTCATCATCTCTGATCTGATAGGGGTAATCTATATTGATTCCCTCCAGATTTGCGGTTATTCTCCCTTGCCCGATACCTTCGGTAATTGAAGATCCTTCAGCCTTGAGCTCGCCATGCGCATAATAATGATACAAGGCTGCTCCCATTGGGTCGGCCAAACCTATCTTTACATCGGGATTTTGTTCTCTCAGCCCATCAGCAACCCCTGCCAAGGTTCCACCTGTTCCGACAGCGCAGACAAATCCATCGATTTTACCCCCGGTTTGATTCCAGATTTCCGGGGCAGTGGTCAAATAATGCCCTTTCTTGTTGGCAACATTATCAAACTGATTGGCCCAGATGGCACCATTCTCCTCCGTCCTGTCCAGTTCAATTGCAAGCCTTTGGGAATATTTAACATAATTGTTTGGATCTCGGTAAGGAACAGCCGGAACTTCCACGAGCTCGGCACCGGCAAGGGTCAACATATCCTTTTTTTCCTGGGTTTGTGTTTCAGGAATGACAATGACACACTTGTATCCCAGTGAAGCACCAACCAGGGAAAGTCCAATGCCGGTGTTTCCGGCAGTGCCCTCGACTATGGTACCGCCCTTTTTCAACAATCCACTTTGTTCAGCATCGCGAATTATGGCTAAGGCAGCCCTGTCCTTGACTGATTGACCAGGATTCAGAAACTCGGCCTTTCCCAAAATCGTGCACCCGGTTTCCTCGGATACTTGATTCAACCTTATCAGGGGAGTATTCCCGATTGAATCAGCCAGATTGGAGTAAATCATGCTCTCACTTAAATATAAATGATTAAATTGAACTGCTATTCAATTTACAGAAATTGTTCGGGGAATAAATACATTTCCCTCAGCAATCAATCGTGCGGTTCTCACCACCCCAGCCGAGTGGAAATCTAGTTCTCCATCCTTGTACTCATAAGTCACCATGATTTTCATTTCTCCAAGAGGATGTTCAATTACCATCTCAAGTGGGGAAACCTCCGAACTTTTTCTCAGTTCATCGGAAACTGTTCCCGGGGCCAGATAACACGCTGCCAGACATTGTGAACCGGTAATGGCCATGGAAGGATGAGCATTCCATGGCATGAAATATCTTGATGAAAAATGACCATTGTTTCTGGCTTTTGAAACCAATCCGATCTTGGGCGTTACCTGTGTCCGAACATCTCCCATTCCCATCATTCGGCCCGCTTCAATCCTTATTGTCTCCATTCTGGAAAATAATTCCTTGTTCTCGTCCAGTTCCTTGGCTGATTCATAACCCGATATGCCAAAATAATCAGCCCGGGCAATCATCATCGGCATGGCTACATCAATACAGGTTATTGGAACTCCCTGAATGATATCAACCTTGTTCCCCGTAGGAAACATTTTACCGGTTTTGGAACCAACGATATTAAGGAAATTCAAAGCGACCGGTGAAGATGTTCCAGGAACACCATCAATGGCAATACTCCCTTCATAATTTACAACACCTCCAGATGTTTCAATAACTGATTCCACAAGCGCATTGGTATTTGTAGCCCTAATCCTGACCTTCGTTTTGTCACCGGTTATTGGAACCAATCCCATTTCCAGGGCAGCTGGTCCAACACCCACCAGAATGTTACCGCAGGTCGGGCCAAAATCCACCAGTTTCCTGTCAACACCAACTTGGGCAAACAGATATTCGACATCAGCATCCGGCTCAGTGGATTTACTTAATATGGCAACTTTGGTTGTTACCGAACTTCCACCACCGAGGCCGTCAATATTTCTTGTGTTTCCGGCTCCGATAACGGCAATCAATACTTCCGAGAGCCTTTCCTTGTCCCGGGGCAAGTCATCACTCCTGAAATAGGGACCTCGAGAAGTTCCTCCTCGGAAGAACATAAATGGTATGCTGTTTTGTTTCATGTCAGTGGCCAAGGTAAACTAAAAAATTCCTGAAGTAATCCGGGAGGAAAATCCCTGTTTAGGATATAGGCAAAGAAACACATAAATACCAAACCCAAAGATGTAAAAAAGCAGACCTGCAACCAATTCAATCCAACCCTGATACGGAAATACAGAAGTAGAAACATTCCAAGGGCAAGTATAAATCCGAGTAGAGAGGTCAAAAGGAGCAGCAACCCCAACCAACCAAGGGTACCCCAGAGTCCATAAGGCGCCTCCAGACCCTCCTTGCCTGTTTCGCTATCGGCGAAAAGTGTATCACCCTCGGGTGAAATCATCATTTTGATCAGCAGGATAACCAAGGCAATGACACCAACCGTAGCGATGGTTACAGGAAATATCTTGTCAGATGTCAATTCAATCAACGAGGCATTGATCAAGGCAATGGTGGTATAGGCCAGCAAGGCCAGTAAAAAGATCATGGGGGCCTTTTTCTTGCCGGTACTCACATCTCCTTCAGAAAAAATCTCCTTTGCCTGTCTAATCCCGATAATGACCGAGATAACGGTAATGGCCAAGAGAACCAACACGATGGGAGAAGCTATATATTCAAATCCTTGCTCAAGACCCCGTCGGAACTTGAAACTTGCTATCTGATGAGCATTATTGGAGTAATTTTCTGCCTGGGAAGAGAGTACAAATCCAATCAGGAATGCCGGTCTGGACCAGTCAAACCGCTTGAGGAAGATGCCCAACACTCCTATGGAAAAGAGGGCAATCAAATCACCGAGTGATTGTCGGGATTGAAAGGCGGCAAAGGATATCATCATGAAGAGAAAAGGGGCCAGCAATGCAAACCTAATGGTTGTCAATTTGGCAATACCACCTGAAAGGGCTATACAGAGCCCAGCACCAAATACATTGGCCAAGGCCAATGACCATACGATGGTATAAGTCAGGGACAGTTCATTCTGAATGAGTTGGGGTCCTGCATCGAAACCGAGCAGTGCCAAACCTCCAATGAAAATTGCCATTGATCCTGAACCGGGTATACCGAAAATTAGGGTTGGAACGAGCCCTCCCCCTTCCTTGGCATTATTGGAACTTTCCGGCCCGATAACACCCCGGATTTCCCCTGTCCCGAATTTCGATTTGTCCTTTGTAGTCTGAACTGCGTGCCCATAGGCAATCCAGTCCACTACCGACCCCCCCAAGCCTGGAATGACACCGACTATGACACCAATTACTGAACATCGGATACTGAGCCAGATGTTTTTCCACCAATCCTTTACACCAGTCAACCATCCGGCACCAAGACTTGATCGTTCGGAAATTGATCTGTCCTGCCTGAGGAGGGACACGATTTCGGGTATGGCAAAAATACCCAATCCTACAATAACGAGCTTGATGCCATCCGTAAGATAAGGTATGTCATAGGTTGCCATACGTAACGATCCACCAGCCCCTGCTTCACCAATGGTTCCCACCAACAGTCCCAGACAGGCAGCGGCCAGACCCTTCAATGCCACCCTGCCTGCAAGTATGGCCACCATTGACAACCCAAGAAGAGTGATCATGAGCATTTCTGGAGTACCAAACGCAAGGACAATTGGTCTGGCTATCAGTATGAAGAAAGTCAATACCGTGGCTCCCAGCACCCCCCCAAACAGTGAAGACGCAAAAGCCGCTGACAAGGCTCTTGCTGCCTCCCCCTTCTTGGCCATCGGAAAACCGTCCAATACAGTGGCCTGGCTTGCCGACGAACCAGGTATGCCCATCAAGACGCTTGCAAATGTATCCGATGTTGGCACCACCGCTATCAATCCCACCATCAAGGCCAAACCGGAGACCGGTTCCATGCCGTACATGAAAGGAAGAACAAGGGATAGGCCAGCAATCCCGCCAAGGCCAGGAAAAACCCCTACGGACAGACCAAGAACAACTCCGATTACCAGATAAAGTATCTGTTGTGGATGGAGGACCAGCAATATGGCTTCATCCAATGCTCCAAAAGCTGTAGCAAGTATGTCCATGGTCAATGAATGATTCCCCCGGAATTCGCCGGAGGAATTTCATGATCGATTATTCCAGGGTTACACCATAATCTTCTGCCAACCAGTTCACGACAAACTCTTTGGCGACTGGATCAACCTGGGTACCCAGCTCAAGACTTGCAGCGGCAAGTGCACCGGTCATTTGAGGATAAACCCCCAATCTGGCTGCCGAGATTTCCGGGAAATCCGAGCGGGCAATTACAGCATCAAAAGCCTTGGTATAGGTATCAATTGCTTCCTGGGTTGCACCCTTTGGAAGGAATACCATTTTCTGGGCAGGAAATCCTGCAATGAAGAAGGCTTTCCAAGCATCCCATGCTTCACCGCTTGTTTCGCATCCGGGAGTTGTTTCACAGACTTCCTTGAATGAAGGGATATCCGGGAATGTCGGGTCTCTTACGACATTACCATTGTCATCCAGAGCACCCCATGTCATCATGGGTACGGCCTGACCATTCTCAACCAGAGGCACAACACTCTTCAAGTATGCCGATGATGTTTGGTAATCAATATTTGCCTCACCTCTTTCAAACATGAGGCGTCCATCTCCTCTGCCCTTTATTCCAAATACGGGTTCAACCGACATGCCAAGCATTTTCCAGGCAAGCAAGGGAACAAGATCCAACCTTGTGGCACCCTGACTACCCCATATGAAATCAGTGCCGGCAAGACCGGAAGCATCCATGCCATTCATCATGCCAGCCAGGTCGGGAGGCAGATAGGCAACCCCCCCTGTACCCGAAGCCAGCACAACATTCCAGTCGGCGTATTCGTATTTCACCCGGGGATCACCCAGCAAGTAGGGAAATTGCGTTGATCCGGAAGAACCGAATATCAATGTCCCATTGGTATCTTCATAAGTTTGCTCCTGAAACCAGTTGGCACCTTTCGTGGACCCTGCTCCAGGCATGAACTTGACGACAATGGTAGGTTGTCCGGGAAGTGCCTCACTCAGAAGCGGTGCATAAAAATTGGCCCATTTGGCTGATCCACCTGTTTCAGAAAATGGAATGACAAATTCCACGGTTTCACCCGCGAGGTCCAAATCAGCTGCCTGTGAAGTTGTAATCGAGGCACTTGCAGTAAATGTGGCCAGAACAACAAGGCATGATGCCTTGCGTACAGCCTTGGTTAGATTTTTCATGATTTTCTCCAAATAGATGTAATTAGGGTGTTGTTTCAAATAGATTGATTCTCACTCCCAAGGAATAAGTTGGGTAACATAAGCAAATCCTTTATGAATGTAAAACAGGTTTTTCCTTCGAATTTTTCTGAAGTTTGGTCCCCTTTTTTGATCAGCAATTCAACAAACAGGTTTTGCTGCTTGCAAGTATTCAAAACAGAGGGAAAGAAATTTCCCTGGCAAGTTTGAAATTTACTGTCCTGGCCCCATCTTCTCTTTTTGTTCCAGCCTTCTTTGATGAAGAATGAATTCAGTGTATCCCGAGGATTGGATATCTCCCTTGAATACCAGATCACAAGCTGCCTTAAATGCTTCTCCGTCAAAGGTGGGTGCCATGGGATTATAGTTGAGGTCTTCCTTGTTTTGACCATCAACGACCTTGGCCATTTCCTTCATCGAATTCATTACGGTTTCCTTATCCACTATCCCGTGATGAAGCCAATTTGCAACATGCTGAGAGGATATGCGACAGGTGGCTCTATCTTCCATCAATCCAACATTGTTAATATCGGGTATCTTAGAACACCCTATGCCCTGATCAACCCATCTGACAACATACCCGAGGATGCCTTGTAAATTGTTCCTGACTTCCTGCAGTATTTCATCCTCTGTCCAATCAGCCTCACCGGCGACTGGAATTTGCAGAATGGTATCGAGTGAAGAACGTGGTCCGCCATCGAGTAATCGGTCTTGGATTTCCTTGACATCAACCTTGAAATAATGAACGGCATGGAGTGTGGCTGCGGTAGGACTTGGTACCCAGGCCGTATTCGCACCAGCCAATGGATGTTCAATCTTTTGCTCAAGCATTTCCTTCATCAAATCGGGCATTGCCCACATACCCTTGCCAATTTGACTCTTGCCTTTCAAACCGCAGTTCAAACCCACATCGACATTCCAGTTTTCGTACGCTGGCAACCATGGAGCCTGTTTTAAACTTCCCTTGCGAAGGAAAGGTCCCATCATGAAGGATGTATGGATTTCATCTCCTGTTCTGTCCAAAAACCCGGTATTGATAAAGGCCACCCTCTTCCTGGCGGCCCTGATGCATTCCTTTAAATTGACCGTGGTTCGTCTTTCCTCATCCATTATACCAATCTTTACCGTATACTGTTCCAAGTCTAGGATTTTCTCCACCCTGGAAAATAACCGGTCAGCCAAGGCAACTTCATCTGGTCCATGCATTTTGGGTTTAACTATGTAAATCGAACCTTCCCGTGAATTCCAATTTGAACCCCTGAGATCATGTAAACCAATGAGGGTGGTGCAAAGGGCATCAAGAATGGTTTCACCAACTTGATTTCCATTTAAATCGGTTACGATGTCGGTATTGATGTGCGAAGCCGAATTTCGAATAAGCAACAATGCCTGTCCCTTGAGGGTCAGTTTATCTCCTTTGGGAGTCATGAATTCCTTATTCTGCTTGATTACCCTGGTAATATTTACTCCATCCTTTTCAAATTCGGCTACCAGATCACCTTTCATTATTCCCAGCCAGTTTTCGTAGGCCAGAATTTTATCCTCCGCGTCAACTACGGCTACCGAATCCTCACAATCAAGAATGGTGGTTATGGCTGATTCCAAAACCACATCAGTCATACCCGCAGGATCTGTCTTCCCAATGATATCATTTCGATTAAAAACCATGATGAGGTGTATGCCGTTCCTTTGCAAAAGAACGCTTTCCGGATTTGATGGCTCACCGGTGTAGCCAACCAATTGTGATTTATCAACCAGCCTGGTATCTCCTGATGGCACCTGGACAACCAGAGTGTCATCCAAAATGGAATATCCCTTGGCATTCTTGTGGCTATCACTAGCCAGAGGAAAGACACTATCCAGAAAATCCTTGGTCCACTCTATGACTTTCCCGGCATGTTCGGCATCAAAATCCTGTCCGACTGGCCTACCCAGAACATTTGTTCCATAAAGGGCATTATAAAGTGAATTCCATCGGGCATTGATGGCATTGATGGCAAATCTGGCATTGGTTATCGGAACGACCAGTTGAGGTCCGGCAATGGAAGCAATCTCATGGTCAATCCTTGTGGTTTGAATACTGAAATCTGGACCCTCATCCACCAAATACCCGATCTCGCTCAAAAAGGTCTTGTATTTTTGCTTGTCGAATTGCCGGTTTCCTGCCTGCAAATGCCAATCATCAATTTGAGATTGCAACTTGTCTCTGAAAGCAACAAGTTTCTTGTTTTTGTCATCGAATTCCTCAATCAGTGACGCCAATCCATCCCAGAATACTTCCTTGGACACACCGGTACCGGGTAGTACTTTCTCTTCGATGAATCCTGCAAATGACCTATCAATTGAAATTGTATGGTGAATCTTTCTTGACACTGCAATGACCAATAAAAAACATGAATAGATGAAACAATCGTGGATGATTCAGGTTAGCCATTGACATCAATGACTGTTCTTCCCCTTATTTCCCCCTTGAGAATTGACTTGCCCAAATCAGGAAGATCAGCAAGGGATCTAATCTCAACCACATTCTCCAGTTTGGAAATATCCAGATACTGATTGATTTTTGACCATGCACTGACACGGTCACTGATGGGTCTCATCACACTGTCAATTCCCAACAGGTTTACTCCTCTCAAAAGGAATGGTATGACAGTTGTCGGCAATTGTGCTCCACCAGCCAATCCGACTGCCGCAACGGAAGTTCCGTATTTCATCTGCCCCAATACCCTTGCGAGCATGGCGCCACCGACGGCATCAACACATCCGGCCCAAAGTTCTTTCTCAAGGGGTCTTTTGGTCACTTCGTCAATTTCGGTGCGCGGAATTACCTTGCTTGCACCCAATTCCTTGAGATAGTCCCCGGAATCACTTTTTCCGGTAACTCCTGCAACCTCATATCCCATTTGGGAAAGCAAAAGGGTTGCAATTGAACCGACTCCCCCAGTTGCCCCTGTTACAAGCACAGGGCCGTTGTCCTTTTTCATACCCTGATTTTCCAGGGCATCAATGGCAAGCATGGCCGTAAGTCCGGCGGTTCCAACAATCATCGCTGTTTTGGTGCTCATGTTCTCAGGCAACTTGACCAACCACTCGGACTTGATCCTGGCAACCTGTGAATAACCGCCCCACCAGACTTCACCCACTCTCCATCCGGTAAGAACAACCCGGTCCCCCCTGATGAATCCGTCAGATCGGGATTCCATAACGGTTCCGGCAAAATCAATTCCCGGAACATGTGGATAATTTCTTACCAAACCTCCACCAGAACCCAGGCATAGACCATCTTTGTAATTTACCGTAGAATAATCAACCTTGACTGTCACATCTCCTTCCGGCAGGTCTTCGATATTCAATTCCTGAACTGATCCGGATGTTTTACCTTCTTCATTTTTATCAACTACTAGGGCCAAGAATCCCATAATATCTTTCCTTTATCTTAAGTATAGAAACTTTGTCTGACTTTTCCTTTTCTTGGATGATCGGGGGCATGAACCAACACCTCCGTATCCGGGTGCCAAAAATCCTTTTCGATCATGCCAATTGCTACATTGGTCTTGTATCCCGGTGACCAGACAACCGATGTTACATGACCGGCAAATTCACCATCAACGGTTACTTTCCAGGGAACATGACAAAGGGGTACCCTGTCCCCCTCGATGGCAAGTGACCTGATTTCCCTGTCCCAGCCAATTTCAAATACATCCATTAGAGAGTCGTATCCAATACAATCTGGGGTTAAATGAACATCACAATATTTGCCCAAGCCGCTTTCGTATGGAGTGTGCTTCATGGTCATGTCGGTTCCGTATGAAAGCAAGCCACCCTCAACCCGCTCAGGATAATTTGGCCCCCCTGCCCTGACAGAAAGATCTTCACCCGCCTCCATCAGAGCATCCCAAATGGGAATACCGTTTTCACTTCCCTCAACATAAATCTCAAATCCACCCTGTTTGGAATAACCCGAACGGGAAACATAATGTTCCTTACCTTGAAATTCCAAAGTCATGAAATCAAAAAATTTCAGCTTGGTCATTTCCTTGCCAAAAACCCGTGCCATCAGCTCATCGGATTTTGGTCCCTGTACTCCAAGGGGCGATACATCGGGTTCAAAAACTCTTGCATTGATATTAAAAGCAGCGGCCAGAGCCAAGACCCAAAGCAAATAATCGCTATCTGCAATGGAAAGCCAATATCTGATATCCGAAAACTTGAGCAGGACGGGATCATTCAACATACCTCCATACTGATCAACAACCGGAAAATACAAACACTTGCCAACCTTCAAATTATCTATTGGCCGTGGTGAAAGAAGTTCTATCAATCTTGTTGCATCAGGACCGATTACCTCGATTTGCCTTTCACAGGCCACATCCCATAGCTGGACATGTTCCTTCAGATGAAAGTAATCGATCTCTGCCGTTTCAAAATGCACCGGCAACAGCATTCTGTTGTATACGGAACAGGATTTAACTCCCGCTTCCACCACACGGTCCCAAAAGGGTGTTTTTCTTACCCTTACAGAAGGGAATATATTTATATCACCCATGATATCCCTTATCTCTCCGGACCTTGCCAGTTTATGGAACAAATTTCAGCTGACCGCCCATCAAAATCCCATACCCGGCCAAAGGCCCTGACACGTCCCTTGCTGGCCGTGGCAACCGTTATGTCGCTGCCCATCCAATAGTTTGTGTTGACAGCAACTATGTCCTTGTCAGGATTTTTTCCCTTGACCGGAAAAACTTCACCATCAATTTTCTTGCCCACCTTGAGTCTTCTTGTCTTACCTTGCTTTTCAAAACTAACTTCAGCCCTTTCAGCGCCGAGGAATTCACTCACCAGATTTTTGAAGAGACCGGTTGTACCCTTTGCCTTGCCGGTCAAAATCTGGATCAGACCGTGATAGGCCTTGTGGGATGCTTTATCATCAATAAATGCTGCCGCTTTCCAATTGCCCCTTGCCATCAGACCAGGTATTTCCAGGATCAAACCTATATTCAATCCCGAAAGAGATTCATCACCATAATTACCTTCATCAATTCGAATCCCGGCCCAAGCCTGACAATAGCCCTCGGTCGGTGCATGCCTGCCTAGACTGATGACACAGGGACAAAAGACCGTGCAGTTGCAGTTCAATATCAATTCGCCCTTGATGCACCAGGAAATCATGCCCCGATCGGACTTTTCGGCACTTGGATGGCGGTTGTCTAATCGTTTGGATACCTTCAATCGGTCCCTTGAAATGGCTTTCGTCATTTATTTGCTCTCATTTTCTTACTGAAAAACATAAATTATCAAGGAAGTGGCAATCAATACAATACCCAAGGGCTGGGAAACAAATTTTCCCAAATCAGGTAATTTTTCTAATGTGATTATTACGGTCAAAAGACCCATCCAGGCAATATTCATCATACCGGTGATCAGGCATAATGCCATGAGGAAAAAGCAACACCCAAGGCACCAGGCAGCAAATCTGATACCTGAATAAAACTCACCTTTCAATCCCACTTCTCCCCTTGCCAGAAAAATCAGCAGTGGATTTCGACAATATGTCAGGCACCTATCCTTGAAATTGGATAATTGATAGATTCCTGCCAGCAAAAACAAGATTACAATGGGGTATATGTTCGAATCATCCATCGCATCAGGTAGAATGTTTAGGGAAATGAGGTAAATCTGTATTGCCGTCATGGCTATGGCATAAATCAACCAGACAGCAACATAACCTAGCGTAAGGGCCCAGAAGCCTGCTCCAGAACCAGATCCGGCAGACCTTAGATCATCATAAACACGAAGCGTTGGTACAAAACTGGGCAACATCATGGCCAAGGCCATGATTCCCCACATGCCGAACAGGAACCTGAAATCCAGATGATGGTAATGTGGGCGGATCAAGGACCCAATCAGGTCATTAAGATCAAAAAGGTTAACTGGGTGGTGGGACTGGTAGATACCAAAAAGAAACAGGGCAAACCATGAGGTGAGTATCAGGCAATACAAGCCAACCCATTGGATTTCCGGTATCCTCGGGAACCAAAACCTGGGATTAATCGATTTGACCATCAGAGCTTATTCCCAAGTTGTTGTTAAACAAGGTAGTGGCGCGGCTGACGGGACTCGAACCCGCGACCTCTGGCGTGACAGGCCAGCGCTCTAACCAAACTGAGCTACAGCCACTAATTTATTATCCAACTTTGGATAAATCAGGCGTTAAACTTTGTCAAGTATCATTTCCTGCCCAAGGTAAATCATACCTGATTGGCCAATAATTTAAAATGGTGGGTGATGAGAGGTTCGAACTCCCGACCCCTTCGGTGTAAACGAAGTGCTCTACCAGCTGAGCTAATCACCCTTCACTTAATATGATCTACCAATTTATCTACTCCATTTGGAATATTTATTTTCAATTTCAATATTATTTTTTTGGTGCAAACCTGATGAATTGGCTTGATGTTGGACTTGATTGAATTTCCTCCCCGAACCCTTGGCAATCCTTCCCAACCTGATGATCATTGATACAAATCAGTTGATGGTTGGCTGATGGTTGGATTCGGTACTTTCAATACTGATCTTGTCCAACGGTCGCAATTTTTCCGTAAGGGCAATTCTCAACACATCGAAAACATTTGAAACCGGAATTATCTCCAATGGCGCTTTGATATCCTCGGAAATTTCGTAAAGGTCCTTTTTATTGCCTACGGGGATGATCACGGTTTTGATGCCCCCTCTCACGGCAGCCAACAATTTTGCTTTCAATCCGCCAATGGGAAGTACCCTTCCCCTCAGTGTAACTTCGCCAGTCATGGCAACATCTTTCCTGATCGGTATGCCTGTCAAAACAGAAACCACCGAGGTCACCATGCCAACGCCAGCTGAAGGTCCTTCCTTGGGCGTAGCACCTTCCGGAACATGAACATGAATATCGATCGTTTTGAAATGTGAAGGATCAACTCCAATTTGAAGAGCAATTGACTGGACATAGGAGGTAGCCGCCGTGATCGATTCCTTCATGACCTTGCCCAGGGTACCAGTGGCATTTATTTTTCCACTGCCAGGGACGACGGTTGATTCGATCAGCAACAAATCGCCGCCCGCCTGGGTCCAGGCTAGCCCTGTGGCAACACCAACAATATCTTTTTCTTCGGCCAGACCGTAACGGAATTTTTCAAGTCCAAGGAAACTTTCAATATTTTTTAAGGAAACACCGACGCTTTTCTTATCACCGCGGACAATCTGGGTAAGGGATTTCCGCATGACCTTTTCCAATTCACGCTTGAGGTTTCGAACACCGGCTTCACGGGTATATTTCCTTATGATTTCCTCAACAACCCGATCACTCATTTTGAATTCGCCACGTTGAATGCCTTGGGTCTCCTTCAGTTCGGGAATCAGATGTCTCTTGGCAATCTGGAGTTTTTCATCTTCCGTATAACCGTCAAGATTAATGATTTCCATCCTGTCTCTCAATGGTTCCGGAATATGTTGAAGGTAATTGGCCGTAGTTATGAACATGACCTCGGAAAGATCATAATCCACATCAAGGTAATTGTCATGGAACTTGTTGTTCTGTTCTGGATCAAGAACCTCAAGCATGGCACTTGCAGGGTCACCTCTTCCAGCTCCCATCTTGTCTATTTCATCAAGCAAAATGAGTGGATTGATGGATTTTCTTTTTCGAAAGGACTTGATGATCCGACCAGGCATGGAACCGATATAGGTTCTTCGGTGCCCCCTGATTTCGGCCTCATCATTCAAGCCACCAAGGGAAATCCTGACGAATTCCCTGCCGGTTGCTTTGGCAACTGAC
This sequence comes from Paracoccaceae bacterium, assembly GCA_026710155.1. Taxonomy (GTDB): domain Bacteria; phylum Pseudomonadota; class Alphaproteobacteria; order Rhodobacterales; family Rhodobacteraceae; genus MPNP01. The sequence continues at coordinate 18,999 of JAPORQ010000073.1, forward strand.
TGCCCAAGCGAGGTTTTGCCGACCCCGGGAGGGCCTACCAGACACAATATGGATCCACCAACATTGCTCTTTCTTTTCTGGACGGCAATAAACTCGACAATCCTTTCCTTGACCTTATCCAAACCGAAGTGATCCTCATCAAGTATTTTTTCGGCACTGGGAATATCTATTTCAATATCCTTTCTTTCACCCCATGGAATTTCAAGCAACCACTCTAGGTAATTTCGTGATACCTGAACTTCTGGACCATTGGAATTGGAGGCTTTGATTTTTTTCAATTCACCCAAAGCCTTGGCCTTGGCCTCCTCGGAGAATTTTGTTTTGTTGATTCTGTCTTCAAGTTCCTCTACTTCAGATGTTTCCTCCTGTTCACCAAGTTCCTTCTGTATGGCTCTCATCTGTTCATTAAGGAAATACTCCCTATGGGTTTTTTCCATGCGGGACTTGACCTTGCTCTTAATATCCATTTCAAAATCAAGCAGTGAAATTTCTGCTTCCAGGATTTCGATGATATTTTTTAATCGATCTCCCACATCTCGATTTTCAAGCAGTGTTTGCATGACCGAAACTTCCGAACTCAAGGCACCAGCAACCAAATCGGCAAATTTCGAAGGATCTTCCACGCTGGCCACCTGCGAAGCCACTTCGTTGCTAATCGTCTTTTTAACCGATGCATATTTCTTGAATGATTCTCTGGCCGTTTTCAGGTAAACCTTAAGTTTGGCGGGGTTTTCAAGAATATCTTCGTAAGGCTCGACTCTGACTTCAATATAACTGTTGTCAGTATTCCGTTCAGTAATCTTCACCCTTTCGGAAGCAGCGACCATGACCTTGATGGTGCCATCGGGAAGTTTAATCAGTTGAACTATCTTGGCCACCACACCGACATCATAAACAAATGACGGGTCGGTAAACTCTGAATCCTGTTCACGCTGGGCGCATAGGATTAATTTTTCATCTGCGCTGTTTACGGTCTGCTCCAAAGCCACTATGGACATTTTCCTTCCGACATACAGTGGTGCAACCATATACGGGAAAACAACAATATCTCTCAAGGGTAATAATGGAAAGGTTTTGTTTTTGTATTGCATTACTCAACTTTCATGGTTTCTTTTTCTACTCTCAATATTTGGTGTAAAGTAATTGTATTTCAACTTATTGGCCGAAGTTACATTCCACCCGAAACATACTCCTTTTCCGGTTTCAATACCTCTGTTTTCAAGTAATCGTGGGCAAATTGTAAAAAGTAACCCTGACTGAGCGAATTTCGAATTCGTGCCATCAGAATCTGGTAAAACCTAAGATTGTGCCAGGTCAGCAGCATCGATGAAATTATTTCGTTCGATTTGAAAACATGATGCAGATATGCCCGTGAATAATTACTGCAGGCTGGACAATCACATTTATCATCCAGCGGTTGTTCATCATCTTTGAACCTAGCATTTTTAATATTAATCAAGCCATCATGGGTGAATGCCTGCCCGTTCCGGCCTGATCGGGTTGGAAGAACACAATCAAACATGTCAATCCCCCTTAAGACTCCACCGACTATATCACTCGGCTTTCCAACACCCATCAAATAGCGGGGTTTGCCTTCTGGCAGAATGGAAACGGAAAAGTCAAGAACCTCAAACATTTTTTCCTGACCCTCGCCTACTGCCAACCCTCCGACTGCATAACCGTCAAAACCGATATCAACAAGGTGCCCTGTACTTTCCTCCCTCAAGGATTTGAAGATTGAACCCTGCTGTATACCAAAAAGAGCATAACCAGGGCGTTCTCCAAAGGCAATTTTACTACGTTTTGCCCATCTCATAGACAGTTCCATGGATTTGGCTGCAACCTGTTGTTTGGCAGGATATGGCGTACACTCATCAAAGCACATTGAAATATCCGAACCTAATAACCTTTGGATTTCAATCGATCGCTCTGGCGATAAAAAATATTTTGATCCATCAATGAAGGATCTGAATTCCACGCCCTGCTCATCCATCTTGCGCAGTTGTTTCAAACTCATCACTTGGAAGCCACCTGAATCAGTCAGTATTGGTTTTTGCCAATTCATGAAGCGATGCAGTCCTCCTAGATGTGAAACCCTTTCAGCTGTAGGCCTTAGCATCAGGTGATAGGCATTTCCCAGAATAATCTGAGCTCCGGTTGTAACCACATTTTCAGGTAACATTGCCTTGACGGTGGCACAAGTACCCACCGGCATAAAAACTGGGGTATCAATTATACCCCTGGTAGTCTTAATCTGGCCCAGCCTTGCTTTTGCTTCCTGCTTTTTTGTTATGAAAACAAAGGATTTGGTCATATTTTTTTCGTGAATAACCAGATAATCAATTCCAATATGCTATTTCCATTAGGTCTAGTGAGCACCCGCTATCGTTCCACTTCACCATAGACCTTGATGGCTATGAGGTCAAGACACCTTTCCCCAGATATTTTACCGTTTAATGTCAGCATAAATAGAAAGGGTGTACCGGATTGGATTCACCATTATAATCTGGGTCGTGCTGTGGACAAAGCTTGATCACTGGTCGTGATGCAACCTTACGTAATTCCAAAATATCATTGAACATGGAGTTTCATACAATATCCAGGATGGCTGCATGAAATTGGCATACAATTTCATTTCTCATGCCCTTATCTGGTCAAAACCCGATATTCATTTTACAAGCTTTGAGTTATGGTCCCAGTTCTTGTTTAATGCTTAGGCCATTCTTTCAGCATTCCGTTCAACCGCATTCCGTTCAACCGCATTCCGGTCGCAACCGAATAGGGTACGGATTTTGAACCGGCATTCCAGCTAATTCAGGATATGGGTATTGATTGTGCATAGCAAGGATATTTGTTCATATTAATACTTACCAAATGTATAGCCTTATTTAACCAATATTCCCTTTACCAATGGAAATAGAAGAGGTGTGCTTCAAATAATTGAATTTAGACAGATTGGATCAAAAAACAATTAAAATTGTCAAAAGCGAAAACCCTTCCTTTCCTATGGAAATTTAATGTAATTAAGCTATATTTATATTATATTTAAATTGAGCGGGATAAATTAAATCATGCTTCAGGAAGGAATGATGGAAGGTGCACCTCTGATCAAGCCCTCAAGTGTAGACCATCCATTATATGAAACCATTGTTAATGCCTGCAGGACGGTATATGATCCTGAAATTCCCGTTAATATCTATGATTTGGGCTTGATCTACACAATCGAAATAAATGCCGAACAGGATGTTCATGTAACAATGACCCTCACTGCTCCCGGATGCCCGGTGGCAGAAGACATGCCCGGCTGGCTGGCCGAAGCAATCGTACCCTTGAATGGTGTAAACAAGGTTGATGTCGAATTAACTTGGGATCCACCCTGGGGAATGGAAATGATGTCAGACGAAGCCCGTTTGGAACTGGGTTTCATGTAAATTTATACCCAAAAGATTTTGTGAAAAACTTTTCAAATGTTCGAAATACCAGGTAAAAAAGCTATTTCCCTAACGCCCTCGGCAGTAAGCCAAATAGTCAAACTCATGAATGAGACCGAAACCGTCGGCTTGAAAATCGGTGTCAAGAAAGGTGGTTGTGCTGGAATGGAATATACAATGGAGTATGCCAAATCCATTGATAGTCATGATGAAGTGGTAGAACAGGATGGTGCAAAGGTCATAATTGCCCCCATGGCACAAATGTTCCTGTTTGGTACCGAAATAGATTATACCAAGTCCATTCTCGAAAGCGGGTTCAAATTCAACAATCCCAATGTAGTTGATGCCTGTGGATGTGGTGAATCCATAAAATTCAAGGAATAGTTTGTTTTGCACCTTATACTGTACAAGTCCATAAAATCACCATTAGCGACTCAATTACAAAGACAATTCTTAACTATTCAAGCATCAAATTATTCAATATCCTGAGCAGCTGCTAGATTGTTTGAATTCAACCAGCTCTCGAAATCCTTCCTTTCCTCGCTGGAAAGGAAGAGACCGTGTTTGGTTCTTCGAAACAGGAAATCGTCGGCAAATCCAGCCATCTCGTGCTCGGCGAGCCACAGGGCCTCCCGTTCATGGAAATGGTTGCCAAAGCATCGGCCCAAGTCGGATCTGTCCCTGACGCCATCCAGGACATCCAATGCTTCCGTTCCATAGGTTGTGCCCAAATGCCTGAGAAGGGGTTCATCCAGAAATTCGTGCCCCCTTGCAAATTCACCATACCAGCTGTTGAAATCACCATGGGGAATGTCACCCCCGGGAAGGGGTGTGCCGGCTGTCCAGGGCGTGCCGGCATTGGGCAGGTGGAGACCAAGCAAATCCAGGACATCCTCGGCCAGAACCCTGTAGGTCGTCAACTTGCCACCATAGGCGGAAACCATGGGAAGCCTGTCGTTGACCATGGTCATGTCCAAGTGATAATCCCTGGTCAGCCCGGACAGGCCCTTGCTGCCACCGCGGTCCAAAAGGGGACGCACGCCCGAATAGCTGGAAACAATGTCGGCCGGGCCGAACCGCCGCTTGAAATGGCTGTTCAGAATGTCCAGGAGGTAATCCCGCTCCGAAGGCAGGATGCCGGCCTCCTCGATGGGACCCTCAAGGTGCCTTTCGGTCGTGCCGACAACCGCAAGACCACCAGGATACGGAACGGCAAACACAATCCGCCTGTCGGCATGCTGCAAAACGTAGGCATGGCTTCCCCGCCACCATTTCCTCAAAATGATGTGGCTTCCCTGAACAAGCTTTAAATCGCCAGGTCTATCCAAACCTGTAAATTTGCCGGAATTTGATTTCAACCATGGACCCGTTGCATCAAACAGGATTCTAGCCCTTATTCTTTCCAGAGTCCCGGTTGTCCTGTCCCTGATCGATACAACCCAATGGTCCTCATGCGGTTCTGCTCCAATGAATTCTGTCCTGGTCCGTATCACCGCACCATTCCTCCGGGCATCCTTGGCATTCAAGACAACCATCCGGGCATCATCCGTCCAAACATCCCAGTATCCGTATCCACTTGAATACCGCTCCCTGACCTCAAGACCCTCGGGTGAGGAAGCCAGGTTCACCCGGTCCGTCGACGGCATCGACCGCCGGCCTCCCAGATGATCATAGACAAACAGGCCGGCCCTGTCACAGACAGGGCCAATGCCGTTGGGATGAACAGGCATCCGAAGGATATCGGAACCATGGTTCCCAAGGGACGCCATGCCCTGGTCATCTTCGACGGGGCCGGATGGCATCGGTCCAGGGACCTTGTTTGCCCGGACAATGTTTCGGTCATGAGGGTGCCACCCCATTCACCGGAACTGAATGCGGCCGGGAATGTCTTCCAATTCCCCAAGGCCAACCATTGTGCCAACCAGGTGTCTGAAACCACCGAAGATGTGAAAATGAAGTTTGCAGCGGTCCGGGAAGCGTTTGCGGGACAGGCTGATCGCATCAAGTCAATGGGACATCGTTACTGGGCCAGGGTACTGTAGGAAAAGGGAAACGGAAAACCATGTGACAAGGATTGGCCCATAGGTTATAATTTAGTTGAAATGGTATTATAACCAAATCCTGCAAATTGGAATCTGGAATTTTTTTTAAACAACATGTTCATCCTCAATCGAATTCTTGGTGAATGAACCCCAAAGTCCGAATCTCCAACAAAATCCGGCCTAAACCACACCTCGTCACACACCAATCCCTCCGTTTCCACCATCCGGACACACTTCTCCCCACGACCAGTAAGCGGCCTACCTCTCCAATGTCCCCAGCTGCTTCATGTTGCAGCACAGATTGCTCAGGCCAATCTCGGCATGCGCACGAACACGGCCAATGCATCGCATTACCTCCTCCGGCATCTCGGAGTGTATCGAACCGAAGACCTCCTCAAGGACCGGTCTGAAGTTTTCCTAGCCAACCAGGTCACCCAGACTTTGCAAATTGTTGAATTCCTTTAGGGCACGGCTTTGCTGATCGTCTTCAAGGAGGTGGCGAAATCCCATATGTCGGTGCTCATTGTTTACATCGAAAAGGAAATGATTTGTTTGTGATGTACAGTGATCACAACAAAACGAAAATGCCAGGGCTTGAGGGCCAATTTTGGAAAAAATGTTGGAATTGAGTGGCAAAATTATTTAATAGAGGTGCCCTTCAATTTAATCTGTCAGTAAAATTGATCACAACCAACCTAAAATGTAATTTTAAACTGAGAAACTACCAAAAAAATTCACATGGAATTCACATGAAAAACCTGATTGCTGGAAACTGGAAGCTGAAAGGTTCACCGAACTTGGCAGATTCCTATATAAGTCACCTGTCAAGGATCAAACCAGACAATTGTATTGTTGTAGTATGCCCCACCCATGATTTACTTGGGTACATCTATGATAAATGGTCTAATGAATTTGGTCATTTGGGTGCTCAGGATTGTTTCCATGATGATACCAATTACAATGACGGATTGGGAACACCTGATGAAATTGTCTCAAGGGGGGCAAAATATATAATTCTTGGTCATTCCGACCGCAGAAACAAATGCCATGAAACAAGTGAGCTTGTCCGGAAAAAGGTAAACCTTGCCTGGAATAAAGGCCTGATTCCGATTGTCTGTGTCGGTGAAGAAAGTGGTGACCGGAAGGGAAATCTAACCCAAATTGTCGTTAATGGACAGATTGCCGATAGCATAGATTTTGACAATCTTCGTGGACCTTTTGTGATTGCCTATGAACCGGTTTGGGCCATTGGGTCAGGGAATATTCCCACCATGGAAGAAATCGGGGAGGTTCATGATGAAATCAGAAAACTGCTCATCACACTAACAGATGAGACAAGAGGAGGCAATACTCCCCTGCTTTATGGCGGTTCTGCTGATGTTCAGAATGCGAGCTCAATTCTGGCAGTTGAAAATGTTAACGGCCTGTTAATAGGAGGAGCCTCACTCAACATTCAAACTTTTGGCACGATTATTGATTGTGCCTAAATACAAAATTGGTGGTTAGCCCCCACTTTAATACTAATTATTAAAATCCACTGATCTGTTATTCAATTCAAGAACCAGTCTACTCAAGTTTTTCCAAGGTCCGATATTCCAATACCTACTTGCCCTGCCAGAGGTTGACGGCAACACATAGATCATGGTCTGTCCAATCTTATCAGTTTGAAGGCCATAAGATACAGGCCTTCCAAGATACGTTTCTCCGCTTTTCTTACTGGTAAAGGCTACTATCGAAGGCTGGTATTTTTCAATTTTATCACTGAAACTTTTAATATCATAATCAGAGGAAGCTAAATCTGCATCACTCCCTTTGGCATACTTGACCAAATCAGTAAATCCCAGGCCAAACTCAATCACTCGGTGATAGTCACTTGGTTGCAACCTGATTGGAACAAGTCGGGTTTCGTAAAGTACCTGCCAGAATTTATTTCCCGGATGTGCATAATAGGCTTGTTTGTCGGCAGAACGCAGGCTTGGAGCGGTTCCACAAAATATCAGTTTCAGATTGGGTTGGAGAAGGTCCGGAAGTACCGGGTCATGCCTGTCCATCAATGTTGACAATTCAAATATGAATTTTGAAAAGGTGAGGAATCACTTTTTCCACACCTTTCCAGATATTCGAACTCGATTTATTTCGAGTTATAGGGCACCTGCTTCTTTGTAATAGCGTTCTGCGCCAGGATGCAGTTGAATTTGACCTCTTTGCGTGGCTGCAAAATTCACATCCAATGCCTTGGCCCATGGGGCGGTTGATGTAACCTGCTCAATGTTTTCCCAGAAACCCTTGGTGATCTGATAGACAGTTTCATCATCCACATCGGCCCTGACAGCAATTCCAACGGCCGTATTGAATGAAGCAACAGCCGAGTCATTTACCTGACCCTCATATCGACCCGCTTCTACCATATCGATATAGCGGAATGGGCCAAGCCATTTTTCCACAGCTTCACCTTCTGAACTTTCGGGACCGATAAACCGAATGTTTTCAGTTTCGGTAAACTGGATGAATTGGCCACATGGATCTATGCAACCATTGACATATAAATCGATCTTGCCATCCAGAAACGCCTGAAATCCTGTAACCCAGTTGGCCTTGATGGCTTCATAATCCTCATTCGCCACCAAGCCAGTCGTTGCCTCGACCCAACCTTTGGCAGCATTGTAGGCCCCTCCACCAGCAGGACCAAGAAATACCGAGGCACCTTCAATGTCATCCAACAATTCTATATCACTATCTTCCCGAACTGCAAAATGGTATTGACCATAGGGATACCACATCAATAGTTTGAGATTCTTGGCAAGCTCGGGGGCTTCCTCTTCCTGGGCATACATGGCCCTGCCACCGGCCATCAAATTGTAAACCACAGGTGATGTCATGGACAATTCCAGATTTCCACGGGCTACTTCCATCATATGCAACGTGGCAGCTCCACCACCTGATACCTCAATTTCAATACCATCCACATTGTCTGTCACAATATTTGCAAATGTTGCCATGGTAATGGCAGCACCAAGGCTTGGTGCAATGGTTGCCATCCTCAAGGTTTGATTTTGGGCACTGGCAGAAATTGCCAGAAAGCAAGTAGCGATCAAGACCGCAATAAATCTATTTTTCATTTTTCCTCCTAAATTGTTTTTCCACTAATTTTGTTTGACTTTCCATAATTGAATTCTGTGAAAAAACAGAATTAATAAGGCAATCCCCAACCCAATAAAAGCGATTGTATAATCTGGAATAAGAAGTGCAATGCCAATTATGGTTCTGACCAATCTTTCCAGAAGATTCAGTTCCCGCTTGTCAAAGCCGGCCAGAGCAGATGCAAGCAACCACATCGCCACGACAAAGGCCAATATGATCCATCCCAATTCGCCCCAGCCGACAGTCGAAATATCTATCATCGCTGGAGAATCCACGACCTCTCCCTCAAACCATTCGAAAAGTGTCTGCAGTTTGTAGATAACCGAAGGATGATAAACAAATATGAATGGTATCAAGAACCCGGCCAGAGACAACCTTGCCGCACTCAGACCGGTTTTGATTGGATCGGCACCGGCAATGGGGGCTGCCGCAAATGCCGCCAATGCCACCGGGGGAGTTACGGTTGAAATCACCGCAAAATAGACGACAAACAAATGCAGTGACAAAAGAGGAATTCCAACAGCATCAATACCCGATGAAAGTGCGATAACGATTATGAAATACGTAGCACCGGGTGGAAGTCCCATACCAAGTGCTATTGAACCCAAGGCCAGAACAATCAACACGATGAACAGTGGACCACTTGCTGCCTGAGCCAGAAGCAGTGACAACCTACCGCTGAATCCCGATACCTGAATCAACCCTACAATAAGGCCAATTGCTGCCACGATTACGGTGATGGAAGCAGCCATTCGGCCTGCTGTGACGAATGCATTGTATATTTTGGACCAGGAACGAAAATCGGGAAACAATACAAATGAACAGGTTATGGCGGTAATGAAACCGTAAAATCCTGCCTTGGGAACCGATGGTTGAACAAACAGAAAATAGGAAAGCACACTCAAAGGGATAATGAAAACAAGGCATCTGATCTGTTCCAGGCGGTTCAAACCCGGCCTGCTTTCTTGGGGCAAGGGCCCTATTCCCTTTTTTCTTGCTTCAAAATAAATGGTCAGGAAGGTGCCCAAATAATAAAATATCGCCGGTACAATTGCAGCTACGACAATGTAACGGTATTCCAAACCGATTTGTCCAGCTACAAAGAAGGCAACCACCCCCATGACTGGAGGCATGATTTGTCCACCAGTTGAGGCTGAAGCCTCAACCGCGCCTGCAAAAGCTGGCTTGAAACCTGATTTCTTGATAACCGGGATAGTCATCGTGCCTGTGGAAACAACGTTGGATATGGCGGCACCTGAGAGTGTTCCAAACAATGCCGAACTGGCAACTGCGGCGTGGGCTGCCCCACCAGTCAATCCACCGGTGAGTCTGTTGGCAATTTTCATCAGGAGTTCACCAGCACCTGAAGCCATTAGTACCGAACCAAAAACGATGAATATCAGAACATTTCCTGAAACAACCTGCAACGGTTGGCCGAACATACCACCTGTCTGGGACCAGAAATTGAGAACCATGGATCGCAGGCTTTGTTCAACGGTTGAACTTGAACCAGCAAATATTCCAGTCCATTCAGGAAGATAACCCCGTACAAAAAAATACAATATCCAGAACACACAGAATGCAACTATAAATGCACCAAAATACCTGTAGGTAAGATAGAGGGTGATTATTGTTGCAATGGGAAACAACAGGTAATCGGTAGACGTTGCCGAAGGTAGAATTCCGGCATCGATCGAGAACAATTTCCCGATCCACAACAGGAACACAACTGACGAAACAAAGGTTAATGCCCAGTCCAACCAATTCAAGCGGGAAGATTTGTGGAGTGTGATCAAGGTTATGGCAAAGGATAGGATTATGGGGAGACCTAAAATCAGACCGGTTGGAAGTAAAAATCCTCGCTCAAATGATCTGTAGGCAGCTCCCATCCAATGTTCACGGAACAGAATCCGTTGTTCCCTTCTGGATAATTCCGTAAAGTCACTTGTAGTGATTTCTATGAACCATCGAACGAATTCTGATATGGAGCCTGATGCTGAATAAATCAGGATAACCAGAGTAAAAATAACACATAGGAAATTTTCAAATTTTATTTTCAATCCATTGGAGGATGCTCTTGGTTGCTTGTTTTCAGTTTCTGAAGTCATTGGGAATTAGATCATTACCACTTTCATTTATCTCAACCGGAAAATCATTGATAAAAATGTAATTTTTTGGGAATTATATACTTGATTGAATTTCCCCATTTTTTTGTGGAGGCATCGCTGGTTTTCCGGCGATTTTGTGAAAAAACCTACCACACACATTCCCCTGGAGTGCAGTTGTATTCCCCCGCGGTGTCTGAACACCTGTTGTATTTTCGGTAAATGGGAAATTCAATCAAGTATATAATTCCCAATTTTTTAAATCACCGGTAAAACATTCTAGAGAAATCCCGGGTGCTTCGTAAGTAAAATTCGATCCTTGTTTGAGTATTTAATCATCAAATGATGAGGCATTAAATTGTATTTGTCAAAGAGGTAACGAATTTTGTAGCGATTACAATTTAAGTAACGGATTCTGAATAGTTACAGACACCGGATAAATTTACAATAAGGGCCTAAATCATATGACACAAAACAATAAAATGATTCTGTTTGACCTGAAATTCAGAACTGATTTGGAACCAAAAATGGTTTTTTGTCAGAAAATGTATTGAATTTGCTACAGTTTTCGACTTTTGGAACAGGTTCTGAGAAAAGCCTGGCGAGTTCATTGGGGTAGTCACAAATTGGCCGCAAGCCGTTTCTTGATGTATCGAATAGCCCGTGAAAAGGGGGTGGAACAGCATGGAATGTTCAGCTCTGTGACTTATGATTCAGGCTCTTGGGAGAAGATGTGTGTTTCGAGTCGTACTCCATATGCCCATCGTCAATATTCTTGGGATACTAAATATGAATTGACCTGTCGTAAGCATTGAGAACACTTTCATGCATCATTTCCGATAAGGTTGGATGCGGGAAAACCGTATCCATTAATTCTGACTCTGTTGTTTCCAGCTGTCTGCCAACCACATAACCCTGGATCAATTCGGTAACTTCAGAACCAACCATATGGGCGCCAAGAAATTCGCCGGATTTTTCATCAAAGATTGTCTTGATCAAGCCTTCTGACTCACCAAGGGCGATTGCTTTTCCGTTTCCTATGAAGGGAAATCGTCCAACCTTGTATTTAATTCCCATTTCCTTGCACTTTTCTTCCGTCAATCCCACGGATGCGATTTGTGGCATGGAATAGGTACAACCAGGAATGGAGTTGGGAACAATGGGATGGGGTTTGCCTCCTCCGATAATCTCAGCCACCATCACACCCTCATGACTAGCCTTGTGGGCAAGCCATGGAGGACCTGCCACATCCCCTATGGCATACACATTGGGAACACCAGTCTGACATAACTCATCAACGACAATATGGGTTCTGTCCACCTTGACCCCTATTCCTTCCAAATTAAGGTTTTCGACATTTCCCACAATTCCCACAGCCGAAATTATTGTATCGAAGATTATCTTGCTTTCACCTTTTGTATCCTTGATGATAACTTCGATACCGTCCTTGACCTTTTTTGTTCCCTTTACCTGTGCTCCTTCAATAATGGTCATCCCATGCTTTTGAAATTGTTTTTTGGCAAAGGCAGAAATCTCCCTGTCTTCAACAGGAAGTATTGTATCCAGCATCTCGACAACAGTGGTCTCGGAACCGATTGAGTTGAAGAAACTGGCAAATTCTATTCCTATCGCACCTGAGCCCACCACCAATAATTTTTTTGGTACCCTTGGCGGTTGCAGTGCTTCCCGGTAGGCCCAGATATTCTTGCCATCAACTTCCAATCCAGGAACCTGTCTTGCTCTGGCTCCAGTAGCGATTACGATATTCTTGGCAGCTATGCTTGTCTCCTTGCCGGATTCCGAAATCAGCAATTCATTCTTGGATTTAAATTTTGCTTCTCCATTGAATACCGTGACCTTGTTCTTTCTCAAAAGATGGGTAACCCCACCCGAAAGTTGCTTGGCTATGCTGCGTGAGCGGTTGATGATTTGATTCAGATCGAAATCAATATTTTCAGCCTTCAGACCAAATTCAGTAGCCCGATTCATCAAATGAAAAATCTCGGCCGACCGGAGAATGGATTTGGTGGGAATACAGCCCCAATTCAAGCAAATACCACCCAAATCCTCCCTTTCGACAACGGCAACATTCAAACCCAATTGACTGCCCCTGATAGCCGAAACATATCCTCCTGGACCCGTACCGATAACAACCATATCGAATTTTGTATTTGACATCTCCAATCCTTAAAATATCCAAACCCAACCAGTCAGAGTGGTTGATCACTTATGCATTTCTTTTCCGGCCTCGATTTTTTTAACAACCTGAACATACCCACCAGAATCCAGAAATGCTGATTCTTCAGTTGTATTTACACGCCCCAGAGCATCATTCCGATAGGGAAATCTTCCGAATTCATTGATTATATCCGCATGAGCCTTGGCATGAATTAATGAAGTCTTTCCTTTTTCTCCAAGGCGGTTTGATATCAACTCTATACACTTGGCCTGATCCTTGGAATCTTCGGAATGCATGTAGGGAAGATAATAGAAACTCCGCTTTTCTTCTTCATGCTCCAGGTCAAAATCACGCGCAATGGCATCTTCTGCAATTTCCCGAGCCAGATGATCGAATTCAAAGGACCTGGCATCACCCCGAAACATGTTACGCGAAAATTGATCCAGAACCAGAATTATTGCCAAGCAACCATCCGGTGACTCTCTCCAATGGTCAAGTTTCCCCTTGATTGCTTCCTCGTAAGTATCAAGAAACCGTTCTCTCACCAAATTGTCAACTTCTTCACCACCGAAGAACCGCTTGCCCGGTTCCAGTTCTTCGAACCAAAAATGGAGAACATCCTTGATCGTCATTTTACTTCAATTCCCTAATTCCCTGTCCAGAAAATGTGTGGCAATACCCAATCCTACCGGCGAAATACTATGTTCAGCACCCTTGGAGGCATAGGTATATACCTTGAAATCGTTTTGGGTAAGATTCTTTTTGGCCGCAGTCAACTCATCATATGGTACGACAGGGTCATCCTCATCATGGACAAGTAAAACCGGGGGGCGGCATTTGATATCCCCATTATTGTTGTAAGGAAACAGCAATCTGCCTGAGAAGCCTGCAACTGCTGCCAACTTGTAGGAACATTTTGGGGCGTATTCCAGTGATAGCATGGTTCCCTGGGAAAAACCGAACAGGGCTATTTTTTCCGATGCAATATTGTTTTCACTTGAAACATTCGAAATCAACTTATCGAGAGCTGTAAGTGATTCCTGCAGGGTGCGGCCCACTTCAATTGCCGATGCACCATCATAGGTCGGCAGGGAAAACCACTGAAAACCATCCTTGTTGATTGGGCAGGCCTGGGGACCGTCCGGTGCCAGGAAAAGAGTATCCGGAAGAGATGAATTCATGTGTTCGGAAAGATTCAGAAGATCCTTTCCATTTGCACCATAGCCATGAAGAAATATCACGATATTCCGGATATTGCCTGATTTCGGCTCACTTCTTTGTATGTTCAACTTGACCATTAGCGAACGCCCTCCCGGCTTTTTTCTACCCTGTAATAAGCCCAAAGCAACCTTGCTGCCACACTTCTCCAGGGTGACCAATTTTCGGCCATAATCCTCAAATCCTTTTCTGTTGGTCGATCGGGGAGTTCAAAGAGCAATTTTGTACTTTCCTGCAAAGCCAGGTCACCGGCAGCAATCACATCTCTTTTTCCCATCGAGAACATTAAATATATTTCCGAAGTCCAAATACCAATACCGGGAATGGCTGTAAGTTTTTGAATTACCTGATTGTCAGGCAATGTATGGAGTAACCTGTAATTCAAATCACTCTTTGCCAGAGCAATTATATAACGGGCTTTTTGTCTTGATACCCCACAAGCCCTGACCACTTCTTCCGTTGCCGTTGATAACTTGCTTTGGTCCTTGTAACCGGCTTTTCCCAACCGTTCGCTGATGGCATTGGCCGAAGCCACCGAAACCTGTTGGCTCAAAATCATTTCCAGCAGGGCATTGAACCCTCCTTCCCTCCTTCGAAGAGGAATTTCACCTGAAAGTGCCTCTGCCTTGGCAAATTTGGGTTCGACCTTTGCCAGGTATTCCAAACCTTCCTGAATGTCATGCTGGGTTTCTATTATCTGGCTTTTTGCCATATCTATCCTAAAATCCCTTCAAGCAATGCAATTCTCATACTGGTTTAATTTGTCATTTATTTTATTATTTCAACACTCACGGTAGTTGGAAGCCCATTCTGCTACCCCGTATGATAGATTTTTTGCTTTTGAAAAATTGGAAAGTCGGGCGAATGCATCTCAAAAGAGAATATAAAAACATTTTGGTCATAGTCATCGCACAGGCAATAGTCGGTGCTCAATTACCTATTGCTGTTACCATCATGGGTTTGGCAGGACAAAATCTGGCATCCAATCTATGCTGGGCAACCTTGCCGATTTCGCTCATGGTTTTCGGTTCGATGACCACAGCCCCATGGCTCGGGATCGTGATGCAGAAATTTGGCCGCAGAATTGGTTTCTGGTGTGGTTGCATAGGCGGGTTGATCGGTGGGGGTATTGGCTATTATGCACTCTATGTTTCTTCGTTCGAACTCTTTTTGGTAGGCGCGTATTTTACCGGAATTTACATGTCCACAAACGGTTTTCTCAGATTTGCTGCAGCCGATACGGCCAGTCCGGCATTTCGACCCAAGGCTGTTTCCTATGCCTTGGCAGGTGGTCTTTTTGCTGCCATAATCGGTCCACAACTGGTCAAGGCAACCTATGAGGTAGGGGCCCAACAATATATGGGCACCTATGTTGCCGTAATGATCGTGAACCTTCTGGGCTTTATCATTTTTACCTTCCTTGACATTCCCAAAATCGAAAAGGATACCCAGCAGGCTGTAGTGGAAAAATCCTATTTTGACTTTCTGAAAAACCCGACCATACTGGTTGCCATAATCTGTGGCAGTGTCTCCTATGCCTTGATGAACCTGGTCATGACTTCAACCCCTCTGGCTGTAGTTGGTACAGGACATTCACATCATAGTGCAGCCAACATCGTTTCCGCACACGTTCTTGCCATGTTCATACCATCCTTCTTTACAGGACACTTGATTGCCCGGTTTGGTGCAGAAAGAATCGTATCCTGTGGCTTGGCAATACTTACATTCTCAGGTGTTGTTGGTCTTATGGGGATAGATTTGGGACACTTCTATGTGGCCTTGATCCTTCTCGGCTTGGGATGGAATTTTGGTTTTATCGGTGCAACAAACATGCTCCTTAAAGCCCACAAACCTCATGAAACCGGTAAGGTCCAGGGTCTTAATGATTTCCTCGTTTTTGGATCGGTTACCATCGCTTCCCTGACCTCAGGCACACTCATGAATTGCACCGGTGGTTCCGCTCAACAAGGCTGGTCGGCTGTTAATTGGGCCATGGTTCCCTTTCTGATCCTTGCCGCAGGTTCCCTGATCTGGCTGCAAAGCCACAGGAAAAAATCCAGGATAGTTGAAAGGGCCTAGGAAACCGGAGTCAAAAAGGTATCCTTTTCTGGTTTGGTGTTGGATTCAATCAGTTCATCAATCAAACCGAAATTATCAGCCAATAATTGTTCAGCTGTAGGTGCCTGGTCATAATCAAGTTTCCAGATAATGGCTTCAACCAATGCTTCAAAGGAAGCTTCAATTATATTGGGTGAAACTCCTGCGGTAGCCCAAGTCAAGCCATCAGAATTGGTACATTCAATGACGACCCTGGTAACAGCCGACGTGCCAGCCCCACGAATTCTTACCTTGAAATCCACAAGTTTCATATCTGAGATGTATTTCTGATATGGACCGAGGTCCCTTTGCAATGCCTTGGACAGGGCATGTACAGGTCCGCTATCCAAATTGTCGGTCAATCCCTCGGATACGGAAATCTTCCTTTCATTGCCGATTTTGATAACGACAACCGCTTCGGATTCACTTTTGGATATATTATCGTTGAAGTGATGCGATTCCACATTGACCCTGAATCTTTGAACCCTGAAATAATTCGAAAGCGTTCCCAGCATCCTTTTTACCAGCAACTGACAAGATTCCGGTGCTACATCATAGGTATATCCCTTGTCTTCTCGTAGTTTGATCTCATCGACAATTCTTATGAGAGTATCATCATCAACTGTTTTCAAATCCACTCCCAATTCTTTCAGCCATGCTCTCAAATGTGATCTACCGGCTTGATTTGACAGTGGAATAACCCTCTTGTTGCCAACATCTTCCGGGTCCACATGTTCATAGGTTGAAGGTTCCCTCAAAACTCCCGAACCATGCAGGCCAGCCTTATGTGCAAAGGCAGATGTACCTACATAGGCTGCGTTTTTACTGGGAATTCTATCCAGAATATCATCAAGGAGTCTCGAAAGTTGTGTCAGTTTCTGGAGCTTCTCCAAGGTAACACCTGTATCATAAAGGGATCTATAGGGCTCCTTGAGCCTGAGATTGCCTATGATGGTTATCAAATTGGCATTACCACATCGTTCACCGATACCATTGATGGTTCCCTGAATATGCCTGGCACCGGCATCTATTGCCGCAAGGGAACCCGCAACGGCATTTTCGGTATCGTTGTGCGTGTGAATTCCCAACCTGTCACCAGGAATGCCATATTCGATTACGGCCTTGGTTGCCGTACCAATATCCTTGGGAAGAGTACCACCGTTGGTATCACACAATACAATCCATCTTGCTCCGGCCAAATAGGCTTCCTTGGCACAATCCAAGGCATATTTTTCATCGGAAAAATAACCATCGAAGAAATGCTCGGCATCAAAAATGACTTCCTTGCCCTTGGCAACCAGGTGCTTTATTGATTGTCTGATGTTTTCGAAGTTTTGTTCAAGGGTTATGCCAAGGGCCTTCTGTACATGAAACACATGGGTCTTGCCTACAACGCAAACTGTTTTCGTGGATGAGTTGGCCAAACTGGCCAGATTGACATCATTGTCTGCTGAATGATCTGCACGCTTGGTCATTCCGAAGGCAGTGATTTGGGCATCTTTGGTTTCTGGCAGGCTCTCGAAATACTGCCGATCGGTTTCATTTGCACCAGTAAAACCTCCCTCGATGTAATCAATACCAATATCATCAAGTTCCCTGGTAAGTCTTATTTTGTCCTCAAGCCCGAACAAAACACCGAGGGTTTGTGCTCCATCTCGGAGGGTCGTGTCATACAAATATATTCTTTCCTTGCTCATGATTTTGCCTTCTCATCGAAGAGGAACTGAATTCTATCCTCATATCTGCCTTTCAATGCTTTCAGCATTTCTGGATTGAAATCACTATTCAATTGCCATTTCGGTAGTTCACCTCCCGACTGGTCTTGCAAAAGCACTCCAGCTTCACTCAGGGAATTCCTGATTTCATCGGCTTTGGCGAAATCCCGAATTTTTCTGCACTCTTCCCTGTACTCAAGAACATGAATGAGACAATTGGCAATTTCCGTGGATTGAATATCTTTGCCCAGTGAATTTTCCACCTCTTGGCAAAGGCTTTCCAAACCCAATAGGCAGAGCGATCCATAAAGGGAATCCAATTCCTCTTTTCTGGCCAGGTCATGGAGTTTTGCCAATCCCCTGGGTATATTGAAATCGTCACAAACAGCTTCCTTGAATTCTGGATCGATTGTGGGGGTCAAATTCCCTGCACTCGAAAATAACCGGCGCCATCGGGCAACAATTTCTGTTGCTTCATGAACCTTGCTGTCGGTCCAGTCAATTTCCGAACGATAATGGGTTCCCAGCATTACCAACCGGATGACTTCTCCCGTAATGCCCCTATCCATCAGATCCTTGATGGTGAAGAAATTCCCCAGGCTTTTTGCCATTTTCTGACCATTTACCCTGATCATGCCATTGTGCATCCAGTATCTGGCGAATTCCTCTTCAGGGTATATGGCATTACTTTGTGCCAACTCATTTTCATGATGCGGGAAACAAAGATCGGAACCACCACCATGGAGATCAAAAGTGGGGCCAAGCAATTCCGAACTCATGGCTGAACATTCTATGTGCCATCCGGGTCTTCCTCTTCCCCACGGGCTGTCCCAGCCAGGCAGGTCATCACTCGATGGTTTCCAAAGAACAAAATCCAACTCGTTTTTCTTGTAGGGTGCAACTTCAACTCGTGCGCCAGCCTTCATGGTTTCCAGATTTCTCCTGGCCAGATTTCCATATTTTGGTGCTGATGAAACATCAAACAGGACATGTCCCTCGACCTCATACCCATTTCCATTGGATAAAATATTCCCGATCATGGAAATCATTTGTGGAATATAGTCCGTTGCCCTGGGTTCATGGGTTGGATCCAAGTTTCCAAGAGAGTGCATATCCTCATGATACCAGCCAATGGTTTCATCGGTGATTGACTTTATGATGGCAATGAGATCCCTGGCATCACCATTTTCCCTTACGCTCTTGGCACGATTGTTTATTTTGTCATCAATATCCGTGATGTTTCTGACATAAGTCACGTTTTCCTTGCCATAAAGGTATTGAAATAACCTGTAGACAATATCAAAGGTTACAGCAGGTCTGGCATTACCAATATGTGCCCGATCATATACGGTGGGACCGCAAACGTACAACCTAACGTTTTCAGGCTTCAGTGGTACAAATTTTTCTTTCCTACGAGTTTTCGTATTCCAGATGTGTAATGCTGTCATGTCAAACCAAAAAGGGGTTGGTCCCTACGGCCCGAAAGAAAAATTTGCTTGAATTGACAACGGGCCGACAGAGATGTCAACCAATAATGCAAATGTATATTGTAAATACCTTCGTTGTCATGGAACAACAAATTAGCAAACTGTATCGAGAAATCAAGTGCAGTAACAAAATATTACTCGGTTGGCAATCCTTGATCCAAATCACGGGATTACTTGATCAACTCAAATCATTTCCAAATCGCAAGTATTGAATTTCAAGCTGGGAAACTTGATTGCATCGCTAATTCTGTGCTTTTTGTTTTTCAGAATTTCCAGTTCGAAATTCAAACCAATCAGGAATCTTTCGCTTTGTCCACTTCATATTGAAAAGAACAGACTTGGATTTGTAATACTCCCGATAGCTTGCAACTGGACAGTTTGTTTTGTACTCATCTGGAAGGGCTAGGGCAAAGGGTGTCATATCCGCTTTCAAAATATTATCGGGCATGATGGATAGGTGTTCCCTTAATTTTTGATCGGAGAGGTGAATTTTGCCGTATCTGTACCGATATTCGTCACACAAACCCACAAAATGCTGATAATGCCATTGGTAATTGCCACTTGACTCCATCGTCCAGATTGTGCATGGATGCTTTTGATGGGTAATTTTGTAGAAATTTTCCTGGACAGTACTACTCTCTAGCAAACGATGGGTTGCGCAAAGCATTTGGGCAGATTCAAGGACCATTTTCACAACATGTTTGTCACACTGGTATTGTGCTGCAACCTGGGGATCCAAATCCAGGCAAAATATATTCATTGCTACAAAATTTAATTTCTCTCTATGACGCAAGTGTCATTGCTATTTGGCGACGGCCCCGGCAAATGATTTTTGTACTTTCCTGGTACTTTTCCGTGGCCTGGATTTACTGGCTTTGTTGTTCTTGAAAATCTCGGCAAGAAATCGACCGGTGTAACTTTCAGGATTTTGTGCTACTTTTTCAGGGGGGGCTGAAGCAATGACAGTACCACCTTTTTCACCGCCCTCTGGACCCATGTCAATTATCCAGTCGGCAGTTTTGATGACATCGAGATTATGCTCGATTATGACTACGGTATTTCCCTTGTCCACCAGTTCATGTAGAACAACAAGAAGATTGTTGATATCTTCAAAATGAAGACCTGTTGTCGGTTCGTCAAGGAGGTATATTGTTTCACCCTTGGTGACCTTCGACAATTCCGTTGCCAGTTTGACCCTTTGGGCTTCTCCACCCGACAAAAGTGGCGCCTGTTGTCCAAGCTTGATATAGCCAAGTCCTACCCTGTTCAGGGTTTTGATTTTTCTGCTGACTGCAGGTATGTTCTTGAAAAATTCGTTGGCTTCCTCGACGGTCATGTCAAGAACATCGGCAATGGTTTTATCCCGGTATTTGATTTCCAGGGTTTCACGGTTGTAGCGCAAGCCCTTGCAACTGTCACAAGTTACATAAACATCAGGAAGAAAATGCATGGAAATTCTCTTGACACCATCTCCCGTACAGGCTTCACATCGTCCGCCGGGCACATTGAAGGAAAATCTTCCAACCTTGTACCCCCTGGCCTGGGACATGGGAAGGTTGGCAAACAAACCTCTTATTGGATCAAATGCCTTGGTATATGTTGCAGGGTTGGAGCGAGGAGTTTTCCCAATCGGTCTCTGATCAATATGGATCATGTCCTTGAATTCTTCGAAACCCCTAATGCTGTCATGGTCTCCTGACAATTCCTTCCATCCCTTGTAAAGGGTTTCAAAAACCAATGAGGATTTGCCACTACCCGAAACGCCAGTTACACAAATCATTTTACCTATGGGAAATGAAACATCCACATTTTTCAGATTATGACATTTTGCTCCAGATATATGAATGTAATCATTATCCGAATTCACCTTTCTTCGTTTGTCTGGTATGGGTATGGCCTTTTCCCCGCTCAGGTATTTGCCGGTTAGTGATTTTGGTTCGTCTATAACCTCTTGTACAGAGCCTTGAGCTACGATTTCACCTCCATGAATACCGGCTCTTGGACCTATATCCACCAGATGGTCTGCTTCCCTGATTGCTTCCTCGTCATGTTCGACAACGATGACGGTATTTCCCTTGTCCCGAAGATTGACCAATGTGGACAGAAGGCGTTGGTTGTCACGTTGATGAAGTCCTATGGAAGGTTCATCCAGGACATAAAGGACACCAGTCAAACCGGAGCCGATTTGACTGGCCAACCTTATTCTTTGGCTTTCTCCACCGGAGAGGGTTCCTGCCTTGCGGGAAAGTGTCAGATATTCAAGTCCTACATCAACCAGAAAATTCAACCTATCCCGGATTTCCTTGAAGATTGAAGCACCGATCGTGTTTTGTTGTTTGGACAGTTCGGTTGGGATTTCAGATATCCATTCTAAAACCTCGGCAATCGATTTTTCAACCAATTCACCCAAATGAAGTCCACCAATCTTGACCGCCAAAGCCTCATTATTTAGCCTGTATCCCTTGCAGGCATGGCAGGTTTCATTTTTTTGCATTGCTTCCAATTGGTGTCTTCGCCTGAAAGATGTTGTTGAATGATGGATTCTTTCCAGAAAGGGAACGATGCCTTCAAAATTCAAATTTTCCTTGATCAGTCGACCACTTTCCTCAAGTTCGTAATTTACCTTTCCTCCATAGAAAAACACGTCCCTGAATTTTTGGGGAGTGTCTTGCCAAGTGGTATTATGGGGAAGATTGAAGCTTTTGAGCAAAATAAGAATCTTGCTCCAGAAATCCGCTGATTTAGGTACAAACCATTCATCCACAATATCCAAAACTTCCTTATGTGTGTCTCGGATGATTTCAGACTCTGCGAATACTCTTTTCATTCCCAAACCATCACAATTTGGACAGGCACCCGAAGGAGCGTTGAACGAAAACAGTCTTGGCTCGATTTCTCGGATTGTAAACCCGGACACGGGACAAGCAAACTTTTCGGAAAACAGTATCGGTTCAAGACTGTTATTACCCACAAATTCAATTTCAGCAGTACCATTGCCTTGATCAAGCGCTGTTCGCAGGGATTGCGCAATTCTTTCCTCATTGCCTGGCCCGGCGACCATCCTGTCAATTACCAGTGAAATGTCATGCCGATGGTTTTTTTGCAGATCGGGAATGGTATCCAGGTTCTGTATTTCGCCGTCAATCTTGACACGCAGAAACCCCTTTTTCTTGAATTCTCTCAACTCGTTGCGGAAAGTTCCCTTCCTGTCCCTTATGATGGGAGCTAGTAATAGGTACCTCGTTCCCTCTTCAAATGAAGCAATACGATCCACCATGTCCGAGACCTGCTGTGAGGTTATTGGCAATCCTGTTGTGGGTGAATATGGCACCCCTACCCTGGCATAAAGAAGCCGTAGGTAATCATAAACCTCGGTAATCGTTCCAACAGTGGATCTGGGATTTCTGGAAGTTGTTTTCTGTTCGATGGAAATGGCTGGTGACAGACCTGAAATATTATCCACATCAGGCTTCTCCATGACATTGAGAAATTGACGTGCATAGGCTGAAAGACTTTCGACATATCGTCTTTGACCTTCGGCATAAATCGTATCGAGAGCAAGAGAAGACTTGCCTGAACCACTGAGACCGGTAAAGACAATCAACTTGTCCCTTGGTATGGTTAAATCAACTGATTTCAGATTATGCTCCCTGGCACCAAGAACAGTGATTTCTTTCAGCTCACTCATAATCGATAATTTTCTAATTCAAAATTTATTATTCCGGTGATTTCAATTCTTGGGGTGTTTTTCAGATAATGATACTTTGAAATTATGCAATTCAAGTCATAAACCAAACAAATGCTTGCAATTACCAAAAATTAATTGATTGGTGTTAAACATAACTTTGTGATGATCTAAACTCTCTCGATACCAATCTGTAAATTTAATAAAACCGTGTATTATCACCTTGAGGGATCCTTCTATCTGGTAGAAATCCACGATGAGATCGATTTGGGTGATGGGATTAAGTCAACTTGCTTTGCTTGTATTTTACAAAGATTAAATGAATTCGGATAGCCTTATGGGTAAGATATTGGACAATAAATTAAATATTACAAATCAGGTGGAACTGGCGAAGGCTGAAGAAAGAATCAGCAAGAAAAAGGCCAAGCAACTTTTTGACTCCGGGGATATTTACAAGTCTGAAGTAGGTACCTTTAAAGGACTTGCTTTTATTCATGCCTATTTGTTTGAAGATATTTATAACTTTGCTGGCAAAATTCGTGAAGTGAACCTAGCCAAAGGCTATTTCCGCTTTGTACCACTTTTGTATTTACAAGCAGCATTGGAACATATTGATGCCATGCCTCAAAATAGCTTTGATGAGATAATTGAAAAATATGTGGAAATGAACATTGCCCACCCCTTCCGTGAGGGAAATGGTCGTGCATCCCGTATATGGTTAGACCTAATTTTGAAAAAAGAACTGAAACAAGTAGTGGGTTGGAACAATGTTGATAAAGATGATTATCTTTCTGCCATGCAACGAAGTGTAGTAAAGGATTTGGAAATAAAAACTCTGCTGAAAAAAGCACTGACGGATCAAATTGATAACCGAGTGCTGTTTATGACAGGCATAGATGTCAGTTATTACTACGAGGGTTATAGCGAATTCAAAACTGAGGAGCTTTAACGAATGGGACTGATTGGCAGGTAATACCCAACTAGTCCGGTTTTGTAGTACAAAGACTGGCAAGTAGTTGACTTGCAAAAACCAAGTAAAAGAAAATTGTTTGTTATGTCAAGCGACAACTTCGTTATTCCTTCCTATCATCTTCAGTTTGTTCAAATTTTTCAGGATTTTCAATAATCCCTCGCACCGCCATTTTCACTACACCATCAACGACATTTTCTTCAGTTGTGTTGATTGGAATTTTTTCTTTGTTTTCGAGGCTTATATACACAAGTTGCCAAACTGGAAGATAACGAATTCACATCCCACATTAGAGTCTGAACGGAAGCACCACCTCCTCTCAAACCCCACATCAACATCCATTGATTGAAGCCGAAGATGTACATTCACCCCAGTCAACTTATGCGTATAAGCCCCTTACAAAAGGGTTGGTATATGGCTAGGATTGCTTCCCTTTTCTTGTTTCCACTAGCTTGCAAACAAGCCAATAAGCCCATGCGGGTACGCTTGCTACAAGACTGTACAAAATTATTCCTATTGGACCAAACAAACCTCCAATAATTGACATGAAACTCGTAATCGGAGCCAAAATTACAAACAAAACCTTTGCAGTTCTTTTTCGACCCGAACTATGAATTCGTAATACCGCAAAATACAGAAACCAGCCAGCTATAAATGTCGGCCAAAGCTGGAGATAGCTCTCAGTATCCAAAGGAAAATCAAAACCTCGAACTAGATTGAATGCAATTATCAAGAGCGGATTCCAAAAACCCGCTACACAAATTGTCTTAAAAATACGCACTGGATACCTCCCAATATTGGGATAGGAAAATCAAACTCTTCAAACAATATTTATTTTAACTTTCCATACCCAAATTTGACATTCCATTGTTTGTTTTTCTCTTCTTATGGTTTTAACTAAGTATTTTCCAGTATGTTAAATATCAAAATTTGCAATTTAATTGTTTTGATTGGTGTTAATCGCAACAAAGTTGGTATATCTTTGGTCAATTGATGGTTTAAGATTGATTCCATCAGGATTTTTGTATTGCTCTTGGTCATATAATGGTCATGAGTAGATTGATTTGGGTAAGTAGATTATGTTGAACAACACAGTGAACAGGGTTACAATAATCGGTATCGTGGAGCGAGACCCTGAAATCAGACAATTTCCTTCCGGCGGACAGGTTTGCTCGTTTTCCGTCAAGACATCGGAGAAATTCAAGGATCGCCATACGGGTGAAGACAGGGAAATCTCCCAAATCAACAGGGTTGGTGTCTATGTTCCCAATTTCATTACCGCGATACAAGATGAAGTTACCCAGGGGGACCTGGTATATATTGAAGGTAGAATGGAAACGCGTCGGTCGACTGATGAAATGGGCAATGAAAGATTCTGGACTGAAGTCTCTATACGACCCTATCATGGTTCATTTGCCAAGTTGAATTCCTCCAGGGGTGCTGAAAGCAGTTTTCCGGAATCAAAACCACAAAGTGAACCAAGCCAGTGGCGAAACTATGGTTCAAACAATCAACAAAACCCGGATTCCGGAGCGGGCGGAACACGCCGGGGATTCACCTCGGATAATGATCAAGACGATAATATTCCGTTTTGAAAATTCAAAGTAATTTGCAACCATTCCATGGTTGTTCGGTAGGTAGATATACTTTGCTTCAAAATTATGGCATCACTACCATTATCAGCAAAATAAACTATTTATTAAATGGTTTTATTTCGTAAGGATCCAGTTCCAAAAATTACACATTTCGAAGCTTGCGTTTGACACATTGGAGCATGGTTGGACGATCCATTGGTTTCGGAGATTTGAATAACTTGGTTTCTATAGCGCCAAATAGGTTGAGGATTTGACTTTGGACGATAACGACATTGAAAATGAAGATGATTTTCTAGACCCTGACGACCAGGGCATCCCTACCGTCTCGTTGACCGATGAGTTGGGATCATCCTATTTGGATTACGCCATGAGCGTAATTGTTTCCAGGGCATTGCCCGATCTTCGGGATGGTTTGAAGCCCGTCCACCGTAGAATTCTCTATGCCATGCATGAATCGGGCAATACCCACGACAAGCCCTATCGAAAATCGGCCAGACCGGTTGGTGATGTCATGGGTAAATATCATCCCCATGGTGATGCATCGATATATGATGCCCTAGTCAGGATGACGCAGGACTTTTCAATGTCGGCTCCCCTGCTTGATGGTCAGGGTAATTTCGGCTCAATGGATGGAGATAATGCCGCTGCCATGCGGTACACCGAAATCCGTATGGACAAGATCGCCCAGCAACTGCTTCTGGACATTGAAAGAAACACCGTTGATTTTCAGGACAACTATGATGGCAAGGATCAGGAACCTGTCGTTCTACCGGCAAGATTTCCGAATATCCTCGTCAATGGTGGCAGTGGCATTGCCGTCGGCATGGCCAGTACAATACCATCCTACAATCTTGGCGAAATCATTGATGCAACTCTTGAACTTATAAACAACCCTGATGTTTCTGGCGAAAGATTGATGGAACTCGCTCCGGGGCCCGACTTCCCAACGGGTGGCATAATCATGGGGAGAATTGGTTCAAGACAGACCTTCCTTGAGGGCAGAGGCCGAATTGTCCTAAGGGCCAAGACCCATTTTGAAACAATGGCGAAGGATGGCACCAGGATTGTGATTGATGAAATCCCCTATCAGGTCAACAAGTCAAGTCTGGTTGAACAGATCGTGGAGGTCGCTCGCAATAAGCAGGTCATAGGCATTTCCAATATTCAGGATGAATCCAACCGGCTAGGTGTTCGGGTTGCCATTGAACTCAAAAGGGACAGTACACCGGAAGTGGTTTTGAACCAGCTTTGGCGTCATACCAAAATGCAAACCTCAATCGCCAGCAATCTGGTCATGCTCAATCGGGGCAAACCCGAGTTGCTGAGCATAACCCAGATTCTCGAGGCCTTTATTGAATTCAGGGAAGAGGTTGTAACCCGCAGGACTGCAGACAATCTCAGAAGGGCCCGTGAACGTAGCCATCTCCTTTGTGGATTGGCAGTTGCCATTTCCAATCTGGATGAGGTTGTAACCATCATCCGCGGATCAAGTCAGCCAAGTGATGCCAGGGAAGCCCTGATGGCCAGGAATTGGCAAGCCGAGGAAATTGCCGACTACATCAAGCTCATTGATGATCCACAAAATAAAATCAATCCGGATAATACCTATCGGCTTACAGAAACCCAGGCCCGGGCAATTCTTGAATTGAGATTGCAAAGATTGACTGCCATGGGGGTCAAGGAAAATACCGATGAACTCCAAGTTCTGGCCGAAAAGATAAAGGATTATCTGGACATATTGCGTTCTGGAGAACGGGTAAGGGGAATCATCTCCGAGGAATTGGTTGAAGTCAAGGAAAAATATGCCATACCCCGAAGAACACTCATTGAAGAATTTGATGAGGAAATTGAAGACGAGGATCTCATACCGCAAGAGGATATGGTTATCATCATTACCAGGGAAGGATATATCAAGAGAACTCCCCTAGATGATTATCGTCAACAATACAGGGGTGGCAAGGGTCTTGCCGGCATAAACACTAAGGACGAGGACTTTGTCAAAAACATTTTTGTGGCCAACACCCATGATGAATTGCTCTGTTTTACAACCAACGGTCTTGCCTATAAGATCAAAACCTGGAAACTCCCGCTTGGAGGAAGAAACACCAAGGGGAAACCCCTTGTAAACATACTCAATGTTGAAGGTGGAGTTTCAATTTCTGAAACCATACTGCTGTCCGAAAAGGATTTCGAAGATCCTGAGAAATTCCTGGTTTTTGCCTTTTCAAATGGAAAGGTAAGAAGATCCGCCCTTTCACACTTCCAGAAAATCCAGTCAAATGGGAAAATTGCCTTTAGTGGAGAGGAAAACTATACTCTCATAGGTACCAGTTGCTGTACGGAAGCTGATGATGTCATACTTGCCTCGAATCATGGCCAGGCAATCAGGTTTTCCACCGAATGCCTTCGCGAAATCAAGTCCCGAAAATCAGTTGGCGTCAGGGGATTGCGCTTGCGGAAAAAGGATCAGCTCGTTGGTTTGATCTCGGTTCCAAAAGATAAAATTGCCACTCCACAAAAAAGGAGTGAATACCTCAAGTTCCGGAGAATTGATGGCGAATTTGAGGAAGAGACAGGAGAAGAAGCCGAAGAAAATGAAATGAATGACCTTCCATTGTTTTCTGATGCTCCAGAAATTTCGAATGAGGAGTTATTGGAAACAGAGGAGCTGGTCCTCGTTATAACTAAGGAAGGTGGAGGCAAGCTTACCTCTAGTCACGAATTTCCAGCCAAGGTGAACAGGGGTGGATATGGCGTCAAGGGTAACAAGATCAAAGGAGTCATTGCCTTCATGAAGGTTACTCTTGAAGATCAAATCATCTTGGGTACAAATTCTGGTCAGGTAATCAGATGCAATGTCAGTGATGTCTCCTACAGGTCACGTTCTGCAGGCGGGGTCAGGATTATGCGTCTTCCCGAGGATTCGGAAATAGTTTCCGTTGCCAAGATAGATTCCTCCAAAATTCCTGATCAGGAAGAAGATCAATTTGATGAAGAAGATGGATCAGGGGGTTCCGAAAACCCTGTTGAGTAAATCTTTTTAAAACACCTTACGCCTGAAACGGAATCAAATGATGTAAACCAGCCAAACCGATGGTTATCGAAAGATTTGCCCCTTCACCCACAGGTTATCTGCATTTGGGTCATGCCTATTCTGCCATGACTGCATGGCGTTCCACCAAGTCACATAATGGCAAATTCCATATTCGTATTGAAGATCTGGATTCAACCCGTTCCAAATCCCAATATACCCAGGCCATTTTTGATGATCTTTCAAGGCTGGGAATCAATTGGAACACACCTGTGGTGTATCAGTCAGAAAGATATTCCTATTATGAGGATTGCCTTTCCAAATTAGTTGCCATGGGACTATGCTTTCCTTGCAAATGTACCCGTAAGGATATCAAGGATTCCCTGGAAGCGCCAAATGCTCCCCTCATTTCGAGAGGTCAGAAGTTGCTTTATCCTGGTACATGCCGAAACAGAACCTTTGATGAAATGAACAAAGGGGATGCAATCAGACTGAATTTTTCCAAGGTCATTGAGCACTTTGGTGGTCGGGCACACTTTCCTCAATTGGAAATAAGGGAACTTGGACAAGCCCATTCAGGTATTCATCATGTGGCACCTGATTATTTTCATAAAAATTTTGGAGACATTGTCCTTGCCCGGAAGGATATTGGAACTTCCTATCATCTGTCCGTTGTCATTGATGACGCATTCATGGGTATAACCAATGTAACAAGGGGTGAGGATATTTTCGACTCAACCTTTATCCACAGGTTGTTGCAGGAACTTCTGGAATTGCCGGTGCCAACATGGTCTCATCATGGGCTGATCAGGGATGAGGATGGCAAGAGACTGGCCAAAAGAAGTCCATCCTTTACCCTCAGAAGCTTGTGGGATCAGGGTTTTACATCGGAGGAAATAATCTCCATGGCAGATAAACAATTATGTTGAAATCGGATCACCAGTTTTTTGCTTCATTCTTGCGTGATTCAATTGAAAGTCATGTTATCAGCCACTTTATTTAAATTGATCAAACAAGCCTTATCAATTAAAAACTTTACCCATGACCAGTGTTGATGAAAAAGTAACCAAACTCTATACCCAGAGGATTCTGGAACTTGCCAGCAATATTCCCCTCCCCAATCGCTTGGAGAACTATGAAGGAAGTTCCAAGGTTCGTTCTCCCTTATGCGGTTCTACGGTTACAGTGGATCTTGTCCTCAAGGAGGGCTTGATTTCGGAATTCGGACAGGATGTCAAGGCATGTGCACTTGGACAGGCAACAGCCTCCATTGTTGGAAGCAGAATAATTGGCAGGTCTTTCAATGAAGTTTCACTGGCTCGAGATCAGATGGAGGCTATGTTGAAAAAAAAGGGTGACCCACCCAATCCACCATTTGAAGAATTGGAAATCCTCTACCCTGCACAGGACTATAAAAACCGACATGCCTCAATCATGCTGGTTTTCGATGCTACTCTCAATGCCATGGAACAAGCCCTGGACAAAGATTCCCGCAAATCACTCAACTGACCAGATCAAGCCATTCTTGCTCGGAAATAATTGCAATCCCCAATTCATTTGCCTTCTTGGATTTACTTCCACTTCCAGGCCCGGCAATAACCAAATCAATGTTTTTTGAGACTGCGCTGTAGACCCTTGCCCCCAATGACTCGGCCTTGACTTGAGCTTCCTTTCTGGTCATTTGCTCCAACTTACCGGTAAATACCAGTGATTTCCCAGAAACTGGAGTGCTTTCTGTCAAATCCGATTGTGGGCTGATAAATGCAAGTTCGGGAATTAACTTGTCTATCCATTCATTAAATACTGGATTTTGAAAGGTTTCAATTATTGATTTGGCTATGATTTCACCGAGTCCACCAATACTTACCAAATCCTCCCATGCTTCTTCATTCCCATCCGAAGCATTGTCAACTGCTGGCCTGAAGTTATCCCAGGTTTGATAATGATCCGCTACCAGCTGAGAGTTTTTTGAACCCAGATGTCTTATCCCTAGGGCCGTGAGCAATTTGGCAAAACTTACGGTTTTTTTACGTTCAATTTCAGAAAACAGTTCGTGGACTGATCTTTCTCCCCAATTTTCCTCTTCTGCCAGATTAATACCTCTGTCCTTAAGGTTTTTTTCCAGAAGGAAAATATCTCCGGGACTTTCTATCCACCTCTGTCCGGTATCGGGAAATTTGCGATCATAAAACTGCTTGATCATTTTGATTCCCAGCCCATCAAAATTCAAACCCTCAATGGAGACAAAATACTGCAACTTCCCAATCACCTGTGCCTCACATTCATACTCAGCAGTACATCGGTGAATTGCATCACCTTTCGGCCTGACCACAACATTGCCACAAACAGGACAGTTTTCAGGGAAAACAAAGCTTTTACTATCAGCAGGCCTTTTGGTTAAATCCACATCGGAAATACGTGGTATGACATCTCCACTGCGATAAACCTCAACGGCATCCCCGATTTTGATTTCCTTGCCATCCCTTATGGTTTCACCCCTTGAATCAAGAGCATTTATAAAATCTTCATTATGCAAGGTAACACTTGATACCTTGACCCCGCCAACAGAAACCTCCTTCAATTTCCCGACAGGGGATAAAGCACCTGTTCTTCCAACCTGAATTTCGATATCTTCGAGTTTGGTCCAGACCTTTTCCGGTGGAAGCTTGTATGCAATGGCCCACCTTGGTGAAGTTGAACTGCTTCCCAATCTTTCCTGCAGGTCCAAGTCATTGACCTTGTACACGACCCCATCAATATCAAAAGGCAAATCGGCTCGTTTGACCAATACACTGTTATAATAGGAAATAAGATCACTGCTTCCTTTACATAACATACGATCCTCGATGACAGGCATTCCCATGGAATTCAATTGATTGATTGCTTCCCATATATTTTTTCCAAGCGTTGCTGAAAGTTTACCCCAGCCATGCGCTAGGAATGAAAGGTTTCTGGATCTGGTAATTTCCGGATCCAACTGTCTAAGCGAACCAGCTGCAGCATTGCGAGGATTGAGATACAATTTCGGAAGATTTTTCCTTCCTTCCTCTTTTGCCTCTTCGATAAGAACCTTTTGAGCTTCGTTCAATTGCTCAAAATCAGCCTTTTCCATAAAGACCTCACCCCGAATTTCCATAAACTCGGGGCTGCCTTCAAGTCGTTTTGGTATGGATTTGATGGTATTTACATTTTCAGTAACATCTTCTCCAATGTCGCCACCGCCACGGGTAGCAGCCTGAACCAAAACACCATCCAAATAGGTAAGTGAAATGGCCAATCCATCAAGTTTGGTTTCAGCAATATAGACAATTGAATAATCATCGTCCAAACCAAGGAAACGCTTTATTCTTTTTTCAAATTCCTCGATATCCTCGTTATTGAATGCATTATCGAGTGAAAGCATCACCTGAGCATGTTTAACCTTTCTAAACCCCCTTGCTGTATCACCCCCAACCTTACCCGTAGGACTGTTCTCATGCTTGAATTGAGGATACAATTTTTCCAGCTTGATCAGCTCCAATCTTTGCTGGTCAAACTCATAATCTGACATGATTGGTGAATCATCGGTATGATATGCCGAATTAGCCTCCGTAAGCGTCAGGGTTAATTCGTCAATGCGTTCCTTTGGATCGTATTCAGTATATTTCAATTTGTTGCTTTCATAAGTCAATTTAAAATAATGTATTCCTCAATCGGTACTAGACTCCCTGTCCATGGCAATCCACACAGCAAAACCCGTTCTTTCAATAGGATCCGATTCCTGCAATTGTTGAATTACCATGGCTGCAGTTTCAATATCATTGTAAACATCATCCCGTGTCAACCTGTACGAAGGATTATAATCAGCCTGGTGCCGTTTTAACTGAAGTTCAACAAACTTGCCGGCAAACTCCTGGATACTTTCAGCAAATCCCGATATTTCATACATTTTGCATTGGTTCTTGGCATATCTGTGTTTGATAGACCGATAGGCTTGTTGCCAGGCACTCTGACTCCTTCTTGCTCCAGCCGTACCAACTAGGGAATCGGCACAATTTCGGCTTAGGGCATTTAACATTGCATAATATGCTGTACTCAAGGCCCTTTTCAGGTTTACCTGCCGAGGCTTGCCGGGATAATGTGAAGTAAGGATTAGGGCTGCAACAACAAGATCATGCGGATTCAAGGTTTTTAAATTCTTCTTCGGTCAGGAATGAAAATACAGGATAAAGTTCCGAATCGATTTCCCTGAGTGGTTGGCGTAAACTTCGGGTCAATCCCAAAACCTTCTTTGGATCCAATCGATCATTCTTTGCTTCATAAACCACCATGATGTACAGGATGGGATCACCATCATGATCTTTGACCCTTTCGGATTCCAGCTCAACAACCTTGACCAGCTTGAGTCGTTTTTGAACAATGGTTTTCAGGGATTCGTCAATGTTTGCCTGCATCATCATACTCCTTTACCCAAACAATATAATCTCC
This sequence comes from Paracoccaceae bacterium, assembly GCA_026710155.1. GTDB lineage: Bacteria > Pseudomonadota > Alphaproteobacteria > Rhodobacterales > Rhodobacteraceae > MPNP01. The sequence continues at coordinate 52,162 of JAPORQ010000073.1, forward strand.
TGCATACTTTCTGACAAGAATAATCAAACTGTCGATGCGATAACTCTGCCACTCAATTAAAATCATAGCCCCTGAACATGGTTGATTGTATACAGCGAGTACGTTTGTGGATAACAACGCTCCAGCCTTGATAAGAATGATTCAATTGTGCCCAATTCATAATCTGCCAAGTCATGCTGCATATAATGCGAATCACATACATGGCCAGACATCCCAAAACTGATGGAATTCCCCCGGGGGAGTGCTACTGGACTCACACATTTCCTCCCAGGTCATATCCAGGCTGTATGGCCCGGAATCGGTACAGTCCTCGCAGCATGACAACCGGGCCCGGTTTTCCATGGTGGCAATTCCACCCTCCAGGACGTGCACGGACCCAGGCTGCAAAGGCCAGGGATCCCCTTGGATGCAGGTTCTTCTGCTTCACCGTCCTGCCCCCAACCGTTGCCGATACCGCTTCCAGGGCCTCTTGGTCGGCCGGTGTGAACACATCGCCGATCAAAATGCAAGGACAAACTCAAAAAAAAAGATGTGTGAATATAGTAGGAGTCCAAGGGGGCAAAGCATGATCATGGAACTTGGGGGCTGGGTAAACCGGACAGGGAAGTGCCGGGCAGTTGGGCATATAATTGTATATAGTTATCCAATTTCTTGTATCTGTTCCAGGCGGTCCCATCCAATGGCACATGGCTTGCCTCCATTGTCAGGTGGCTTTTGGAGTGTGAACAATACGATGTTTCAAGACCGTTTGCTGTTTTCGGGACCAATGGTACAGGCTCTTATAACTTGGATTTCATCACTATCAGGAATGATGGTTGCCAGAATTTCTGACAATGATTAATTTTGGGGATTATATGCTTAAGTGACCATTCTTTCAAATTTGAAAAAACTGCGAATCACCAATGTAATAAGCCTTTGTTGAAAGCCGAACCAAAATCAACTCGATATTCGCATAAGCAAAATCCAAAACAAAAGCAGGTTAAATCCTGCAATGATCACTTAAGTATATAATCCCCTTAATTTTTAGTAATTCCTAAGATAACTTATACCAAAACAACTGATTAATGACTCATAGCACGAATAGAATTAATCCGTAAGTACGGGACAGCATAGTAAATCCTATCGGTGATTATTTTGTTGTTTTGGTATTTTTACCTAAATATAGAAAATGCCTACTTCATTTAGAAACAGTTTGGGGTTTACAAAAAAGCCGGAAAATACCCGGGTGGTGGTTGCCATGTCCGGTGGTGTTGACAGTTCTGTCGTTGCAGCCAAGTTACATGAAGAAAAATTTGAGGTGATCGGCATTACGATGCAGTTGTATGATCATGGATCCATGATTGCCAAGAAAGGGGCATGCTGTGCCGGAAGAGATATTCATGATGCTCGTAGAATTGCCGACGAAATTGGATTTCCCCACTATGTTCTGGATTATGAAAGTTATTTCAAGCAACAGGTCATACAGGAATTTGTCGAGAGTTATACCAATGGATATACACCCATACCCTGTATTCGATGCAATGAAAGAGTCAAGTTCCGGGAACTTCTTGACATGGCCAAAAGTCTGGATGCGGACTGTCTGGCAACAGGTCATTATATTCATCGGGTTGAGGGTAAACATGGGGTTGAACTTCACCGGGCCAAGGATTTGACCAAGGATCAATCCTATTTTCTCTTCACAACCACAAGGGAACAGTTAGATTTCCTGCGGTTTCCACTGGGAGAAATGAAATCAAAAAGCGAAACCAGAGAACTAGCTAAAAAATATGGCTTGGCAGTAGCTCACAAGCCAGACAGCCAGGATATTTGTTTTGTACCGGATGGTGATTACGCAAGACTGGTAAAACGTATAAAACCCGAGGCTCTCAAACCGGGTAATATTGTTGATTTACAAGGTAATATACTGGGTAGACATGAAGGCATTTCTCACTTTACCATAGGTCAGAGGAGAGGTTTGGGTATCAGTGGTTTTTCGAAACCCCAATATGTTGTCAGAATCGATTCCTCCAATGCTGAAGTCATCGTTGGTCATCAATCTGCACTTAACACTTATGATTTCGAGATTTCGAATGTTAACTGGTTGGGTGACCTTCCTTTTGAAGAAGAGGAGTCCATCAATGTTGATGTCAAGGTCAGATCAACCCGGACACCAACACCAGCCTTTGTCATCCCTTTAGGTGAAACCAAGGCAAAAATACAATTGATTGACCCCGAATTGGCCGTTTCACCAGGCCAGGCATGCGTATTTTACTCTCAAGATAGTTCCAGGGTCCTTGGAGGTGGCTGGATTTCCAGGAAAAACCTGAATAACTCAGTAAATTAACCACTATAGGTAACTCAACAAATTATTCTGAAAATAACCCGAAGAATAGATTTAGAATTAAAGGAACCGTAATGACTTTAGATGACTTACTTAATCAGGTGGACAGGCAATTTCAGGACTCACTTGACAGGCTTTGTGATCTCCTGAAAATCCCCTCGATATCGACCGATCCCCAATTCAGGGATGAATGCCGCAGAGCTGCTGACTGGCTGGAATCCGACCTCAATTCAATTGGATTTTCAGCGAGTGTAAGAGATACGGATGGTCATCCCATGGTGGTGGCACATGGCGAACGTTCTTCATCCAATGTTCTGTTTTATGGTCATTATGATGTACAGCCAGTTGACCCTTTGGAGAAATGGCATCATGCACCATTCGAACCAGCCATTGTTTCCGAAAATGGCCAGAAGTCCATACATGCCAGGGGAGCATCCGATGACAAGGGTCAGTTGATGACATTTATCGAAGCTTGCCGGGTTTGGAAAGATGTCACTGGTAAACCACCCGCCGGCATTTCTGTTTTGCTAGAGGGCGAGGAGGAATCTGGATCACCTTCACTGATTCCATTTTTGAAGGAAAATGCCGATGAACTCAAAGCTGATCTGGCCTTCATTTGTGACACAGGACTGTTTGAATCGGAAATTCCAGCCATCATTACCCAGCTTAGAGGCTTGATGGGTATTGAATTTGAAATCACTGGCCCATCAGTTGATCTTCACTCTGGAATGTATGGTGGTTTGGCAGTAAATCCAATTCAAATTCTGGGAAACATCATTTCCGATCTTTTTGATGTAGATGGAAGGGTCATGATTGAGAACTTTTATGAAGGAGTACTTGAACTTGAACCTTTGCACAAGACCCAATGGGATAATTTGAATTTTGACCAGCAGGGTTTCCTGGGTGATATTGGCTTGCAATTACCCATTGGTGAAATAGACCGAACTCCCCTCGAAAAACTCTGGTCCCGGCCAACCTGTGAGATCAACGGCATCAGTGGTGGATATGCCGGTGACGGTTTCAAAACAGTAATACCTTCGAAGGCTTCGGCCAAAGTAAGTTGTAGATTGGTCGGCAATCAGGACCCTCAACAAATACGTGATAATTTCCGCTCATTTGTTGAATCAAGAATACCTTCTGATTGTTCTGTAAAATTTATCAATCATGGCTTGGCCGGGGCCTGTCAAATGCCAACCAGTGATCCAATGTTCGAAATTGCAAGGTCGGCACTTACCAAAGAATGGCAAAAGGAAGCTGTATTTGCCGGTTGTGGTGGTTCAATACCGATAGCCGGATATTTCCAGGAATTCTTGGGGATGGATTCATTGCTGACCGGTTTCGGCAAGGACAAGGACAATATTCATTCACCCAATGAGAAATATGATTTTGATTCATTTTATCATGGAATTAGAAGCTGGATAAGAATACTATATAATTCACAGCCCCAACCCAGGCAAAAGTAATTGAACTCAAGGAAATCGGCAAAATTGCGTAGCCATTGGATTGAAAGAGAAAAACAATTGATCTGATCTTATTCACGACCACATAGTGAATTATGGCGGGGTACTCCTAAGGTCCCGGGCAGCAGGTATGGAGTGGGGGATTGGCTGGCTGAGTACCTTTTGATCGACTATGCAGCAAAGGTTTGGCTATCAATCCAATTTTTTCAATATATCCGGTGTTGATAACAACTACCGTCCCTCAAACTTGGGAAGTCTTTTTTCAACAAAGGCCATTATTCCCTCACGGAAATCGCGGGATTTTCCGAGTTTGCCCTGCAGTTTTGCCTCCAGTCTGAATTGTTCCTTGAGATTGTTTTCGTAGGTCTTTTGAAATGCCTGCTTCAGGCTGTGATAGGCAAGCGTTGGACCTTCTGCCAGCTGTTTTGCACGCAATAACCAATGTTCTTCAAATTGATGGTCTGGTATGGCTTGCCAAATCAGTCCCCAATTACTTGCCTCAACGGCAGAAACCCTTTCAGCAAACAGGGAAGCTCCCATTGCCTTGGCCAAACCTATTTTCCGTGGCAAGAACCAGGTACCACCTGCATCAGGTATTAGGCCAATTCCTGTAAATGCCTGAATGAAGTAGGCGCTTTCAGTTGCAATGATCACATCAGCAGCCAAGGCCAAACTGGCACCAGCACCGGCGGCCGCGCCATTCACTGCGGCGATGCTGGGTATCTTTGAGTTATAGATTGCATCAATTAAGTAGTAATATTCATCTCGCAGGGATTGCTCAAGATCAGCATTGCCAAGATTAACATTGTTTCCCAAATCCTGCCCTGAACAAAAAGCATTTCCTTTCCCCGTCAATACCAATACCCTACCTTCTGAATCTGCCCGCTTGATGGCATCAGTCAGTTCTCTTCGCATTTCAGAACTCAAGGCATTCCTGACCTCAGGCCTGTTCATCTTTACGGTTACGACACCGTTATCAACTGTCATGGTTATGGCTTTATATTCCACCTTGAGTTCCCTTTTTTTCTATTCACTGAAATTAAATTACAACCAATCTAACCATTTTACCTTTTCGATATTAATTCTTTGATTCTTTTTTTCTCTTCAAGAGTGAAATCATTGGCAGGCAATTCTTCAAATTTACTGTTTTTGTAACTTCTGTAGATGAGTATCAGGCAAAGCATAATCAAAATTGGACCTGAAAAATACAAAATCCAGTTTTTAGGATTGAATCTGGGTTTGAGCAGTGCAAATTCGCCATATCGATCCTCTATATAATCATAAATCTGTTGATCCGTATTACCTTCTACCAACATCTCCCGAATTAGAATTCGAAAATCCCTGGCAAGTTCAGCGGCAGAATCATCTATATTTTCGTTTTGACAAACCATGCATCGGATATTTTTGGAAATATCCCTGGCTCTTTGTTCCAGTTGAGAATCATCCAGGATTTCGTTCGGTTCAACACCCAAAAAACTTGAGGGCATCAGGATCAGCAAAACAAGTAATGTGACAAACCTTTTCAACTTGCTTTCCTCGGTTTCCGTTTCTGAAGCACTGGTAATCTACTGCTCAAACTGATGCAACCGCCCAGAGCCATTACAAAAGCACCAATCCAAATCCAGTTTACCATCGGTTTTATATAGGTTCTGACAGCCCAGGCATCCTCTCCCTGAAAATCACCCAAGACAATATAAAGATCTCTCAGCAATCCCATGTCGATGGCAGCCTCGGTCGTGGTTGAGTTGGCAACCGGATATACCCTCTTTTCCGGCAGCATCACTGCCACCTGTGAATTGTCATGAATCACCTCGAATTCTCCCACTTGTGCAAAGTAATTGGGTCCCCCCGTCTCTTTTACATCCAATAATTGAAATTCATAGGAACCGACCTGATAGACATCGCCAATTCGAACAACCCTGATATCTTCTAGTTCCCAGGAAGTAATCGAGGCTATTCCAATAATGGTAAATCCGAATCCGAGGTGAGCCATTGATTTTCCATATTCTGTTCTGGGAAGTAGTTTCAGCCATCTTAAGGACTTTCCCAGGGGATGTTTCCCGATACCAACCTTGCCAGCGAGCTCCCACAACGTACCAAGAATAACCCAGACAGCCAGCATCAAACCTACCGGGCCCAACATCCTCATGCCTGTCTGTAGGGACAGGATCAAAATGGCTAAAACCAGGGCCAGTATAGCTGGAGCGATTAGACTTTTGAGGGCCCTAGCGATATTCCCCCGTTTCCAGGCAAGTGAAACACCAATGGGCAATAGCAGCGAAAGGGCTATCATGAAAGGAGTAAAGGTCAAGTTGAAGTATGGGGGACCCACCGAGATCTTATCACCCTGTATCGTTTCTATTATAAGGGGCCAAAAGGTCCCGATAAAGACAACCATGGCTGAAATCACCAGTAGGAGATTGTTTGAAATCAGGGCTGATTCCCTGCTCCAGAATGAAAACACTCGGCCACCCCTTATCTTCTTTCCCAAAAGAAGGTAAAGAACTAATGCTCCCCCGGTAAAAAGAAACATGATCGCCAAAATATAAATTCCCCTGGTTGGATCACTCGCAAAGGAATGGACTGAGGTGATTATGCCTGATCTCACCAAAAAAGTGCCGATGAGTGATAGTGAAAATGCAAGGATTGACAACAGGACAGTCCACTTGGCCAGTTGCTCTCTTTTTTCCAATACAAGTGTCGAATGCAGCAGGGCAGTTGTAATGAGCCACGGCATGAAGGAAGCGTTCTCTACCGGATCCCAAAACCACCAGCCTCCCCAGCCAAGTTCATAATATGCCCACCAAGAACCAAGGGCTATACCAAGAGTTAGGCAAACCCATGAAAGAAGGGTCCAAGGACGAACCCAACTGGCCCAGGCAGAATTGATGCTGCCATTGGCAAGTCCCGCCAGTGCAAAACTGAAGGAAATTGACAAACCCACATAACCCAAATAGAGCAATGGCGGATGAAATGCCAAGCCAGGGTCCTGCAACAACGGATTCAGATCATAGCCATTGAATGGCGGGAACTCCAACCGGGCAAACGGATTTGAAGTGAACAGGATGAATGACAGGAAAGCAAGGGTTATCGCTGATTGGAAAAACAGTACAAGTGCCTTGAACTTGAGGGGAATTTGTCTTTGCAAAACAGCCAGAAGAAATCCGAAGAAAGATAACACCAGAACCCATAAAAGCATGGATCCCTCGTGATTGCCCCAAACTCCCGAAATCTTGTACAAGAGTGGTTTCAGGGTATGGGAATTGTTGGTTACAAGGGTCAGGGAAAAATCCGAATTGACAAAGGCCCAAGTGATCGAAAGGAAGGAAATTCCTATAAATCCGAATTGCACAACCGCCATCAGGGTACCGGCATACAGCCAGTTGAATATGTTTTTGGCGTATCCCACACCAACAACACCAATTTGCAGGACAGAAACAAGCAACGCCAGAATCAGTGAAAGATGCCCGATTTCAGTAATCATTGTTTCCTGCCTGATTCATGGTTTTCACAATTATTGGTGATGATGCCAATCCTACCAAAAAAAATCATTTATTGGGAAGTTTCCCCGACAGGTTTGAAAAGACCTTGTTCCCTGAGGGTATCGGCAATCTCCTTGGGCATGTATTTTTCATCATGCTTGGCAAGGATTTCAGTGGCTTCAAAAACACCATTGACATAATTGCCAAGGGCAATGGCTCCCTGCCCCTCGGCAAACAAATCGGGTAGAATGCCAGTGTAAACAACCCCAATTGAAGATTCCAAATCACCAATTTCAAATCCGATTGAACCGTCGCCGTTTTTCTGAATGGAATTTGGCTGGACCAGCCCCCCTACCCTGAATGTTTCATCAGGTCCAGGCATGTCGGCCAGAACCTGGGTTGGATTTCTGAAATACGATATTCCTTCCCTGAATCCATACCCTATCAAGACAGATGCAATAATCAACAGAATGGCAGAAACGACCAGTAGTTGGATTCTGCCCTTTTTCCTTAAGTTTTTCATGTATTATGGTACCAATGGAATCATTGACAATCCTGAACCCTCATCAAGACCCAGCATGATATTTGCATTTTGAATGGCTTGTCCAGATGATCCCTTGGTAAGATTGTCCAACACGGAGAACAACTTTACCTTCCCTGTAATGCGGTCTTCCATAACCCCAAGAAATACAAAATTTGATCCCCTCACATGTCTGGTTGAGGGGGCTTTCCCCATGGGCAATACATGAATAAATCTTTCTTTCATATATCTTTCAGCAAGGGTCTGGTATATCTCATCAATCATGCCTTCGACATAAATCGTGGCAAGAATTCCCCGATTCATTGGAATCAGATGGGGAGTGAATGAAACTTCAACCTGCTTGTTGGCAAACTTGGTCAACTCCTGGTCGAATTCAGCCAGATGTCTATGGTAAACCGGGTTATAGGGCTGACACCCTTCGGATAATTCAGCAAAAAGGGTGTTGACTTTGGCAGCCCTTCCTGCACCGGATACCCCCGCCTTTAAATCAAGGATTATCCCTTCTGGTGATATAACCCCCTTTTCCAATAATGGGATAAGTGGATAGAGACCTGTAGCTGCATTACAACCGGTACAGGCTACAAGATGTGCAGAAGATATTTCCTTGCGATAGAATTCAGTCAGCCCATAAACAGCTTTTTCCTGGATTTCAGGAGCCAAATGCTGGGTGTCATACCATTTTTGATATTCCGATATTTTTTGCAGTCTGAAATCAGCAGACAAATCAACAATCCTGGTTCTTCCAAAAAGGCCCTTGATTACCCTTTGACTGGTAGTGTGGGGAAGACCACAGAATATTAGATCACATTCTTCAGGATTGAGTTCAGCTAAGGATATGAGATCCGGCAAAGCGGTATTCTCGAAACTCGGGTATACTTCTGAATAAGCCTTACCGGCATTACTATCCGCCACCAGATTGGCAATTTCAAAATGTGGATGGTTAAGAACAATTCTCACCAATTCAAGCCCGGTATAACCGCTTGCTCCTATTATAGTTATTTTTTTCATGACTGTTATCTCTTGCTTCTTTTCAATCAGGTAAACTGAATTGATCTCTTTAAAAACAATGTTGCCCTGTTGGATACTGAACTGGGATTTCCTGAAGTAATAAACTTGTTGTCACCGCATTGATATTCAATCCATTTATTTCTTTGCAGGTAATTCGCAAAGCTGTCGGCAACCACATCGGATTGGTTTATAATCCTTACCTCTTGTCCCAATGCCTCCTCAAATGCCTTTTGTACAATAGGATAATGGGTACATCCAAGTACTGCTACCTGTGGGTTGGGCATTCTTCTGAGTAATGCTTCAGCATGACTTTTGGCTATCGCCTCAGCCAGAATTATATCACCCTCCTCAATGGCATCTACAAGTCCTCCGCATGGTTGGGATTCCACATCCACGCCTATGGCTCTGAAGGAAAGTTCTCTCTGAAATGCTCGTGAGGCAACCGTTGCCGGTGTAGCAAATAATGCAACCCGATTGACCGATGTTTCTCTTGGTGCCGAATTATCTCCCCAGTTTCTTTCGATGATTGTTTCAATCGTTGGAATAAATATTCCCAGAACTCTCTTGTTGCCATATACAATCTCTTCCTGCAATTTCCTTAGCGATACAGCTGATGCCGTGTTACAGGCAAGTATTACGAGTTGACAACCTTCATTCCATAATTCATTGACTCCATTGCAGGTAAATTGAAAAATTTCATCCTGGGTTCGAACTCCATATGGTGCCCTGTGATTGTCACCGTAATACACAAATCCAATTTCTGGGTGGCGTTTCGAAATGGAATCGAAAATTGTCAGCCCACCCAATCCAGAATCAAAAATCCCGATAGGAATAATCCACCCGCCTTTACTATGAAATTGCCCTATATGGATATAGAGCTTCAAGTAAAAACTCCAAACCGCAGCATAAATAAATTGTTAAATCTGGCATACATGTAGGGTCAGGATTTCAAATTCAAAAACCATTTTAATTCCGGGCCAGATGTCAATTTCAGGATCAGCAGTATCATTCACATTGCTTTTGCACACCATGATTCAGCCTCTGGGGAAAGGGTTATCGCTTTTGGAATCTTACAAGGATTTTCATCGCAATAATTCACCTTTTCGGGGTAGTCCAGGTAAAAAATGACTGTCCTTGATACAAATATTTCAAATAAAGCGATGATAAACCTTCCAGTCTCTGCTCCCAATCAGTTTTGTGAACAATGGATTCACAAAAATCACAAATGATATCACCTTGACAATTTCAAACGCGATATTCCTTATCCGAAAGCATCCTTGATTGACAGTGGATTTCCACTTCATATATTATCGTTGTAAAGGTGAAAATTGAACACAGGCACCAGGGGAGTTGGCAAATCGGAATTTTCGATGCCGCCACCCGCAAATGGAATCATGGAGCGTATGGGACCCGTCATCCTGCAGTTGTGTCCCGGAGAACAAATTGTCCTCGGAGGTGGTACCGCCCTGTCTGCAAGATGGCAACACCGACGCGGCACCGACATTGGCCTTTTCATGGAAGCGGCTGATTTCCAGGAATTGTATGGCCGGCTGTAAGTTTCTCTCGACAAGGCAGCCGACCTGTTGACCTGGCATGACGGGCACGGATGGTGTCGTGGCAGTTTTGCTGGGGGAGAGTTTTCCATGGCTACCACGCCCAATTTGATAAATCGCGGTCAGGATGAAGGCATGGATGTGGTCGGAGAGTGGGGCATGAGACTTGAATCCTCGGATAAAACACTGACCAAGAAACGCCGCTTGCGAATCTGCGGCAACGGAGAATTCGTGATTCGGGATTGTTATGATCTCGTAACCGTAGCCGAAGACTATCCGGATGTTTTCGAACGGGCACTTGATATCCTGGCGAAACGGCAACGGATTGGAATTGCCGCTGAATTGCGCTCGAGGAAAACGGTTGACATACTTGGAGGAAGAACACTTGATACACCGCGCCACCCTGAATGGATCCGTGACCTGCCACGGCGAGCAACCGATCTGGTTGAACAAGGACCTCCTGCATGTCCGGAACCGGCCCCCAATCCCCACTATCCTTTGGGATGTGGCAGGCATGGCCCTTGACGTTGGTGCAATCAGGTCGGGATTCGACCGGCTTGAGATGACCGGCGGGTGCTGCTGGACAGTGTGCCTACCCAGGAGGACGTCCATGCCTGCTGGCACTGGCAGATGACCAGATTGTGCAGGCGGAAAGGGCTGTATCCGATCTGATGCCCTTGGAATGGTTCGGCCATCCGGTTGGCAAGACCATGTTAGCCGAGGTAGATCCAGACCATGTTTTCCTGCACCATTTGGCGGCCAAGCATCTGGCCAACTGGAAAAACCGTCCAGCCGGGAAGGAGTTCTATCACATGTTCGTCACCGATGAATATGGCAAGGGGGACAAGCTTATGATGCGGAAATTACTGGCCGACTTCCATCACGAAATGTATCCCCAATTGTACCGTCGTGATGCAATCAGCATATGGCACATTGCCAGGGCAGCCCACACCTGCCGGGTCCGTCGAGGACGGCTTTCCTGGTGGTCTAACCTGAATGCCCGCAAGCCCGGATAAGGAAACGCCAACATGAAAATGGCTGACCGGTATTGCACGAGTTGAACAAAGCCCATCCACATTGCCACAGGCTGGAGGAATGGCAATCATTCAAGACTTCGCCTTTGCATGAATTTCTCAAGGTATGTGCCATACGCTATTTGTAGGGGGGGGTGATTTCGTTCAGGGGTTTTTCTTCAGGGACCGGAGCAGGCTTGAAGTCCTGCAGGAACGACATGGCTGGCTTGACCTGATGGACATATGTAGAATCGGAACGGCATTTCAAGGGCAATACCACCATCGGCCAGCAGAAGAATGTGAGCCCGCCGGCGGCATTGGACCGAACCCTTTCCCCCATCAACGATGCAGCGCAAATCCCGATGCCCTTCCGGTGTCAGCCTGACCCGGTGGATCTTCCTGCCTGCCTGTTCCATGACTGCCTCCCTTCAACCGGAACGGGTGCAACCGCCAGGACCGGACCGTTGGTCGAAACGGAAACATTGATGAACTGCCCTTGTTGTGGTGGGTATGGGGCAACGGGGAGGAATTTGCAAACGGCTGGGTTCAATGGGGCATGACCATCATTTCAATATTGTTGAGATACTAGTAACATATATTGTTTGAAAACCTGTCGGTCTGTTCAGCCTAACCACGAAGGTCTGTTTTCTTCACCCTTGGGACGTAATTTTGTGACAGTCCATACAGCAAAGGCTTTCTTGTGCTTGTTTCTGACTCTATTGAAATTATTTATGGCTCTTTCTGCAAAGTCAATCGCGTTAAGAACTTCATGACGCTTGAATCTTATTGCTGGATCATAATCTGCTTCGTGGCGGAATTGCTGTAGGATCACATAAATTTCTGCAAATTTCGTTATTGCTTCAGGGAAACTTGCCATCACTTGCTGGTTTCTAACCTGATTTCGAACAAAACCATGTTCTAAAGACCTGTATGCTTGGTTCCAAGCACGGTTGCTCCTTTTGCTAGTACCAATAAAAGAATTTGCACAATTTTGACAAAGGGTATGGAACATCGCATAATATGTTGCGCTTATTGCTTTTTTAAGATTTACCTGTCGCGGCCGGCCTTTATCCTGATTAGCCAAAGTCCTTGCGGTATTAAGAATATCAGTTGGTAGCAAGACCAGCTTCCTTGGATGTCATGAACGAAATAATTGGAAACCTGTCCAAACCATTAGTTGTTTTGTTGATGCGATTGCGCAGGGGATTAATCACATTCGAGACTTTGTCAGGATCCAAACGATTGTTTTCTGATTCATAAACAACCCAAATTCGCATGATGGGATCTCCGAAAAAGTCTTCCTGCTCTTCGGAATGCAACTCGATAATCTTTGCTGGAGCCAAATAATCTTGGACCATCTCTTTCAAGATATCGTTAATGTTTTCCTGCATGGACATCCTCCACTTATAAATAAAGAATATAATGTTTTGGTGTTACCTGACAAGTCAAATATTCCGATCTCCGGTCAGAACTATCGACTGGGAACTGGATCTCACCATCATTGAAATGATAATCATGGAAAATTAGCCAGTAATCCCCATAAATGACGTAGAAAAGCGACTAAAAGGAACTGTATGGTGTATGTAATTCCCAGATTTAGTGACTACGGTAAAGTCTAAGGCAAGCACCAAATTGTGTAATGCTTGCTTGGGTAAATGGAAAATAAACGAATTAACGTTTGGAGAATTGGAAACTTCTTCTGGCTTTTCGCTTACCGTACTTTTTCCGTTCAACCACCCTGGAGTCTCTTGTCAAAAAGCCTGAACTTTTTAAAGTCGGTCGATAATCAGGTTCATAATATTGAAGTGCCTTGGATATGCCATGCCGCAAAGCACCGGCTTGACCGGACAGTCCACCACCCTTGACCGTTGCCACAACATCGAATTGATTTTCGGCATTGAATAGTTTGAATGGTTGTAAAATAATCATTCTCAGAACCGGCCTTACAAAATATGTATCAAGGTCCTTTTTGTTTATCACAATTTTGCCCTTACCCGGCTTGACCCAGACTCTGGCTACAGCATCTTTCCTCTTGCCGGTAGCGTAGGATCGACCCAAATCGTCTCTTATGGGTTCACGCTTTTCTTCTTCAACAAGATCCAAATCCCCTTCAGGTTCCGTTACTTGGTCCTGAAGTGCTTCAAATGAGCTGGTTCCTTCGTTCATCAAACTTTACTCCGGGTATTTTTGCGGTTCATTGAACCCAAGTCTATTATTTCTGGGTTTTGTGCTTCATGTGGGTGTTCTGAACCAGCATAAACCCTTAAATTTGTCATTAATTTTCTGGACAGCTTATTGGTCGGCAACATTCTTTGGATAGCTTTTGAAACAACCTTTTCAGGGAATTTACCCTTGAGGATTTGGCCTGATGTTCGGGATTTGATTCCTCCTGGATAACCCGTGTGCCAATAATGCATCTTGTCCTTTAACTTATTCCCGGTAAGTTCGACCTTGCCGGCATTGATGATTATCACATTGTCACCTGTATCCATATGAGGGGAGAATTTGGCCAGATGCTTTCCTCTCAGCCTGGTTGCAACGAAAGCTGCCAATCGCCCCAGAACAAGACCATCGGCATCAATCAGTATCCACTTTTTATCAATATCTTCAGGCGTTGTTGAATAAGTAATCATTTGGAAATCACAAAGAAATGTTCTGCTATCAATGAAGCCGTAGTGCAGGAGCCTTATGCCGTATTCAGGTTGTTTCAGCCCATTACCACACATACGAGTGTGAGAAATGGTGCAAATGCCTGTTTTTTCAAGTTGCATCCAAATATTTTTTCTGAAATAAAAATTACGGGACCTACCCCATCAATCTGGAATTGAATAGGTAAGACTGGCTCTGGCAACTGGATTATTCTGCCCATCGGAATATATCAATACTTCACCCACAGCCAACCTTCTTCCAAGTTTCAATAACCTGGTTTTGGCATTCAGGAGGCCCGGAGAAGGACGTCTCATGAAATCTATGGAACAATTCGTTGTAACTGCCAATGCCTTTGGACCGATATAGGCAAGTACAATCAGATAAACCGAGACATCTGCCAATGCAAACAATGTTGGCCCTGAAACGGTTCCGCCAGGTCTCAAATGATGATCTGAAGTATCCATTTGGACCATCATGGCATCATCATCAAAACTCTTGATGCTATATAATTTGGCCGCTTGAGGAAATTCCCTTTCAAGAAAATTCTCCAACTCTTTTGTAGTCATTTTCTGTTTCATAAATCTCTTTCGTTTATGCCAAGAACCCGTGTGATTATTCTTTGCGTAAATTAGGTATATTTTTCCACCTTAGAATAATTGGCAACGGTAAATTTGAGATGAAAATTTAGGGGAATATATACTTGTTTCCCCATCAACCAATTTTAGCCGATTAAAAAAATTGCTATTAGAACAAAGCTGGGTCATCTTGAATTACGCGATGAACATTTTAATCTTCGTGTCCATCGAGCAGTAGGCGATGTAATCCATATTCTGACAATTTCTACTGGCGCAAGGGCAAATATAAACGGAATCGATTTGATTAGTGTTCTAGTGGATATTGACTCAATCAAAAATACCAATTCACCCAATTTCAACACGTTTGTATCTAACCTTGAATAAGATCTTGAGGATCTTAAACAATCAAGCAAAGAAAAATTTTTCGATTGTTTAACTAATGAAGCAATTCAGGAAATGGGACCAACTTATGACTAACATTACTTCTATTCAAACTTCCCAAACAACTTTGGGTGATTTAGTAATCGAAATGATGGCAACACAGCCTACTTGGCCAAGTCAAAACGGGCAAGTTAATTTAGTCATAGATACAGAACCTAGCTACAGCATTGTCATAGATCAAATAAAAAGCAACTTGGAAAAAAATATACCAATTCAGATTTTCTTCGTGATTTGGCAGACCGATACATGTACTTGGGCCAAAGGCAAGAACATCTTGGTAAGGAATTTGAAGCTGCAATTTTTCAAGATATTCCTGGTTTGTACGAGGCTTGACAGGAGAATGACTTTTGATGCGGAGCAACTAAAGAATCATATTCCGTTTTACTTAACTACTGAACCCAAACAAAAGGAATTCCTAGATAACTTTGATGCTCTCTTGCAGTTAACCAAGCATGGTTATTATATTTCGGCAGCTAGAGATATAAGCGAAGATAAAATCTTACAGGGAGATGGATGGAGTGGCTTTCAATTGTATTATTTTGATACAGGTCAAAAAAGTGAAGTGCGGGGTATTATTCTTTCTAATTCATGCGATATAGCTAAAGAAAATGAACGTACTTAAGTTCCAAATATTGTATTCGCTCCTATTGTAAAGATTGTCAGCATTCTAAAATCGGTTGAAAAGCCAGTGACTTGAGGAAACTGCCATCAAGTCAAAAATTGAGGTCATCAAAAGGCAACTTGTCAATAGTATTTTCTATCTCCCAGCTGACGCCCAATTGGATGAGGACTATGTGGCACTTCTTGATGATCTTCATTCAATGCCTTTGGAACAAATTGTAGGACCCAAACTGTTTACACTTAGTATGGCTGGGTTTTATTTATTTGTATATAAGCTTTCTGTTCATTTCTGTCGGTTGCACGAAAACGTGGACCGATGACCTTGGGATAATTCCCTTTAAATTATATTTACATTAGGAAGATAAGTATTGCATATCTACATTTTAAAATTATGAATTGCTTTTCTGATCGTAAAATCAAAATCTAGTAACAAATTCAGCCTATGAGTCGAACAGTGTGATGAGTGAAGAAATTTTACTAAGAAATAATGAGAACAAAATTGCTTACCTGGTCTTTAACAAGCCAGAAAAGTTGAATGTATTGTCCGAGGAAATGCTAGAGTCTCTTTACGATCAGTTGATCAAGCTTGAAAATGATGAGACTATCAGATGTATTGTCCTTACAGGAAAGGGCAAAGCCTTTTGTGCAGGTCATGATTTGTCGGAACTGACCTTGGGGCGACAAGCTCCAGATGGTGGTCAGGAGTATTTTCGGAAAATCTTCGAGATGTGTTCCAGGGTAATGCAAAAAATACAGGAAGTTCCTCAGCCGGTCATTGCACAGGTCAATGGTCTAGCTGTGGCTGCAGGATGTCAATTGGTTGCAACCTGTGACCTTGCCATCGCTGGTGAATCTGCCAAATTTGGGGTCAACGGTGTCAATATCGGGTTATTTTGCTCCACGCCCATGGTGGCCATGACCAGGAACATGAATTTGAAGAATGCCTTTGAATTGCTGGTATCGGGTAAAATCATCAAACCAGAAGAAGCACAAAAACTTGGACTGATAAACAGAGTTGTTTCTGATGAGTCCCTTGAGAAAGAGGTCAATGAATTGGCTACTCTGATTTCCTCCAAACTGTCTGCGGCTGTGAAAATTGGAAAAAAGGCATTCTACAAACAAGCACAAATGCCTTTGGACAAGGCGTATGATTTTGCCGGTGAAGTGATGGTCACCAATATGCTTTACAGGGATACCAGGGAAGGTATCAATGCTTTTCTGGAAAAACGGAAACCCGATTGGAAATAAGGGGTGAATTACAGTGAGTAGATTTCGGTGAATTTATTTTCCAGATAATCCAGAAGATAGGTTGAACTGATCGTTGCACCTGTTGCCCATTCGATGGTTTCCCTTGGTTCTCGCAAGGCTCCGAATTGATGGATATTTTGCCTGAGCCATTTAGTAGCAGAAATTGTATTACCCTTAGCCAAGGATGATCCCAAATCATCGATCTGTTTATTCATGGTATCATAGAGACATCCAGCATATACGTTTCCCAAGGCATAAGTGGGAAAGTAACCAAAAAGTCCCAAAGACCAATGGACATCCTGCAAGACACCCTCTTTCGGACTTTTGACCGGATAGCCGAAATACTCCAGGAATTTCTGATTCCAGGCTTCTTCCAGATCATCTACATCAAGTGAACCCGTGATTAGAAGTTTCTCGAGTTCGTATCGCAATATAATGTGTAAATTATATTGAACCTCATCTGCTTCCGTTCTGATGTATCCTTTCTTTACCTGGTTTATCCAGCGGTAGAATTCATCAACCGAAGTAAGACCTATTTCACCAAATATCTCTTTCATTCTCTTAAAAAGCCATCCTGCGAATTCCCGGCTTCGTCCCAATTGGTTCTCACAAATCCTAGACTGGCTTTCATGAACTCCAAAAGAGGAACCTTTGCCGATCGGGGTCAAACAATATTGCTGATTAATGTTTTGTTCATAAGATCCATGACCCGCTTCATGAATTGTCGAATAAAAACAGTTGAAGGGATCTTGTTCATCAACTCTTGTGGTCAGCCTGACATCATTTCCAATACCGGCACAAAAGGGGTGGGTTACCGTATCTATTCTGCCCTTGTCAAAGTCATAGCCAAAAAGCCTTGCCAGTTCCCTGGCAAGTTTGATCTGCTCATCCTTGGGATACTTTTTTCCTGAAGGTGCCTGAAATGACTCCCTTGCCAGGATTTTATCCCGGAGTTTGTTCAGTCTTGGTTTCAGCTCACCAAAAAAAACATCAAGATGTTCCGATGTCATGCCTGCTTCATAATCTTCCAGAAGACCATCATAGGGATTACCTTCTGAAGAAAGGATAACTCCTTGCTCACGCTTCAGTTGGATGACCTTTTCCAATTCTGGTTTGAATTGTTGGAAATCATTGGCTTTCAGTGCTTGCTCCCAAGCAAAATTTGCTCTCGCGGTAGTTTCTTCTATGGCTCGTTCCAACTTTGATGGAATCTTGTTGGCACGATCAAATGATCTCTGGATTTCCCTGATTTGGGCGTTATTCTCCAAATTCAGTTTGGCGGTATCTATCTTGGCAAGCATATCACCTATCTGTGATGATTTATGCCTGTCGTGAATGACACTCGCCAAGGCACCCAGGCTATCAGCCCTTTGTTCAATTGCAGAATGTGGCATTTTGGCAGCCTGGTCCCATTCGAGTATCGCCGCCAGATATTCAAGGGACCGGGTATCTTTTACATATGAAATCAGATTGGAAAAAGCATCCATTTCAAACTCTAAAATTTATTTGACCAGGATATCTGCTCCGAAACAGAATCTGGGTATACAATACAATCAACAGAACCGCAGTTACCTGATGGCCCAGTGCCAGCAAAAAAGGTACCGAATACAGAACAGTCAAAATTCCAAGGCAAATCTGAACAAAAATCAGAATTGCTCCGGCATTCCCCAGAATTTTCAACCGGGCATATGGTGATTTTCGACATTTTAACCAGATCCAGACAGTTGGAATAATCAACAGATAAGCCATCATTCGGTGGTTAAAGTGCACAAGACTGGGATTCTCCAGAAAGTTTGATATCCATGGGGTATATTCAAAACTGTTCGAGGGTAAGAATTCACCATTCATCAATGGCCAGGTAGGAAAACCTAAGCCAGCATCAATACCGGCAACCAATGCTCCAAAAATGGATTGCAGGAATATCAGACAGATAAATATCAGTGATAGGTTTTCCAATTCCCTAATACGAACACGCCTTGCCTGATAGAGTTCATGTGGTAGATAATATGTCAAACTGAATTGCCATGAAATGAGGAGAAGAATAAAAAATGAGAGTACCAGATGAATGGCAAGTCGGTATGAAACAACATCAACAGCATTGCCGGTCAAGCCGCTACGGACCATCCACCAGCCGATAACTCCCTGCAAAAGTCCAAGCCCGCCCAAAACCAGCAACCTTTTGGCCCATCTCCTATCAATTTTACGTGAAATCGCCAAGATGCCAAAACCGAGAATAAAAACCAGCCCCAACATTCTTCCCAATTGCCGATGCCACCATTCCCACCAGTAAATTTGCTTGAAATCAGCCAGTTGCATGGACTTGTTAACAAGCTTGTATTCTGATGTTTCCTGATATTTACGGAATTCTTCATTCCAGGTTTCTTCGGAAAGTGGTGGAATAAAACCGGTAACCGGATGCCATTCGGTCATGGACAAACCGGAGTCAGTTTGCCGTGTTGCCCCGCCCAACAAGATCATGCCCAAGACCAACGCAAATAGAATACACAGGAATATGCGTATGGCCAAATTACTTACGGGTTTTTCAAAGGGACCCGGCTGGGACTTTTTTTCAGAAGTGGCTTTTGAGTTTGAGTCGGAAACCTCTTCAAACAATTTTCTGCTTTGTTTCATAATTTACCCAAACTATCATGGAAAAACCGAAAGAGATTTATTCATCTCTACCGGAAAGCGCCTTACGTATTCCATGAAAGGTTTTGACTTCACCTTCAGTCATGTCCATTCTCAAAATGAGGTTTCGTAAATATTCCTTCATGGAATCAATCCCGTTTTCCGGTTTAAAATAACCCGTACCCTCAAGATCATGTATAAAATAATTTGCCAAAACCATTTTGGAAGCAACCGAGGCCAAGTATTCTTTTTCCTTCGTTGATGGTTGTATGGGGTGATATTTTCGTTGGTGCCATTCATAGGCCAGCAGTACTGCACTATGGGCAAGATTCAATGAAGTGAACTCTGGATTGGTCGGAATAAATACGTAATCATTGGCCAAGGTGATATCCTTGTTTTCCAAACCTGTCCGTTCGGGGCCGAACAAAAAAGCAACCTTGTTTCCTTTGGCCATCAATCGCATGGATTTGTTCATGGCAACTTCGGGTGTGACAACTTCTTTGACCAATCCCCTGCGCCGAGCCGTGGTTGCAAAGACATAGGAATAGTTCTGGACAGCACTTTCCACATCCGGGTAAATTCGAGCCTCGTCCAGCAGCGATGAAGCACCGCTTGCTCGGGCTATAGCCTGAGATGACAACCACCCTTCCCTTGGTGCCACCAAAACCATTTTTGCAATGCCAAAATTAAGCATGCCGCGGGCAGCCGATCCGATGTTTTCACCCAATTGAGGTTTGACAAAAACAAAATCCGGATGGTTTTCGAGATTGTTGGTAGGTTCTGATATCATTTAAAATAAATTCAAATCTTAAGAGAAGGATTGTCAATTTGGCTTGAACTCCTCTGAAATAATGGTAAGGATGGCAATAACAAACAACAAAAATTTTAACAGGCTGAATTTGGTATCATATTCCGGATTCCGGCCTTAGGCAGTTACCAACCATGGATAAAACTTTTTTCCCTGTATTATCTGACCGCATTTATAATTTGGTTGGTTTGTGAATATATAATGAAAACATTAAAACATGAATTGGTTGTAAAATTCAATGAATGATACACTTGACGAGCGACTGCTGATTATCCTATCCTCTCCATCCGGAGCAGGTAAATCCACACTTGCAAGGCTTCTTGCCAAGGATGATCCGGAGATTCAGGTCTCGATATCGGCAACCACGCGTTCTCCCAGGGACAATGAAAATGAAGGAAGGGAATATTTCTTTATAACCAAGGAGAAATTTGAGCGCCAAATAGATAACGGAGACTTTCTGGAGCATGCCGAAGTATTCGGCAACCTTTATGGAACACCCCTGAAGTTTATAGAAGATTGCCAGAAGAAAAAACTGGATGTGGTTTTTGATATTGATTGGCAAGGGAGCCTGCAGATCAAAAATTCCAAGTACAAAAACAATGTGGTGTCAATATTCATTCTTCCTCCTTCCATCAAGGAACTTAACAAAAGGCTGCATAGCAGGGGTTCTGATTCCAGGTCGATGATCAAGGACCGGATGAAGAAATGCAATGATGAAATCAGCCATTGGAAAGATTATCAATATGTTTTGATCAATACGCAGGTTGATGAGGTCATGGAACAAATCAAGTCCATTGTATCGGCTGAAAGATTGAAGCGTTCCCGACGCAAGGGTCTGGTGGATTTTGTCAACAAACTGAATGATGAATTGAAGGATATGAATTCATGACACTTTACGCCCTGGATGGTATCAGTCCCAGTTTGCCGGAATCGGGCAATTATTGGATTGCCGATAGTGCCGAACTTATAGGAAAGGTCGTGCTTTCAGATCAGGTATCCATCTGGTTTGGCTCGGTATTGCGAGGGGACAACGAACCAATCACCATTGGCAATGGATCAAATATTCAGGATAGTTGTGTACTTCATACTGACATGGGCTTTCCATTGACGATAGGCACCAATTGTACGATTGGCCACAAGGCCCTTCTACATGGATGCATCATTGAAGATGATGTGTTGATTGGCATGGGTGCAACCATACTGAATGGCTCGACAATCGGCAGGAATTCCGTAATTGGCGCAGGATCCTTGGTTCCAGAAGGCAAGACCATTCCTGAAAATTCCCTCTTCGTGGGTACTCCGGCACGGTTGGTTCGGACAATTTCGGATGATGAGCACAGGCAGTTCATGAAAGCTGCACTTCATTACCAGGAAAATATAATCCGCTACAGGAATGGCCTCACAAGCATGGGGCAGGCAAGTCGTGAATCTGACCAACAACTTCCTTGAACCAGGTCTTCTTGTCAAGAATCCTGCCCGACCCGACTGGGGTATGGGACAGATTCAATCCGTCATTGAAAACAGGATTACCGTCAATTTTGAAAACATGGGCAAAGTTGTTCTGA
Source organism: Paracoccaceae bacterium (assembly GCA_026710155.1). GTDB lineage: Bacteria > Pseudomonadota > Alphaproteobacteria > Rhodobacterales > Rhodobacteraceae > MPNP01. The sequence goes on from JAPORQ010000073.1 coordinate 74,074, forward strand.
ACGGTAATGAAGTTACCCTGGAAGAGTATTTTGGTGGGGAAACCCAATGAGACCAAGCAAAGCCAGGGAGCACATTCCGTTCGAAGCAAAAAAAGTACAGGGTGAATTTTTTCATGGCATTGAGTGAGTCCGATTTTGAGTTGAAAATTGCCTCTTCACGAGAGGATATACTTTCATCCCAAAGATTGCGCTTCAAGGTTTTTGTCGAAGAACTTGGGGCCCAGAGTAATACGGATAACCATGAGCTGCGGATTGAAACCGATGAATTCGACAAGTGGTTTGAACATCTCATCCTGATTGACCGGAGTATCAATCCGACCACGATGGATCATGTTGTCGGTGTCTATCGTCTCCTGAGAGGAGACATTGCCCTTGATAATTGTGGTTTTTACTCCGATGCGGAATTTGACCTCAATCCCTTGATCAACTCCGGTAGAAACCTCTTGGAACTGGGTAGATCCTGCGTCCATCCAGACTATCGGTCTGGAACAGCCATGTATCATCTTTGGAATCGTTTGGCCCAGTACGTGATCGACAACAATATCGAGATACTGTTTGGAGTGGCAAGTTTTCATGGGACCGATCCAATGGACTATGCTCACCAGTTGGCCTACCTGCATCAACACCATTTGGCCCCGGAAGATTTGAGGATTTCGGTAAGAAATGATCAAGGAACCAGGCTTGACCTCATTCCGGCCGAACAGATAGATCAGAAAAGGGCTCTCATGGACATGCCTTCCTTGATTAGGGGATACCTTCGTCTGGGTGGGTTTGTCGGGAATGGTGCCTTTCTGGATTACTCGTTCAATACCATTGATGTATGTATTGTCATCGATACGAAACGCATGACGACCAACCGACGGGAATTTTTTATCGCTCGGCCGGGATCAAATAGCATCACTCAAGGATAACAACCCAGTATGTGAAATGAGTGCGATTCGGTTTGTTGTCAGATTAATTCTAATGATAACTGTCATTTACAGTCTATTGGCAGTCTTTTTGATTGTCAGGATTTTCGAATGGCCCTTTGGACGTAAACTCACACCGGAAATAACCCGTCTTGTTTGCAACCTTTGCCTGAAAATCATGGGGATCACTCAAAAGGTTCAGGGTACTCCCATGAAAAGTCTGGGGAGTGTCGTTGCCAATCATTCCTCATGGATTGATATTTTTGTGTTGAATGCATCGCAACGGATATTTTTTGTTTCCAAAAGCGAGGTCAGAAACTGGTTTGGTATAGGTATCCTTGGACGGGTCACTGGCACTGTATTCATCGAGCGAAGGATGAGGCAATCACTGGTTCAAAAGGGTGTTTTTTTCGAAAGGTTGCAAAAGGGGGACAAGCTGTTGTTTTTTCCCGAAGGAACCAGTACCGATGGCCAACAGGTTGATCCATTCAAGTCAACACTATTTGCTGCCCTCTTCGAACCCGAATTGAAGGACCTGCTGTCTGTCCAGCCGGTAAGTGTGTACTACAAGGCGCCGAAGGGACAGGATCCGAGGTTATATGCCTGGTGGGGAGAACTAAACATGGTACAGCATCTTCAATCGGTTCTATCTGCTCCCGGCAATGGTTCTGTTTCAGTTACCTATCATGAACCAATAAAGGTTTCCGATCATGCCAATCGCAAGGAACTGGCCAAAAAATGTGAAGATATCATTCGCCACGGCCATGAAGACTCAAGAGAAACCGCTTGATTGCGTGAGTCAATCATTTTCTATGGGTTGGATGCCAGAAGGTAACCTTTTGTTCCCCAAGGGATACAATCCAGAAGAATAGAGTTCCTGCAATTGCTGCCACTACAATTTCGGCCCAAACGACATCAAGGGCCAGCCTCCCTACTTCGGTGGATATTCTGAAGCCCATTCCCAGAATTGGTGATCCAAAGAACTCGGCCACAATTGCCCCGATCAGGGACAGTGTTGTGCAGATCTTCAGTCCATTGAAGGCAAAGGGCATGGCAGCAGGTAGTTTCAATTTCCAGATTTCCTGCCAGTAGGTGGCATTGTAGGTTTTGAGTATATCCCTTTGCATGACATCCGTGGAGGCAAGACCCTGGACCATGTTGACCAGCATGGGAAAGAAAACCATGGCAACCACGACAGCTGCCTTTGATTGCCAACCAAATCCAAACCACATGACGAATATTGGTGCCGTACCAACGATAGGCAGTGCTGCCACAAAATTGCCAATTGGAAGAATTCCCTTTTGCAGAAAAGGATAGCGGTTAACTGCAATCGCCATGATCATGGCCGAACCACATCCAATCAAATAGCCCGATAAAGCTCCCTTGAATACTGTCTGAACCAGATCAATCCACAAAATGTCCAAACTATTGACAAAGGTTACCCCAATGTCACTTGGCGGTGGCAGGATGACACCCGGGACATTAAAAATCCTGACCGTACATTCCCAGATGACCAAAAACGATAGGCCAAAAACAGTGGGTATGGCTACTCGTATGGCTTGGCTGGGCGGCAATGAGGAAAGATATATGTTCAAACCCCAGGTGCAAAACCAAAACAACAGGATCAAAACAATTGCAATCATCTGGCCAATCCCATTCTGTCAAGGGTAAATTTCTGGATCAAGCCGATTAATCCGACCAGAGTTGCGGCCAAAATTGCCGAACCAATCAGGGCAGACCAAATCTGAACAGTCTGGCCGTAATAACTTCCGGCCAGCAATCGTGCTCCCAATCCGGCCACGGCACCGGTCGGCAGTTCTCCAACTATTGCACCAACCAGGGAAGCAGCAACCCCGATTTTCAGGGAAGTGAACAAATAGGGCATGGAAATTGGAACCATGAGTTTCCAAAACAGCTGGCTTTTTTTGGCAGCATAAGTTTTCAGCAAATCCATTTGGGTTGGATCAGGACAGCGGAATCCTGCGACCATTCCAACGGATACTGGAAAGAAACTCAAATAGGCTGAGATGATGGCCTTGGGAACCAGACCGGATAATCCGATGGAGTACAAGACCACAATGATCATTGGCGCCAGGGCAAGTATGGGAACTGTCTGGCTGGCAATTATCCAAGGCATGACACCATAGTCCATTGCCTTGTTATGAACGATGCCTATGGCCAACAGAATACCCAGGCCGGTCCCGATCACAAATCCCAGAAGGGTTGCAGACAGGGTTATCCATCCATGATAAACCAGACTTCTCTTCGATGTTATCTTCTTGTTTGCGGTGGTCTCCCAAAGTTCGATGACAACCTGATGAGGTGCAGGTAACAATGGTCTTTGCTGTACCATGGTATCCTTGAGGATTTCAGAAAAGGTAACCTCGACCCCTGCCCTGCTTGCCTGATCCTTGGTCCAGGTGGAATTGAGAATGACCGAAAACCCATACCATAGAATTACAATTACCATGGAAACCGTGGTTATTGGCAGGATGGATTTCATTGTCTCCACCCGGCAGTTTTGCCAAGCCACTCATTCATGGGAATGACTCATGCGCAAGCCCATGCGAACCCTTTGTGCTATTTCTATGAATTCAGGACCGTCCCTTATATCCAGCGACCGTTCCCTTGGAAGAGAACTTTCAATGACTTCCACCACCTTTCCCGGACGATTGCTCATTACCACGATCTTGGTCGAAAGATATACGGCCTCAAGAATTGAATGCGTTACAAAACAAATGGTTTTGCCGGTACTCTGCCATAGATCAAGCAGTTGTTCATTCAAGTGGTCCCGGACTATTTCATCCAGGGCCCCAAAAGGTTCATCCATCAGGAGAATGTCAGCATCAAAGGACAAGGCCCGGGCTATGGAAGCCCTCTGTTGCATGCCACCTGACAGTTGCCAGGGAAACTTGTTTTCGAATCCGGACAGATGAACCAGATCCAATACCTTCTTGACCCTTTCATTCATTTCCGTCTTGCTGAATCCCATTATTTCAAGTGGCAGCTTGATGTTTCCGGCAATTGTTCGCCAAGGGTAGAGGCTTGCTGCCTGAAAAACATAACCATAGGCTCTTTGCAAACGTGCCTGCTCGGGAGACATGCCGTTAACCGAAATATCACCTGCCGTGGGTTTGTCAAGTGAAGCTATGAGCCGCAAAAATGTTGTCTTGCCACAACCGGAAGGACCAATCAGGGACACAAAATCTCCCTGTTCAATATCAAGATTGACATCCTTCAAGGCTTCAACGGGACCGTCTGTGGTTTGAAAAACCAAACCCAGATTACGGGCCCGAATTACAGGTCTGTTATCCACCATAACGTCGGTATTCATATTGGCCATCTTATCATACCAGCCGCAGCAGATTAAATGCCGGCCGGAATATGCAGTGGATCCCTGTCAATTTTCCGTGGGGTATTCAACTCCTTCCACTTTGAAACGGCAGCATGGGGAGCCGGAAATGGTGGTCTTGGAACAAATCTGCCACGTCCGGGCTGGGGTTGGGAATTCTGTCCCCAAGACCATATGACTTCCCCCCTCGACAGGGTGTGGCGTGGCTGGGCATTGACCTTGAACCCTTCAAACACGTTGTAATCCAGAACTGATTTATGAGTGGTCGAGGTTATCGTTTTGGAGATCTTCGGATCCCATACCACAATATCGGCATCGGCCCCAGGTACCAAAGCACCCTTCCTGGGATAGATATTCAGGATCTTGGCAATATTGGTTGAGGTGACAGCTACAAACTCGTTTGGTGTCAAGCGTCCCTTTTCAACACCTTCGGTCCACAGGACTCCCAATCTTTCTTCCAACCCCCCCGTACCATTGGGAATCAGGGTGAAATTATCCCGTCCCATATGCTTCTGATCGGTCGTGAATGCTGCATGATCAGTGGCAACCACCTGCAAAGAACCAGCTGCAAGTCCATTCCAGAGACCATCCTGATGTTCCCTGCTTCTGAATGGCGGAGACATGACACGACGGGCGGCATGTTTCCAATCCTTGGAAAAATATTCGCTTTCATCCAGGGTAAGAAACTGGATAAGGGGTTCGCCATAAACACGCATTCCCTTTTGCCTTGCTCTCCTGATGGCTTCATGTGCCTGCTCGCAGGATACATGTACGATATAGAGCGGTACCGAAGATGCATCGGCAATCATGATTGCCCGGTTGGCTGCTTCACCTTCCACCTCGGGTGGCCGTGAATAGGCGTGACCTTCCGGTCCGGTGATGCCCTGTTTCAGATACTTGGCCTGAAGCTCGGCAACAATATCACCATTTTCCGCATGAACCATGGGCAGAGCACCTAGTTCACGGCATCGATTGAAAGAGGCATACATTTCATCATCCTCGATCATCAGTGCCCCTTTGTAGGCCATGAAGTGCTTGAAGGAATTCACCCCCATCTCAACGGCATTACCCATTTCGTTGAATATGTTTTCATTCCAACCGGTAATGGCCATATGATAACCAATATCGGAGCATATCTGCGGTTGCGACTTGCGGTGCCATTCATTGATGGCGTTCTTGATTGAACCATCTTCACCAGGCAGACAAAAATCGATCAGCATGGTGGTTCCACCAACCGCTGCGGCCCAGGTTCCCGATTCAAATGTCTCGGCTGCCGTGGTTCCCATGAAGGGCATTTCGAGATGGGTATGGGGATCAATGCCGCCAGGTATCACATAGGCATCCTCGGCATCAACATATTCATCACCCTTCAAATCGTCGCCGATCTCCTTGATGGTTTCATCCTCAACAAGTATATCCGCCTTGAAGGATCGGTCTGCCGTTATGATTGTTCCACCCTTGATTACTCTAGACATACAAACACCCCTGAAATTTAACTGAATCTTATCAATTTACCACAATAGCCGTATCAACCACGGCATGAAACAGGACATTGGCTCCCTTCGCTGCCCACTCAACGGAAATTTCCTCGGCTTCATTGTGGGATAGGCCATCGACACAGGGGCACATGATCATGGCCGTGGGTGCCACCCTGTTGATCCAGCAGGCATCGTGCCCTGCTCCTGAAATTATGTTGCGATGGGAATAGCCCAACCGTTCGGCGGCTTTCCTGACAGAAGAGACACAATCTTCATCGAATTTTACCGGATCAAACCCACCGACCTTTTCAAAGTCGATTTGTAGATTCAAGTTCTGGCAAATATCCTCACCACCATTGCGAAGGCGGCTTTCCATATCCTTGATGACATCAAGCTCGGGTGACCTGAAATCGACGGTAAATACAACCTTGCCAGGTATGACATTGCGACTATTGGGAAATACCTCGATATGCCCCGCAGCTCCCACAGCATCCGGCTTGTGACTCCAGGCGATTTCATCAACCAGCTCCAGAACCCTGGCCATACCCAACCCCGCATTTCTTCTCATGGGCATGGGGGTTGAACCGGTATGACTATCCTTGCCGGTAATGGTAATCTGGGTCCATGACAAACCCTGCCCATGGGTCACGACACCGATATCCCTGTTTTCTGCCTCCAGGATGGGACCCTGCTCGATATGCAGTTCAAAAAAGGCATGCATTTTTCTGTCGCCAACCACTTCATCACCCTGCCAGCCAATCCGAATCAGTTCATCACCGAATTTCTTGCCCTCGATGTCTTCCCTGTCATAGGCCCATTGTTCTTCATGCATTCCGGCAAAGACTCCGGATGCAAGCATCGGAGGCGCAAAACGGGTTCCTTCCTCATTGGCCCAGTTGGTTACCACAATCGGATGTCGTGTCCTGATATTAAGATCATTCAGTGTTCGAATAATTTCCAATGCTCCCAACACTCCAAGTACACCATCATATTTACCACCTGTGGGCTGGGTATCCAGATGTGAGCCGACATATACGGGAAGAGCATCGGGATCCTCACCTTTTCTGGTTGCAAACATCGTACCCATGCGGTCGACCCCCAAAGTCATCCCTGCCTGTTTACACCAGGATTTAAAGAGATTTCTACCCTTCGCGTCTTCATCGGTCAAGGTTTGGCGATTATTACCCCCGGCAATGCCAGGGCCGATTTTTGCCATTTCCATAATCGAATCCCACAAACGTTCGTGATTGATCAACAAATTTCCCATTGGAGAATTCATGCCTTGCCCCTACTTTTACATCTAATGGTTTTCAATTGCACACATGTTACGAATCACACCAATCATTGCCTTAAACCCCCAATCAGGTTAAATAATTCAATCAGTCGCACAGGCTGCAACATTGTTCGGATGTTGTGTCCAATTCAATAGGCTGTCATCAACAGTCTGACCTGTCCGCTTGTCGACCATTCCGGGTTGAAGCTGTTCCATCGTAATGCATTCCTCTACGGGACAGACATTAACACAAAGGTTGCAGGCAACGCATTCCTCATCAATGACTTCAAAAGTCCGGCCCGAATTTATAACTATGGCCTGATGGGATGTGTCTTCACAAACAGCGAAGCACCTGCCGCATTTTATGCATAGATCCTGATTTATTCTTGCCTTGGTAACAAAATTCAGATTAAGGTACTGCCAATCTGTGACATTTCCTACAGCCAAACCCCGACAATCAGTAACATTATCGAACCGCTTGTCATTCATCCATTCCAATAGACCGGATTGCAACTCGCTTACAATTCGAAAACCATAGGTCATGGCTGCTGTACATACTTGTACATTACCTGCCCCAAGCAACAGGAATTCCGTAGCGTCTCGCCAGGTGGATATACCTCCTATTCCCGATATCGGCAGGTCACTGGTTTCGGCGTCTCTTGCTATTTCGGCCACCATGTTCAGGGCAATCGGTTTTACTGCCGGTCCGCAATAACCCCCATGCGTCCCTTTACCATCAATTGACGGTTCGGGGCTGAACGTATCAAGATTGACCGAGGTTATCGAGGAAATCGTATTAATCAATGAAACGGCGTCAGCTCCACCTTTCTTGGCAGCTCTAGCCGGATATCGAATATCCGTAATGTTGGGTGTTAACTTTACGATTACCGGCATTCGTGTATTGGACTTGACCCAGCGGGTTACCATTTCGATATACTCCGGAACCTGGCCGACTGCCGCCCCCATGCCTCTTTCACTCATGCCGTGAGGACATCCAAAATTGAGTTCCACTCCATCGGCATTCGATTCCTCCACCTGCGGAAGTATTCCTTGCCATGACGCTTCATCACAAGGTACCATCAAACTTACGACAATAGCTCTATCGGGATAATTTTGCTTGACCGATTTGATTTCCCTGAGATTGACGTCTAGCGGACGGTCGGTGATCAATTCAATGTTGTTCAATCCCAACAGGTTTCTGTCCGGCCCCCAAACGGCACCATACCTTGGACCATTGACATTGACAATATGCGGATCCAGCCCCAGGGTTTTCCAGACAACTCCTCCCCAACCGGCTTCAAATGCCCTGGCCACATTGTACTCTTTATCAGTAGGTGGCGCCGAAGCCAGCCAAAACGGATTGGGTGATTTGATTCCTGCAAAAGTCGAATTCAAACTTGGCATTTTTCTACCTCAAATCTCGATTTTTTTCCTATTTGCTCAAATGACGGTGAATATCTTCGGCGGCATCTCGGCCTTGGGCAACTGCAGTTACGGTTAAATCCTCCCCAAGGTTTGCACAATCTCCACCAGCCCAAATTCCCGGAACACTTGTTCTACCATGTAAGTCGACAACAATCTTTCCGGCATCAATTGCCAGGTTGCCCGGGTCGAACTCAAGTTTCTGGCCTATGGCCATGAACACCTGATCAACAGGGAGTTCGATAGTATCTTTGGTTTGTTGGATTTTACCATCTTTGACTTCTGTTCTTCCCAATATCAACTTCTCGTCAGCACCATCGCCAGTCATACCCATCGGAATGGCGTTGGTTAACAATTTGACACCATTTTTAAGGGCAAGGTTTATTTCATGTTCTGAAGCCCCCATATCAGACCTGCTTCGGCGATAGACAATGGTTACATTCTCAGATCCAAGAAATTTTGACTGAACCCCTGCATCAATAGCAGTCATACCACCTCCGATAACGACAACATTTTTTCCTATGGGAATGTTTCCATAATCGCTTGCCTGTCGCAATTCCTCGATAAATGCTACTGCCTCCAGAAATTTGTTGGAACCTATATTCAACCTGTTTACATCACCCAATCCTGCCCCCACAAAGACGGCATCATAATCCTGGGTTAATTGGTACAGGTCTTCAAGATCCTTGACCGCTTCATTCAAATGGATTTTGATTCCCCCGATTTTCAGCAACCATTCAACTTCCTGCTGTGCAAAATCATTTACGGTTTTGTAAGTTGCTATTCCGGTTTGATTCAATCCTCCAAGAAAAGGTCTTTTTTCAAAGATCTCAACGTTATGCCCATGAATGGCCAACCTATGGGAACAAGCCAAACTAGCTGGGCCTGACCCAATTACGGCAATAATTTTACCAGTCTCATGCGCTCGCGTATAAGGATGGATGTTTTCGTCCATGTAGGTATCAGTGGCGAATCTTTGCAACCTGCCGATTTCAACAGGTTCACTTTCAGCCACTTCCCTTACACAGGCACCCTCGCAAAGGTTTTCAGTTGGACATGACCGGGCACACATGCCTCCCAGGATGTTGCTGTCAAATATGGTCTTGGCAGCTGCTCTCGGGGTACCCGTGGAAATTTGCCTGATAAACAGTGGAATATCTATTTCCGTGGGACAGGCCGTTATGCAGGGGGCATCATAACAGAAATAGCACCGATCAGCCTCCACCATGGCCTCATGAGGACTAAACCCGGGGTTTATATCTGAAAAGTTTGCTTCGTATTCATCAGGCGACAACCTAGCCGGAAGTGTTCCGGGAGAATAAACAGAGTTAACCATTGCTTTAATACAGAATTACTTACTTTGTTTTTTTGCGGATTGGGAATGCAAGTCTGTTATTTTAACCTTTGAATGCCGTAACAGAAGAATGGCGGCAGAATTTCCACCGCCACTCTTGCACACTTGAGAATTAATTTCCCAAAACTTCGTCAGTAATCATGTGAGTCCAGGCACCTTCGGGCGCACCGGTAATTACAGGATCCGATCCTCCTGCCAAAAGGATAGCCACGGTTCTATAATAATCCATGGGATCGAGGGCACCATTTGAACCCGCAGTCAATTTGGCAATCTCTCCCATCATTCGCTTCTGATGAACTTCGGTCTGAGCTCCAGTGGCATCATTTTCCAGAACAATTTCGGCGGCTTCATCCGGATTTTCCTCGGCATATTTCCAGCCTTTCATGGAAGCTCTGACAAAACGTACCATTTGATCAGCAAAGGCTGGATCATTCAGCCGGTCCTCAAGTACATAGATTCCATCCTCCAGCGTAGCAACTCCCTGATCTTCGTACTTGAATGTAATCAGTTCATCAGGTGAAATTCCTGCATCCACAACTTGCCAATATTCGTTGTAGGTCATTGTGGAAATACAATCAGCCTGCTTCTGAAGCAATGGATCAACATTGAATCCCTGCTTGAGAACCGTGACTCCATCATCACCACCTTCTGTCGGGATACCAAGTTGGCTCATCCAGCTCAGGAAGGGATACTCATTTCCGAAAAACCACACTCCCAATGTTCTTCCCGGAAAATCTTCCGGGGAAGTCACTCCGGATTCCTCCAGACATGTCAGCATCATGCCGGATGATTTGAATGGTTGTGCGATATTTACCAAAGGAAGTCCTTTTTCACGACTGGCAAGCGCCGCAGGCATCCATTCGATTATTACGTCAGCACCACCACCTGCTATTACCTGGGGAGGAGCAATATCCGGTCCACCCGCATTGATTTCTACATCAAGATCTTCCTCATCGTAAAAACCCTTGTCATGAGCAACATAATAACCGGCGAATTGTGCCTGTGTAACCCACTTCAATTGAAGCGTAATCTTATCAGCAGCATGTGCAGAAAAAGCCAATGAGCCGAATAGAACAACTATAACTGGTAATAATTTAACCTTCATCATTTCACCTTTCATAAATTCAGCATACAATGATCGATGCTATCGTATAATTCCCATAATTCCCAAATCCAAGTAATTTTCAAAGAAAAAAATTGTGATTTATTAATTTCCAGTTCAAAACCTGAAAATAAGGTTTGGAATAATACCTTATTTTGCAATAATTCAAAATTACTTTGTCACTCTTGCAGGCCAATAAAATTGATTTAAACAAACGCGGTCAGGTGGAACAGCCAGTAAATCCAGTAATTTTAAACCGGGTTGGAACGGTTACCCAACTCATGCCGCTCTGATTTTGTCTCGACCGTTGTTTCTTTTTATTCTGCTGGCCAGTTCTTCTGAAACAAGAAAGGCCAATTCCAAAGCCTGCGAGGAATTCAAGCGTGGGTCACAAACCGTATGGTATCGATCGCCCAGCTCCTCATCGGACACCGCGCTCAAGCCACCGGTGCATTCGGTGACATCCTTGCCAGTCATTTCGAAATGCACGCCACCAGGAATTGTTCCCTCATCATGGTGAACATCAAAGAACTGTTGAACTTCACCCAGGACATTTTCAAACCGTCTCGTTTTATAACCAGAAGAGGATTTTTCCGTGTTGCCATGCATCGGGTCACAAGACCAGATAACATTTGATCCGACCTCCTTTACAGCCTTGATGAGCTTGGGTAGATAATCCCCAACCTTGTTGTTGCCAAAGCGTGCAATAAGGGTAATTCGTCCAGCTTCGTTTTCAGGATTGAGCTTTTCTAAAAGGACCTTTAAATCATCGGGGGTAATGCTCGGTCCGCATTTAATGCCCAGAGGATTTTGTACTCCCCTGCAAAATTCGACATGCGCCCCATCTGGCTGCCGTGTTCGATCACCAATCCAAATGAAATGTCCGGAACCTGCTATTGTGTCCCCTGTCAAGGAATCAACTCGGCTGAGCATTTCCTCATATTCCAGCAACAGAGCTTCGTGGCTGGTGTAAAAATCGACCTGTTTGAGTGAATTCAATTTTTCAGCATTGACGCCTGCAGCTTCCATAAATTCCAAGGCATCGGTGATCCGGCTGGCAATTTGAAGATATTTTTCAGATTTATTTTTCTTGGTGAATTCCAGATTCCAGGTATGCACCCTCGTGATATCGGCATAACCACCATGGCTGAAGGCTCTGAGCAGGTTCAAGGTTGCAGCAGACTGAGAGTAGGCAGTCAGCATTCTTTCAGGATCAGGTATCCTGGAAGATTCACTAAATTCTATATCATTGATCATGTCCCCCCGATAACTGGGAAGTTCGACACCATTGATAGTTTCAACAGATGATGATCTTGGTTTGGCAAACTGACCTGCCATCCTACCAATCTTGACTATTGGACGTTTGGCACCAAAGGTAAGGACAATTGCCATTTGAAGAAGAACCCTGAATGTATCCCTTATGGAATCAGCATTGTATTCCTGAAAACTTTCGGCACAGTCGCCACCCTGCAGCAAAAAAGCCTTGCCTTCACATACTTTTGCAAGTTCATTTCTCAACTGCCTGACTTCCCCGGCAAATACCAACGGAGGACTCATTGCAAGTTGTTTTTGTACCCGGTCAAGTTTATCTTGGTCCGGATAATCTGGCATTTGAATCCGTGGCTTGCTTCTCCATGCCGATTTAGTCCAATCACCAGTCATTATTCATCTCCATCTACTGAATTCACACTTGATATAATTCGGTAGAAGCCAAAATCCAGACTGTAAAAACCACAATAATTTACAAAACCGGTTCAAGTCAGGTGTTTTAGGCTGTTACAATCAGTGGCTAGCGGATTGGGAATTCACAGGTTTTCCCTGCATCGGAATGGCTATCGGGTACCATTCTGTAGATACTTCCCCTATCCTCGGATATAAACCAAATTGATCCATCCGGGGCTTCCCTGACATCTCTTACCCTTTTGGTTTCAGGCAGGGATATCTGTTCGGCTTCCTGAAAATTCCGACCTGGAACTATTCTGGAGATGTAATCAAACTTGAGCGAACCAACAAACACATGTCCCTCCCAATCCGGCCATAGTTTTCCAGAATACACCATCAAACCTGATGGGGCTATTGATGGATCCCAATACAACTCGGGCTGTTCCATACCTTCATTTGTTGTACCAATACCGACTTTCTGACCAGAATAATGAACTCCATAGCCAATTACAGGCCATCCATAATTCCTTCCACCCAATACCAGATTGACCTCGTCGCCACCACGAGGTCCATGTTCGGAAACCAAAAGATTGCCATTTAAGTCCAATCCTGCTCCTTGTGGATTACGGTGACCATAGGACCAGATTTCCGGTAGGATGTCATCATCATTTGCGAATGGATTGTTCTCTGGTACCGTACCGTCGGGATTAATTCGAACAACAGTTCCGTTATGTGAAGTCAAGTCCTGAGCGGACTCTCGTTCTCCCCGGTCACCAATGGTAATAAAAATTGTTCCGTCGTTGTTTTCGACAATTCTAGATCCGAAATGCCGATTGCCATTTGTACCCGGAACCATTTCAAAAACTTTGGTTTCATCCCCCAACCGGTCATTGTTGCGAGATAGTATTGCCCTACTGACCAAAGTTCCAATCAACCCACTCCGATTTGTTGCCGAATAGGAAAGAAAGATTTCCCTGGAATTCCGAAAATCACTTTTGGCAACCACATCCAATAAACCACCTTGGCCCTTGGCAAAAATCTTCAGATCATTCTCAACCTTTGTCTTTCTTCCCATGGAGTCAAAGTGAAATAGATTCCCCCTCCTCTCAGTGACGAGTATTTCACATTCGGGTAGAAAAGCCACACTCCAGGGCACCTTTAGTTTTGCAACAACCCTTTCAACTTTGACCTTGGTGGATTCCAATTGGTATTGAGCACCATGTGAGGGCTGCAAACCCCATGCCAACAAACATGCTGATGTTATAATCAGGTGTAATTGCCTAAACTCAATAAACCTAAACATTATTAACTTCTCATTCTTTTACCCATCGGATCATGGGGTGAAGGCTTGATGACTTCAGCCGGAAATTCCTCACTGATGATATGGGTTGTCAATTTGGTTCCAGGTTCTGAGAATTCCGTATCAACATAACCCATGGCCAAGCTTTTTTGAATGGTATGTCCATACCCTCCAGAGGTGATAAATCCAACCCTTTTTGACCCATGCCATATGGGTTCATACCCGGTTGCATCAGAATTTTCGGTCTTGACTTCCAAGGTTGCCAATCTCCGTTTTGGCGTTCCCTTGGATTCCTCCAATGCTGCAGTGCGCCCGATAAAGTCTCCCTTGTCAAAATCAATCCATCTGGTAACGCCGGCTTCACCGGGGGTATATTCATTTCGGAATTCGGCACTCCAAATTCCGAAACTCTTCTCCAGACGCAGGGAACCCACCGCATAGAATCCGACTTCCCTGCCTCCGATCCTATCGCATGCTCCCTTGAGAATGTTGTAAAGTGTCAGGTGATCAACTGCCGCACAATTTATTTCATACCCCAGTTCACCGGTTACGGTTATTCTCGCAGTTTTTGTTCTGATCAATCCAATATCAAGCAACTTCAGTCCCATGAAGGGGAATTTTTCATTCGAAACATCCTTGTCTGCAACCATTTGAAGCAATTCCCGTGATTTTGGACCAAATATTGAAAAGCCCAGAGTGGCATCTGAAATGTCTGACACATCAACATTTTCCATGCAGTTTTGGGCAAACCATCTCATGTGCCATTCCCGTAGATAATAGCTACCCATTATCCACCATTCGTCACCACCCCAGTTCAAAACGACCAGATCACCCATCAAACGGCCTGATTTGGCCAAGGCAGGGGCAAGTCGACAGTATCCTTTCTCGGGTAACCTGCTGGCAAACATCCAGTCAAGCCATTTCCTCGAATTGGAACCGGTTACCTTGAATCGTGAATATCCCGATATATCCAAAAGCCCAACCTGGCTTCGTGATGCCTTGCATTCTTCCGATACTATATCAAATGCATTTGACCTTCTGAGTGTTGGTATTTCCTTGAATTCCCGTGGTCCAAAAAAGAGGGGCACTTCCATACCCCAACTTTCACCCCATCTGGCACCGTTTTTGGTCATCTCGTTATAGCTGGGTGAAGTTTTGAGTGGACGGCCTCCCCATAATTGTTCATTGGGATAAGTCATGACAAACCTGCGGGAATAAAACTGCCCGGTTGTTTGTTTTATGTACTCCCGATTACCGGCAAATTTTCCATACCTGCCAATATCCATGGCCCAGGGATCCGTTTCAGGTTCACCATGAATTATCCACTCGGCCAAGGTTTTGCCAACACCACCCCCTTGCAAGAATCCAGCCATGACCCCACAGGCCAACCAATAATTGGGCACTTCCCGAACCGGTCCCACCAGTGGGTTTCCATCTGGTGAGAAGGTAAATGCTCCATGGATCCAAGTCTTTACCCCAACCCTTCCCAATACGGGATATCTTCTTATGGCCCAATCCAGCTCGTCTGATATTCTATCCACATCAGGCTCAAACAACTCCATGCCGTAATCCCATGGCGCACCATCCATGCACCAATGTTCATGTTCCAGTTCATAAAATCCAACCAGCATACCATCCTGGTCCCGTCGAGAATAGGTAAATCCTTCCGGATCAACCGATGCGCAGATATCCATGGTCCCGTCGGCAAGTTCAGGTATCGAATCAGTAATGAAATAATGATGCTTGAGTGGGGAAACCGGCAATTCCAACCCCACCATCCTGCCAACCTGCTTGGCCCACAAACCGGCCGCATTGATTACATGTTCCGTATGGATCGTTCCCTTTTCGGTTACTACTTCCCAGCTCTTGTCAGGCCTTTGGATCAATTCGAGCACCCTGTTGTTCTCGATTACCTCAGCACCCCGTTTCTTGGCAGCAGAAGCATATCCCCTGACAGTTCCCGTGGTGTCAACGAAACCTTCCCGATCAGTCCACAATCCACCTGCCACATCATCGACATTCATCAAGGGATGCAGGTCCTTGATTTCATCCCTGGTCATCAGGCGGGAATCCTCGATGCCAATTGTCTGGAAAATTCTGTAACGGGACAACAGCCATTCCCATCGTTCGGGAGCACAAGCAATGGTAATGCCCCCTTCCATGTGATACCCTATCGGTTCTTCTGATTCTTTTTCGATTTCATGAAGCAAATCAATGGTGTAAGCCTGAAGTGCCGCCATATTCGGATCAGCATTGATCGGGTGAACACCACCTGCAGCATGCCATGAGGAACCAGCCGCCAAAACCGATCTTTCCAAGAGACAACAGTTGCTCCATCCAAATTTTGCCAAATGATAAAGGACGGATGTACCCACGACTCCTCCGCCGATCACGACAACCCTGTAATTTCGTTTCATAAGCTTCGCCTAACTACAAGCATTTATTATACTTATCTTTCCTGATTATTCTGCAAGATTTCAACCAAAATTTTTGAATTGCTAAATTTGATTGTGGATAGCATTGAAACACTAGATTATTTTCTGATGATACTCGAAACCAAAAATGGTGACAAATGAACAATCAGGTAAGTCATAACCGGATAACAATCATAATACCTGCTGCCGGCCTTTCCTCAAGAATGGCCGGGAAGGATAAGCTCACCATGCCAGTAGGTAATTCCAATTTACTCCGGTTGATCACTGAAAAGGCCCTTGCCTCACTGGCCAGTGAGGTCATCGTTGTCACCAGAAGTACCCAGCTTGCAAGAATCAGGACAGTTGACGGTCTGGGGATAAAACTTGTACATCCTGATTCCAGAATAAACCAAATGTCAGTTTCCATCACTACCGGATTGCGTGCTGCAGATTATTCTTCGGAAGGAGTATTGATCCTGCTTCCGGATATGCCCCTGATTGAAACGGCAGACATCAACAAGCTTATTGACAATTTTGATCGCGAGAAAATCATCCGAGGAGCCAATGAAAAAAAGGTGCCTGGGCACCCGGTCCTGTTTCCCAAATCCTTGTTTCCTGCTATCATGACCACCAATGGGGACAATGGCCCTCGTGAAGTCATTGCCAAGAATGAAGGCTTGCTGAAACTTGTCAAACTCGACAATGAAAAAGCCATGGTTGATGTTGACACACCCGAAAACTGGGATCAATGGATTACTGAATATGACAAAACTGGTGCGGGCGAAGGGACTTGAACCCCCACTCCCTTTCGGGACACGGATTTTCTTACCAACTACAACTTTCGTTGCCCTTAACAGGTTTGTGGTCTGGACTATCCCTTCACCTTAGCTCATCACTTTAGGTGCTGTCCGTCTAGTCTCTACACCTCCCCTGGGATCCAGGGTTTGGCTCGGGATTACCATTTTAAAGGCTTCCCCGAATTTGAACAGTTCTACTTTATCGTTTCCAACTAAAGCACTCAAATCCTTAAGTCCGTTGCGTCTACCGATTCCGCCACGCCCGCATCTTGACCAATTATAGGTTATATGGAACAATAACCTTGAGTGGTCTCATTATTGGTTTGCAATTATAATATTCAAGTGTTTTTGGTACTATTATCCAAAAATTTCCATCGTCAAGAACTATTCCGGTAGAGACCAGGCACAAACCCACAATATGAGGGAATTCAGGATCAGCGATTGAAAATTCCCGTTCAAAATGATCCGATATGGATTAATGGTGCCCGAGGCGAGACTCGAACTCGCATGACCGAAGTCGGGGGATTTTGAGTCCCCTGCGTCTACCAATTCCGCCACTCGGGCCCCAACATTTCAATATTATCAATTATGGAGAACTTCAAGGGTTGTTCTTAAGTTAAATGTGATTGAGGACATTCATGACAATGCATAATAATTCCATAAAACCGATCATTATGACCTGTTCTTGCTTTAATCGAACGAAATTTGAAGACAAGAACGACACATCGTGTCATACATGTAAATGCTTCCGATGGATCGAAAATATTGCCATAATGTCTTGGTCCCAATTGCTTACAGGACTGGAGTAAATCCAGGGCAAGATGCAAACATCCCGCCAATCCAAAAATTTTAACGACATCATTCTTGAAATAAAAGCCCGCTCCTACGATGATCCCCTACACGAAAAAAGGAATTGTCCACTGAAAAAATGCTTTGCCATTGATCCGAGAAATACATTTGCCCAAATACAATTCCCGGCGAAACACCAACAATGAACAGGTAATATACGGAGGGTACATAAAGAGAAAGATCGGGTATCAGCGCCCCGGCAATGGCAGCCAAATTAATTTTCCAGCCGTTTGGCTTGGCAGATGCAGTTGTACCAATGATCAGGTGAGCCTGGGCATTCAAGTTGTTTTTCCTGAATTCATTGGAGTAAATCCATGGTTGCTACATTTACTTTAATTGAATTGTTGCTTGAACAAAAACAGCTGAAAAGACAAGAAGAATCTAGAACTTATTACTCTGATACGAATAACAATGAGAAATTTGTACTACAAGGTAAAGGAAAAAGCCGGATCAAGACACGCTCTCTGGTTTTTGGCACTCGTGAGTTTTTTTGAAAGCTCAATTTTTCCCATTCCTCCGGATGCACTATTGATACCCATGATTCTTGCTTACCCCTCCAGAGCATTCCTATTTGCAGGGGTGTGTCTGTCTGCCTCGGTTTTGGGAGGCATGGGGGGATATTTCATAGGTGCTTTTCTGTTTGAGGAAATTGGACAGCCCATTCTTGATGCCCTCGGGAAGGAAGCCTATTACAGTCAATTTGCAGGCCATTATAACAATTTTGGCAGTTGGGCGGTGATCATTGCCGGAATCACCCCCTTTCCCTACAAGGTAATCACAATTCTATCAGGGTTCACCGGTTTGAATTTTATGGTTTTCGTTATTTGCAGCATTTTGGCACGAGGATTGAGATTTTTCCTGATCGCCATTCTCCTTTGGTATTTCGGTGATAAAATTCAGAACCTTATCGAAGAAAGGCTGGGCTTCTTTTCAATTATTTTTGTATTTGCCCTGATCGGTTCCTTCATAATATTTATAAGTCTGATATGACCAGAGTTCTAAATCAATGTGCGCTTTTGGCAACCATGGGCTCCATCGGTTTGTTGCTTGGTGCCTTTGTTTTCCAGGAAATATTTGGTTTCGAACCATGTACCCTGTGTATCTGGCAAAGATGGCCGCACGCCGTCATTCCATGTATATATTTTTTTTCAATTGTACTTCCACATCAAATTTGGTTTTTAACTGGTTCACTTGTGATGGTCATCAGTTCACTTCTGGCTGGTTACCATGCGGGGGTTGAACAGGACTGGTGGGAAGGTCTTGCCAGTTGTTCAACTTCCGATATGGGGTTGTCCGCGGAAATGATTATTGACTTTTCAGAAGAAATTTCAACAGTCATGTGCGATGAAATCGTATGGAGTTTTCTGAATCTGAGTATGGCTGGCTGGAATGCGGTTTTATCGCTTTTTTTGGCTTCTCTTTGGATTCTTGCTTTCAGAAAATACCGGGACACCAAGCAGTAGTGTATATCCAATCCAAATTTTTGGCAAACAAAGATTCTTATGTATTTTCCAACTGGCCTTTTTATAATTCAATTTGCAACATACTGCTTTTACAGAATTCAAATACATTACAAGCATAAAAATCATGACCGTTTGCAACAACAAAGATTTGATCTAAAATTCTACAGGTATTACCGGTATCACCAATGATCACTACTGTTTCATTATCCTCAAATCTCTCTTTGACCAGTATTTGTGAACGAGAAACACCTTGCACATATTAAGTAGTAACAAAATAACAATTATCGCTTAAAACAAGCTGATTTGTTTCAAGTCTGTAAACATTTCTCAATACCCAAAGCCATGTGTTTATGAGGTCGCTTTTTGCAGGTTTCAAAGATTTCAAAAAATCCATGAATGGATCAGATTGGTTTTCATACGAGAATTGCATTGATACACATACTCCAACGATCCGCTCCGAAGATTGCCTTTGACAGGTATTCCTCCCTGCCCGATTTCCTCCAACAAAGGGCATTGTGCCGTATATGTTCACAGATGGAATCCTTCAGACGAACATTGGTTGTTTCCCATGTCCCTGTTCAAGTGAGTGGAATTTGTTCTTGCCCCTGAATTCAGTTTGTTGCTTGCAAAGGTTGTATCTGATTTCCAGACCCATGAAGTCAAGCATGTGCTTCAGGCCATAATGCTCTATTTCAATGATCGGCTTTATTTCAGATGAGGATTTGATTTCAATGCTTGTCCTGCAGGCATTGTTAAGATTGCCGCCGCGATTGACGAAATCTACAACATCCTCCTTACGGGCAAGTCCCGGCAATTTCAGGAACCTGACGGATTTGGCAATGTCCTTGATTTCTTCAAAAATCATCCTTGCCCTC
Source organism: Paracoccaceae bacterium (assembly GCA_026710155.1). Taxonomy (GTDB): domain Bacteria; phylum Pseudomonadota; class Alphaproteobacteria; order Rhodobacterales; family Rhodobacteraceae; genus MPNP01. The sequence goes on from JAPORQ010000073.1 coordinate 94,323, forward strand.
TGATAGCCAACCCCATCTTTGTCCGGGCAAATTGTGACATCTTTGTTCTTCAGACATGACCAATCCGTTTGTTTGATACTGCGTGTCCAGTATATAGCACGCCCGTAACGCATGTTTTGGTTGCAAATATCAACACACCGCTCGCCTTCAACAACGAGTATTTTTGTTGCCTCGCTCAAACTATCCTTGCCCGTGTAAGGTAGCCATTTTTCACCTTGTTGAAGTTTGACGCCCGTGGGTTCCTGCCAGTTTCCAACCTTCTTTCCTGTAATGGGATTTTCGGTTCTGACAGCTGTGAAAGTGGTTCCCCGCATTTCTCATTTGTAGGTCTTCAACTGCGGTGGTTTCCAACCTTCTTTTTTCGGCTCCTGCCAAAACCCTACGGACTTCAAAATGTCCTGATAATCACAATTGTTTTTCCTGCAGGCAAAAGAGCCATCTGGACGAACAAAAAAGCGGTCTTGGCAGCGCATACAGGACAAGGGCTGTGATATTCATGACCAACCGGTTTAAGTCCAGGCCAAGATTGTATCCAATCTTTTTGTGAAAATTTTGGTAGTGTCTCAGTTTGAAAATCATTTTTTGTAGGTTTGTCACTAAATTTTAATGAAGGTTTGAATAAATAGTAATATAAATTCAATTTATATTTAGAAAATATATTTTTAAAAACTGGAGAAATTTTGATGACCAAAG